>NC_005956.1:0-703750 GCF_000046705.1 Bartonella henselae str. Houston-1 | reverse complement strand
CTTAAAACGATTAAATATACCCGAATCAGATTTACCTTGTCCCATCACATTATGCTTACCCAAACAACTTGATTCGTTCGTTGGAAATGATGCAGTTCATCAAGGTATTGTTTTGGAAACTGAACCTCTCAAGCCGTGTCAATTATCCGAACTAACAAATACTGATCTTGTCATTGTAATGGATCAAATTACTGATCCACATAATGTCGGCGCTATTATGCGCTCTGCAGTCGCATTTAAAGCTGAGGCACTTATTACAACTTATCGCCACTCCCCCCAAGAAAGCGGTGTTCTTGCTAAAGCCGCATCCGGAGCGTTGGAAATGATTCATTATATCACCGTACAAAACCTCGCAGAAACACTCCAAGAACTCCATAAAGCAGGCTTTATCAGTTTTGGACTTGATTCAGAAGGCAATCATCCTCTCGAAACAACATTAACAGGAGAAAAAATTGCTCTTGTTCTAGGAGCAGAAGGTAAAGGCTTACGCAAAAAAACACGTGAAAACGTTTGTGCATTAACACGCCTTGATATGCCTGGAAATATTAAATCGTTAAACGTTTCAAACGCAGCAACAATAGCGCTCTATGCAGCTCATAAATATCTTAGAGGATAATCTTTACTTTACCGGGCGAAACGTCAAAAATACCAACCAACAAAAAACCCGAAACAAGCCCACCAATGTGGGCCTCCCATGCAATTGAAATATCGTCTCTTTCAAACAAAGAGGAAGAAATACCTATAATGAAATTAATTATCAGCCATACACCAACATAAACAAGGACCGTCTTGGAACAAAGTGTTTTTTTAATCGACCACAAAGGCCCAAAAAACCTCCCATTTTGCGTACTGATACCAAAATAAACAGGAGAAAAACCGTAACGTGCAATAGCACCCATCATTCCAGAAACTGCACCCGAAGCCCCAACAAGCGATGCTATACTATTTTGATGAAATGCAAAATAAGTCAACGCAGAAATAGCTGCTGTTAAGACCCAAAAAACTAAAAAACGTAAACTGCCAAAATGTCTTACCAAAGGAGACCCAAAAACTAAAAGCCAAGCCATATTAATAGTAGTATGTTCAAAACTCCCATGCATGAATGAATAACTCATAATAGTATGAGCAAATGCTAAAGGTGCAGCCTTGAATAATACTGGTGTAAATGAAAAAAATTCAAGGCTTTCAATATAAAGCTCATCAGAAAAAAAATACTGGGTAACGCAATAAATACAAAAACAAAGTGCTATCAAAATAACTATAGTCAATGGAATATTCAAAAATGATTCCCGAGGCTGTTTTGGTAGCAAAAAAGCATTATTAAATTGGCGGTCAGCATCTTTCATTGTATAAAATCTCGTACTCTTTACAAAATTGATAGTTTTTTTGCACAAAATACACAAAATAAATATATCAATTTTGATAATGAAACACCAAACCTTTTAATTTACAATTTTCCGATTTTTACTCATAAAGCCAAATATCTTTATATGGAAAGATTTTTATGTCCTATCCAAAAGATTTTCAAAAAAATGGATATAAAAAATATCATTCACAAAATTTTTGCACCATATAAAACTTAAACTAAGATTGTTAAATTAGATGAAACTCCTCCTAGACAAATAACATAAGATTGATTATTAAACTCTTTAACTTACAGAGCAATCAAAATAAAAAGATAAAACCATTATTAAGACAAAGCTCATTATCTCATTTATCTTTTTTCTTTACAAAAATGAAGTCTGACAGTTTTGCAATCTTATAGTTAGCCTCTTCACAAAAATCATCATAACTATCAAGTAGAGAAACTGCCTAGAAACGAGAAAATAAAAATATCACTAAATCTTTGATTTAACCTTTTACTGCTGTAATTTAAAAAGATATTTTCATAAAAGAATTATAAAGAATAATAAGCTGATTTCAATATACAGTTTTATATAAAAATCATTGAAGAAGCAGATTTTGAGAACTCTGCTTACAATCTTTTAACCATACGTCATAAATAGGATGTTCTACAGCATTCAAGCCAGGACTATCTGCAAACATCCATCCTGTAAAAATACGCCGTACCTTTTTATCTAATGTTACCTCGTTCACTTCAACAAAACCAGTTGTACGAGTTGGCTCATCCTTAGAACTCGTATAGCATACTCGTGGTGTCACCTGCAAAGCACCGTATTGATAAACTTCACCAAGAGAAACTTCAAAACGTGTAGTCCGACCAGTAATTTTATCAAGACCTGCAAAAACAGCAATTCCATTGCTAACACGTTCAGCCTGCACTCCATCCATTGAAGATAAAGTACCTACAATTCCCATAAAACAAGCGCAAAAAATATGCCTTAACCTTGGCAGTAAAAAAAAAATCATAATCTCAAATCAATCGCATATAAAAAACAATTCTAACTAAAAAGAGTGGAAATAAGAAAAAAACACACTCACGCACTAAAACACTTCATTTTTTAGGCGACCATGCATCATAGTCTTCATGTGTAGAAGAACGCTCATCTTTATGAAAGATCGAACCCTTTGGTCGATAAGCTGCACTTGTCCCTGTCATGTTCGCAACATGGGGCTTTTCCCATTCATATGGCTGATAATTCTCCTGCGTAGGTGGAATATCACAGCGATGATGAATCCAGCCATGCCAACCTGGTGGAATAGTAGACGCTTCAGAATAATCTTTATAAATAACCCAACGGCGCTGATAACCATCTTTATGATAGCCACCTTCATAATAAATATTCCCAAACTGGTCCTCTCCTACGCGCTTGCCTTTGCACCACGTAAAAAAGCGCGTATTGACGGTATTTCCACTCCACCACGTAAAAACTTGCTTAAAAAAACTCGCCATTCTTTATTCCATTTCTCGGTATACCTACAAAATTAATCGTTGGAATAAACCTGTTATGATGCTTGAAATTACTAGAGATAAAGATCACCTGTAAACTTTATCAGGATTTCATTTGGTATAAAAATTTCGAATTCGTATTCCTAAACTCCAAGAAAATATCATATTTACGGATTTTTCTCCACCCCATAATATTAATCTATACCAAGTTTCAGTTTAACCAATTCATTAACAGTTTGAGGATTTGCCTTACCACCTGTTGTTTTCATGACCTGCCCAACAAACCAACCCGCTAAAGCAGGTTTTTGTTTTGCTTGCGCAACTTTATCAGAATTATTGGCCATAATTTCATCAACAGCTCTCTCTATAGCCTTTGTATCTGTTACCTGTTTCATATTGCGTTCTTCTACAATCTGACGCGGATCCCCACCTTCATGCCAAATAATTTCAAAAAGATCTTTGGCAATTTTTCCAGAAATAGTCCCTTCCTTAATAAGATCAATAATGCTTCCCAACTGATCCGGTGAGACTGGTGTCTCTTCAATTTCACGATTATCTTTATTTAAAGCACCCAAAAGATCATTAATTACCCAATTGGCAACAGTTTTTCCATCACGCCCATGTGCTACTTTTTCAAAATAATTAGCAATGGCTTTTTCTGTTACAAGAATGGAAGCATCATATGCTGTCAACCCCATCTCGTTGATAAAACGTATTTTTATATCATCAGGCAATTCAGGCAATTCAGCTGCCAAAGCATCCACAAATGCTTGATCAAATTCCAATGGCAAAAGATCAGGATCAGGAAAATAACGATAATCATGCGCTTCTTCCTTTGAGCGCATAGATCGTGTTTCCCCTTTCGCAGCATCAAACAGCCGAGTTTCTTGATCTATAACACCACCATCTTCTAAAATCGCAATTTGACGGCGCGCCTCATATTCAATCGCTTGGCCAATAAATCGAATAGAATTAACATTTTTTATTTCACAACGTGTTCCAAAACTCTCACCAGGGCGACGAACTGATACGTTAACATCCGCACGCATGGAACCTTCATCCATATTGCCATCGCAAGTTCCCAAATAACGAACAATCGTACGCAATTTTGTCATATAGGCTTTAGCTTCATCTGCCGAGCGCATATCTGGTTTAGAAACAATTTCCATAAGAGCGACACCAGAACGGTTAAGATCCACAAAAGACATTGTTGGATGCTGATCATGCATAGATTTTCCAGCATCCTGCTCAAGGTGTAATCTCTCAATCCCAACTTCAATATCCTCAAACTGACCATTTGAATCCGGACCAATAGATATGATAATCTTCCCCTCTCCGACAATCGGATAACGAAATTGAGAAATTTGATATCCTTGCGGTAAATCTGGATAAAAATAATTCTTCCGATCAAAAACAGATCTCAGATTAATACGCGCCTTTAATCCCAAACCAGTTCGAACTGCTTGACGAACACATTCTTGATTAAGAACAGGCAACATGCCAGGCATAGCAGCATCAATAAGTGACACGTGATTATTCGGCTCCGCACCAAATTTGGTTGATGCACCTGAAAAAAGTTTTGAATTTGATATAATTTGCGCATGGACTTCCATGCCAATGATGACTTCCCAATCACCTGTAACTCCAGAAATAAAACGCTTAGAATTAGGAGTACGCGTATCAACGATTTCCATTGTCAATCCACTATCAATATAAAAAAATATACCTGATGGCTAATCTAAAACCACTCTACGTGCAAGCCTAGAATACAAATCTTATAAAAAAGCCCGACTTCATCGGGCTTGTTCTATTTGTATAAATATTAACTTTTTTTAGGTGCCTTTTTCTTAGTTGAAACTTTCTCTGCAGTTTTTTTCTTTAGCGGTTTTTTTTCCGTTAAATCTGTTTCATCATATTCTTTCATAAGCTCTTCAACTGTCACTTCTTTATCTGTGACTTTTATCCGTGCCAACAAATGATCAATAACTTTTTCTTCAAAAATCGGAGCACGTAGATTTGCAACAGCTTCCGGAGTATTACGGAAAAAGTCCATAATTTCTTTCTCTTGTCCAGGATACTGGCGAACTTGATCAAAAACTGCTGCTTTTAACTCATCTTCACTTACTTTAACACCAATATTCATTCCAATTTCAGAAAGTACCAAACCAAGACGAACACGGCGCTGTGCAAGCACACGATATTCTTCCCGTGCCTGTTCCTCTGTAACGCCTTCATCTTCGAAACTACGCCCAGCCTTTTTTAAATCATCATTAACCTGAGCCCATATATTATTAAATTCAATTTCTAAAAGTCCTTCAGGAATCTCAAAATTATAATCAGCATCTAAAGCATCAAGAATTTGACGCTTAATTTTTTGACGTGTCATTGAACCATATTGGCTTTCAATCTGTCCACGAACAACTTCACGCAAACGCTCTAAAGACTCCAAACCAACTTTTTGTGCTGCTTCATCATCAATTTTTAGCTCGTCCGATTTGCAGACGGCTTTAACGGTGATATCAAATTCTGCATTCTTACCAGCCAAATGAACCGCACTGTAATTGTCAGGAAACTTAACAGAAATTGTTTTCATATCCCCTGCTTTTACACCAACTAATTGCTCTTCAAAACCGGGAATAAATTGCTTTGACCCCAGAATCAATTGTGCATCACTCTCTGCTCCACCCTCAAATGGAACACCCTCAAGTTTACCAATATAGTCTATCGTAACACGATCACCTTCCTCAGAAGGACCATCTTTTAAAGAATAGTTACACGCAGAGGAAAGTACACGCTTTACTTGATCATCAATCTCTTGTTCAGGAATAACCGCAATTTCACGGATAATTTCAATATGTTCAAAGTCCTTAATTTCAAATTTTGGCAAAACTTCATATTTTAAACTAAAAATAAAATCGGCTTTGCCATCTAGAATCTTTTTATCTTCTTCTACATCAATTTTTGGCTGCATAGCCGAACGCTCACCACGCTCAGCTAAAATAGAACGAGACGCATCGCTGACAATCTCATTGAGAATTTCCGCCATAAAAGACTTGCCGTACATCTTTCGTAAGTATCCAGCTGGTACCTTACCGGGACGGAAACCATTAAGTTTGATTTTATCCTTGGTATTATCCAACCGTTCATTCAATTTCTCTTCTAAATTTCTCGCTGGAACCACGATCTTAATTTCGCGCTTCAGTCCTTCATTAAGCGTCTCGGTAACCTGCATTCAACAACCTTCATTTTCTTAAAAGAGGGATGACCCCACTCTGATAATAACTACATTCTAACACTTAAGTGTTAAATCACCATGAAGCGGAATTCCAGACACATAGATGTTCATAGTGCTTAAAGAATTCCTCTGGTGCGGATGGAGGGACTCGAACCCCCACGGTCTCCCGCCAGAACCTAAATCTGGTGCGTCTACCAATTTCGCCACATCCGCTCAAACTACAAACCACTAACCCTATACAAGCGGCGTTTTCTATACCATTAATTAAAGAAAAAAAGCAAACAAATATATTCAAAAAATCAAATACATATATTCTCACAAATTACAAAAACAAAAATCTATACTTTTCAGATAAGACAGCTTCCGCTAAAAGTAAATTATGTTCAATAAACTCAGCACTCCAATTCATATCATCGGCGGCGGTCTTGCTGGATGTGAAGCAAGCTGGCAAATCGCTCAATCAGGAATTCCCGTTATCTTACATGAAATGCGGCCCCAAAAAAAATCTGAGGCCCATAAAACCGGCCAGCTTGCCGAACTAGTATGTTCAAACTCATTTCGTTCTGATGATTCCTCAACAAATGCTGTAGGCCTTCTCCATACTGAAATGCGATTGGCAAAGTCCTTAATTATGAAGGCTGCAGATGCTAATAAGGTACCAGCAGGAAGTGCGCTTGCCGTTGATCGTGATGGATTTTCAAAAACCGTTACGGCAGCGCTCGAAAATCATCCTCTTATAACAATAAAGCGTGAAGAAATTCAAGAGATTCCTGAGAATTGGCCTCACATTATCATTGCAACAGGCCCCCTTACCTCACCAAAACTCGCTAAAGCAATCCAAACAATAACCGGAACAGAAGCTCTCTCTTTTTTTGATGCTATCGCACCTATTATCTATACCGATAGTATTAATATGGATATTTGTTGGTATCAATCGCGCTATGATAAAATCGGTCCTGAGGGAACAGGAAAGGATTATCTTAATTGTCCCCTTAATAAAGAACAATATGAAGCATTTGTTCAAGCGTTGAAAAATGCGGAAAAAACAGAATTCCGCGACTTTGAAAAAACACCCTATTTTGATGGATGCTTACCAATCGAAGTTATGGCGGAACGCGGACTTGAAACGCTCAGACATGGTCCCATGAAGCCTATGGGATTAACTAATGCTCATAATCCCACAGTTAAAGCTTATGCCGTCGTCCAATTACGCCAAGACAATAAGCTTGGAACCCTTTATAATATGGTAGGCTTTCAAACAAAATTGAAATATGGCGAACAAGTTCGCATTTTTAGAATGATTCCCGGTCTTGAGAACGCAGAGTTCGCTCGCCTTGGTGGACTTCACCGTAATACCTATCTCAACTCACCAATCATTCTTGATCAAACTCTTCGTTTAAAACAAAGGCCTGGACTGCGCTTTGCAGGGCAAATTACCGGATGTGAGGGGTATGTAGAATCATCAGCAATAGGGCTTCTTGCTGGACGTTTTGCCGCTGCTGAATATCACTATAATTGCCCTTGCCTACCACCATTAACCACAGCATTGGGAGCTCTCTTGAACCATATTACCGGTGGACATATCGTAGATGAAAAAACAGGAAGAAAATCTTTTCAACCAATGAACATCAATTTTGGACTTTTCCCTCCTATTGCTTCTGCTTCTTATTCAGGAAAACGTTTGCCAAGTAAAGAAAAAAAATTAGCAAAAAAACAAGCAATAACTGCCAGAGCTCTTAACACTTGCATTCAGTGGCTAATCAACGAAGAAAAAAATAAACTCTAGATCAATCACCATTAACCAATTGTTGTCTTTGATTTTCATGATACAGATGATATCTTTCGCCCTTCGATCTATTTAGATCGACGTCATTTACCCTCAATAACAACAAAAAACTATTCTTAAAAACAATTTTCAAACACACTTCAATCATTTAAATCAGCCATGATAGAAAATATGCTGCAATAGTAAATGCAACCAAATAGATACCAAACGCTTACCTGCTAACAGGACTTTTAATCAATGCCATAATTTTCTGCTATTTAGAGGAAGTTTGGTGTTATTTTGTGTCATAAAGTTAAGCTCACCATTTTACAGTTGACACTAACTCTTACAGTTAAATATTTTATTTGAAAATGCTGAAATAAAGATATATTTGTCCATAGAGTACTTTCTGTAAACCCTAAAAGAATCTTTAAAAAATACTGAAACAGTCGAAACAAAACATACTACAAAACTTCGTATGAAAAGCATGCATACAACACTTCTAGAAAACCCCGGTTATAAATAAACCGGGTTTTTTTAGTGCGGTTTAATTTATTATTTGTTAACTGCTTCTTTTAGACTTTTCCCTGCAGAAAATTTGGGCACAGAACGCGCTGGAATATTAATTTCAGCGCCAGTTGAAGGATTACGCCCCTTTGTAGCAGCACGATGAGAAACTTCAAAAGAACCAAAACCTGGAAGACGAACATCTCCTCCTGAAGCTAAAGCTTCTGTTACAGAAGCGATAAAAGCATCGACAACAGAGCCTGCCTGCGCTTTCGAAACACCTGCTTTTTCAGCAACGGAACTCACCAATTCACTTTTATTCATGGAATATTTCCTTTCCCTATATTACCAAATAACACAACTTAACCGTGTCATCGGCCAGTTTATTGAAAAGTACAGTAAACAGAAGCCTTATTTTTATTCAAAACATTGTTTTTTTAGCAATAATCACAGTTATTCACGGAATTTTTTACTTTTTTTCAAAATGAACAGAAAAATAACCACGAAAATGCCTTCTGCTGCTTTTAAAATTCAATAAAAAGTGGAAAGTGAATCAGTGTGCAATCTGTATTCCTTCGCTTTCGTTTTCTGTCCTGATAGGGACAGACACCGTAGAGGGCTCTGTCCATCCAATAGGATCAGGAAAACGAACCAAAGCGTGTCTAAGAACTTCACTCACATGACTTACAGGAATAATTTCCATATTATTTTTGACATCATCAGGAATATCAATCAAATCTTTTGCATTTTCTTCAGGAATGAGTACTTTTTTTATACCTCCTCGAAGAGCTGCAAGAAGCTTTTCTTTTAATCCACCAATTGGTAAAACACGCCCGCGTAAAGTAATTTCACCAGTCATCGCAATATCTTTATGCACAGCTATCCCTGTTAATACCGAAACAATTGCCGTCACCATTGCAATTCCAGCTGATGGCCCATCTTTTGGTGTAGCACCTTCTGGAACATGAACATGGATATCACGTTTATCAAAAAGTGGGGGTTCAATACCAAAATCAATAGCACGAAAACGCACATAAGATGCTGCCGCTGAAATTGACTCTTTCATGATATCACGTAAATTTCCAGTTACAGTCATCTTGCCTTTACCGGACATCATAACACCTTCAATGGTCAATAACTCTCCCCCAACTTCAGTCCAAGCAAGGCCAGTCACAATACCAATTTGATTTTCACCTTCAATCTGGTTATAGCGATAACGTTTAACACCCAAGAAGTCATTAATATTATTTTCCGTAACTTTTACAGATTTTTGCTGCGTTTTAAGAATTTTGGTAACTGATTTACGTGCTACCTTCATTAATTCACGCTCAAGGTTACGAACACCTGCCTCACGTGTATAAAATTGTATCATTGATCTTATAGCGCCATCAGAAACACTAAACTCTTTTCTAGTTAAACAATGATCCTTCAGTGCTTTTGGTAAAAGATGCTGCTTAACAATCTCCATTTTTTCACATTCAGTATAACCTGCAATACGAATAATTTCCATCCGATCCATTAACGGTCCTGGAATATTCAGAGTATTAGCAGTTGTAATAAACATGACATCGGAAAGATCATATTCGACTTCCAAATAATGATCAATAAAAGTACCATTTTGTTCAGGATCAAGCACTTCCAATAAAGCCGAAGAGGGATCACCACGAAAATCTTGCCCCATTTTATCAATTTCATCAAGCAAGAAAAGAGGATTAGATTTCTTAGCTTTTTTCATAGACTGAATAATTTTTCCAGGCATAGAACCAATATATGTTCGGCGATGTCCGCGAATTTCTGCTTCATCCCTTACCCCTCCCAAGGAGATACGAACATACTCACGCCCCGTCGCTTTTGCAATAGAGCGAGCAAGTGATGTTTTTCCTACACCAGGAGGACCTAGCAAACAAATAATAGGACCTTTTATTTTTGATGCACGACTTTGTACTGCCAAATATTCGATAATTCGCTCCTTAACTTTTTCAAGACCAAAATGCTCATTATTCATGACCTTTTCAGCAAAGTCTAAATTGTTTTTGATCTTCGACTTTTTCCCCCAAGGCATTGCTAATAACCAATCAAGATAATTACGCACAACTGTTGCTTCTGCAGACATAGGAGACATATTCCGTAATTTTCTAAGTTCTGCTCCAGCCTTTTCGCGCGCTTCCTTCGAAAGTTTTGTCTTTGTAATGCGTTCTTCTAACTCAGAGAGCTCATCGCGGCTATCATCGCTTGCTCCTAACTCTTTCTGAATAGCCTTCATCTGCTCATTGAGATAATATTCCCGTTGGTTTTTTTCCATTTGCCGTTTAACATGTGAACGAATACGCTTCTCAACCTGCAAAACAGAAATCTCTCCTTCCATAAAAGAAAGAACACGTTCAAGGCGATCACGCACAGGTAATAGCGCTAATATTTCTTGCTTTTCTGAAAGTTTAATCATCAAATGCGAAGCAATAGTATCGGCAAGTTTAGAAGGATTATCAATCTGGCCAATAGCATTGACCACTTCAGGAGAAATCTTTTTATTAAGCTTTACATAATTTTCAAAATAAGCAATCACCGATCGCGAAAGAGCTTCAATCTCAACATCGTTCTCTCTAGGCTCCTCTGTAAGAGTTGCGAGGGCCTGATGATAATTTTCATTCGTAGTAAATTGGCTAATTCTTGCACGTGCAATCCCCTCCACCAAAACCTTTACAGTTCCATCAGGAAGCTTTAAAAGTTGCAGAATATTAGCAAACGTACCAATATCATAAATATCTTCCGATTTTGGATCATCATCAGAAGCATTTTTTTGCGTCACCAATAATATCTGTTTATCAACCGCCATCGTCTCTTCGAGAGCTCGAATTGATTTTTCTCGGCCTACAAAAAGTGGAACAATCATATGTGGGAAGACAACTATATCACGAAGAGGTAAAACAGCATAAACTTCTCCCCTTACCCCATCTGTCTTTTCATCAATATATTGCATAATTCTCCTTTCTGGAGCCTATAATCTATCCGTTACACAAGCCCGCCTTTAGAAAAGCTTCCAGTTCTCCATAATACATGAAGTGGGAACTGGGAACATATAAATCAAGCATTATGACTATAATGTCCAAAAACATCCATCTTCAAATGATGTTTATTCCTACTTCTCATATCGCATAACATCATGCCGATACATTTTCTTTATCTTCTGTACGTTCTGAGTAAATGTAAAGAGGATGCGCTTTCCCATCAACTACATCACTCGAAATAACTACTTTTTGAACGCCTTCAAGAGCCGGAAGCTCAAACATCGTCTCAAGAAGTATCTTCTCCATAATAGAGCGTAAACCACGCGCACCAGTTTTACGCTCAATCGCCTTCTTGGCAATAACTCGCAAAGCATCTTCATGAAATGCTAATTCGACATTTTCCATTTCAAAAAGACGCTGATATTGCTTTACCAACGCATTTTTTGGTTTTGATAAAATTTGAACAAGCGCATTAACATCCAAATCCTCTAAGGTCGCTACAATGGGAAGACGACCAATAAACTCTGGTATCAAACCGAATTTTATAAGATCTTCAGGCTCTAAGTCACGAAAAATCTCACCAACACAACGCTCATCAGGCGCTTTAACGGTAGCAGAAAAACCAATAGAAGTTTTTTCACCACGTCCTGAAATAATTCGCTCCAAACCAGCAAAAGCCCCTCCACAAATAAATAAAATATTTGTCGTATCGACCTGAAGAAATTCTTGCTGTGGATGCTTACGTCCACCCTGAGGAGGAACAGAAGCAATTGTTCCTTCCATAATTTTTAACAACGCTTGCTGAACACCTTCCCCCGAAACATCTCTTGTAATAGAAGGATTATCAGCCTTACGAGAAATTTTATCGACCTCATCAATATACACAATACCACGTTGTGCACGCTCAACATTATAGTCAGCAGCCTGAAGAAGCTTTAGAATAATATTTTCAACATCTTCACCCACATAGCCTGCTTCAGTTAAAGTGGTCGCATCTGCCATCGTAAAAGGGACATCAATAATACGGGCCAATGTTTGTGCTAGATACGTTTTACCACATCCCGTTGGACCAACAAGAAGAATGTTCGACTTCGCTAATTCAATATCATTACTTTTAGACTGATGTGCAAGCCGTTTATAATGATTATGAACAGCAACAGAAAGAACGCGCTTTGCATGCTGCTGACCAATAACGTAATCATCGAGAACTGTTATAATTTCCTGTGGAGTAGGAACACCATCACGTGCTTTAATCCCAGAAGACTTATTTTCTTCACGAATAATATCCATGCAGAGCTCTACGCATTCATCACAGATGAACACAGTAGGGCCCGCAATGAGCTTACGCACCTCATGCTGACTTTTGCCGCAGAACGAGCAATAGAGAGTATTTTTCGATTCGTTCCCGCTATTGCTAAGTTTGCTCATTTCTCTTTCCTTTCACCACGATATATGAATACTTCCCCTTTTTAAAGGAAGTTTTTCATAATGAAAAAATAAAAGACATATAAAAACCATGCATGTCTCAATATCTTTAGATGTTTTTCTCTTATTGTCGCGATATTTTTTACAAAACTCTTTCTTAAATTAGCGGCTTTTTCTATAAAAACTCTTAATCTTTTTCTTCTTTTTCAGTTTCTGCACGATATTGTATAACATCATCAACCAAACCAAATTGCTTAGCTTCTTCCGCTGTCATAAAATGATCACGATCGAGCGTTCTTTCAATAACATCATAATTCTGACCTGTATGTTGAACATAAATTTCATTTAAACGCTGTTTCATCTTTATAATATCTTGCGCATGCCGCTCAATATCTGAAGCCTGACCTTGAAAACCACCAGATGGCTGATGCACCATAATACGTGCATTGGGCAGAGTAAAACGATGACCTTTCGCTCCAGCCGTTAAAAGTAATGATCCCATAGATGCTGCCTGCCCCATGCAAAGCGTAGAAACAGGAGGGCGAATAAACTGCATAGTATCATAAATTGCCATACCAGATGTTACGACACCACCTGGAGAATTTATATAAAGACTAATCTCCTTCTTAGGATTTTCCGCTTCCAAGAAGAGTAATTGTGCACAAACAAGCATCGCCATACCGTCTTCAACGGGACCATTAATAAAAATAATCCGTTCTTTTAAAAGACGAGAAAAAATATCATAGGCCCGTTCGCCCCGATTAGTTTGTTCAATAACCATAGGAACAAGACTTAATGCTGTTTTTATTGGATCACTCATATTTTTAATTCCGTTCATATAACAATCACTTTTCACGCATTTAACGCTTTCATCCATAGGCTAACACTAGTTTCTTGCGTAAGCCACAATCAACGCTCCTTCAGGCAAAATTAAAATCCCAATGGTTAAAATAGCAATAACAACTCTAACAGAACAAATCATGAGCACCAAGAATGCGAGACAGTGCCCAATTGTAAAAGCTGCCTTCTTGAGATTTTTGAGTGGTCTTTGCCTTTCTGTGGATATGAAATCCTATAAAACATGGATCTGCAAGTAGCTCAACACCAAAAGCTAAATCAAAAATATACTCACTTTTTGCCCCGTCCAATAATAAAAAATTTCCTTTTTCTTTGCATCATGAAAAAAAACCATACCGTTTAGCTAATCGCGAAATACCATCATTGCCAAAGATCATAACTCCAAGATTTACCAGTAAAATAGATATTTTTTCCTCTTTAACCAAAATGACTTCCAAATACGACATCTAAACCAAAGCTACTCAAGAATAATTTCTGTGCATGCCCAATAATCTCCAAACACCTTTATAATAGGGTTATCAGGTAGAAAATAAAGCGCACAAACACCTACTCTTAAAGCATTTTCTCTTGCGAACCAATCTTTATTCACATCTGGATGAAACTGTTTGACCAGATAAACATCTGTATCCAACCAAACACCTTGTTGATACTTCATCAACATAACACGAAAAAAATCCGAAAACTGAACAATTGTATATCCTGGTTTACTGTCAGAAAAATTGGGATCACGGCGGTAAATTTCTGAACGTAGTAGAATCGATTCGTCTTCATGTAATTCAACACCAGCAAGTAAATTTTTCATTTTACCATAATTAAAGAGCTTAACGCGCTGCCCAGTTTTTACCATTGAAGGCAAATAAAGTCTCTCACCTAATCTCAATTTTCTGCTATACAAAACAGTGCAAATATCCATTAAGCAATATATCAAAAATATTCCAAACTTACACGAAAAAGTTGTTCAACATCATGAACACATTCAGCAAGAGCAAAAATCACGACACGATCGCCAGGCAAAATACGCGTATCTGCTGAAAGCTGTATTATTGTCTTATTGCGATAAATCGCACCAATCCTTAAACCGTCTGATAAACCTAGCTCCGACAATGACTTACCAACCAATGAAGAAGTTTGCATCACTTCAGCCTCAATAATTTCTGCCTGACCATTAAAAACCGAGTGAACAGCACGAATACGCCCACGACGCATTTGTTGCAAAATTCTTGATATCGTAACACTATGTGGATTAAGATATGCATCCACACCAACTGCGCGGCTAAATTCCTGATAAGCAACATTATTGATTAACACCATATTGGCTTTGCATCCCAGTCTCTTAGCAATAATAGCACTCAAAAGATTGACCTGATCTTGATTGGTCAATGTAATCATTAAATCGGCCTGACCAATTCCAGCTTCCTGAAGAATAACTGGATCTAATACATTACCATATAAAACGGTCGTTTTTTCGAGTTGATCAGCAATTGTTAGTGCTCTCTCTCTCTGCGATTCTATAATTTTTAACCTTAATTTATGGAGGCGCTTTTCAATAGCTTGAGCAACATAAAGACCTATATGTCCACCTCCTGCAATAATCATGCGATGTGCATCTTGTTCTTTATGACCAAAAAGCCCAACTGCACGGCGCATCTGATCACGAGCAGCAACAAGATAGGTGATGTCGCCAACCTGTAATTGTGTCTCTGAGTGCGCTACCAATAATTCTGAGCCACGCTTAATAGCAGTAACTGTCGTACGAAGATCCGGAAAAAGCTCCGTTAACTGACGCAAAGGTGTATTAATAACTGGGCAATCTTCCATACATTCCAAGGCTAACGCAACAATATCATCGTTGCAAAAATAAAGAACATCTATTGCACCAGGTAGAGCAATACGACGCAGAACCATTTCCCCAACTTCAATTTCTGGCGAAATAACCACATCAATGGGAATATTTTCTCGAGCAAAAAGCGTTTTATAACGGGGTTCTAAATAGGATTGTGAGCGAATACGTGCAATTTTTGTTGGAACATTGAACAATGAATGCGCCACCTGACAAGTCACCATATTGACTTCATCAAATAAAGTTACTGCAATCAACATATCAGCTTTATCTGCATCAGCAGCCAAAAGGACCTCAGGACGAGAACCATGGCCAACAAAACCTCTCACATCCAACGTATCACGAATTTTTTCAATCAATCTCGCTTCAATATCAATAACAGTGACATCGTGATTTTCAGCAGCAAGACGCTCTGCTATCCCATAACCGACCTGTCCCGCCCCGCAAATAATAACACGCATAATCTATGAAACTCCGAGTGCCTTAAGTTTACGGTGCAAAGCTGAACGTTCCATACCTATAAATTCAGCTGTACGCGATATATTTCCACCCAAACGCCCAATCTGCGCTTCTAAATACTTCTTTTCAAACAATTCTCGTGCTTCACGTAATGGTAAATCCATTATACTCTCATCTGTATCCATTTGAAGGCGTGGCAAAGAATCGCTCACTTCACTAGGGAGAAACTCTGTTGTTATTGGATCATCACCATCACGTACAAGAATGAGAAGACGCTCAATATTGTTGCGTAGCTGCCGTACATTACCCGGCCAAGCATGCGTTTGCAAAATAGCCATTACATCATCACTAATTTCACGCGGTTTAATACCAACTTGCTGTGATATTGTTTTAACAAAATGGCGGACAAGTTCTGGAATGTCTTCACGACGTGCTGAAAGCGGTGGAACAGCAATAGGAACAACCGAAAGACGGTGAAAAAGATCTTCTCTAAAACGTCCATCAGAAATGAGATTTTCAAGATTTTGTGCTGTTGAGGAAATGATACGAACATCCACCTTAACACGTTTTGTGCCACCAACTCTTTCAAATGCCTGGCCCGTCAAGACCCGAAGAATTTTACCTTGAGTCTCACGTGGCATATCAGCAATTTCATCAAGATACAATATTCCACCATGGGCTTCCTCTAATGCGCCAATCTTACGTTCTCTCCCCTCCATTTCGCTGCCAAACAATTCTATTTCCATTCTTTCCGGGGTAATCGTTGCAGCATTTATTGTAACAAATGGCCCATTCGAACGCGTTGAAAGTGCATGAATGGCACGTGCTACCATCTCTTTTCCAGCACCCGAAGGACCTGTAATCATGATCCGACTATTGGTCGGCGCTACTTTTTCTATGATTTGGCGTAAATGTTTTATAGCGGTTGATGTTCCAAGCAGCTCCAATGTCTCATTCGAGCGCTTTCGTAATTCTAAAAGCTCACGTTTTAAATTTGAATTTTCAAGAGTTCGTTCTGCAACCAAGACAAGCCGATCAGCTTTAAAAGGTTTTTCAATGAAATCATACGCCCCTCGTTTTATCGCAGAAACAGCTGTCTCAATAGTACCATGACCAGAGATCATTACCACTGGAAGATTGGGATATCGCGTTTTAATTTCATCAAGCAGCGCTAATCCATCAAGACGACTTCCTTGCAACCAAATATCCAAAAAAATGAGCTTTGGAATACGCTCACTAATTTGTGCCAATGCTTCATCAGAATTACATGCAACACGTGTTTCATAGCCTTCATCATCTAAAATACCAGCAATAAGCTCACGAATATCCGCTTCATCATCGACAATTAAAATATCTGATACCATCTTATTCCCCTATCTTATGATTTATGGCTTGTGCAACATTACTCTGCTTAGCCCCATCTGCCGGAAATATCAAACGGATCATCGCTCCACGACCTTCATAAAAGCTTTTTGGTGCATCGTGCAATTCCATGTAACCACCATGATCTTCAATAACTTTGCGCACAATGGCTAATCCAAGCCCTGTGCCCTTTTCCCGTGTTGTGATATAAGGTTCTAATAATTTTTGCCTTTGCTCTTTAGGAAGTCCTTTACCGTTATCAATAACATCCACAACCACAGATCCTTCCTGATAATAAGAACGTACAAGAATATGACCGTGAATACTTTCCTCTCGCATGACTAAGTCTATAGATTCGCTCGCGTTTTTGATAACATTGCAAAAAGCTTGTACAATGAGGCGGTTGTCAAATGCGCCGATAAGTGGTGCACTTCCTAAGTCTTGCTCAAAATGAATATCATGTCGCGTAACTTCTATCAAGAAACATGCTTCACGCAGTAATCCACGTATATCTAAAATATTCATTTGCGGTTTGGGCATGCGCGCAAAAGAAGAAAACTCATCAACCATACGCCCAATATCTCCAACTTGTCGAATAATTGTGTCGATACACCGCTCAAAAACCTCTCGATCCTGTGTAATAACTCTGTCGTAACGTTTACGAATACGTTCAGCTGATAATTGAATAGGTGTAAGTGGATTTTTAATTTCGTGTGCAATACGGCGTGCAATATCTGCCCACGCCGATGAACGTTGTGCTTCAACAAGATCTGTAATATCATCAATAGTTAGAACCCAAGATTGCCCCTGTCCGTCATCCTTTTCCATCGTAATTTGCACATTACAAACGCGTTCTTGTCCCGCAACACTTAAGGTTACCTGCTCACGATGATTTTTACGACCTAGTGAACGCGCAAATTGAAAAACCTGGTCAATTTCAGCACTTAACGATAAAAGACTGTGTCCAATAACGTGCTCAGAGCGAATATCAAACATCGTTTCAATAGACCGATTGATAATTGTAATATTCCCATTATCATCGATTCCAGCCACACCCGCTGTTACACCAGACAAAACAGCTTCAGAAAAACGCCGTCTCTCATCAATTTGATCACGAACTGCAATCAATTCATTACGTCGACTTTTCAGTTCACTGACCATGTAATTAAAAGTTTTTGATAATTGCCCAATATCTCCATCCTTTGCACGGACTGGCACAAAGACCTCCATATTTCCAGAAGCTACATCATCGGCAGCACTAATAAGAAGGCGAATAGGGCGCACCAAGCGATCAGCAACAGCAATACCAGCCCAAATAGCAGACAGGAATAAACTAAAAAAAAGACACAAATAAAGCATACCAAATGCGATTTGTGTCAGCAGACGATTTTCATTTAAATCACGATACCGATCTGTATTAACTTCCGTCAAGCGCAAAGCAGACAAAACATCTTTATCAACGTCACGCACTAGATACAAAAATGTGTTTGGAATATTGGTAAATTTTAAAATAATGCCAAAATAATCATGAACCCCTGGTTGAAAAGAAAAAGGCCTTGTGCTGGTTGCTCGCTCGATAAGATTGGAAGGGGGAATAGGCAGTTTATCCTCATCACCAAGATCGCTCGATATAAAGACAGTTCCACTAGAACTTAACAAAAATGCACCACGCAGATTACGCCCTATAGCATGACGTGTTAATTGCATCCGATATTCAGCTGGATTACGCCCTAAAAGCTTTTTATTATCAAGTGCAAAGGCCATAGCATAGGATAAATTTTTCAAATTTTGCAGCATTTCATCAGCGTAAGCATTCGCTAAATTAATAGAAGAACCTACAATTTGCCGTGTTGTCGTATCAAACCATCGATCAAGGCCTAAATTGAGGGCAGGTCCCGATACAAGAGCAACTGCAACAGCTGGCATTGTTGCAACAAGTGCAAACAATGAAATAAGACGCACATGAAGACGAGAGCCTGCACGTCTTGAACGCCACGCACGAATGATAGGGGTCATCTCGTAAAAAACAATGATCACAAGCCCTAAAACCCAAACACTATTAATCCCTATAAGAATGAGAGTTACAGCCCTACTGGGAACAACAGGAGTTAACCCAATAAGAATAATAAATGAAACAGACGCTGTTAATAAAGCCAACACAATAATTGTGATACCTAAAAAGATATACACCTTACTTAAGCGATACAATTCATCATTATAAGTACTTTGTTCTATGTCTTGGAGATTCGTTATAGATGTTGTATTCATAATTAGCTTACACTACCTTATCCCATTGTCTCCATATAACCTCTTGTGACAAAAATTGACAAGGCCACATTTAAAATATAGCCAATAAAGAACTTCTACATTTTCCGAAATATATTTAAAATAAAAACGCTTTCGGTAATATTTTACAGAGGAGATGAGATGCGGTTAACAAAACAGACAAATTATGCCCTCAGGATTCTCATGTATTGTGCAGATAATCAGGAATCTCTTAGTCGTATTCCAGAAATTGCCAAAGCATATGCTGTTTCTGAACTTTTTTTATTTAAAATCCTTCAACCACTTGTTGAAGCAGGTTTTGTAAAAACAGTACGAGGACGCAATGGTGGCGTTAAACTGGCCAAACCTGCAGCAGAGATTTCGGTAGCCGATGTTGTAAAAGTAACAGAAGATAACTTTTCCATGGCAGAATGTTTTGATAATGCAAAATCTAATTGCCCATTGATCGATTTTTGTAGCTTAAATACCGCACTTCAAAAAGCATTAAATGCTTTTTTTGATGTATTATCCGTGATATCTCTTGCTGATCTGCAACGCCCATCCTTTCGAAATCAATTAAAGATTGATAATCGTGAAATAATCAACTCAAATCATGTGAAAGGCAACTAAGTAAAACATAAGGAAAACCAACCATTTCTATTGCAGCAGTCATATTAGCCGCTGGACGCGGTAAAAGAGCAGGATCTCTTCCAAAAAAACCAAAACAATACCGACTCTTAGGACAAGAGCCGGTTATTTGCCATACTGTGCGTTGTTTTTGCCAAAATCCAGCCATAACAACGATTATCCTCGTTATTCATCCAGAGGACCGTCAAATCTGTGAACAAGCTATTGCCGACTTTAAAGAGCAGCTCATCATCGTTGAAGGAGGAAATACTCGCCAAAAATCTACCTTACGTGGACTTCAAGCACTTAGAAAGTTTAAGCCTAAATATGTACATATTCATGATGGTGCACGTCCCTTTGTCGAAAACAAGCTCCTCGAACAAATACACACCACCGTTACTCCTCAAGAAGGCGTTCTTCCCGTTCTCGCCGTCTGTGATACTCTCAAACGTATCAATAGCACACACCATGTTTTAGAAACAATTCCACGCACACATCTTTATAGCGCACAAACTCCACAGTGTTTTCCTTTTGAACGCATCTTAGCAGCCCATGAAAAAGCAATAAAAACTTGCAAAAAAGAATTCACCGACGATTCTGCAATTGCTGAATGGTTTGGAATTTCTATGCGTACCATTCCTGGAAGCCCTCACAACATAAAGATTACATGGCATGAAGATTTGAATACCGCACATTTATATCTCCAGAAAAAAATGCAAATGTTTCCTGATATCCGTACCGGCAATGGTTATGATGTTCATTCTTTCGAAGAAGGAAATTCTCTTATATTATGTGGCATAAAAATCCCTTTTCATAAAAAATTAAATGGACACTCTGATGCTGATGTCGCTCTTCATGCACTTACAGATGCTCTTCTCGCTACCCGGGGAGCAGGAGATATCGGCACACATTTTCCCCCCTCTGATCCTCAATGGCAAAATGTATCTTCAGAAATTTTTCTACGTCACGCTCTTGATATTGTTAAACAAGCAGGTGGTCGTATTGCCAATGTTGATATCACACTCATCGCTGAAGAACCTAAAATCGGCCCCTATCGTCATGCAATGGTAGGAAATCTTATGAACATGCTCACAATTTTACCCGATCGAATCTCTATAAAAGCCACAACAAATGAAAAACTTGGATTTATTGGTCGTGGCGAAGGCATTGCGGCTTTTGCAACAGCAAACGTCCTTTATCCAGGAGAAATTCCCAAATGACATGTTTTTGTGAAAAACAAGCACGTGAAGTCCTTACAGCTTGTCGCCAAAAAAGTTTGCTTTTAACAACTGTCGAGTCTTGCACAGGAGGGCTCATTGCTGCAAATCTCACCAATATTGCAGGGTCATCTGATGTACTTGATTGTGGATTCGTTGTTTATTCAAATGAAGCTAAAACACGCCTTGTTGGCGTACGCGCTGAACTTATAAAAACCTATGGTGCCGTTTCAAAAGAAGTTGTTCTTGCAATGGCCGAAGGCGGATTAAAATATTCACGAGCTGAAATTGCAGTCTCTGTAACAGGAATTGCAGGACCAGGAGGAGCATGTTTCGATAAACCTGTAGGACTTGTGCATTTCGCAGTTGCTTATAAAAATCATAAAACTCTGTACACAGAAATGCGCTTTGGCAATCTTGATCGCAAGGCTATCCGTCATGCAACTGTTAAAAATGCTTTGAAATTGATCTTGGAATCTCTGCAATGATACCTTCTCTCTCTGATTTCCAGATGACACATCACTACAATCACATCCCATGATATATGACAGATATCATAAATTTAACTGAATAAATTATATTACCGGAGAACCATAAATCCTATGAGCACGCCTTTCAAAAGCATCGGTAAATTTATGAAAAGCAATATCAAACATTGAGCCCATTACCAATCCAAGCATTTTACTTTTAAATTCATAATCAATAAAAAATTCTATATTACAGATGTTGCTCTTCTCAGTATGATGAAAAGCCCAACGGTTTTCAAGATATTTGAATGGACCATCAATGTATTTAACCTCTATGCGTTTTTCCTTCGGTTGAAGAAAGACTTGAGTTGTAAAAGTTTCTCGGACAAGCTTATAGCCAACTGTCATGTCTGCAAGAAGCAAAGTCTTTTCCTCACATTTTTTACGAGAACGGACTATTAAAGCCTCACACATTGGTAAGAATTCAGGATAGCATTCAATATCTGCAACAAGATCAAACATTTCACGGGCACTATGGGCAATTTGCCGATGTGTTGTAAAAGTTGGCATAACTATCTCTGTAAAGCAAATTTTTCATCACGCGCTTTTTGCAAAATTGCAAAATCATCACCCGCATGATGAGATGAACGCGTCAGAGGATTGGAAGCCATATGTAAAAAACCTTTCACTTTACCAATTTTGGCAAAAGACTCAAACTCTTCGGGAGGCACAAAACGAATAACTGGATGATGCTTTCGCGTAGGCTGCAAATATTGCCCAATTGTCATAAAGTCAACATCTGCAGAGCGTAAATCATCCATCAATTGGAGAATTTCATTTCGTTCTTCTCCAAGACCAACCATAATTCCTGATTTTGTAAAGATTGTCGGATCCAGTTCTTTAACACGTTGTAATAACCGAATCGAATGAAAATAACGTGCCCCTGGACGAACCTTTAAATATTTAGAAGGAACCGTTTCTAAATTATGATTAAAAACATCAGGTTTAGCAGCAACAACAATTTCTAAAGCTCCATCCTTATGGCGAAAATCAGGTGTGAGAACTTCAATTGTTGTTTTAGGAGCTTTTCGACGAATCGCATAAATCACTTTCGCAAAATGCTCAGCACCACCATCAGCAAGATCATCACGATCAACTGATGTAATGACAACATGTTTTAATTCCATCCGTGCAACAGCATCTGCCACACGTTCTGGCTCGTTCTCATCAACGGCAAATGGTATACCTGTTGCAACGTTGCAAAATGCACATGCCCGCGTACATATTTCACCCAAAATCATAAAACTGGCATGACGCTGGCTCCAACATTCACCAATATTTGGGCAACCCGCTTCTTCACATACGGTTACTAATTTATGAGCACGTACAATACCATGCGTTTCCTTATAGACCTGTGATGTTGGCGCTTTTACACGAATCCAATCCGGTTTTTTTTGAACACTTGTATCAGGACGATGTGCCTTTTCAGGGTGACGCAAACGTCTATCTGTAACTCTATCAACAACCGTAACCATTTAAGCCTTTGCCTTATCAATATGGAATACCAATGAAAAATTAAACACAAAATTTTCCAGACAATCCAGTCATCAAGCATTTAAAACTTGACCATAAGCATCCAACACACTCTCTTTCATCATTTCCGATAATGTCGGATGTGGAAAGACAGTATGCATCAATTCTTCCTCGGTTGTTTCAAGATTCATAGCAATAACAAAACCTTGAATCAATTCTGTTACTTCTGCCCCTACCATATGCGCACCAAGAAGCTGTCCTGTTTTTTTATCAAAAATAGTTTTCACTAATCCCTGATCTTCACCCAAAGCAATCGCTTTGCCATTCGCTGAAAAGGAATAACGACCAACACGTATATCATAGCCTGCTTCTTTTGCCGCCGCTTCTGAAAGCCCTACAGAGGCGACTTGCGGTGTACAATATGTACAGCCTGGAATTTTCCTTTTATCAAGAGGGTGAATATTCTCCAATCTCGCAAGACGTTCAATGCATATTACACCTTCTTCTTCTGCTTTATGTGCTAACATAGGTGGACCAGCGACATCACCAATCGCATAAATACCCTCTACACCTGTCCAACTCCACTCATCAGTTACAATGCATCCACGATCAGTTTTTATACCTAATGCTTCTAATCCAAGATTCTCAATATTACCCTGAACCCCAACAGCGGAAATCAATCGATCCGCTGTGATCGTTTCTCTTTTACCCTTCACATCAATATGTGCAGTAATGGAATCGACAGCTTTTTCAACCTTTGTCACTTTTGCTTGGCTAAGAATGCGAATGCCTTTTTTCTCTAACCGTTTACGAGCAAATGTTGAAATTTCAATATCCTCAGCTGGCATGATGTGAGGCATCATTTCAACAACAGTTACGCTTGCCCCCATATCATGATAAAAAGAAGCAAATTCAATGCCAATGGCCCCAGATCCCATGACCAAGAGCGATTTCGGCATTACGTGGGGAATCATAGCTTCAAAATAAGTCCAAATGAGCTTCCCATCTGGCTCAATACCAGGAAGGATACGAGGACGTGCACCCGTTGCAATAATGATGTGCTTTGCTTGATAAATCCCTTCTCCTAATGTTCCTTTTGGTACTGGATTTTGCGGTTGCATAATCGGTTTGGAAGATGACGAAACCGTAATTTCCACAAGCTGACTCCCTTTCGCCTTCTTTGTAAATTTCGCTTCACCCCAAATAATATCGATTTTGTTTTTTTTCATCAAAAAACCAACACCAGCATTTAAACGCGCTGAAACTGCACGCGAACGTGCCACGACATCTTTGATATCAGCCTCAATTGAACCGTTGAGCTTTAAACCATAATCCTTCAAATGTTCAGAAAAATGCTTTATTTCCGCTGAACGTAAAAGTGCCTTTGTTGGAATACAACCCCAATTTAAGCAAATCCCACCTAGATGTTCACGTTCAACAATCGCAGTCTTAAAGCCACATTGTGCCGCACGAATTGCGGTTACATATCCGCCAGGACCTGATCCAATCACAATTACATCATAAAGATTCGCCACACTCATTCCTCCATGGATATACACAAAATGGACACGCACTCTTCGAGCTTAAAACAAAAAAACATGATAAAATTTTCTAGTAACTTTCATTCTAAGCTTCACATAAATGCCTTTACTCAATCACAAGTAGCAAAAACATCGCCCTTCAAACTCTTTAAATTCACTTTTATCATATTAACATACCATACTCACAAACACTTTACGTGAAGCACGTTTAAAACAGCTCAAATGAGCATTGTTAATGGATTTTCAATCATCTTCTTAAAAGTACGTGCAAGCTCTGCTGCTAACGCACCGTCAACAGCACGATGATCAGCGGAAAGTGTAACCGACATGACTGTCGCAGCCGCCAATGCACCATTTTTAACAACAGCACGTTGTTCACCTGCACCAATGGCAAAAATCGTCGCATGTGGCGGATTAAGAATAGCAGAAAAACTTTTCACACCATACATCCCCATATTCGATACAGCTGTTGTTCCCCCCTGATATTCTTCCATTTTCAGCTTAAGCTCACGTGCACGCTTTACAAAATCCTTCATCTCATTAGAGATAATCGATAAAGATTTTTTCTCTGCATGGCGAACAATTGGTGTAATTAACCCATTCTCAACAGAAACAGCTACCCCAACATCACAATGTTTGTGATGAAGTATTCCACCCTCAAGCCAAGAAACATTAGCATCGGGAACTGCCATCAAAGAAAGTGCTACAGCTTTAATAATCATATCGTTAACGGAAAGCTTATAAGCAGGCTTAGAACCTTCTTGCATTTTAATTATTGGTGCAGCAGCATTCAATTGTGTACGCAACTGCAATAACGCATCGAGTTCACAATCGAGCGTTACATAGAAATGTGGGACTTTTTGCTTTGATTCTACCAAACGTTTGGCGATTGTTTTACGCATATTATTATGAGGAGTGAATGTATATTCATCCTCTTTAAAGAGTTGCAGTATCTGTTTGTCAGAAGTATTTGCCGTTACCGGCTGTTCAATTTGTGAAGAATAAGAAGCCTTTGAAACACCACCCTTCATGGCCTTTTCTACATCGCGCTTGATAATACGCCCATGAGGACCACTTCCAGAAACAAGTGATAAATCAAGACCAACTTGAGTTGCCAATCTCCGCGCCAAAGGGGAAGCAAAAAAACGCATTCCCTTTTTACCTTGCTGCATTACTTGCTGGACTGATGATATATGAGAGATCTGTGCTACCTTTGAATCTCTCTGTTTTTCACCCTCTGATTCTTTGATTGCAAAAGAGGAAGGGGAATCTTCTGCAACCTTTGCTACTTCAGCTAAATCTTCTCCTTCTTCTGCTAAAACAACAATTAAACTATTCACTTTAACGCCTTGTGTTCCAGCAGGAACAACGATTTTAGCAACAGTTCCTTCATCAACAGCCTCGACTTCCATTGTCGCTTTATCTGTCTCAATTTCGGCAATTATATCACCAGAGGAAACCTGATCCCCCTCCTTGATATTCCATTTTGACAAATTCCCTTCTTCCATTGTTGGGGAAAGCGCAGGCATTGTAATTTTAATGGGCATAGTGCTTCCCTCCGTTATGCTTTATACGTCACAGCCTTAACGGCTTCAACAATTTCAGCGGTATTAGGCAAAGCCAATTTTTCAAGATTTGCAGCATAAGGCATCGGAACGTCTTTGCCAGCAACTGTAGCAACTGGAGCATCAAGATAATCAAAAGCCTGCTGCATAACACGCGTTGCTATCTCAGTTCCGACAGATGACTGAGGATATCCCTCCTCAATTGTTATCAAACGACCTGTCTTTTTGACTGAAGAAACAATTGTTGGAAGATCCATCGGACGAATGGTTCTTAAATCAATCAATTCAACATCAACACCGAGTTTTTCAATTTCTGGCAATGCTTGAACTGCATAATGCATACCAATCCCACACGCAACAACCGTCACATCCTGTCCAGATTTATGAATACGCGCTTTTCCAATAGGTAAAACAAAATCATCTATTTGGGGAACATCAAATTGATGACCATACAAAATCTCATTTTCAAGAAAAATAATGGGATTGTCATCACGAATAGCAGCTTTTAGCAAACCTTTTGCATCGGCAGCACTGTAAGGCATAACAACTTTAAGACCTGGAACATGACTATACCAGGCAGCATAGCACTGAGAATGCTGAGCACCAACACGTGCAGCAGCCCCATTGGGACCTCGAAAAACCATAGGAGCGGTCATTTGCCCACCAGACATATAACGGGTTTTCGCTGCGGAATTGATAATTTGATCCATTGCCTGCATAGCAAAATTAAATGTCATAAACTCGACAATGGGACGCAGCCCTCCAAAAGCAGCACCAACAGCCAACCCTGCAAAACCATGTTCTGTAATTGGTGTATCAATAACCCGGCGTGTACCAAATTCTTCCAATAAACCTTGGCTAACCTTATAAGCACCTTGATATTGTGCTACTTCTTCCCCCAACAGGAAAACCATTTCATCACGCCGCATCTCTTCAGCCATAGCTTGATTAAGCGCTTCACGCACCGTCATCGTAACCATCTTTGTCCCCGCTGGTATATCAGAATCAGGAAGAGTATCCAAAATAGGAAGTTGTGGCACTGATGAAGAAAAAGAAGAAGATGCACCCCCATTCTTTTGATGCGTATTTAAAGAATTTGTGCTCTGTGAAATATCCTCAACAGTTTCACCTTCTTCTAACAATACCGCAATAACGGTGTTAACTTTCACCCCTTCAGAACCTTCAAGCACACAAATTCTACCAAGAGTACCTTCATCAACAGCCTCTACTTCCATCATTGCTTTATCCGTCTCAATTTCAGCAATGATATCACCAGAGCTAACTTTATCGCCTTCTTTCTTGAGCCATTTAGATAATTTACCTTCTTCCATCGTTGGTGAAAGCGCAGGCATCAAAATATCAATAGACATACTTGCTTCCCTCGCATCAAACTAAAATGTCAGTATAGAGCTCAGAAGCATCTGGCTCTTGATCACTTTGCGCAAAATCTACCGCATCAGCGACAATCGCACGCACCTCTTTATCAATAGACTTTAAATCGTCTTCGCTCGCAAAACCTTGTTGAAGAATTCGATTTCTTACCTGATCAATCGGATCCTGTTCCTCTTTTATTTTCTGCACTTCTTCCTTTGAGCGATATTTCGCTGGATCAGACATGGAGTGACCACGATAACGATAAGTTTGCATATCAAGAATAATAGGCCCTTTACCTGAACGTGTCCAAGTAATTGCTTCATCAGCAGCCCCTTTTACTGCTCGAACATCCATACCGTCAACAACAATACCTGGAATTTCAAAGGAAAGACCACGACGAGAAAAATCAGTTTCTGCAGAGGCACGAGCAACTGATGTCCCCATAGCATACTGGTTATTTTCAATAATATAGACAACAGGAAGCTTCCAAAGCGAAGCCATATTAAAACTTTCGTAAACCTGCCCCTGATTGGCTGCACCATCACCAAAATACACCAATGTTACATTATCTTTACCAAGATACTGATTCGAAAACGCCAAACCAGAACCAATCGGAACCTGTGCACCAACAATGCCATGACCACCATAAAAATTCTTTTCTTTAGAAAACATATGCATCGATCCCCCTTTCCCCTTAGAAAAACCACCTTGACGCCCTGTTAACTCTGCCATAACCCCACGGGGACTCATCCCAACCGCCAACATGTGTCCGTGATCACGGTAAGATGTAATAACCTGATCACCTTCTTTTGCTGCCTTCAGCGTTCCAATAACAACAGCTTCTTGACCAATATAGAGATGACAAAATCCTCCGATAAGCCCCATACCATAAAGTTGGCCTGCTTTTTCTTCAAAACGGCGAATTAAAAGCATCTCACGGTAGGCATCAATTTCCTCTTCTTTTGTAAAATTAGCTATTTTTGCTTTCTTTGTGGTGTTTGATAATGCATTATGCACCACCGACGCAGAATTTTTTTTTAATCGTTCTGCCATATTAAACTCCCTATTATGATTATTTAGGAATAACCTTTACGAACAAAAGTTACAAGCATTATCACTCAGCTTAAATAATATCATAGGGGATTGGTTTAAAATATTTTTTGAAATTAAGCAGTTTATAATTAACTTTTAATCTCATTTAAAGGAGTTAAAATTGTCAATTCATTCGGCTTAGAAAAGTTTAAATTCCTTCTAACATACTCATCTAGCATATCCTTTTCAATATGCCCGTTGCGTAAAAGAGAAATACGCTTTTCAATAAATATCCGTTCAGCTTCTAACTTCTGAAGCTCCTCTTCTAATTCGACAATATATTGATTAACTTCACTGCGTGAATACAAGCCATACTCACCATGATAAATGTGATAACTGAAATAGCTCAAAACTCCCACTGTCATAAGTGGAAGTACAAAGCGCATTTTGATTGATCTGCGTTTTTGCTTTGTCCACATAAAATAGAATAATCTTTAAAGAATAATCCTCTTAACACCTGATTCAATTATGAACAATTTTCATTAATACCTCATTACCAAATCCTACACATGCAAATAATTTATTCTTATACACTGAGCACCCCTGCCATAATAAAGCTATGCCATATTATCTTCTATTATATTACAATATGCGGTATTTACTAATTTATGACTCCATACTCATTTTTATCTGTAAAGTTTGCTGTTAAAATGGCTATAAAATCAATAAATGCCCAAATCCCAGATACAAATGTCCTTGAAATTGTTAGAGTTAGAAATAGTATTACAATACCCATCCCAACTTTACCAACCATAAAGAAGTGAATACCAAATATCCCCACCAAAATAAGCAAATGCTCTTAGCATTTGTGATTTTTTCGGCTGTCTTTCATTCAAGAGAGGAACAACAGATTTAATGGCGCCTCCTTCACATACAAAATTAATGGTAATACCCACCCTCGGGTAGACTTTTTCTTAACCAATCCCAAGTCTCAAATTATAGCGCTTACCCCCATCGCCTAAAATGAGATAAGCCCCTTGATCTTAACCAATAATCTTACCTTTTATCCTTACTATTTATAAAATTACTACTCACATGTTCTTCATAAAAAAGTTTTTGCTCTCTTGATAAGATGTTCATGAACTTCACAGGAAGAATACAAGTCATACTCAACAGGATAAATGTTATAATGAAAATAGCTTAAAATTTTCCACCTATCATAAGCAGAAATACAAAGTACAATTTAAATTAATTCGCGTTTCTGCTTTGACCACATAAAATAGCACAATAGTTCACAATTTTCTCAATATCTTTATTAAATTATGTATAATATGCATAATCTTCATGAAAATTTCAGCATTAAATGCTCAAACCCAAGAAATATTGCTTACTTTTTATATTATACATTTACAATAATAGTTTATTTTATCATATACAATCTCTACTAATGTATAATTTGATTGCCATTTTTGTCAGTAAACTTCCCTGCCATAATGACTATAAAATCAACAATTGTCCAAATTCCTGTGATCATCAACCCGACAAGTGTTAACGATAGAATAAGCATTAAAGCACCCGTCCAAACTTTACCAACCATAAAACGATGAACACCAAATATACCAGCAACCCAACAAACGAGTGCAAGCATTACTTTTAAATGTTCTGACTGTTTTTTTAATAATGGAAAAACAGAATTGACAACATCTCCCTCACATACAAAATCAACAGTATCACCTATCTTCGGTGGATTCTTCCCTGACCAATCCCAAGTCGCAAATTGATAACGCTTACCATCATCACCGGAAACGAGATAAGTCCCCTGATCCTGACTAATAATTATACCTCTCATCTTTTAACACCTATAAAATCGTTGCCCCATATGTCTCATCATTAAATTTTATAACCCCAATGATATCACAATTTAAAATTTTACTCTTATCACTATCAACAATACCAATTGCCCGCATAACATGCCTGCAATCCTAGCATTTCTTCAATACGAATAAGCTGATTATATTTTGCTAATCTATCCGAACGTGCAAGAGAACCCGTTTTAATTTGCCCACAATTGGTCGCAACGGCAAGATCTGCAATAAAAGAATCTTCCGTTTCACCTGAACGATGAGATATAATGGCACGATAACCTGCTTTATGCGCTGTTTCTACAGCATCAAGCGTTTCACTTAGCGTGCCAATCTGATTAACTTTGATAAGAATAGAATTGGCTGCTCCCATTTTGATACCATCCCGCAAACGCGCAGAATTTGTTACAAATAAATCATCGCCAACAAGCTGACATTTTTTACCAATCGAGTCAGTGAGTAACTTCCAACCTTCCCAATCATCCTCAGCCATACCATCTTCAATTGTGATAATAGGGTAAGTTTTAATAAGTTGTGCTAAATAATCTACCTGTTCCCCCACATCACGATATTTCCCCTCACCTTCATAAAAATAGGAACCATTTTTATAAAATTCGGTTGCAGCACAATCTAAACCAAGGGCAATTTGTTCACCTGGTTTATACCCACATGCTATTATAGATTCCATAATAAAATCAATCGCTTGCTCGGCGCTTTTAAATTGAGGTGCAAAGCCACCCTCATCACCAACATTGGTATTATAACCTGCATCTTTTAAACGTTTTTTTAACGTATGAAAAATTTCAGCACCATAGCGAATTGCTTCTTTTAGCGTAGATGCTCCTACAGGAATAATCATAAATTCTTGAAAATCAATCGGGTTATCAGCATGAACACCACCATTAATAATATTCATCATTGGTGTCGGAAGAATATGTGCTTGTGTACCACCAATATAACGATATAGAGGTAAAGACAATGACTCTGCTGCTGCTTTTGCAACAGCCAATGAAACACCAAGAAGTGCATTAGCTCCAAGACGTGCTTTGTTTGGTGTTCCATCCAAGGCAATCATTGCTTGATCAATGCCGATTTGATTTCTGGCATCTCGTCCACCAAGTTCCTCAAGAATCTCGCCATTTATTGCAGCAATCGCTTTCTTAACGCCTTTTCCTTGATAGCGCGTACCACCATCACGTAGTTCTACAGCTTCATGGGCACCCGTCGATGCCCCAGAGGGAACAAGAGCACGGCCCAAAGCTCCATTTTCCAAATGAACTTCAACTTCTACAGTTGGATTACCTCGGCTATCAAGTACTTCACGTCCAATAATATCGACAATTATAGTCATATGTGTTTCCTTATCCAACAAAAGTCTCGATCATTTTAACATAATGAGAAACATCTTCTCTATTCAATTGTCTTCTTTGACAGATAATCAAATTCCATTAAAGTCTCAAGCAGTCTTTGTAAATGATCAATTTTAATCATATTCGGTCCATCAGAAGGAGCATTATCTGGATCTTGATGCGTTTCTAAAAAAATACCGGCCACCCCAACCGAAACAGCCGCACGCGCCAAAATTTCAACAAATTGACGCTGCCCACCAGATGAATCACCCTGACCACCTGGCTCCTGAACAGAATGCGTTGCATCAAAAATAACAGGAGCACCAAATGAACGCAAAATAGGCAATGAACGCATATCAGAAATAAGTCGATTATAACCAAATGAAGTACCTCGCTCACAAAGCATAACATTCCGGTTACCACTTTGCGTGACCTTTCTTAAAACATTCTTCATATCCCACGGTGCTAAAAACTGACCTTTTTTAATGTTGATAACACGCCCCGTTTTGGCTGCTGCCACCAAAAGATCTGTTTGACGACATAAAAAAGCAGGTATTTGCAAAATATCTACTGTTGAAGCAACAACCGTACATTGCTCTTCTGTATGCACATCAGTCAAAATCGGACAACCAAATTCCTTCTTCAAATCAGAGAAAATAGCCATTGCATTTTCAAGACCAACACCCCGTACGGCACTCAAAGACGTCCTGTTGGCTTTATCGTAACTCGATTTATAAACAAATCCAATACCAACTTGATCCGTAATTGTCTTAATTCGGCCAGCCATTTCAAAAGCGTGATCGCGACTTTCTATCTGACATGGCCCCGCAATTAATGAAAAGGGTGCTTCATTTGAAAAAATAATATTTCCAACTTTCACAATGGCATTTGGTTCAGACATTTTATCCCTCAAAAAGCAAATAACTCAATTTATGAACTAAACCAATCGACTTTGTTCTACAGTGGCTTCAATAAAAGAAGAAAAAAGTGGATGTGGATCAAAGGGACGTGATTTTAGTTCTGGATGATATTGAACACCAATGAACCATGGATGATCTGCATATTCTATCGTTTCTGGCAAAACACCATCAGGAGACATACCAGAAAAAACCAAACCACATTGTTCTAGCTTGTCTTTATAATCAATATTGACCTCATAACGATGACGATGTCGCTCGTAAATCCTTGTCATGCCATAAATTTGGGCAATATGGCTATTTTCTTTCAACTCTGCGGCAAAAGCACCAAGACGCATGGTACCACCAAAATTGCCACATTTTGTGCGTTTCTCAAGCACATCCCCTTTGAGCCATTCTGTCATTAAACCTACAATTGGATTTTTCGTTTCGCAAAACTCACTTGATGAAGCATTCTCAATCTGTGCAATATTGCGCGCAGCTTCTATACAAGCCAATTGCATCCCAAAACAAATACCGAAAAATGGAACTCTACGTTCCCGCGCAAATTGAATTGCTCGCATTTTGCCTTCTGCACCACGCACCCCAAAAGCACCAGGCACCAAAATTCCATGAACTTTTCGTAAAGTGGACGTAGGATCTTCTCTTTCAAAAAGCTCTGCATCAATCCATTCAATATTAACTTTTACTTTATTGGCTAAACCACCATGCGCAATCGCCTCAGTGAGAGACTTGTAAGCATCTTTCAATCCCGTATATTTTCCAACAACAGCAATTGTCACTTCCCCTTCGGGATGGTGAATTCGATGTGTAATATCTTCCCAACGATCCATGTTGGGTTTATGTGCTGGATGCATTCCAAAAGCAGAAAGAACTTCTGAATCTAACCCCTCTTTATGATATGCTATGGGAACATCATAAATCGTTGGCATATCTAATGCCTGAATAACAGCAGTTGGGCGAACATTACAAAAAAGTGATAATTTACTCCGCTCTGTTTCTGGAATAGGCCTATCTGCACGTACCAACAAAATATCGGGAGCAATACCAACTGATTGTAATTCTTTGACAGAATGTTGTGTTGGCTTGGTTTTTAATTCACCAGCCGAAGAAATATAAGGCATTAATGTAAGATGCACATAAATAACATTTTGCCTCGGTAACTCATTATGAAGCTGACGAATCGCTTCAAGAAAAGGCATTGCTTCAATGTCACCAACTGTGCCACCTATTTCACATAAAACAAAGTCAAATTCTTCGTTTCCCGTAGTAATGAATCTCTTAATTTCATCAGTAACATGAGGAATCACCTGGACTGTTGCACCCAAATAATCACCACGTCTCTCTCGTTCAATGATATTGCGATAAATACGCCCTGTTGTAATGTTGTCTTGGCTATTTGCAGAACGCCCGGTAAAACGCTCATAATGACCAAGATCAAGATCCGTTTCTGCACCATCGTCGGTTACAAACACCTCACCATGTTGATAAGGTGACATCGTACCTGGATCAACATTCAAATAAGGATCAAGTTTGCGAAGCCGTACGCTATACCCACGAGCTTGCAATAATGCAGCTAATGCTGCTGCTGCGATGCCTTTTCCAAGGGAAGAAACCACACCACCAGTAATAAAAACATAACGTGCCATGGGCTTATAGTGATAAGCAGTTTATAATGATTTTTCCAGAAAAAAATGCGAAAAGAAACAGTTTTTTTCTATAAAATAAAAAAGGTGAAAAAATCACCTTTTTTCAATCTATACTTTCTTAAAAAAACTACTTTGCATCATTACCAGGAACTGGATTTTCAAGAATCGGCGGAACTGGGTTTTCAGTTGCAGGATGATCTTTAGACTGATTTTGTTCCTGAGGTGGAACCGAACCACCACCTAGCTCCTCCAAAATAGAAGGTTCAGCCTCACTCTTTGATGATGGCGCAACTTCTGAAGTGCCTTTATTTGTAGAGTTTTGTTCTGAGTGAACTGGAATACGTTTGAGAATATCAGAACTGGAGTTCGATATACTGCCTACTACGGTAAGTCCAATGGACACTGCAAAAAAACAGCACGCTAGGATAGCTGTCAAACGAGATAGCGCATTTTTGCTACCACGGGTTTTCATCAACCCCGAACCACTACTCACACCAAGCCCGCCACCTTCCGAATGTTGGATTAATATAACACCAACCAAAGTAATAACAACTAAAAAATGGATAACAATAAGTACTGTTTGCATAAATCCTGCTCTTCAAATAACTCTTTATGGTTATTTACACATAAATTGCACACAATCCAAGGGAAAACAAAGAGTTCTCTCTTATAATTTACGATAAACATCGCAAATAGTTAAAAAATCAATCGCTTTTAAACTTGCTCCACCTATCAGAGCACCATTCACATGAGCAGTACTCAGAAGCTCGAATGCATTGGATGGTTTTACTGATCCACCATACAGCAAACGTATCTTGGCCCCCTCATCACCAAAACGAGAATGCATCTTATGGTGAATAAACGCATGTACCTCTGCAACATCTGCTGAAGTCGCTGTATTGCCTGTCCCTACAGCCCATACAGGTTCATAAGCGATAATGATATTTTCTGCTGTTGCACCATCTGGTAAAGATCCTTCAAGTTGCCGCGTAAGCACATCCAACACTTTATTACTTTTGCGTTCTTCCAATGTTTCTCCAACACAAATAAGAGCAACAAGACCTGCTCGCCATGCCGCTTGCACTTTAGCACGAACAATTGCATCACTTTCCTGATAAACTGTGCGACGCTCTGAATGCCCAATAATGACATGACTTGCTCCTGCTTCTTTAAGCATAAAAGCTGAAATATCTCCAGTATAAGGACCATAATCATCAAAATGACAATTTTGCCCTCCTAAGAGAATATTTTCTCCACCCAGAATATCAAAAGCACGGGATAAAAGCGTTGCTGGAACACAAATAAGCGCTTCAAACAAACGACCTAAATCAGAGCTAATGCCAGCGGCAATGGCACGTAATTCTCCAAGAGATTCACCAGTTCCATTCATTTTCCAATTTCCCGCAATAAAAGGTCGAATATTTGGAGACATATTTTTACCTCAAGAGCAATCACAACATTTTTTATCTTTAGGTATCAAATTATAAAATGAAAGCAAGTCTTTAAGCTTGCATCTTACGCATCTTTATTGCAAATTCCGTTATTACTTTGATGATAACTCATGCTAAAAATGGAATTGAACGATGCTTGACATCATAAGAAACGCCACAAATTCTTGGATTGCTAGAATTTTTCTTGCTATTTTGCTTTTATGTTTTATCCTTTTATGGGGGATACCACAGTTACACACAAAAAGTGAAAGAGATCTTATCTCTTCTGGAGAGTCCATAATAACTATCGATGATTATCGTCTTGCACTGGCTGATCAAAGTGCACGTTTAGCACTCGCCTCTCGTCTTGGACGCATGTTCACACCAAATGAAATGCAGCAATACCAAATCCCCGCTTTTGTTTTTAATCAGTTACAACAAGATGTGCTCTTTGATGAACAAACGCGTCAAATGAAAATCAATCTTTCAAAAGATGCCATAGCCCGTAAAATTGGTGCGGATAATATGTTCCAAATAAATGGTGTCTTCAAACATGATTTGTTTCGTAACTACCTTCAACAATTACATATAAGCGAAAGTAATTTCCTTGATTATTACACAAAAAAAGAAAAACGTAATCAGCTCATTTCAGCGTCACTGTCAGGGATGAAAGCACCAGATCTTTTTTATAAAGCACTCGCCTTTTATCAAAGAGAAACCCGTATTGCCGATTATCTCGTTCTTGATCTAAAAGAAAAGGAAATAATTTCTGAACCTCATCAAGAAACGTTGCAAAAATGGTTTGAAACACATAGAAATAAATTTCGTGTTCCAGAATACCGTACAATTTCTTTCTTATCCATGGAACTCGCTGATTTTATAAAACCCAAAGATATCTCAGAAGATGAGGTAAAAAACTATTATACACAAAACTCCTCGCGTTTTATAACTCCTGAAAAACGCACGATTGAAGAATTGCGTTTCCCTACACGCGAGGCTGCAGATAATGCAGTAAAAAAAATAGCCGATGGATTAAGCTTCGATGACTTAGTTAAAGCTGAAAACAAGACTCTCAATGACATAAAAAAAGGGCCTTTCACAGAAAATGAACTTCCTAGTTATTTATCCTCTGAGATTTTTGAACTTAAACAAGGACAAATCAGTGCTGTAATCAATGATTTACAAGGTCCTGTTATCATTCGTGTTACAGATATTACACCTGCAGGCCCCATTCCCTTTGAGAAAGTAGAAGACAATATTCGTCAAACACTTGCTCAAAATCGTGCTGCTGATGATATACGTAACAGTTATACGGAAATTGAAAATGCACGTTTTGAAGGTGCTTCTTTCAAAGAGCTTGCTGACCAATATAAATTACCCTTGCGAACAATTACCCTTGATAAAACAGGAAAAACAATTGAAGGCACAATACTTACAGATCTACCCCAAAAAGATCTTTTGCTTAACTCCATTTATCAATCAAACGAAGGAGCTGATCTTGATCCACTCTCTCTTCCAAATGGTGGGTATCTCTGGTACAAGATCAATACTATCATCCCTGCGCGGGATAAAACATTTGAAGAGGCAAAACAAGAGGTCATTGCCCAATGGAAAAAAGAAGAAATCCAACGCCTTCTTGATGAAAAAGCCAAGGACGCTCTCAAACAGCTCACTGAAGGAAAAAGTCTTGTTTCTCTCGCACATATACTTGGTGTTACAAAACAAACAACACAGCCCCTTCGGCGCCAAGATTCATCTGAAATCCTTGGATTTGAAGGCGTTAAAGCATTATTTTCTGGTCCAAAAGGTCACTATGGCATAGTAAAAGGTCCGATTGCAAAAAACCGTATCCTTTATCAAATAAAGGAAGTTACTACTCCTAAAGATATCTCTCCTCATACCCTTTCATCTGATATTCGTAGTAACATAGATATGATGATAAGAGAAGATCTAAAGCTAGAGATGCTGCATGTTGCCAATAAAGAACATCCTTTAAAAATTAATAGCGCTAACTATAATCAAATCTTCCAAGCTCTTCAATAATAGTGTTGCAAATGATCTTAAGTATTTATTTAATAAAATTGTGCTTAGCGTTTTATCTGCAATTTAAAAATCAGGCAAAATTCTTTTTGCCTGAGTGTGGAGCGTATAATATCTCTAAATAATGAGCTTTCTTTCAAATCCTTAAAACTGTAGAAAAATAAATGCGTCACAGCTTTATCGGACGGGGATAAATTTTTATAGACGAATGAAATTTAGAAAAGCGTTTCTTTAGGGTATTTAAAACTTTTATCAGCTCTAACTGAACTTTAAATATTGTTGTGACAAACAGTAATCACTTATTTCTTCATAGTCTCTCCATAATTAAAAATTTCCATGTAAGAAGAAAAGAGAGTTTCCCTCATTAAAACAAGAAATCATGCTTTATTGGAAAATAGACCTCTCAATACATTCAAAGCTCTGAGTATTAAAATTCCAATATCCCTAGATTCTGCATATTTAACTCTCCAAACGAGAGGATAATTGAAAAATTGACTAGGAATTTTATCAAAGAAGAAGCTTCTTTATCGAATCACTAGGATATAGATCTCAAATCTCTGAATTTCTTAAAGGAGATTTTGATAAAGTGATGGTCTTTGTAGAGATGCTTATCATCGTTCTGTACTGTTTTCTAAGTTGCACGGAAAAAAACAGAAATACAGTTTTATTTCCTCTCTAGTTTTCTTAATGCATCTAAACATAGCCTTTATTCGCAAAAACTGAATGTATTTTCATCCTCTTCAAAAAATTGAGATTTTTGAACAATATCATTCCAATTCCCTGTTTGAGAAGAAAATGTAAAGATCGGTTCAAGATCTCCACCAAAGCATGACTCTTCGAGAGTAATCTTGGCTTACTTCTTTGCAATTTTTTTCTCAATGTTTCCTTCTAATGCTAAGCTTTTCTATAGCCTCCAGAAAAATCTATAATCTACAGCATAGGGGTACCGCTCGAATAAAGGTGACATTGACTCACAGATCATTATTATAACCCATAATCCTTGATAAACTCTTCCAAATTGAATTCTAGACCTCTTTCTGACACCAAGTGTCATAACATTTAGAGATGTTAAGTCTCTTACCTAAAGGTAAGAGAAAATCCTCACTGTTTTTAAATAAAATGAATGCTTTCAACAAAAAGACAGATAAGATTTTCAGTCCTCACTTACATCTGAAAAACTTATCCTCAATAAATTCTTAGTTAGCACCACTACGCTTTTACTCCCAAATTTTGCTCGGATGCAAAAACCCTAGAAAACCAGCTGATCTATTGTATGAACTTCATCTCATGGTTTTGTATTCTCTACATCCATCGATACAGGGAATTTAACAAAATACATAATCAATGAGTCAATATGCATTATTTTCAAAATTGTAAATCCTAATTTTAACTCTTTTGAGAGCATCCCACTTCACACGTTAGCGCTGTTTCTAAAATGAGAAGGAAACGGATTGAAGTCACAATAGCATTGCACTCTCCAATATAAAAAATCTGTCCGTATCTTTATCAATTCTCTTTTTGTGAATGCTCTTTTATTCTACAATATTTTTGGAAGATTACTGCTTATCGCGGCTTTGGTTATAAACCAATAGCGATGAAGTAATGGTAAAGCTGCGTTTTCCTGAAAAACTGCCGCTCCTAATTGTATTGCCTTTTGAAGAGATGCTGGTATAATTGCCAATGGAAGAAAAGCTGGTTTAAGAGTTTTAGGCATCATATTAAAATATTCGTAGAACCTATTGTAATGATCTCGTGATAATGCAACCATAGCTTCAATGACGTGGCATTTTTGCTCTTTACTGATACGGTTGGACTCCAACTCTTCCCTCTTTATCCCTAAAGCCTTGAGCATATCAGCAGGTAAGTAATATTGATATCGCGATTGCATGAATGATAAAAGACGTAATACACCACTTAACCCTTGTGCAATCCCTGCATGTTGATAGGCATCTGTAAAATTTTGTGCCATATCTGGATCTAATATCTGACAAGAAAGCTGTAAAATTATACTTGCTGTCTCACCACAATAGAATTCGAGATCGTAAAGAGTCGCTATCGGATTGTGATAAAGATCTAAAATCTGAGCATCGCAATAACGTAAAAAAGCTGTTTTAGGTAAATTAAAAAGAGTCATCGCCATAAATAAATCACTCAAAATCGGATTGCTTTCACTCTTTTCCATTTCACTCTTAGCAATCGAATCGTACCACCAGCGTAATCGTATCTCACCGATAAGGGGATTGTGCACATTTTCACGAATACGAGCAATTTCTGCATTAAAAGCATAAAGAGCGGCCAATGCTCTACGCTTCTTTTTAGGCGCAAATAAAACTGATATATAACGATCACGATCTGCAGCACGTAAAATATCAAGACTATAAGGAAGAAAATTGATCATTCTACAGCAAATAATAAAGCAGCAACTGCACGATCTTCAGCTAACAGAACATTAAATGTACGCACTGCTGCTCCTGTACTCATTGTATCTGATGAAATACGCTTTTCCCATAACAGTACCCGTAACTCTTCAGGTAATCGCAATAATTCAACTCCCGTGCCTATTAATAAAACCTCAATTTGATCTGACTCTTCTAATACACGAGATATATCCTCTTGAGTAGGAACAGGCCCTGTCATATCAATACCATAAATACCTGATGGTATACAAATAATAGAACCTCTATGTGACATATCAGCAAAACGAAAGCCACCATTTCCGTAAGCATCAATAGGTGCACGCCCTGGGAAATGGGCCTCGCGAATCTGAATTGCATGAGACATCAGTCATTGTCCTTTATTTTGAAAGCTCAATTGCGTTTTTCCCCTTCACCCCTAAAAGTCAGCAAAGAAGCAATAATATCCTACATTGCGAGGTTAATGCAAAATCTTTTATAAAAAATACACCTCTGACACTGCAACAAGCAATATATAAAAACTATTACAAACACTCTGGAAACAGCTTGTAATAAAACGCAGTTAAATACCATATCCGTTTAAACATATTTATTGAAAAAAATTATCTGTGCCTATTCGCTCAAAAACAAATAATTTTTGTCCTATAGAACAATGATCTTGTTCAAAGAATAGTTAGAAATTATCACAATGTTCAACAAATAAAATAAATATTTAAAAAACTTATTAAGGTGCATTTACTGACTATAAAACCATCCATACAATGAAAAGGCTTTTATATATTTATATAAAAGCCACTCATTTTCATAAAAATCATTTTTAAAAAGACATGATAACTGTAATCATACTTTAAGAGTGCTCTTCCTTTGATACAGCTTTTTTCTCTTTAGAGGCGCTCATATTTTCCTTCTTTACAGCTTTAGCTTTTGATGGTGCTTTCACTTTAGTATTCAATTTCGATTTTTCTTCCGAAATTGGTTCTCCTTTAACGCGAACATCCGATAGTGTTGAACGTATAACACGAATACGCATACCATCACAAATTTCAACCTCTAATTCACCGCTCTCATCGTAAACTTTCGTAACCTTTCCAATAACACCACCGCCCGTTATTACTGTATCACCACGACGCACAGCATTAAGCATTTCCTGGCGCTTTTTCATTTGCGCACGCTGTGGGCGAATGATAAAAAAATACATAATCCCAAAAATCAGAATGAACGGGACGAAAGTAACAAGTGAGGGCCCGTTGGAAACACCGCCTGCAACTTGAGCATAAGCGTTAGTAATAAACATTTTTATCTCCTATAGATTAAACTTCAGGTATTTCCTACTCTCTCAAAATAAGCTTTTGGTTGAAAAAAGCTTTCCTAGAGGATCATCATACAAAGCAATAACTACACAATTGTAATTATAGCTTTATCGAAAGGCAATAAATCCTTAAGAGGCAGAAGGCAACGAGAAAAAACTTTAAAAAAACAGATTTATTTCTCTTTTCGGAAAAAATAAATGAACAATAACTTTCTTCCCTTCCAAATCTGTTAAACTGATCGCTATCCTTAAACATTTAAGTTTTTCTGCTGAAAAAGCATTAATTTAAGCAGATTGATTGTTTTGTCTGAAATCCAGATAAATTGTAGCTTTTTAAAAAAGTCATCATACGTTAGTTTTCTAAATACTTGATAGGATCAACAGGTAAAGAATTCTCGCGTACTTCAAAATAAACACGTGGAGTTTTAACATCGCCTGAAACACCAGACTTAGCGATCTCATCACCACGCCGTATCCTTTGGCCTCTAGTAACAACAAGCTTGCTATTACATCCATAAATAGTGATAATATTATTTTCATGTCGGATCATAACAACATTGCCAAGCTCTTTTAACCCATCACTTGCGTAAATAACAATACCGTTTTCCGCTGCCTTTACCGATGAACCTTCAGGTACAGCAATATCTATTCCCCGACTCATTGTCGTCCCTCTCTTTTGACCAAACTGACTTAATAAACGCCCTCGTACCGGCCAACGCATCTTAGAAATTCCTGTGGCTTGTGGTGTCACACCATTATCTTTATTCATCACGGTATCTAAAACACCCTTTTCATAATTCAATGAGGACATCTGTGCGGAAGAATTCTGCTCACCATTTGACCTGTTTATCTGTGCAGAAGGCTTGGGTGTTATAGGAGCTTTCTCTGTAGATGAATACTTCTTGTGTCTTATGGAAGATGCAGATTGAGACTGGGATAAAGATTGTTTTGATGCACCCCAATCATTATTGCGAACATTCGAAGTTTCTGCTGTACGCCCACTTGGAATCATAAGGACCTGACCGATATAAATGGAATTACTCCTTATGCCATTTACTAATTTTAATGCCTCAACACTGACCCCTCTTTGTCGAGCAATGCTTAACAGTGTATCCCCAGTTTGAACAATATAAGAGTTTTGCCGAAAAAGAGGATCATTCCTCATTTGTGAACGAGAAAGTGTTCCAAGATTGCGTGGCGGTGTTCCCATAATTCGACTATTAGGAGAAGACGTCCCATCTTGGGGTGGAGAATTATACGCAGTATTATCATAGGTTGATAAATCATTAACTGGCTCTACAGGTGGCAATTCAGTACTTTGTATCATACCAGCGCCGTATGACAATGTTGGAGAATCCGTATACGTTGACATTGTTGTAGATATATTTGGCTGATTAGAAATCGTAGGATAAGAGAAAGGATTAGCGAAACGCTGCATACCAGAACTACACCCCACAAGAACCATTATCATCGCTAAAAGCGCTATACCCTGATTACACCGAACAACATTACCCAAAACTTTTAAACACATAGTTTTGCTCACTCACCAATACTCAACTCAATCTATTAAAGCTTTGTAATATTACCTAAGAGTTAAAATAAGATATTTTATTTGGGAATATCTTTACAATAAAATCAAAGTGAATTTATCATAAAATAAAAGAGGAAGCATTTCATGGAGTATCTATAGTCTGAAAATCAAAGAGTTTCTGCAATACCTTCAATAAAGGGTTGATAACGCACTTGAAACATTTCTAAGCACTCAAACCGGCTAGCAATTTTTGTATAACGCGTAATGGTTTGTACCCCTTCATCGGGTCCTATAGCTTGAATGAGAATTCCATTTTCAGTTAAAAGTTCTAAAAATTCCTTCGGTTCATCAGAACGTGATGGCCAAATAAGAATACGATCAAACGATCCAAAACCTGTAATAATACGGCTTCCATCAATCTGCCGTACAACAATATTTTCAATGCCTAAAGTTTGAAATTTTTGACGCGCCAAATCAACAAGCGTTTTATAGCGATCAACTGTTATCACACGGTCACTAAGGCATGCCATAAAGGCAGTACAAAAACCAGAACCGGTACCAATCTCTAAGACACGATGTTTTTTTTTCAAAGATAAAGCATAAAGAATCAAGAGCTGCTCTTCCAAACGCTCAATATATTCACCACACTCAATTGGAATAACTTTATTATCATAAGCGCTCTTAAACCAAGGAGAACTGACAAACTGTTGACGCGGAATTTTCTCCAATGCCGTAAAAAAGCGAACATCATCAATTCCTTTGCTGCGCATTTTTAGCACAAGACTAGCTAGCTCCTCATGAAATCGTAAAATACCCTTTTGATCCATACTATCATTCGATCTCCAACAGAGTCATTATACCATTGTATACACACTTTATTTCTTTTAAAATGGCATCGTCTTGTGTTTTTATGCTATCATTTGTCAATAATAAGCGTATATCCGTTCTCCTTTTGCAAATTTTTAAGCAGTTATGCAACGCATGCCCCTCATATAAGGTTGTAGAACATCGGGTATAATAATTGACCCATCAGCCTGCTGATAATTCTCAAGAACGGCAATAAGACAACGACCAACAGCCGTACCAGAACCATTAAGACTATGGACGAAGTGTAATGTTTTCTCACCTTCTTTACGATAGCGTGCATTCATACGTCGCCCTTGAAAATCTCCACAAACTGAGCAACTGGAAATTTCACGGTAGCATCCCTGACCAGGAAGCCAAACTTCAATATCATAAGTTTTACGTGCAGCAAATCCCATATCACCCGTAGAAAGAACCATAGTCCGAAAAGGTAAATCAAGCCGTTTTAGTACATCTTCTGCACATTCTGTCATACGTTCCAGTTCAATTAAAGACTGCTCTGCCGTGGTAATTGATACCATTTCCACCTTCCAAAATTGGTGTTGACGCAACATACCACGTGTATCACGTCCTGCTGACCCCGCCTCTGAGCGGAAACAAGGAGTCAAAGAAGAAAAGCGCAGCGGCAAATCCGATATCTCAAGAATTTCATTGTTTACCAAATTGGTTAACGGCACTTCTGCTGTCGAAATAAGCCACCGACCATCTGTCGTCCGAAAGAGATCATCAGCAAATTTCGGCAACTGAGCTGCTCCATAAACACTCTCATCACGAACAAGGAGAGGCACAGAAACTTCTGTATAACCATGCTCATAAACATGCACATCAAGCATAAATTGACCCAATGCGCGCTCAAGCCGCGCTAAAGCCCCTGAGAGTACTGTAAAACGTGTACCCGACAAACGGCTTGCCCGTTCAAAGTCCATCTGTTTGAGATTTTGACCAAGATCAAAATGTTCCTTTGGTGTAAAGTCAAATGTCGTAGGTACACTAAAATGTCGAAGAACAACATTATCGCTTTCATCTTTACCTTCTGGAACATCATCTAATGGAATATTTGGGAGTGCTGAAAGAGCATTCTCCAAACTCTCCGTCAATCGCTTTTCTTCTGCTGTAGCAGAAGAAAGAAAGACTTTAATCTCTTCAACTTCAGCTCTAAAGCGTTCAGCCATTTTCTGATCACAGACAGCTAAAGCCTGTCCTATTTTCTTTGAAGCTGTATTGCGACGCTCCTGCGCAGATTGTACTTTAGCAACATGTGACCGACGCTCAAGATCAAGTTTTATTAACCTTTCAGCTTGCGGCTCAATGCCTCTCTTTGCCAACGCCTCATCTAATTTCTCAGGATGTTCACGAATCCACTTAATATCAAGCATCAAAATTCCTCATTTGCATCGTTTCTGTTCGTTTTCCTATCACACAAGTTATAAACTTCTCTTAAAGGAATTTTTTTTCTTTTCCATATAGTAGGCAATTAAAATTGAGATCTCGTAAAGAGCTATAGTTGGTAATGCTACCGCAAACATAGTAAAAAAATCCGATGGCGTTACTATTGCTGCAATTATAAAAGAGATGAGAATAGCCCACTTTCGTTTAGACGCTAAACTATGAGAAGTTAAAAGTCCAACTTTCATTAAAAGACTCGTGACAAGAGGCAATTGAAAAATCAAACCAAAAATTAGAATAAACGATGTCATAAAACTCAAATAATCGGAGATACGCACTATAAACTCTATTCTTAAATGAACATCCGGAAGAAATTGCTGAGAAAGGCTAAACCAAAGCATAATCGGTGCCAACAGAGCATAAACAAACGCCCCACCAACACAAAATAAAATCGGTCCACCAATGAGAAATGGTAAAAAAGCCATACGCTCATTTTTATAAAGTCCTGGTGCAATAAAGCTATAAAACTGAAAAGCCGTATAAGGAAAAGACAAAATAGTTGCCCCAAAAGCAGCAAGTTTCATCTTCGTTAAAAAAGTTTCCCATACTTGTGTTGATTGCAAACGAATACCCTCAGGATTACCACCTGATATTTTCATTGCCCACTGATAAGGCAATATCAAAAAATTTAAGATATAATCTTTGACAAGAAAACATATAATAAAAGCGATAAAACATGCGATCAGAGCAGCAATAATTCGCTGACGTAGTTCAATCAAATGCTCTAAAAGGGGTGCCATATTGGCATCAACTTCATCTTTCTTAACATTCATGACGCACTTTCTTTATCTTTAGAAGTTACAAATACGCTCCCAGAACTATGAGCATCAACAGGTACATCTAAATCTTCATTGGTTTTGTTCTCATTACATTCAAAATTTTCTTGATCTTTTTCTAATTTATGGTGCGTTGTATTTACATCAAAATTATTGAGGATATCGCCTCTTATATCCTGCATGGGATTTAAAATTCCTGTCAACTTCTTGTCTGGATTAAAATCGTTCATATCCGATAATGTCTTTTGCAAATCATCAAGCTCAGCTTGTTTTATTGCATCATCAAACTGGTGACGAAATTCATTCGCTGTTGAACGCACATAAGCTATTGCCCTTGCCATTGTCTTTAGCATTTTAGGTAAATCTTTTGGTCCAACTACGACGATGAGAACAAGTAAGATCACGAGAAACTCTAGCCCATCAATCCCAAACATCAGTTTATACTCGACTTCCTCATTTAAACAATTATGATTGATTTTTTTTATTTTACACGCTGTTTTTTAACAACAGAAGTTTTGCCTTTTCTAGAGGAAGAAGAACCTTTTACACGCGTGGTTGCACGCTTCACTGATAAAGACTGAAATTTTTGAGGTTCAACATCTACTGTTTCAGAATGGTGGGCCCTTTCAAGCTTATCCTCGAGAATGTCCTCTTCATCTTTCATATTCTTTTTGAAAGCTTTAATCCCCTTCGCCACATCACCCATTAATTCAGAAACCTTACCGCGCCCAAAAAGCACAATAATAATCAGTAAAATTACAATTAAATGTGTTGGTGAAAAAATATTACCCATCACTCTCTCTCACGGCTTTTTAATTTAATTTCACTTATTCGTACTGGCTCTGTAAGAAATGTACCAAATATAATCATATCTTACTTGTATATTTTCTTCTCAAATTAAAGGCAATTGCACATTTTTTATTGTAAACTCGCTTTTTGCCTCTCTCCAACTTTTACTTAGCATATTACAGATAAGCACAAATAAATCAAAAATGACAAACCTCTTCACATAAAACTCAAAAGATTTGAAGATTCCTCTCTCAAAGCAACTTTATCTGATCTGTCTGGTTTGCAAAACACGCCTGCGAGTCCTATACACACATTCCAATGCCTTACCTTTTAAAAATGGCGCAGTATGCGCAACCAAAAACGTCTCTTCTAAATAACCATCGGCAATGCGTAGAAAAATATCACAGCCTGTAGCAAAGATTTTACGTGTTAAATTGGAAAAATTTTTCGAAAGCGCATTTTTCCAAAGAGCTTTTATTGATACATCATCTGACATTAAAAGCTCATTAGAACCTCTCTTTTTACGAATAATATTCTCAATAACTCTTTTAAAGTGTTGCAGGACCCCTCTTGTCAATTGCTTCATAGACAATATGCACAGTCATCGCAGCTGGAGAATCAGCCAAATTTTTAAAAGGCATAAAATCATACTTTTCCAAAATATCAAGGGAGGCATCAACATGTGCTAATTCAAAATGCGTATCGCAAAGCGCTCTACTATGTCCTGGAATATGTTTCATCACCGGTAAAATACCTCCATCCAAAAGCCCCTTATAGCAGCTGCACACCCTAAAGCTGTCACTGTTTCTAAATCTTTAGCATAAGCACGCTTTCCAATAACATCGTGTTCTCCACCCACCGGAATATCTAAAACAGGAAGATAATTGGCATTTATACCAAGCTTTATTAAATCAAAAGCATGAAATCGAGATATAATCCATGCAATGCAAATTCCTTTACTTTGATCCTTTTTATAAAGATTCCCCAAAATTGCAGCTGCTGGATAATGAGGTACCAAAGACGGAAACAAACTTTGTACCTTTTCTCCTTCTTGATCAATAAAAATATCATCCCACTTACCACACATAAAGATGTAGTCAGCGTCTTGACATCATCTGCTGTCTTAATATTGCGGGTAAATAAAATAAAAACCCAAGGCTTATCTCAGCAATGAACGCTTTTTCATCTTCTTTAAAAAAAACCAGAAATACCAGTAATCATAGCTTTTATTTCTGACATTATTGCAATACTTTGATGCTTATTTGCTTCACAATCCCTCGTTTGATTGAGACAGTTCATACATTTCATGTCAATTTTTTAAAACTCGTCTCTCGAGATCCTATACAAAAACCTCACTGTTTCACATATTTAACGTGAAACTTGTGCTCTCCTAAAAAGCCATTTCTTAAATCTCCCGTGAGAAATCTGTCGATACAGCATGCAAAAAATTTACTCTTGTTGTTCATAGAATTTATAATTGATCAGTTTAACTACTTTTGAGATCTTCAAACTGAATCAGCTTCAAATATTTGGCTAGCTTATTGGTGACTGTGCACATTCCGCTTAAAATTTTCAGTAATTCTCGACTGACACATCAATTAACTTGTACCTTTCATTCATTTCATTTTGGGGAAGGCAATAATAAAGGCATTCTTTCATAATCTGTCCAATGCATTAATCGAAATATTTTCTCTTTTTTTCATATGTTTTGTCACAAAATTTGAAATTTTAGTGATTAATCTATTTTATACAGATTAGGTTGATATAAAACACCACTGCCAATTTGCGACATTGGTACTTTACTAAACAGATATGTTTTTTTGATCAAGATACGATTTTATCTCTTTCATAAGGCTTTTATGAATAGAAAAACTGTCGTTTTATGTTAGTAAAGGCATTTGGTAATGCAATACAATAGGGTAGAGTTTACTCATGAATTATCGGCATATTTATCATGCTGGCAACTTTGCTGATGTTTTTAAACATATTATTGTCACCCGCATCATAGAATATCTCAAACGCAAGGAAAAAGCTTTTCGTGTTATAGATACCCATGCTGGAATCGGTATTTACGATCTCTCCTCTTTGGAAGCACATAAAACGGGAGAGTGGCGTGAAGGTGTCTACCAACTTCTTTCAACGCCTATTCCAGAAGACTTAAAAGCACTTCTTTATCCATGGTGCAATATTATTGAAACACTCAATAAGGGGAAAAAAGACATCCTATTTTATCCTGGCTCTCCTGTTCTTATTCGCCAATTATTGCGTAAACAAGACCGATTAACAGCAATTGAATTGCACCGTGAAGATTATCACATTTTAGCAAAAAATTTTGCTGGTGATTATCAAACAAAAGTTTTACATCTAAATGGATGGCTTTCCTTAAATGCCCATCTGCCACCAAAAGAAAAACGTGGTTTCATCCTCGTTGATCCTCCCTTTGAAAAACCTGGTGAATTTTCTCGTCTTATTGAAGGGTTGATGAAGGCGTATCGCCGTTTCTCTGGAGGGATTTATGCTTTATGGTACCCTGTTAAATATGATAAAGAAATTGAAAATTTTCTTCATGCATTGCATCAAACAGGAATTCCAAAAATTCTACAACTCGAAATGCGTATTCGAAAAAGCTCCATACCGCCTACAATGAATGGAAGTGGCATGATCCTTATCAATCCCCCCTATCTTCTTGAAGAAGAAATAAAAAAGCTCAGTCCCTTTCTTATCGCTCGTCTTGGGCAAGATAAAAATGCCCAAATAACTCATAAATGGATTCAAAAAGAACAGCTATTATGTTAAAAAATTTCTATGCTCCCTAAAAAGAAGATCCTTTTCAGGGCCATTAAAGAGGATTAAACTACTTTAAAAAGTGCAGGACAAAGTGAATTCTTTAGTTTACAATTGATTTCAAATGCATAGAAGAGAAAAAGTAAGATTTATTATTTAAAAAAATATATTATCATATAGTTATCATTTCAATCAGTTCATGAACTGAAGGTGGCCTACTTATAAAACTGTTTTCTGAGATTGCCTTCGATTTTTTTATAAAAAGTAATAACTCCAAAATCGTGTAATTTCGTGCCATAATGCATTATTTATAGGAAAAAAACTATAAATACATAAACAATAAGGCTTAATGGAACAGAATATTTCATATAAAAAAATACAAAACATCCCTTGGTAAACTGAATGATCTTGAAAAATAACATCGCTTATGCCGAAAATGAGCAAGAAAAGCTCTCTTTTCTCTCTCATATTACATGGGATGATGCGCATCAAAGAAATGATAAAAATCAATTTAAAGGTGCCAAACTCATACAAGAATTTGTCAAACATCTTCCGCATAAGCCAGGAGTTTATCGGATGGTTGATGAAAATGGTAAGGTTCTCTATGTTGGCAAAGCACGTAATCTTAAAAAACGTGTCTCAAACTATACACGTGAACAAGGACACAATAACCGTATCACCCGAATGATTCGTGCAACATCTCATATGGAATTTGTCGTTACTCACACAGAAATAGAAGCGCTCCTTTTAGAGGCTAATCTGATCAAAAGGTTGCATCCACGTTTTAATGTATTACTGCGTGATGATAAAAGCTTTCCTTACATCATTATTACTGATGATCATCGAGCACCCGCACTTTACAAACATCGTGGCGCTCGAACACGAAAAGCCCATTATTTTGGTCCTTTTGCTTCTTCGAGCGCTGTTACACAAACAATCAATGTTTTACAACGCGCTTTTTTATTACGCACCTGTACGGATTCAGTTCTTGAAAACCGTACACGTCCTTGTTTGCTTTATCAAATCAAGCGATGTTCTGCGCCCTGTACGCATGAAATTAGTGACCGTGATTACAGAGAACTCGTTAAAGGAGCAAAATCTTTTCTTTCGGGGAAAAGCCAATCCATTAAAAATGATATGGTTCAAGCTATGCATAAAGCTGCAAAAAATTTTGATTTTGAACAAGCTGCCGCCTACCGTGATCGTTTATCGGCACTCTCTCACATACAAAGTCATCAAGGCATTAATCCCCAAACAATAGAAGAAGCAGATGTCTTTGCAATTGCGCAAAAGGAAGGAATAAGCTGCATTCAAGTGTTCTTTTTCCGCATGGGACAAAATTGGGGAAACAGAGCATATTTTCCTAAAGCAGACCCATCTTTCTCCAGTAGCGAAATTTTAGCGAGTTTCCTTTCCCAATTTTACGATGATAAACCACTTCCCAAACTCATTCTTTTATCTGAATCGATTGAAGACAAAACACTTCTTGCAGAAGCATTCAGTCTAAAAGCAAATCGTAAAATATCCCTTTCTTTACCCAAACAAGGTGAACGCAAAACTCTGGTTAATTATGCCTATATCAATGCCCATGAAACACTTGGGCACAAGCTTGCTGAAACAGCTACACATACAAAATTGTTTCAGGGTATTGCAGAAATATTTCAACTGCCTCATACCCCATGCCGTATAGAAATCTATGACAATTCCCACATTATGGGGACAAATGCAGTAGGTGCAATGATTGTTGCAGGTAAAAACGGATTTATTAAAAATCAATATCGCAAATTCAACATTCGCTCAACCGATATCACACCTGGCGATGACTTTGGTATGATGAAAGAAGTCATTAAACGAAGATTTTCACGCCTTATCAAAGAGCATGGTCTGCCTCATGAAAGCAAAAACATACAAAGTAAAGACGATGCTTCTTTTCCCATTTGGCCTGATCTTATCTTAATCGATGGAGGTAAAGGACAAATAAACAGTGTGCATACAATATTATCTGAATTAGGATTAGATAATTTCATGACAGTAGTAGGAATAGCGAAAGGCGCTGACCGTAGAGCGGGACGTGAACGTTTTTTTATAAAAGGAAAAACACCTTTTACGCTTCCCCCGTGTGACCCTATTTTGTATTTTTTGCAACGTCTACGTGATGAAGCACATCGTTTTGCAATTGGGACTCACAGAGCAAAACGAAAAAAAGAAACATTGAAAAATCCGCTTGATGAAATCGAAAATATTGGTCCGACAAGAAAGCGTGCGTTGCTTCATCATTTTGGAAGTGCTAAAGCCATTGCAAGCGCTTCACTAGAAGATTTAACAAAAGTTATAGGAATTTCTACCACAATTGCACAAAAAATTTATAACCATTTTAATGAAAAATAGGCTTGTTGCATAATCTTTGCCTTATTACGTTTATAAAGTATATTGTAATTTCAAAAAAAATTGAAAATAATTTTATGAAAAATCATACTTTTTCTTTTCCAAATATTTTAACTTATGCACGAATTGTTGCTGTGCCAATGGTTGTTGCATGCTTTTTTTTAGAAGGACGACTGCAATCAAGTGATATTGCACGTTGGGCTGCTGTTTCTATTTTTGTAGTTGCATCTATTACTGACTTTCTTGATGGTTACCTTGCCCGTATTTGGGAACAAACATCTAATATTGGGCGCATGTTAGATCCAATTGCAGATAAACTTCTCGTCTCGGCCTGTTTACTCTTGCTCGCAGCAGACAGTACTATTGCGGGGTGGACATTATGGGCAGCTATTATTATTCTTTGTCGGGAAATTCTTGTATCCGGATTGCGTGAATATTTAGCTGAATTGAAAGTTAGTGTCCCTGTCTCTCGCCTCGCAAAATGGAAAACTTTTGTACAAATGATAGCTATTATCTTTCTTTTAGCGGGACCAGCTGGCAATAAAATTATCCCTTATACATTGGAATTTGGCATCACTATGCTGTGGATTTCTGCCCTTCTTACATTGTGGACAGGATGGGATTATTTTCGTGCAGGTTTAAAACATGTTATCATATAAAAAATGATAAACTTCACAACTCTTTTAAAAAAATTCATAACCTCATAAGAAAAATTCCGAACAGTATGTTTCGGAATTTTCTGCTTTTCATATATGCCTTTTATTAACCAACAATTTCTACTTCGGAAAACCAAAAAGCAATCTCTGTTTTTGCCGTCTCAGCACTATCTGAACCATGGACAGAATTTTCACCAATTGACAAAGCATGGACTTTACGAATTGTTCCTTCCTGCGCATCTTCAGGATTTGTAGCCCCCATTACTTCACGATTTTTAGCTATTGCATTTTCGCCTTCTAAAACCTGAACAATGGTTGGACCAGAAGACATAAGTTCGACCAATTCACTAAAAAATGCACGCTCTTTATGAACAGCATAAAATTTTTCAGCTTCACGTTGGCTCATCCACACACGTTTAGATGCGATAACACGCAGCCCCGCATCTTCAAGCATTTTTGTAATTGCACCTGTTAAATTACGACGTGTTGCATCTGGTTTAATCATTGAAAAAGTACGTTCTACAGCCATTTGACCACCTTTATTTTATTATAAATATTATCTGACCGTTCTATAGCGAGCAAGACGTCTCTTGCCAAGTGACTATGAAAAAATCCGCACCAATTTTTAGAATTGTATAGTTCTTCGCTGATTTCAATAAAAAATCTCATTTTAACCTCTTGCCTCATCATAGATATAATAGATTGATTTATAAGGATTATCTACCTTTCTTCAACTTGAATGAAAAACCCGAAGATTGTAAGATTTTCTCATTTTAAACCCTCTTATAGTGAATTCATCAACATCCTTCGCTTGCAAATCACAAGGTGGATGAGCATGTGAATAAAAACACTTAAAAAAAGGAGTAAAAATACCTCTCATGAACCGTCTATAAGAGCTGTCGCAACGCAACATTTTGAGCTGACAAATAGAATGATGATGCCAACTTGCACCAAGAATAAAGATGATAACTACACACTCTCTTTAAAGATTAAATCCACTTGCGCTTATTTTAAAAATATGCAAGGGAGATTTTTCATTATGTTAGTATTGAATGATATTACAATACGGATAGCTGGGCGTCTTTTAATTAGCCGTGCTAACATTGCTCTTCCTACTGGTTCAAAAACTGGATTTGTTGGCTATAATGGCACTGGAAAATCAACCCTTTTTCGCGCCATTACAGGTGAAATATCACCCGAAAACGGCGATATTATTATGCCCAAAAGTACAAAGATTGGTCACGTTGCTCAAGAGGCACCCGCAACCGAACACTCTTTGCTTGCAACTGTCTTAGCCGCCAACACAGAACACGCCAATCTTCTCCATGAAGCAGAAAGCGCAACTGATCCTCTGCGGATTGCTGCCATTTATGCACGCTTAGCCGATATTGATGCCCATGCTGCAGAAGCACGCGCCGGAAAAATCCTCTCTGGTTTAGGATTTGATTCTCACACACAACAGCGACCTCTCTCATCCTTTTCCGGCGGATGGCGTATGCGAATTGCGCTAGCAGCTATACTGTTTACTGAGCCTGATCTTTTACTGCTCGATGAACCAACAAATTATCTCGATATTGAAGGAACTCTCTGGCTCACTGAGTATGTGCGTCAATACCCCCATACAGTAATCATAATCAGTCATGATCGCGATTTTTTAAATAATACAGTTAATTCTATCATGCATCTCGAAAATAACCAACTTACTTTTTGGCGTGGTAATTATGATCAATTTGAACAACAAAAAGCTGAAGTTGTTAAAGTACAACAAAAACAAATTGAAAAACAAGAAGTGCAACAAAAACATATGGAAGATTTTATTGTTCGTTTTCGTGCTAAAGCAAGTAAAGCGCGACAAGCGCAATCGCGCCTCAAAGCTCTCGAAAAGCTTAAGCCCCTTACAACGTGGAAAATTCAGCATGTTCAGCCTTTTATCTTTCCAAAAGTAGAAAAGCCTGTAGCTTCTCCTATTATTGCATTATCAAACGTAAGTGTTGGTTATGAAACAGGAAAACCAATTTTAAAAGAATTAAATTTAAGAATTGATAATGATGACCGTATCACTCTCTTGGGCTCAAACGGAAACGGAAAATCAACTCTTGCTAAATTGCTCGCTGGCCGTCTGAAAGCGGAAAAAGGAACAATCACTCTTGCTCCACATCTGAAAATTGCTTTTTTTTCTCAACATCAACTTGATGATCTGAAACCGGAAGAAAATGCAATAGATCACATGCGTCATCTCATGCCAGGAAAAGCAGACGCTAAAATACGCGCAGCAGTCGCTCGTATGGGAATATCAACGGAAAAAATGATGACAAAAGCCAAAGAGCTTTCAGGAGGTGAAAAAGTTCGCTTGCTTATGGGACTTACTGTTTTTGAAGGGCCCCATCTTCTTATTCTTGATGAACCAACCAATCACCTTGACATTGATAGCCGTCAAGAACTGATACATGCACTCAATCATTTTAATGGAGCAGTAATACTTATTGCTCATGACCGCCACCTTATCGAAGCAACAATGGATCGCTTATGGCTTGTGAAAAATAAAACTGTCCTTCCTTATGAAGGTGACATGCATACTTACCGTAAAGAGATTCTTGGACTTTCATCCAAAAAAGAAACAAATGTATCCCTCAAAAAACAACTTTCCCTTTCTAAAAATGATCAACGAAAAAGCAACGCTCAAAAACGTTCTAGTCTTGCTCCATTACGTAAGAAAATTGTAGAAACCGAAGCATTGATAGAGTACCTTCATAAACAAATTGCACAACTTGATGAAGAACTTATTTCTGCTTCTTTTCATAACAAAATACCTGAAAAAATAAAAGAACGTGCCCAAAAGGCTAAAAAATTACAAGAAGCTGAAACACTCTGGTTTACGTTATCTGATCAATATGAAACACAAATGATGCAAAAATAAACTCTTATCACTTCAAAATTTTGCTTGCTTGGGAACTCTAGGATAATAGCCATCCATAAGGCAAAAAATTCACGACTCGACTAAAAATTACGCATCAAATGGATAAGAAATCAGAGGAAACACTCTCTATAACGACCGAACACAAACCCCACCCTCCCTCTGTTAGGAAAATGCATTTACATTCTCTCACAGAAAACTCTCTCATCACTGAGTATTAAACTCACAAAAAACTATTACATTTTCAAAACAGCTCAGAAAATACAACCAGATTGTATCCTTAAAAACTATAGCGTACCCCTAAAATACCTTGGAATGACTGCTTCACCTTGTCCCCTTTAACATACTGTGCTTCCGCATAAAGCTTGAACTTCTTACTCACTAAACTACTCAAACCAATCCCCAATTTACCAAAATTCCCCGACAAGTCCGTGACAAATTGATGCAGCTTATTAATCGTCGTATGATTGCTATCTCTATTCTCACGCAACCACGCTGCCGTAATGTAAGCCATAGAAGTAACATCTCCTCCTAAACAGAATTCATATCCCGCAGATAAACCAACCTCACTGCGTAAGGATGTAAAGGCATTTATATCACCCGTCATCTCATTCGAAAGCTTGATCTCTTTACCCTCTACCTGCAACCAGCTCAATTGTGCATAAGGTTGCATCCAACTACTCTTCGTTGTCTCAAAACGATAACCCGCTTCAAATGATGTACCCAACCCCCATTGATTATAATTTCCTTCAATCGCTATACCATTCGTTGAAACAGCCTTTAGGTTATTCTGATACTGATTGTATTTTAAAATACTATCTAAATACCATCCACTCTTATCAAAATAAGTTGCATACGCTCCAATGCTATAAGTGTTTATGCCGCTCACACCACCTCGTGCATGTGCAACACGTGCTTGATCATAACTGCCAAAACCACCGATATAAAACTCTCCACCCATTAACTCACTTACACCACTGACACCTAAAACTATACCTGTCTGATCAAGCTTAAAGTCTTTATGATCTGCAACGATGTGTTCTTTGCTCTTAATTGCGTGCGCCCAGAAAGCCGTATTTTTCTTACCTCTGTCTAGAATTCCTCTTCCCGCACGTACAGCTTGCAGCTCATTGTGAAAAACCAGTGCTGGAATCACAGACATGGACAATACTGCATCTGTAGAGGGAGTGGTTAAAAAGTGAGAAACTGACAGCTTCTGGCTTGATTGTGGAGAAGAGCTACCTTGCTGACCTGGACGTAAAATCATTTGATCGGCTAAAGATTGGCCATCCGTAGAAACTACTGACTGCTGTTGTTCATCAGAAAAATGATAATGACCTGTTGGACTCGATGTATCAGACGCTGGTTTTTCTAAAAATGGAATCGTCGGAGGAATAGGAGGATGCTGTGCATCTCTCAAATGCCGCGGAGGTCTTGGCTTGGATGTCTGTTCATTATTTTTTCTACGAGTAGTCTGAGAATTGGAATCTTGCCTCTGAGAAGAAGAGAAATTCTGATGAGATTGCGCATCCACACCCACATCACTAGATGAAGCAACTAAAGGAACACGAGTTTTCGATTTATTTTTTACACACTGACTGTAATTATTCGAACGATCTGCCCTTTCAGTGCCTACACCTAAATACCAAACTGTGTAATCACCACTAGAATCAGCACATCTGTTTCTCTTTTGCAAAGTGTACATATATGCTCCTCCATCCACAGCTGTAATTTTCTTACCAAAGTAATTTGCTAGAGCAAAATTAGCTCCTTCACCTTGGCTTCTATCGGTAATTAAATTAAGTTCAGCAATAATGCTACTGTTTCGTGAAAAAGAACTTGTGATCTCAGCTCCAGAATCGGTAATGCTTATGGTATGATTACCCGCACTATTACTACCAATCGATAAGTAATCTCTATTTTCGTCTTTAGTACTTATATTCAAATTGAAATGTAATGTACCCGAAAGAAATTCAACATGAAGTGAAATATGACGTCGATCATAGGGAACAGAAGAAAAAATAATAGTTCCTCCATCACCACTTAAACTGTCAATTTCAATCTGAGGTGTTTCATTGTTGTTTCGCTCACCAACTCCGAATAGCCATTCAGCAACCCTTCCTTCCACAAAAAGTTTTTCTCTTATGATATGATCTGTTCTATCACCTGCAAATAAATAAAGATGTCCTTTATCATTGACCTTTATTTCCCCTTGTAAATCTGCACCAACATATAACCACGAACTGGCAGAACCATTAACCGTTAGTCTATCTATAATTCCACCAGGATATACAACTTGAACAGCTTTATCCTTCAAGATAGTATTAGTAGCCATTCCTTCTGCTAAAATGTGCTGCCTACCATTCCCTGAAACCACAGTGTTTTCTGCAAAACCACCACCGATTTTTTTATTCCCCATATACAGATTCTGTTCCCCTCCTTGCGTAACTTTCGTATTCCAAGCTTTCGCGTCATCATATACATTCTGCTGCCCCACTACTCCATTTCCACCAGAAACTATAGCATCATATGCACTGCTCTGCCTTTGTAAATCGTCAAAATTTGCAGGACTCTCTTCAAAAACAAATTGCTTACCACCGCTGATTTTAGTATCTATTGCTTTTCCTCCACGTGTAACTATCTGTTTTCCACCCTCTTCAACAGTAGCACCTATGGAAGTTTTTCCATTCTCAACAATTTCTACACCACCATCCTGGATCATAATATTACTACTCGGAATAAGTGACTGAGTAACCAGCGCTGAGCTTTTTGCTATCTTTCCCCCACTTGTCACACTTGTTATCTTTTTTAGCGCCCTATTCTTATTCTCACTCGCGCTTGCAACTTGCACAAAACAACTGCTGATTATAAATATTGAAAAACTTAATTTGTATTTATGCCGCATGATTCACACTCCACTATCAATAATGAAAAAAATATCCCGCGACTACAAAGGTAGTTTACTTTAGATTAAACCATAATGTGTTTTATTTATGTTGCAATTACTTTGTAATGCGGCATCATAAACTTTAAATATTAACAGTCATTACATAAATTAAAAATCTATTATCATCTAATAAAGAAGAATTATACTAAAATTAAAATTGTCTCTTATATTCAAGACACAATTTGTAATGCTTGCAATAGTAAATGAAAAAACGAAATTGCTCTTAAATAGAACATAAGTGCATTAGCACTATCTCTACATCAGAAGAATGTAGAAATAGTGCATATTTAGCTCATAAAAAACAATCAAATTTTTAAATTAAAATTGACCAGAAAATAAACGTATAAACTTAAAAAATATAACGTAACCCCAAAATGCCTTGAAGTGCTTGCTTAATCTTATGTCCTTTAAGATAATGCGCTTCTGCATAAAGCGTTAAGTTATCATTAACAAAACTGTTTAAACCTATTCCCAATTTACCGGCATTTCCTGACAAATCGGTAATAAATTTATGCCGGTTATTAATTGTCGTATGATTATTATTTATATTCTCACGCAACCAAGCTGCCGTAATATAAGCTGTTAATAAAGTTTCTGCATTCATAATAAATTCATGCCCTGCAGTTAATCCAACTTCGCTACGTAATGAAGTCAATGAACTTATATCAGCTGTCATTCCATTGGAAAGTATGATTTTTTTACCTGCAACTTGCAAACCTGTTAATTTGACATAAGGTTGCATCCAAGTGCTCTGCGCTGGTTCAAAACGACAGCCCATTTCAAATGACCCACCTATTGCCCACTGATTATAATTACTTTGAACGACTAAACCATTCGTTGAAAGAGCTTTTAAATTATCACGATAATAATTATATTTCAAAACACCATCTAGATACCATCCGCGACGATCAAAATACGTTGCGTAAGCTCCAACGCTATAAGTGTTGAGATCACTGTCACCACCTCGCGCATGTGCAACGCGTCCTTGATCATAACTGCCAAAACCACCAACATACAACTTTCCATGCATTAATTCGTTCAACTGATCAGCGCCAACCACTATACCTGTCTGCTCAAGCTTAAAATGCATATGACCTGTAGCAATGCGGTCTCTGCTCTTAATCGCATAAGTCCATAAGCCTATGTCTTTCTTGTTTTTGTCCAGAACCCCTCTGCCAGTACGCACAATTTCCAACTCATTATTAAAAATAAGTCCAGGAGCTACCCCTGTAGAGAGTACAGCATCAACTGAAGGAGTCGTCGACAGACCACCAGAAACTAACGGATCTTTCGGATCAGGAAGTGAAGATTCTGGTCCACTGATACGATCCGCAGATAAAAACCAAATTTTTCCATTTTCACCCTTTCTCTGTTTCAAATCATACATATAGGTCCCACCATCGATAGCATGAATTTTTTCACCAGAGAGATCTGTCAAAGTAAAATAAGCTTCACCACTGCGATCCGTAATTAAATCACGCTTATTTGAAAAAGGATCAGTAATTTCAACACCAGAATCAGCAACACTTAGTGTGTGGTTACCTTTGCCATTCTCAATGAAAAGATAATCACCACGATTTTGTGCAAGAGTGGTATTAAACTCGAAATGTAAACTTCCTGAAAGATTATTAACATGAAGCTGAGAGTAATACGGATCCGAGCCGGTAAATGCAAAAAGAACACTCCCCTCACCACTTAATTTCTGAATGAGAGAGCTTTTGCCATCAAACTCATCAGTGATAGAGTACAATTTTGTCTCTTTTCCATTTAAAATAACCTCTTCTACTGTAGTACGATGTTGCTCTTTTCCAGCATAAAGATGAAGTTGTCCAGAATGACTTACCAGTGTTTTTCCTTCTAACGTACCACCAGCATACACCAATGATTTTGCTTCATCATTAATTGTTAAATTTTTTACAGATCCATCAGCATATATTTCCTGAAGAGCGGTCTCATTTAAAGTAACTCCAATAGCTTTACCCTCTTTTAAAATACGCTGTTTACCACCACCAAAGACTTGTGTATCAAAAGCAGAACCACCATTTTTTGCGCTTTGAGTCTTTTTTGCAATCTCTTGCACACCTCCTCGCATAACTTTTGTATTCCAAGTTATCCCTCCATCGTATATCTTTTGTTGTCCTAGTGTTTCCCCTTGACCATAAATAACAGTATTAGAAGCACTACTCCCTTTAATCTGTCCTCCAACATCCCCTTCCCCGAAAACAAGCTGTTCTCCACCATAAATTTTGGTTCCTTCTACTTTTCCTCCATTCCCAACACTTTGCTGCCCCCCTTCTTTAACGACAGCATTTTTTGAAAAGCCTTGTTTTCCTTTTAAAGCCTGAACATTTTCAGTCCCACCCTGTTCAATTTTGCTATTCTCACTGAGACCTCCCGCATAAACATAAATCTCTGCGCCATTCCTCACAGTGTTATTGATGGACTGCCCCGGACTATCTATTTCACCATCATTTGAAATGTAAGCTTTTCCATTATGATCGAGTACAAAATTTTCCAGACGCGCCCCATTTTTAACAAAGATGAGTTCAGGACTTTTAAGTACAGGAATACTTCTTCTTTGCGCATTCTGCACAGCATTGCCACCACTCTTGCTCTCAAGTCCTTGTATTTTTCTGACCAATGTTCCAGAGCTGTTCTTCATGGTAAGACCACTAAGCATTTCCAAAGCGTCTACCCCCTTGTTCATCCCAAAAAGGATATTCTTGTCAGGTGTTCCAAGTATACAATTTCCTGTTCTTACATCCTCATTATATTGAGTATGCAATGTTTTTTCATTTTCATTATAGCTTGAAGGTTGACACAAAAGCCATGACCTCCCCTCCTCACCCGCAACAGCTACTTGTACAAAACAGCTACTGACTATAAGCACCCAATAACTCCGTTTCCACTTATATCGCATAACTACATCCTCCCCCTTTATATCTGGATAGATACAAAGCGTAATTAGCTCTGCAAAACCTATTTTCAACCTAACATTGTAATAATTCTCTTTAACGTCCTCTTTATTTCGCTAAAAAATACCCTTAGAATCCTTTCGAATATTTTTTTGACTGAAAGTATAAGAGAGTTCTTTCATTGTTCTTTTCGTATTTTTCCCCAAGGTTTTTCATCAAAGAGAAAGAATAAAATAGAAAAAACAACACACTTTGAAGCACACATCTTGTTATGAAAATCATATCAGCATTCGCTCAAAAACTATTCTTTAACCATACATGGAATATTTCGCTTTAAAAAACGACACTTTCAAAACAGCTCAGAAAATACAACCAGATTGTATCCTTAAAAACTATAGCGTACCCCTAAAATACCTTGGAATGACTGCTTCACCTTGTCCCCTTTAACATACTGTGCTTCCGCATAAAGCTTGAACTTCTTACTCACTAAACTACTCAAACCAATCCCCAATTTACCAAAATTCCCCGACAAGTCCGTGACAAATTGATGCAGCTTATTAATCGTCGTACGATTGCTATCTCTATTCTCACGCAACCACGCTGCCGTAATGTAAGCCATAGAAGTAACATCTCCTCCTAAACAGAATTCATATCCCGCAGATAAACCAACCTCACTGCGTAAGGATGTAAAGGCATTTATATCACCCGTCATCTCATTCGAAAGCTTGATCTCTTTACCCTCTACCTGCAACCAGCTCAATTGTGCATAAGGTTGCATCCAACTACTCTTCGTTGTCTCAAAACGATAACCCGCTTCAAATGATGTACCCAACCCCCATTGATTATAATTTCCTTCAATCGCTATACCATTCGTTGAAACAGCCTTTAGGTTATTCTGATACTGATTGTATTTTAAAATACTATCTAAATACCATCCACTCTTATCAAAATAAGTTGCATACGCTCCAATGCTATAAGTGTTTATGCCGCTCACACCACCTCGTGCATGTGCAACACGTGCTTGATCATAACTACCAAAACCACCGATATAAAACTCTCCACCCATTAACTCACTTACACCACTGACACCTAAAACTATACCTGTCTGATCAAGCTTAAAGTCTTTATGATCTGCAACGATGTGTTCTTTGCTCTTAATTGCGTGCGCCCAGAAAGCCGTATTTTTCTTACCTCTGTCTAGAATTCCTCTTCCCGCACGTACAGCTTGCAGCTCATTGTGAAAAACCAGTGCTGGAGTCACAGACATGGACAATACTGCATCTGTAGAGGGAGTGGTTAAAAAGTGAGAAACTGACAGCTTCTGGCTTGATTGTGGAGAAGAGCTACCTTGCTGACCTGGACGTAAAATCATTTGATCGGCTAAAGATTGGCCATCCGTAGAAACTACTGACTGCTGTTGTTCATCAGAAGAATGATAATGACCTGTTGGACTCGATGTATCAGACGCTGGTTTTTCTAAAGACGAGGTAGAGGAGGAAAACTGCGGATCTTTAGTTATATTCTGGTGAATATGATTCCGATATGAAACCTCAAAAAACTGATTTTTAGAAATTGAAACGGTTGAAGAATCAAAACCCGATGGCTTCTGATCTAAATTTTGGTGAATATTATTTTTACGTAACCCTACAACAGCATTAAAAGGATGAACAGAAGAGAGAGGCTTTTGACGTAAACTTCGGCACCTCCCTCTTTGACACAGAATTTCAGCTGCCTGTTCTTCCGAAGCTAGACTTGTTGAAAGAACAGAAATCGGTTGATTTTGATTTAAATGTCGGAAAAATCTGCCTCTACGCTGGACACTATCAATGTATACTGCAGACAAATACCAAATTTTTTTATTTCCATCATCACCATTTTTCTGTTTTAAACCATACAGATAAGTTCCAGCATCAACAGGTTTTACTTTTGCACCAGATAAATTTTGCAAAGTAAAATGCGCCCCTCCACTTTGATCAACAATTAAATCAAGTTCTGTTGAAGAAGGATTGGCAATTTCAATTCCAGAATCTATAATGCTTATTGTGTGATATCCTGAACCATTCTTGATAGAGAGATAATCACCTTTTTCTTCTGCAAGGCTGACATTAAAATTGAAATGCATACTACCCGAAAGATTATCAATATACAGCCGAGAGTAATACAAATCATTTCCAGCAGAAGTAAAAACAATTTCTCCTACACCGCTTAACTTTTGAATGTAAGAACTTTTGTCATCAAATTCATCAGAAATAGAGTATAAACGGGCATTTTCTCCACTTAAATCAATATCTTCTACCGTAGTCTGATGATCATTATCTCCAGCATCAAGATGGAGTTGTCCAGAATCTTTAACCGTTATTTTCCCTTCTAACATCGCACCAGCAGAAACCCACGAATTCGCTCTATTTTCAATCGTTAGATTTTTCACGTATCCACCAGCATGAACTACTTGAACAGCACCAGTGTATAAAGTAACAGTGTCCGCTTCACCTCCTGCTAAAATACGCTGCATCCCACCCGCGAAAACTTCAGTATTGATCGCTAAACCACCGCTCTTTTGTGCAAAAGTATCATCCTCTGAGAACCATTTAGCAAGAGTTTGTATTCCTCCTTCCATAATTTTTGTTCCTACAGCCATTCCATCATCATATACACTCTGATATCCTGGTATTTCACCTTGTCCGTAAATGGTTGTGTTATAGGCGCTGCTTCCTGCAATACTCCCATTTACATAACCATCTCCAAAAATAAGCTGCTCACCGCCATAGATTTGAGCTTTCAATGTAACCCCTCCACCCTCGACATTTTGTTTTCCACCTTCATAAACAATAGTAGATTCTGAAATACCTTGTTCTGCCACAATCTCAGAACCACCATGTTCAATTGTCGTATTTTTACTGAAACCACCTGCCTCAACATAGAGTGTTCCAGCCCCCTCAACCATAGTGTTAATGGACCATTTAGGATCATCTGATTCTCCATCATCAGAAATATGAACGCTATCCTCACTGATTATAGAGCTTTGCAAACTTTCTTCTTCCTTTTCCATAATGAAATCATCTGGATAAAAACTGAAATCACTTGCATAAGAACTGACTATAGGATCTTGTGAAACTGTCACATCCTCTTCTTTTCCAAGAGATCCATTTATAGGCAACCCCATATTAGATGAAGTGGTTAAAGAAGTAGAAACCTTTTCTGCAGAAGCTAAATACCAAATCTTTTTTTCTCCATCATTACCCTTTTTCTGTTGCAAACTATACATATAGGCTCCACCATCAATAGTAGCCGCTTTTTCACCAGAACGATTCTTTAAAGAAAAATGAGCGTTTCCACTTTTATCAGTAATTAAATTAACTGATTGGAAGGAGTTGTTTGCAATTTCAGCACCAGAATCTAAAACGCTTACTGTATGATCACCTGCTCCTTCCTCAATAATAAGGTAGTCGCCGTAGCGTTCTTTAACATTAACCCTCAAATTGAAATGTAGACTTCCTGAAAGATCACCAACATAAAGCAGAGAATAATAAGAATTAAGCTTTGTAGAATCAGGAGAGGTAGCAGTAGAAGTGAAAATAACACTCCCGTTACCACTTAATTTCCCAATCAGAGAGCTTGAGCCATTAACTTCAGTAGCAATAGAGTATAATTGCGCCTCCTTTCCATTTAAAAGAATCTCTTCTGCTGTAGTTTGATGTCCTCCATCTCCAGCGTAAAGATGGAGTTTTCCAGAGCCATTAATCTTTACTGCCCCTTCCAATATTGCACCAGAATAAACCAACGAATTGGCTCCGCTATTAATCATCAGAGTTTCTACATATCCACCAGCATAGACTCTTTGAAGGGCTCCTTCTTCCAAAGTAACGGTATTCGCTCTCCCACCAGCAAAAACATTCTGTACCCCTGCCGCAAACACCCTAGTATCCACTGCCAATCCACCAATATCTCCAAGCCATGTACTAAGATTTTGTTCTCCTCCGCTCATAACATCTGTGAAAAGAGCCACTCCATCATCATACACATTCTGTTGTCCTAATGTCTCACCTTTACCTTGAATTTTAGAGCTATAAGCATAACTCCCCTCTCCTAAAATGATTTGTTCGCCACCATAAACTTTAACCTCCTCCGTTTGTCCTCCATACTCGATACTCTGTAATCCATATTCATCAATAAGAGTACCCTTTGAAGTTTCTCCATTTCCGACACTCTCAACTTCACCCTCCTTAATTATAAAGCTCCCATTGATGATATTCTTATCCATTTCTCTTGGCTGTTCACTTAGACCTACTGCTCTGTGTGATTTGTCTCCTGACTCAGCTACTGTTTCTGCATTTGCAGTCTTGATAAGAAAACTACTGGTCATCAACAATGTCCAAAAACTCACGTTCAATTTGCGTTGCATTCTTCAAACTCTATGATTTTAAATAAATTCCGCATATTGAGAAAAAGTGCATAGAGGAAAACATCTCGATGCTATTGCTCATGTCCCTGTTTTTAAAGATGGTAAAACATCTTACACACATCATTCACTGTAATAAGTTCTGTATCCCCAAAACAAATGTGTGTTATTAAACTCATGAAAAACCAAAGATTGTATTACCTTTATACACTCAAAAAGTGTCTAAATTGCAGCGATACAAGCTTTTTAAATGCTCTTGAGATACTAGAAACTAGCTTACCAAATAAGATTGATCCCTAAAGAGATAAAAGTAAGAGTGCATAAAAAAACAGTAATGGGAAGTTAAAGAGATTGCATCGTCTATAATAAGATATTTCTCTCTTTTAAACAGTATTTTTATTATCTTCAATTCAGACGCATATACAGTAAGTCATCTATGCTTATTGCATTGTTCTCATAAACTGGAATCATAATAATACCGACTCGACACTGGTTCTAAATTTTTATAATTATAAGCTTTTAGTTTCATAATTTGATTTGTCATATACTGAAAGGGACATTCTGTTCATGTCTATAAACTCAGAAACACAAGGTATAAGCAAACAAAACTCTCCTCGTCGCATTTTGTTTGCAAGCCTTATTGGTCCAACAATTGAATTCTTTGATTTTTATGTCTTTGCAACTGCCGCAGCTCTCATATTTCCTCATGTGTTTTTTCCAACGCAAAATGATCAAATTGCCATTTTGCAATCTTTTCTGATCTTTGGAGCAGCCTTTTTTGCACGCCCCCTTGGATCAATTATCTTTGGACATTTTGGAGATAAAATTGGACGAAAAGCAACCCTTATCGCCGCTCTTCTAACGATGGGACTATCAACAGTCATTATTGGTTTTCTTCCTACTTATGAAACAGCTGGATGGTTTGCTCCCTTTTTCTTAACCCTATGCCGTATTGGACAAGGAATGGGGTTGGGAGGCGAATGGGGTGGAGCCGTTCTGCTTGCAACAGAAAATGCTCCTCCCCAAAAGCGTGGATGGTATGCAATGTTTCCTCAATTAGGCGTTCCAATTGGTTTGTTCTTATCTATTGTCGTTTATTTAGGTCTATTGCATTTCCTTGATCATGACGAACTTTTAGCATGGGGATGGCGCATTCCTTTTATTGCTTCAGTTTTTCTAATGCTTGTGGGATTATGGGTTCGTCTCTCAATCAACGAAACAGTTGAATTCAAAAAAACTCTTGAACGCAAAGAGCGTGTTCAAGTCCCTATAATAGATGTCTTTTTAAAATGCCCACGAATCTTATTTCTTGGGACATTTGCTGGTATGGCAACATTTGTTTTATTTTATTTGGTCACCGCATATTTGTTAAGTTATTCAACAAACCATTTGCAATTGTCATTTTATCAGGCTCTCCAAGTAGAAGTCATTGGTGCTATCTTTTGCGGAATTTTCACTGTCCTAACTGGAAAACTCGCTGATCGTATTAAACGCAGAACTTTGATGATTTGCATCACAATAATTACTGGTATCTATTCTTTCGCAATTCCTTATTTCTTAAGCTCTGGAGTCATAGGAGTGCTTGCAATGTCTACCATTGGTTTGTCGATCATGGGAATGGTGTATAGTCCTCTTGGTGCTGTTTTAGCTTCACCATACCCAACAGCAATTCGATACACTGGTTCTTCTATAACCTTCAACTTAGCCGGTATCGTAGGTGCATCTCTTGCACCTTATATTGCGGAATATCTGGTACAGCATTTTGATACTTCTTATATCGGCTATTATTTACTTCTTGCCTCTTTTATTTCACTACTTTGCTTTGTTGGATTTACGGATGAGGAAATATCAAACTAGAACACAATAAAGAAGAAAAATAAAATGAATGCTGGCGGCAGAAATGCTGCCAATTTCATTTTCAAAGGCATTGGGTGAGGAACATTCCACCACAGTATTCCAGCAAACAGTGCACTCAAAAAAAAGAACAAAATATCCGCTATATTATTAATATAAGCAATAGAAACTATTTGTGATAAGATATGTGTTGTCCCCAACCATGAAACGCAAAAAAAAGCTAACATTACAGCCCATAAAATAAGCAAAATTCGATCAATGATCATTATCACTCCGTTTGAATATTTTGTCAGAAAGATAATTATGAACAATTGTAGAACACATCTTTATTACTCCCAGAAGAAACATCACAATAAAAACCCAATATCCTCCTTCTGATCCTTCTGCAATAAAATTGCCTGATTGATTATTCCTACCAGTCCTATAAAAGTCAAAATAATAGATGTTACATGCATCAAACTTGTTTTTTCCAAGAGCGATCTTCAGTCTGCTGCCAATAAGTCAAATTATGATTTTCCATTTTATATTTTTTCCACTGTGCGCGAACAATGTGCAACTGTTCATCACTTTGACCATCAAAGAGCACTACAAGTCGTTGATAAGCATTTATATCCGAACAAATCGCTCCCTCTATGAGAAAACGTATCTTTGAATCATTCGGATTCTCCTGCCCTGTAGTAAGAAATACAGGCTGAAAATTTGGATATTGATCACACTCAGTTCCGTGTCCAATAAATGCTTCATCAGCATAAACCCATAAACGTGTATCTATAGCATCACGTCGTTCTTTACTCACACATTGTATTGTTACCCTACTAAAACGTCCTAGTGCACGTTCTACAAGTGTTGGCAAAATATCTTCCAACGTTGACTGCGTCAAATGATAGAAAAGAATATCCACCCTCTTCGCCCTTATCATTCTTTATAAAAAAAACAATATCTTTTTGAAGAAACTTCTCTATCCCTCATACAAAAGAAAATGTTTTGAGATAAAATGATTCTTTTTTCGCATTTGTGTATAAATGCTTTTTTCTGATGTGTATTAAAGATAGAAAAAGAAAAAAACAAATCGTCATCTCTTAAGTTAATAAAAGTTCTTTAGTCCGTTTTTTAGTTTCTCTATAGAATACAATTGAAAATAGAATATAATGTATGGCAAAATATGTTGAAATTAACTAGCTACTTTATACTTTTTATTGGTGAAAATGCGCAAGGTAAAGAGGCGGTTTTCAAATTTTGGTTATCTTTTTTAACCTAGTTCGTATAGAGTATCTACTTTCTAATTAAATTTTAAGGATGTTATCCAATCTATGCGTATTATTGAGTTATACATCCTGAAACGCATTCTTATTCTGTTCAGTGCTGTCATGATTGCAGCAATTGGTATCAGTTGGACAGTGCAAATTCTTGCACGAATAAACTTTCTTACAACAAGTAAACAAACGCTTCTAACAATCTTGCAATTTTCAATCTCATTGGTTCCTTCTGTTATTTTTCTTGTTATCCCATTTGCATTATTGATTGCAATTACAAGCACTCTCTCAGCAATGAATCAAGACTCAGAACTCGCTATTATCAGTGCTTCTGGTTTTCCCAAAAGCACTGTTTGGAGACCAATTCTTCTTATCGCTTTTGTTGCATCGTGTGCATCCTTTTTTATAGCCAATTTTGTCATTCCTCAAGCACGTCTTAATATGCGACAAATGCTAGCAACTACTCATTATGATCTTATTAATCTTTTCATTAGTGAAGGCAGTTTCCAAAAACTCGCTAATAACCTTTACATAGAAATTGGCCAACGCAATCCCGATGGAACCCTTGCACACCTTTTCATTGCTGACCAGCGTGATCCTAAGATTGATCTTTTTTATTATGCAACAAAAGCATCAGTTGTTAGTAATAAAAACGGCCATTTTCTAGTCCTCAATAACGGTGAAATAGAAAGGATCAATCATCAAAATGACAGTGTTTCAATCGTTCAATTCAGCTCGTATACTTTTAGCCTGGGTGAATTCATCCCCAACGATAAAACGCCCACTCTCTATCCAAAAGATAGACCTCTTTCTTATTTGCGAAATCCTAACCCAAAAGATCTATACTATCAGCGCAAACCACTCCAATACAGAGCTGAATTTCACCGCAGACTTACAGAATGGCTCTATCCTATCGTTTTTTCACTCATTGCATTAGCAGCAGCAGGAGATACACGCTCATATCGGCAAGTAGGTAATTCTGCAAATTTCTCTGCAATTGCCTTTTCTTTTCTGGTTTACTGGATAGGATATTTTGCTGCCGAAAAAGCAAAGAGTGATCTTGCATACGTTCCTCTCCTTTATATTATACCAATAGGAGTAAGTATACTCGTTTTTTTCATGCTCTTAACAAATCGTACAATTGGTACTCCTATAAAACTTAACGAGGTTATTCAAATTGTTTTTCAAAAAGTAATCAGCAAATTTGAATATCGAAAATCTCAATCTCCCCCGGATGAGGTATCATGATTGGATGGACGCTTGGGCAATATTTCTTTATACGTTATCTCAAAATGACCTGTTATTTTTTGGGAGGGATTTTTGTTCTTGCTCTTTTAATTGATTTTACAGAAAATTCTGGTCGATTATCTTCTCTGCCCCGTTATACGGCAAAAGATGCATTTCTTATCTCTGTTTTACGCATCCCTTTTATCATGCAACAGCTCATCCCCTTTATTGCACTCTTTTCTGCAATGGCAATGTTGATCTCACTTAATCGAAAATCTGAGCTTGTTGTGACTCGTTCAATCGGTATTTCTGCGTGGCAGTTTCTCATGCCTGCTTGTTTTGGAGCTTTTCTTTTTGGATTATTTTCAATTCTTCTCGTTAACCCTCTTGCCGCATGGGGATTTTCTCAAGCAGAAAGAATGATGACAGAATGGCGCAGTAAGAATAATAATGTGCTTACATCTCTTCATAACACACGCATCTTATGGTTAACACAACGTACACATTCAGGCAGAACAACCATTGGTGCTAAATCTATCACCGATCAAGGACTTTCTCTTATAGATGCAACCTTTGTACAGTACAACGATAATGCAACAATCAAAAATTGGATTAACAGCAGAAAAGCAACATTGATAAATGGGGCTTGGCTGTTAACAGATGGAACAATTTATAAAATAGGGCATCCTCCTGAAAAGTTTTCTGAACTTCAGATACAAACCACCTTAAAGCCTGAATTTTTAACTGAACGTTTAGTGAATCCCGCGACTATCCCATTTTACCAATTACCAACAAAAATTATGATTGCACGCTCATTTGGTTATTCTGCCAATAATTTCGATATGTATTTACAATCTTTGATTGCATTACCAGCATTGCTTATAGCAATGACTCTGATTGCAGCAGTTGTATCTTTAAACTTTACGCGCTTTGGACAATCTAAAATATTGATTCTTGGTGGCGTAATCGCCGGGTTCTCACTTTATGTCATTTCCATACTGGTTCAAGCTTTTGGTAATGCCGGATATATTCCACCAATTATTGCAGCTTGGACACCAGTTTTTATTGCATTATTTTTAGGAATCTCTTTTTTACTCCATAAAGAGGATGGCTAAGTGAAAGCATTAATAAGTAAGAGAGTGATTTTGATAAAATTACATACACTTGCCTTTAAAAGTATTATAGGTTGTGTCCTAGGTATATTTTTATCCTGTTCTACAAGCGCCAAAAATCCTACTTTTCTTGTTCAAAATCACAGCCCAAAACCAGTAAGTCCTCTTTTGCTCTCTGCAGATGAACTCATCTACAATCGTGATGAAAATACTGTTTCTGCACAAGGCAATGTGCAAATCGAATATAATGGCAATAAAGTTGTTGCCCAAAAAGTCACTTATAATCAAAAGACAGGACGTATTATCGCACAAGGAAATGTTGAAATTGTTCAAAAAGACGGTAATAAAATTTATTCAAATCAGATTGATATGACCAAAGATTTTGGCGAAGGCTTCGTAAATGCTTTACGCATCGACACAGCCACCAATATCCATTTTGCGGCAACAAGTGCTACACGCCGTAATAACCAGATAACAATCTTTGATAATGCCACCTATACAGCCTGTGAACCTTGCTCTTATAAACCAGAGAGAGACGTCCTTTGGAAAATTAAAGCAAGAAAGATCATATGGAATAGCGTTACCAAAAAAATTCAATTTGAAAATAGCCGTTTTGAAGTTTTTGGTGTACCGATTGCACAGCTTCCAACTTTTGAGCTCTATGACCCAACAATACGGCGTGCTAGCGGTTTTCTCGCGCCCCATTTTTTTTATGCCGATTATTTGGGTATGGGCATAAAAAATTCTTATTTCTGGAATCTTGCTCCCCATTATGATTTAACACTTTCCTCTACACTCTATAGCCAACAAGGTCTTCTAACCGAGGGTGAATGGCGTCAACGTTTTCAAACGGGCAATTACAACATTCGCTTCGCTCATATATACCAATTGAGACCACAAAACTTTGACAATGATACGATTGATGCACAGCATAAAAACCGTTATATGCTCGCAACAAAGGGTGATTTTCGTCTTAATTCACGCTGGACTTATGGATGGGATATTCTCGCTCAATCTGATCGACATTTTAGTCGTGCTTATAAACTTGAAAATTATAGGGATCCTACACAGCTCTCTCAGCTTTATCTAAATGGTCTTGCAGGTAAAAACCACTTTGACATGCGTTTTTACCATTTCAAGGTTCAAGATTTGATCTTAAATGATCCTGGTCATGAACGCCACTCTCGACAAGCGTGGGTTCTCCCTCAAATCGATTATTCTTTCACACCAGATGAATCAATTTATATTGGATTGCTTACTTTTCACAGTAATATGCAATCAGTTTATCGTCATCATACTAACTTTAGCTCTAGCAACTGGAATGGACATCCGCTTAACACTGTGAGGCTTTCTGGTATCGCAGGAAATAGTTTTCGTTTAACAAACGAGCTAGAGTGGAAAAAGCGCTTTACCATGCACGGTGGACTCATATTAACTCCTCTTCTCTCTTTACGTGCTGATATCATGACAACAAATACGCACGACAACAAGAATGCTCATATAACAAATGACCCCTTATCAACAGTCCGTGGCTCAGCACTGCGCGGTATGGCAACTGCTGGTTTAGAATTACGCTATCCATTCCTCATTACATTTGATAGCTCTACACATATTATAGAACCAACTGCACAAATTTTTATACGCAATAATGAACAATATATTGGACAAATCCCCAATGAAGATGCGCAAAGCTTTGTATTTGACGCAACCACTCTCTTTCAACGTGATAAGTTCTCTGGTTATGACCGCGTAGAAGGTGGAACAAGAGCTAATATAGGACTAAGGTATTCTGGAAACTTTAACAATGATTGGTCTCTTTATGGTGTTATTGGACAATCTTTTCATCTTGCAGGAAAAAATTCTTTTGCAGAAAAGGACTTTGTTAATGTAGGCATTCATTCTAGCCTTGAAGCAACACGGTCAGACTATGTTGCAATGTTTGGTGCAAATCATAAGAGTGGTTTTTTCTTGGAAGCTCGCGGACGTTTTGATAAAAAAACGGGAGAAATTCACCGTAGTGAAATTGAAGCGTCACAGAAATGGCAAAATTTTGAGGCTGCTGTACAATATGCCTATATTGCAAGCCAGCCAGACTATGAATATCCACAAGAGCGTCAAGAAATTTCTTTTCAAACTGGTATTAAACTGACTAACTCTTGGTCCATTAGCAGCAATGCCAGTTACGATTTAATATCCGATACATTCGTAAAGAGAGGAATCAGCTTACGTTATGCAGATGAATGTTTCGGGCTAACATTTGGTTATCAGCAAGTCATTAATCTAGGAAAAAAAACACCTTTGCAAAACTTCAATTTCTCTCTTTCATTGCGTACAATTGCAGATATCGGAAAAAAAACAAAATCAGATTTATAAGGAGAATTATAGGTGATATAACTTACCATTGTTTTTATAAAAAAAAACGTATATTTTAAGTCATCGGTGAGAATTGATAAACAATGCGAAAGCCTAATTATATGAACAAATTGAAAAAGCATATTCTTACTTTATTTTGTATCGTACCTTTGAGCATAAGCAACCTGCTGGTTAGTGAAATTCCGTCGACCTTTGCGCAGACTGTCATTGTTGTTACAGTCAATGGCAAACCTATAACAAATTACGATATTCAAAGACGAGCAGCTTTTCTCAGACTGCAACAAAAGCAAGGAAATCTCTCTGAACAAGCTAAAAATGAACTTATCAATGAAGTCCTCAAAAATATCGAAATAAAGCGCCGTAATATTGAGGTAAGCAATAATGAAGTTGAGAGTGCTTTTAAAAACTTTGCAGCACAAAATAATATGACTGTTGATCAACTCAACCAGATCCTAATAGACAATGATATCACCGTACAACACTTTAAGGATTACATCCGTGGACAATTAGGATGGGGGCGTCTTGTTAATGCACGTTATCAAGCTGAAACAGGTATGATCAGCGAACAAGAAGCTGTACGCAGAATATTAAAAAATGGTGGTGTCAAACCTTCAACAAATGAGTATACACTACAGCGCATTATTTTTGTCATTCCTGCGCATCGCCGTTCAGAAATCTTTGAAAGACGCCAAAGAGAAGCGAATAATTTCCGCGCACATTTCCAAGGATGTGCTAACACTTCAAAGCAAGCAAAGGGCATTTTAGATGTTACTGTCCGAAACTTAGGAAAATTTCTTGAACCTCAGCTTCCCAGAGAGTGGGAACAGGCTATTCGTATAACACCTGCTGGAAAAATGACACAATTGCAAGAAACAGCTGATGGAATTGAAGCAATTGCTGTCTGCAAAATAAAAAGAGTTTCTGATGATTATGTTGCTAGACTCATTTTTTCCCTTCAAGATAATAAACAAAAAAGCCCGCAAGAACTTGAAATCTTAAGTGAGAAATATTTAAAAGAATTGCGGCAGGTGGCGCGTATTAAAAGTTCATAATGGATGTACTTGTTGTTAGTGGTGGTGATCCTGCCGGAATTGGTCCTGAAATAGCACTAAAAGCGTGGAATTTGCGTGCCACACGTCAAATTCCGCCTTTTGTTCTTATCGCTGACCCAGATGTTATTCGTGCACGTGCGCATTTCTTACAGATTGACGTCAAAGTAGAAGCTGTTTTAACAGATAATCCTGTAAAAAACTTCCAAGAAGCTCTTCCCGTAATACCTTTAAAAAACCGGCAAAGTGATCAACTAGGATTACCTTCACATGAAAATGCTGCTGGAATAATTGAAGCGATCAAACGCGGCGTTCAGTTGATTCAAAGTGGTCATGCTTGTGCACTCGTCACTTGTCCTATTGCAAAAAAAAGCCTTTATGATGCTGGATTTGAATTTCCCGGTCATACAGAGTTGTTAGCCGATTTAGCCCATCAAGCTTCCGATAAATATTATCATCCAGTTATGATGTTATCTGGACCTCGATTAAAGACCGTGCCTATTACTGTTCATATTCCATTCAAGAAAGTTCCCTCACATCTTACCCACCATTTAATCGTCCAAACAGCACTCATTACTGAAAAAGACTTAAGAACGCGATTTAAAATAATTTCACCTCGTCTAGCTGTTGCTGGACTTAATCCTCATGCTGGAGAAGAAGGAGCAATAGGAAAAGAAGATATTGAAATTATCATTCCTGCTATTGAAACTCTTAAAAATAAAGGACTTAATATTGTAGGTCCCTTGCCTGCCGATACAATGTTCCATGAGTGCGCACGAAAAGCATATGATGTTGCCCTTTGTATGTATCATGATCAAGCCCTTATCCCTGTTAAGACATTGGACTTTGATACCACTGTCAATATCACTTTAGGGCTCCCATTTATTCGTACTTCTCCAGATCATGGAACTGCTTTTGATATTGCTGCTAAAGGGATTGCCTCTCCTGAAAGCTTTATTTCTGCTCTTAAACTTGCACATCAACTGGCGGAAAATAGTTTTACACCATGCCAATAGATAGTCTCCCTCCTCTTCGTGAGGTCATTAATACATATGGATTGCAAGCGCATAAATCCTTAGGCCAAAATTTTCTTTTTGATCTTAATTTAACATCTAAAATTGCTCATCAAGCAGGAAATATAGAAGGAAAACCCGTTATTGAAGTGGGCCCAGGTCCTGGAGGTCTGACACGCGCATTGCTTGCAAAAGGTGCCATTGTAACAGCAATAGAGCGTGATGAGCGTTGTATACCAGCTCTCTTAGAGATAGAAAAACATTATCCACAAAAACTAAAAATCATTTGTAATGATGCTTTAAAACAAGATTTTTCAAAACTGTTTGAAATATCTCCAGAAAAACCACGTATTATTGCAAATCTTCCTTATAATATTGGAACACAACTCTTGTTAAATTGGCTGTTGGCTGAACCATGGCCTCCTTTTTATGAATCAATGACATTGATGTTTCAACGTGAAGTTGCGCAACGTATTACGGCAAAACCTCAATCCGCCCATTATGGACGTTTGAGTGTCTTAACCGGATGGCGTACCATTGCTAAAATTGCTTTTGACGTACCTCCTCAGGCCTTCATACCAGCACCCAAAATAACTTCTTCTGTTGTTCATATCATTCCGCGAACACAACCTCTCACCTGCTCCGCACAAAAATTAAGCTTTGTAACAAAAACTGCTTTTGGACAAAGACGAAAAATGCTTCGCCAAAATCTTAAAACACTTGGAGGTGAAGTACTTTTAGAAAAAGCTGGAATCGATGAAACACGCCGTGCGGAAACGCTTGAAATTTCCGAATTTGTGACTTTAGCTAATTTGGTGATCTAAAAAGCGTAATTTTATTCTTTTTCAAAACGATAAGGAGATTAATCAATCTTTTCAGCAATAAGCCCATTAATAAAAGGCTCAAGAAAGAAACATCGTTCGCGTTTTACTGTTTCCGCTAAATAAATCGATTTAATAAGTGACACGGATTGATTTAAATTTTCATTAATAATTACATAATCATAAGAACGCCAATGCTGCATTTCTGTTCGTGCATTTTTCAAGCGTAAATTGATGATATCTTGGCTATCTTCTGCTCGACGATATAAACGTGAAATAAGCTCTTTCATTGACGGTGGAAGAATAAAAACAGAAACAGTATCTCCTGGCATCTTTTTTTGAAGCTGTTTTGTGCCTTGATAATCAATATCAAATAACATATCTCTACCAGTACTCAACACGTTTTCAACGCTCTCACGTAAAGTGCCATAATAATTTCCATGAACTTCTGCCCATTCAATAAACTCATTACCATCGCGCTTACGTTTAAACTCTTTCTTTGAAATAAAATGATAATGAAGGCCATCCACTTCACTTGGACGTTTTTGCCGTGTTGTCATACTTATAGAAAGTTCTAATTTTCCATCTTTCAAAAGTAACCGAGAAAGGGTTGATTTACCAGCTCCTGAAGGTGAAGAGAGAATAAATAAAAAACCGCGACGTTGATTTCTTTTTTTAGCACTCAATTCATTTTCAAAGAAGGTCACCATATCGTTCTACTTTTTTAACTTTTCTTCAAACTTCAATAACATGCTTTCTAAAGTCTCCCAAAAAATTAATGTGTTGCTTTTAATGCACGCCATTTGCGGACATTTATATTATGTTCCTCCAAAGTTCTAGAAAAAACATGCCCTCCAGAACCATCAGCTACAAAATAGAGCACATCACTGCTCGGTGAATGCGCCACCGCTTTCAAAGAATCTCTACCTGGATTCGCAATAGCTGTTGGTGGCAACCCCTTAATTTTATACGTATTATATGGTGTTTCCTTCTCAAGATCTGAACGGTAAATTGCACGACCGGATGGCAGTCCTTTCCCACCAAAGAGACCATAAATTACTGTTGGATCAGATTGAAGACGCATATGTTTTGCAAGACGGTTATAAAACACCGCAGCAACTTTCGGTCGCTCTGCTGCAATTCCTGTTTCTTTCTCAACAATTGATGCCAATATAACAAATTCGTCAATGGACTTGATTGGCAAATCAGGTGAGCGTGTAGCCCATATAGCATGAATGAGTTTTGTCTGTCCTTCGCGCAACCTGTTTATAATTTCTTTACGCGTTGTTCCCCGAATGAAATGAACAGTATCCGTCATCAAGCTACCCTCTGGAGGCAAAACTTTTGGAAGATCCCCAATTAAAATTTCATTAGCCGCTAATCGATCGAAAACTTGTTGAACCGTCAAACCTTCTGGTACTGTAAATGTGTACTCAATAGATTTTCCTTTCACTAGGATATCCATAATATCCCGCATCGAAGCATATGCTGGAATTAAATATTCACCAGCCTTAAGATCTGTTGTTTTTTGATGGTAACCAACCCCATAAACAAAAACATCAGATGATCGAATGAAACCACGTTTTTCAAGAAGTGAAGCAATTTCACGAATTCCTGTTCCAGGATAGATAAGGACAACTTGTTCTTTCTCTGTTATCCCTTTTCCTTCAAAAATACTTTTTCCAATATAAAGAGGAATACTTATGGCCAAAATAAAAACCACAATAAGCATCAGAAAAAAATGACCGAGAATAACTAACGGATTACGAACAATAAACGACTTCTTTCGTTTCTTTGCTAATAAAAACTTATTATTTATTATATGATTCGAAGAGGAATCATCTACGTCCTTCAGGAGCCTTTGATTGTTCACATCGGACACAACTATCAACCTCAATAATTTTTAGGTACTTATAAATATAATCTCTCATTTAATATTTTTAATAATTTTATAATAAAGTATAAAATATAGAAACAAATAAAAAATATTTATTATTCCGAAAAACGCCGCATCACTAAAGACGCATTTGTTCCACCAAATCCAAAAGAATTGGATAGAACTGTATCAATTTTTCGCTCGCGCGGTTTATGTGGAACAAGGTCAATTTTCGTTTCAATTGATGGATTTTCAAGATTAAGTGTTGCTGGAGCTATATTATCTCGTATAGCTAAAACACAAAAAATAGCCTCAGCTGCACCAGCTGCACCAAGTAAATGTCCTATAGATGACTTTGTTGATGACATGGATACTTGTGGTGCATAATAGCCCAAAACACGCTCAACAGCAGCCAATTCTATAACATCAGCCATCGTCGATGTACCGTGAGCATTAATGTAATCAAGTTCGCTTACATTCACTTGTGCACGCTTAAGAGCAGCCATCATACTACGCTGCGCACCTTCACCACTCTCTGAAGGTGCTGTAATGTGGTAAGCGTCACCAGATAGACCATAGCCAATAATCTCAGCATAAATACGAGCACCTCGTTTTTTTGCATGTTCAAGCTCTTCTAAAACAACAATCGCTGCTCCTTCCCCCATCACAAAACCATCACGATCAACATCATAAGGACGTGATGCCCGTTCAGGATCATCATTACGACAAGTAGAAAGAGCTCGACAAGCAGAAAAACCAGCAAGAGATATTCGATTTATCGGGGATTCAGTGCCACCTGCTAGCATCACATCTGCATCACCCAACGCAATCAAACGTGCTGCATCACCAATGGCATGTGCACCTGTTGAACAGGCCGTTACAACCGAATGATTAGGACCACGCAAACCATATTTAATAGATACATAACCAGAAGCAAGATTAATCAAACGTCCTGGAATAAAAAAAGGAGAAATACGCCGTGGACCTTTATCACGAAGCGTATAACCAGCCTCAACAATCCCTTCAATGCCACCAATACCCGAACCAATTAACACACCTGTGCAAATCTGGTCTTCATCACTCTTGGGAAACCACTCAGCATCTGCAAGTGCTTGGTCAGCGGCTGCAATTGCATAAACAATAAATGCATCAACCTTACGCTGCTCCTTGGATTCCATATGCAAATCAGCATTATATGTACCATTTGTACCATCCCCTACGGGGATACGCGCAGCAATCTGGCACGATAAGTCGGATACATCAAATTCAGTAATGCGTCGAACACCACTTTTTCCTTCAAGAAGTCGTTTCCAACTATACTCGACATCACCAGCTAATGGAGATACCAATCCTAAACCAGTAATAACAACACGCCTCATGACTTTGCAACCCTGAATTGAGATTTACTCTTCAAAGCTCTCTTCTCAAAATAGCCCCCAAAGAATATAGGCAAAAGCATCTTAAACTTTACACCTTTGCCTTTTAGAAATTATGCAGAAGCTTTATCAATAAACTTTACTGCATCACCCACTGTGAAAATCGTTTCAGCAGCCTCATCTGGGATTTCTACACCAAATTCTTCTTCAAAAGCCATAACGAGCTCGACCGTATCAAGGCTATCTGCTCCTAGATCATCGATAAAGCTCGCATCTTCTACTACCTTATCTGCATTAACCCCAAGATGCTCTACGATAATTTTCTTAACGCGCTCTACTGTATCACTCATGTTGAAATCCTCGATTATATTATTTTCCTATAATTTGGTTAGCTATATCAGATCATCTAATCAAGCAATAGATGCTTTATTCTAAAGATTTTAGTAGCAATTTAAAACATCCTGTGGATATCCCCTACAAAATAAACCAATCTGACATTCTGATATCAATTGATCAGCTACCCTTTTAAAGAAACAGATGGATTTTTCTATTTCAGTCGTCACTATCTAAAATAATACGACTTATAAATCAACGTGGAATAAAGCAAATACTCAGATCATTGCCATCCCACCATTGATATGAAGTGTTTGACCTGTCAGATATGCCGCTTCATCACTCGCTAAATAAACAGTAGCAAAAGCTATTTCTTCCCCTATTCCCATACGTTTCATTGGAATCATAGCCATAATAGCTTCTTTTTGCTTTTCATTCAGTTTGTCTGTCATTGCAGATTTAATGAATCCTGGAGCAATACAATTGACAGTGATATTTCGTGAAGCAATTTCTTGTGCCAATGCTTTAGAAAAACCTATCAAACCAGCTTTTGCAGCACAATAATTCGTTTGCCCAGGATTTCCGACAACACCAACAATAGATGTTATGTTAATAATCCGTCCGTAGCGACGGCGCATCATCGAATGTATCAATTCACGTGTCAAAGTAGAAGCAGCTGTTAGATTGACTGCTAAGACATCATCCCAGTCTTGATCCTGCATACGAACAAAAAGACCATCTCGGGTGATTCCAGCATTGTTAACCAAGATATCGATACCCTCCATTTCTCTTTCCGCAACTTCAGCCAGTTGCTTAATGGATTTACGGTCAGAAAGATTGGCAGAGAACACAAAAACATCTTTTCCTAAATCTGCAGCAATTTCTTTCAGCTTGTCTTCACGTGTTCCATGGAGCCCAACAATTGCCCCTTGTGCATGGAAACAACGCGCAATTGCCTCACCAATTCCTCCCGTTGCTCCCGTCACAAGAGCTTTACGACCTGTTAATTTAAACATTTTTCAGACTCCTTAAAGACTAAACACCAAGCACCCGTAGTGCTGCTTCTATTTCCTCTGCTGTCCCAACTGTCAATGCCTTTATATCCTTATTAATACGACGCGCTAAACCTGTTAATACCTTCCCAGAACCAATTTCAAAAAGTGTATTAACTCCATTGGCACTGATCCACTCAATCGTTTCACGCCATCGCACTCTCCCGGTTACTTGTTGGACAAGAAGCGACACAATACGCTCTGGATCACTTTCTGGTATAACAGATACATTGGCAATGAGAGGAACAATAGGAGCTGTTTTGTTAACAGTCAAAAGTGCATTCTTCATAGCATTGGCAGCAGGTTGCATTAAAGCCGAATGAAAAGGTGCAGAAACAGGAAGGAGAACAGCACGTTTAGCACCTTTTTGTGATGCAACCTCTACCGCTGTCTCAACTGCTTTTGCTTCACCTGAAATAACAATTTGCCCACCACCATTATCATTGGCTATCTGGCAGAGTCCTTCCTCAGCAACAATTTCACAAATTTCTTCCACATCTTTTTCATCCAAACCAATAAGTGCTGCCATAGATCCTTCACCAACAGCAACAGCAGCCTGCATAGCGTTTCCACGAATCCGCAAGAGCCTTGCCGTATCAGTAAGACTAAATGTACCGGCAGCACAAAGAGCCGAATATTCCCCTAAAGAATGGCCTGCAACAAATTTTACCTTTTTTTCTACATTAAGCCCCAATTGTTCCATCACACGAATAACTGCCATGGATACAGCCATTAAAGCTGGTTGCGCATTTGCTGTTAACGTTAAAACATCTGCTGGCCCTTCAAAAATGATATCTGATAATTTTTCACTTAAAGCATCATCCACTTCCTCAAAAACCATTCGCGCTGCAACAAATTGCTCTGTAAGAACTTTTCCCATACCAATAAGCTGACTCCCCTGCCCTGGAAAAGTAAAAGCTGCACCCATCAATCGACTCCTAAATTGTTCAATGAAATTGTTTTCTTTTGAACTTATTTATGAGCACAAATCAAGATAAAGTACTTTATTTGGAACGAATATCCCTCTTAAAATTATATTTTAATGGCGGAATTTGATATAAAAACTGAGGAAAGTATGGTACCATAAACTGAATGACCCCCCAACTTATAAGGCTTCCCAAAATTGTACCAGCCAAAATATCAAAGGGATAATGTACGCCAACAAAGATACGCCCCCAACAAATCAAACATAAAAATATCGCTGCAAACCGAGAAGCAATTTTGTATCTATAAAAATAGAAACACGCCATATAAGAAGAAATAGTTAAGGCATGATTACTAGGAAAAGAAGCTGTTGCACGATGCTTAATCAGTGGCGTTGTCAAACCCACAACAAAAGGGCGTGGACGTAAATAAACAAGGGAAATCAGATAACCTATAAAAAGAGCCATACAAATGCTCACACAAATGCTGAGCACTACGCGTCGTTCCCTATCCCCACCGCAAAACCACAATGCACAAAGATGTAGTGGTATAATATAAATTAAAAACTTTGCACAAAAAACACTAAACAAAACTAAGACAGACCATGATTGATGATGACTAGCAAACATTTCAAAAAGTGCAACATCAATCTGGTTTAAAAAATCCATTCTTTTCTCCTTCCTTCTTATAATTTTATAGCATTGTCTTTTCATAAGAAGAGCAAACTGTATAAAAAATATATCAAGATTTAATAAATCACATTTTTTATGAGCATAAACTTGCTATTTTAAAAGATAAGCTGTAAATACCGAACGTTCGTTACCGGCATTTTGGCTGGAGATTGAACGGAGGACTGAAAATTACCAGTAGGAAATGCAATATTTCCGACCTCCCGTATCTTCGCTCTCGAATGTCTCGAATTGTAAACGCGTCCTTTCTTCTTTGGATTTCCAAAAAAGACAAGTCGCAGAGGCTTTGCGCTAAAACCGGTAAAGTTTAATTGAAGAAAGGCAAAACAATGGCTCTTTATGAACATATGTTCCTTGCCCGACAAGATATTGCACCGCAGCAAGTTGATGAACTTTTGAATATCTACAAGGGTGTCATTGAAACGTACGGTGGAAAAGTTGGGCGTGTAGAAAATTGGGGTCTTCGTCCCCTCGCTTATCGTATTCGCAAAAACCGTAAAGCTTATTATGTACTGGTCAATATTGATGCACCAGCTACAGCAATTGCTGAAGTTGAACGTCAAATGCGAATCAATGAAGATATTTTGCGTTATATGACCATTCGTGTAGAAAAACACGAAAAAGAAAAGTCTGCTATGTTCTCGCGCCTTGATCGCAATGGTCACATTGGCCATGATGAAAAGCATCCTCGTTCTCCAAGTCGTCAACGTGAAGATGTTATTGAAGGAGTAGAATAATGACTGAGATGAATCAAACTGCAATACGTCGTCCTTTTCATCGCCGTCGTAAAACATGTCCGTTTTCAGGTACTAATGCTCCAAAAATTGATTATAAAGATATCAAATTATTACAGCGTTATATTTCAGAACGTGGGAAAATTGTTCCTTCACGGATTACAGCCATTAGTCAGAAAAAACAGCGTGAATTAGCTAATGCCATCAAACGCGCGCGTTTTCTTGGCTTGCTTCCATACGTTATAAAATAAAAAATGCGTCTCTGCAGCTGGGGAACTCCTCAGCCGCTTTTCTTATATGATTTGGAAATAGTTCATTTTACTATAGGAAGATATAAAATATCAAAGTTGGGGTATGACAATGCTCCTAACTGCTGAAAGCAGGACAGCAATAAATGAAAAATTTTCGTACTTATGAAATAATGACTGGTATTTTAGCTGGGTTATTTGCTGTTGTTATAGGAATGGCAATCATCAGTGTTATAAATATCGCGCCCTACTTTTCTTTTCTTCTTGGTTGTTTTCTTTCACTGCCAATTTTTATTGTTGCGTTCGGTCAGGGAACATTAGCTAGCCTTGTTGCCTTAATAAGCGCCACTGTTGTTCTCATCATAGTTACAAATATTTACATTGCTTTTGGCTTTATGTTATTATTCTTTCTTCCTGCTGTCTATGCTTCTTGGCTCCTTGGGCTTGCACGACCAGCGCAAAAGGAAAATTCGTTGATATGGTATCCATTATCATCGGTTATCTTTCATTTAACCAACTTTATAGCTCTTATATCAAGCTTTATAGGACTCTATGTTGAAACTCATCCATCAACATCTCTTATTGCGAAGAAAATCACTGCAAACATAGCACAAGCTATGCAACAATCACAGTCATTAAAGGAAGCTGATATAATTGCCTTTAGAGAACTTTTAATGACGCATGCAGCAACTTTAACAGCTATTGTTTTGACTGTTTATAGTCTGATTTTTCTCATTGGTAATCTTTATTTTTCAATGATAACAGCACAGCATATGAAGTGGCTCAAAAGACCCCGTGATGATTGGAGCAAAACTCTCCGACTCCCAATCTCAGGACTTGTTATTTTCATTGGTGTTTGTATAGCATCTATGATTGAATTAGGCCTCACTCTTAATTTAAGCGCACGTGTCTTTAGCACTGCGTATACTGTCGTTATATCAATCAGTGGACTAGCGTATCTCCACAATATTACAAAAGGAATAAATGGTCGGATCATTATACTCTCCCTTGTTTATATTGCTATTTTAACCGTCGTTTTTGCTCCACCTATTTCTTTTATGATGCTTTTAATGGGTATTTGGGCAGCTATTCAATACAACTTTCAGTCACGCAACAAACTTCACTAATTTATTAGTTCGAAAGGAAAAACTATGGATATTATTCTGCTTGAGCGCATTCCTCGTCTCGGTCAGATGGGTGATATTGTCTCAGTTAAAGATGGTTATGCACGTAACTTTCTCCTGCCTCAAGGTAAAGCTTTACGTGCTAATGAAGCTAATAAAAAACATTTTGAAATACAGCGCGCGCAACTTGAAGCTCGTAATCTTGAACGCAAAAGCGAAGCAGAGAAAATTGCTGAAAAACTTGATGGTAAATCTTTCATTGTCGTGCGTTCAGCTGGTGAAACAGGACAACTTTACGGATCTGTATCAACACGTGATATTTCTGAAATCATAACAAGTGAAGGCTTTTCTATAGGACGCAATCAGGTTGAACTTAATCATCCAATAAAAACGATTGGCCTCCATACCATCATGCTTAGCCTACATCCTGAAGTTCAAATTTCTGTGATCATTAACGTTGCGCGTTCAGCCAGTGAAGCACAACGCCAAGCAGAAGGTGAAACTCTTACCTCTGCCGAAGCAATCTACGATGTTAGAAAAGAACTATTAGCAGAAAATCAAGAAGAAACGTTCGCAGAAAATCAGCAAAAAGCGTTAGCAAAAGAAATGAATGACAACGATGCAAACAGCATCAATGAAGAGGCTTAATTGCCATTTTTCTCTGTTTTGCATCTTTTTATTTTTCTGCCGTTTAAATTGGTATTTCATAAAATACTCAGCACTAAAAGCTGAGTATTTTATTATTATCATAATAACTTAAAAACTAAGTTTTTGTTATAGAATCAACCTTTGATGTGTTGTGTAAAAACATCGAGGAATAAACATTATACATATTGTGACAAGCAATTTACATTAACAAGACCACAATCAGAAAAAAAAGATAAAATCACTTTTGGAGAGACAAAGAACTTCTTCAATCATTTTCAGTGCTTTTGATAATAAGGGCACACAAAATTCTGTTGTAATATCACGCTTTCTTTCCATATTTTCAGCAGAAATTTTCTATAAATCAACGTCAATCTAATCTTTATGAATATTACACCAAGGATTTGTATGAACACCTGTAAGAATAAGCAAGCGCAAAACTAGACGTATTATCGTTTTTGTTTTGCAAAGTGTCTGATAAAAAGTCGGAGTATCTTTCCAATCCATAAGTCCGCATATCTTCCGTTTTATGGCATTTTTCCCCAAAGAGCCTTTGCTTTTTCTTCTGCCTATAAAGTCAACATCCAACCCTAGCGCAACAGCATATTTGAGACAAATATTAGGGATGGTTCAGTGCTTTACGAGCTATATCAGCTTTCGCATGCTAAGTTGGAGCAAGAATATGTACGTATATTTGTTTGGTTTATCCCTGAAACGAGAAGATAGCCAATTTGGGGAAAATAAAAGCCCGTAAAGGTAAGCACCAGCTCCTAGCCTTATTCATTATCCTTTAATTCGGCTTTACGGTTTTCAAAAGTATTTAAATTAATATCTTTGAAATAATGGAGACTGCGCATTGCTTCACGTTTTTGTTCCTGATGTTCTTTAATGGAGTCGTGCCCCACACGCAAAACGAAATGCCATTATGTTGCACATTCACGCGCTTGTTTTCAAGAGATATCTCTTAATGCTCCCAAGCATACTTCAACGGCTGCATCTGTGAGAGGTATAATGGTAAAGCCATTGTGCACCACTACCTTTGTGTTTATGAGGTGCAAACCGGCACCATTATTCTCTTTGCCAGCTCAAAATATCCCGATACCTTTTGTATTGAGAGATTCGTAAGAAGCATTTTTACTCCTTTAAGTAGTTCTTCCCCCCCCTTATGACATACACGAGAATGCTTTGATTAATTCACTACAAGAGAATTTAAGATAAAAGAATTTTACAATACTCGGAGCTTTCATTCAAGTTAAAAACGGTAAATTATCTTTATAAATCAATATAATGTATATATTTTAAACCACGTAATGTCCTAATATTCAAAACACGGTGGCATATTTTTTTAGAAAACAGAAAAACCAATTTTGAAAATTACTTGATACCCTTACCTGAAATTTTTAATTTAAAAGGTAAAATATAAAGGAATATGTTACATATTAAGCCTTGCATGTATTGTCATTAAGAAATTAGAGATCAAAACCTTTAAAAATTGAAAACGTGATTTTAACTTAACGAAAATTTATAATCCTGTTTTTATATATGCATTACTCGATTTATTGCTTAAAATAGCTAAACACAATCTTAGTGGAAAAAATGTTATGGAAGAAACAAGCGTCGTCAATTTCAGCTCTTCGCAAAAAGAAGAAGCTTCTTTTCGAGAACTTCCACACAATATTGAAGCCGAGCAAGCATTGCTTGGAGCACTTCTTATTAATAATGATGCGCTCGATCGCGTTTCAGATTTTCTAAAACCCGAACATTTTTTTGAACCATTGCATCAAAAAATCTACGACGTTGTGTCTCATCTTATCAAAAATGGAAAACTTGCAAATCCGGTTACTATCAAGCCCTTTATTCCAGCAGAAGAAAAAATTGGAGATATTACTGTATTTAATTATGTTATTCGTTTAGCTAAAGAAGCAGTAACAATCATTAATGCTGAGGATTATGGACGAGTCATCTATGATCTTTTTATCCGGCGATCCTTGATTAATATTGGTAACCAAGTTGTTAATACAGCTTTTGATGCCCCTTTAGAGCTTACGCCATCCCAACAAATTGAAACTGTTGAAAATCAGTTGTTTGAACTAGCAGAAAAGGGGAAATATGGCGGTGGGTTTGAAAATTTCAATGAGGCTATCAAAAAAGCTATTGACATGGCAACCGCTGCAAAAAAGCGTTCTTCACACTTATCAGGGATAGCAACCCATATTAAAACACTTGATGAAAAAATGGGAGGATTACAACCCTCTGACCTCATTATCCTTGCTGGTCGCCCTGGTATGGGTAAAACATCACTGGCTACCAATATTGCCTTTAATATTGCTAATGCTTGCAACCATGATGCCAACACACAAGAAAATGAGGGAGGTATTGTTGGATTCTTCTCGCTTGAAATGTCATCAGAACAGCTTGCAACCCGTATTATTTCGGAACAAACAGAGGTTTCCTCTTCTGACATTCGACGTGGATCTATTTTAGACGAGCAATTTTCCAAAATCATCCGTGCCATGAATCAACTACAAAAAGCACCTCTTTACATTGACCAAACTGGTGGGATATCCATCGCTCAATTAGCAGCGCGCGCACGGCGTCTCAAAAGACAACACGGTTTAGATGTCTTGATTATTGACTATATACAACTCATGACAAGCAATTCGAAGCGTTCGTCTGAAAACCGTGTTCAAGAAATTACAGAAATTACGACAGGACTCAAAGCATTAGCTAAAGAACTGAATATACCCATTATTGCGCTTTCACAGCTTTCACGCCAGGTCGAAAATCGAACAGATAAACGTCCACAACTTTCAGATTTACGGGAATCTGGTTCCATTGAGCAAGATGCCGACATTGTCCTTTTTGTGTACCGTGAAGAATATTACCTTAAAAATGGAGAACCAAAGATAGGCACTCTTGAATATGAAAGATGGCAAGAAACAATGGACAAAGCTTTTGGAAAAGCGGAAGTTATTATCGCAAAACAACGTCATGGACCAACAGGAACTGTTCATCTTGCTTTTCAGTCTGATTTTACACGCTTTAGCGATCTGGCAGACAGTAATTATCTTCCAGAGCAATATGGTTAATCATTATGGCACGCATCCGTGTTCAATTTATCTGTCAAAATTGTGGGACTGTCCATTCACGCTGGGCTGGCAAATGTAATTCCTGTGGAGAATGGAATTCCCTTATTGAAGAAAATGCGAATAGCGGCATCGGCACTGGCCCCAAGCAAAATGTTCATAAGGGGCGTGTAGTGGCTCTTACATCTCTTTCTGGAAATATCGAAGATGCTCCACGCATCCATTCTGGCATTGCTGAACTTGATCGTGTGACTGGAGGTGGTTTTGTACGTGGATCAGTCTTACTTGTTGGTGGCGACCCTGGTATTGGAAAGTCAACATTGCTTACACAAACAGCAGCAGCCTTATCGCGAAAAGGACATCATGTTATCTACGTTTCAGGAGAAGAAGCTGTTGCACAAATCTGCCTTCGTGCCCAAAGGCTTGATGCTGCAAATACAAAGGTTAAGCTCGCTGCTGAAACTAATGTTGAAGATATTCTTGCAACCTTAAGCGAACACAAAAACCTTGATATGGTTATTATCGATTCTATTCAGACCCTATGGTCAGATGCAGCAGATTCAGCACCCGGTACTGTCACACAAGTGCGCATTAGCGCTCAAGCAATGATCCGTTTTGCAAAAAAAACAGGAGCAGCTGTTGTTCTTGTCGGCCATGTTACAAAAGAGGGACAAATTGCCGGTCCTAGGGTTGTCGAACACATGGTTGATGCTGTTCTTTATTTTGAAGGTGAAGGTGGACATCACTATCGAATCCTTAGAACTGTAAAAAATCGCTTCGGACCAACTGATGAGATTGGTGTTTTCGAAATGTCTGATAAAGGATTACGGGAGGTAATCAATCCATCTGAACTTTTTTTGGGTGAACGAAATGAAAAAGCACCAGGAGCTGCTGTTTTTGCAGGAATGGAAGGAACACGTCCAATACTAGTAGAAATTCAAGCGCTTGTTGCTCCCTCTTCACTCGGAACACCACGACGTGCCGTTGTTGGATGGGATGGCAATCGCCTTTCAATGATTCTTGCCGTCTTAGAAGCTCATTGCGGTGTCCGCTTTGGACAACATGATGTCTATCTGAATGTTGCAGGAGGATATCGTATATCAGAACCAGCAGCTGATTTAGCTGTTGCCGCTGCTTTGGTATCCTCTCTCACAAATATTCCTCTCCCAACGGAGTATGTCTATTTTGGTGAAATAAGCCTTTCAGGAGCTATCCGCGCGGTTTCTCATTCAGCACAGCGTATCAATGAAGCCCAAAAACTCGGTTTTCAAGGATCTGTTCAACCCACCACAACAACCAAAATGATAAAATTGCCAACTTTTCAACAAAAAACATTCTCTGAACTTTCTGAATTGATCGCCGCTCTTGCCACAGGTAAATAACGAACTACTCTACATGCATCATAATAAAGAAAAAACTCTACAAAATGAAAAAGATCCTTGCTATAAGAATAAAAAATGGCATAACCCCAAAATACTTGCATGCCATTTAAATAAAGTGCAATTTTATGTATAAGGAATAAACAAATGATCATAACAGTTCTTGATGGAATTGTCGTAGCAGTCATCCTGTTTTCTGCCTTTCTCGCCATGCTCAGAGGATTTTCACGCGAAGTATTATCGTTAATTTCTTGGGCAATTGCAGCTGTTGTCACATTATTTTTATTTAAACCCGTAGTGCCCTTCTTTGAGCAGTATATTTCTAATAAAATGGTTGCGTTGATCACTACATTGATTGTAATTTTTATTATTGTTCTGATTATTACTTCAATCATTACAATGAAAATATCCGATTTTATTATTGATAGTCGAATTGGTATATTTGACCGCACTATCGGTTTTATCTTTGGAGCACTGCGCGGCTTATTAATCATGGTCATTGGCATGTTACTCATTAATGCACTTGTCAAACCTGAACAACAACCTGACTGGTTAAAAAATGCAAAAACAAAGCCCATCATTGATTCACTGGGACAAAAAGTCTGGAACATATTGCCTAAAAACCTCGACACTGTTCTCGAAAAAACCGAACAACTCTTTAAAAGAAACGATGCAAACACAAATGATCAACATTCTCATGAAAATATGTCCCAACAAAATGGAAAATAATTTGTCATTGAGGAAAAAATTCAGATAATACTAATGCATGATATGAACCGTTTCTCACATCATAATCGAAAGAATACGATGACAAAAATCGACATTCCATTTCAGGAGTTTTCATTGAATGACGATACCCTTCATGAAGAATGCGGAGTCTTTGGTATTCTTGGCCATGAGGATGCAGCGACTTTAACAGCTCTTGGACTTCACGCGCTTCAACATCGTGGACAAGAAGCAGCTGGGATTGTTTCTTACCATAATAAAATGTTTCATCAAGAAAAGCATCTAGGTCTTGTTGGTGATCATTATACAAACCCCGCAACACTTGCGCGTTTACCGGGAAATCGCGCTATCGGGCATACCCGTTATTCAACAACTGGAGAAATAGCATTACGCAATGTGCAACCCCTTTTTGCTGAGTTAAAAGCTGGAGGTATTGCCATTGCCCATAATGGCAATCTTACTAACGGTCTTACATTACGCCGAGAACTCATTGCTTCCGGTGCTATCTGCCAATCAACATCAGATTCTGAAGTTTTTCTTCATCTTATTGCTCGTTCACGTTATGAATCGTCGTCAGATCGCTTTGTTGATGCTATTCGAAAAGTGGAAGGTGGTTATGCCATGTTAGCGCTCACACGCACCAAACTGATTGCTGCGCGTGATCCAATAGGTATTCGACCTCTGGTGATGGGTGAACTTCATGGTAAACCAATATTTTGTTCCGAAACCTGTGCCCTTGATATTATTGGAGCAAAATATATTCGCGATGTTAAAAATGGAGAAGTCATCGTATGTGAAATACAAAAAAATGGGGAAATCACCACAAAAATTATAAAACCAGAAAATAAGAAACCAGAAAAACTTTGCCTTTTTGAATATGTCTATTTTGCGCGTCCTGATTCAATCGTCGGAGGACGAAGTGTTTATATGACACGTAAAAATATGGGTATCCGTTTAGCTCAAGAAGCCCCCTGTGAAGGTGATATTGTGGTTCCTGTTCCTGACGGGGGAACACCCGCTGCAATTGGTTATGCCCAAGAAATTGGAATTCCCTTTGAGCTTGGTATTATTCGTAATCATTACGTCGGACGCACATTTATCGAACCAACACAACAAATTCGCGCTTTTGGGGTTAAATTAAAGCATTCTGCAAATCGTCCTGTTATTGAAGGAAAACGTGTCATTCTGGTCGATGACTCCATTGTACGAGGAACAACATCCGTTAAAATTGTGCAAATGCTCCGCGATGCAGGAGCAAAAGAAGTTCATATGCGCATCTCTAGTCCTATGATTTTCTATCCCGATTTCTATGGTATTGATACACCTAAAGTTGAAAGTTTGTTGGCTAATCAATATCCAGATTTAAAAGCTATGTGCAATTTTGTTGGAGCTGACTCATTAGAATTTCTTTCAACAAATGGTCTATATCTTGCTGTGATAGGAGAAAAACGAAATAATGCTGATCCACAATTTACTGACCATTATTTTACTGGAGATTATCCTACACATCTAGTCGATCAAGAAAGTATTCCTAAAATTTATCAATCATCTGTCCTAAAAACAAGAGATTAAGGATGAAAAAACTTGATTTTAGTCTCTTTGGTCGTGTTGCACTCGTTACCGGTGCTTCAAGAGGAATTGGATATCATTTAGCATTAGAGCTTGCAGAACGTGGCGCTCACATTATTGCTCTTGCACGAACAATGAGTGGGCTCACTGAACTTGACAATCAAATCCAAAAAAAAGGTGCTCGCGCAACACTCATTCCAATCGACTTACATCATATGGAAAACATTGATGCTCTTGCTACTTCAATTACTCAGGATTGGAAAAAACTTGATATTATGATCGCAAATGCAGGAATCCTTGGAACTCTTTCACCAATAGCTCACATAGAAAATAAGGTATTTGAAGATATTTTTCAAATAAATCTTATCAGCCAATGGCGCTTAATGAAAGCTGTTGAACCCTTATTGCGTAAATCTGATGCTGGACGAGTAATTCTTTTATCTTCAAGCGTTGCTCATGTTGCCCGCGCTTTCTGGGGACCCTATGCAGCCTCTAAAGCGGCTCTAGAAATTATTTCCCGTTGTTGGGCAGAAGAATTAAAACAAACCCCAATCAAGATTAATTGTGTTGATCCCGGTGCAACACGCACTGCCATGCGCGCCCAAGCTATGCCTGGGGAAGATCCTCAAACTCTTCCTCCACCACAAGAAGTTGCAGAAAAGATAGCACATTTACTCTCACCTGATTTAAAGGAAACCGGCAAACTCTTTAATGTGCGTAAAAATCGATTCATGAATTATCACGCACCTAATTAAAGCAATAAATTAATTTATAAAAATAATTCATTTTTTTCTGATGAATTAGAAAAATCATTTAAGAAAATAGTAAATATATCTTTCATAAACTATCTAAATTAAGAGTCATTATGGCATTGCAAACTAGCAAATATAATGATGATGAAGGTTTGTGTCTTTAATTGTAAAAATGATAGTGCATAATGGATTTTTTATCTCCTCTACAAACCGCTGTTATATGAAAATGCGGCATGGGTGTTCTGTAGTCATTAACAAATGATTTAAATCAATCCATGTCACTTATTAAATCGATTAGCCGAAATAGTAAAATGCGATTAATGCTTCTTTCTTTAATCTTTTATTAATGCGCTTATTGCTGAAAAGATTGATTAAGCTTCTTATTGTTTTCAAAAAGAATAAAGTTACGCTTTTGAGATCACCAACTTAGCTAAAGTCACACATTCGGAAATTGCAAGCGTCTTTGCAAAATAGGCTTGGAAGAAACTTGCTATTTTTTGTTAAGAGCCATAGAAACAACCAAACTAATTAATTTTTTTCTGTTTCTATTTTTCTTACTAAAAATCAAATATAAAACTCTATGAACTTGAGAGCGTTTTAATATTTGCCTTTTTTTCTTCCAAAGCAGCTCGTTTATTATAAGCTACAAAGCTACACGGAAGAAAAATCATATAACTAACAGCTGTAATCAATAAAGTGTGCCATGTATAAGTTGCCAGAAAACCTACATAAATAACAATGCCCAGCATGCACGGTACAACGATATCACGTCTCAAATTTTGATTAATTGTTTTTCCATTCCATACAGGTAAACGACTGACTAAAAGAAAAGCAATAATCACAGTATAAAGGCTAAAAAACAATGCCCAACTCCAACTTGGAACCAAACCAAGAGCTCCTAAATACATAGGCAATAAAAGCAATAACGCTCCCGCTGGGGCAGGAACACCAACAAAATAATTCCCCTGCCATTTTGGTATATCTGTGTTATCCAACATCACATTAAAGCGTGCTAAACGCAAACAACAAGCAACACAATAGACAAGCCCTGCAATCCAACCGACTTGGTGAGCTTGATTCAAAACAAAAGAATACACAATAAGTGAAGGTGCAACACCAAAATTAATAACATCGGCAAGAGAATCCATCTGCGCTCCAAAAGATGAACTTCCATCCATTAAACGGGCAATGCGACCATCAGCCCCATCTAGAATTGCTGCCAAAAGTACCATTAAAATAGCAGCCTCATAGCGATGCTCAAAAGCCAAACGAATACTGCTCATCCCTGCGCAAATTGCCAAAATAGTAATAATATTAGGAATGATATACCGCATCGGTGTGGGTGAACGCCACCGATTTGCAACATCATCATGCTGTCCTTCAGGATTAAATGAAGAAAATAGCGAAAAATTTCCCATTGTTCGTCCTAATCGAATCTAAATTCAGTTGTAGCACTCTTATCGTCAAAAGAACCTAAAACTGTTTCTCCAGCAATTGATGTCTGACCAACTGTAACACGCAATTTCACTTCATTTGGTATATAAATATCAAGACGAGACCCAAAACGAATGAGTCCAAAACGTTGTCCAGTAACAACGGAATCATCTTCTTGTGACCAACAAACAATTCGGCGCGCAATTGCTCCAGCTATCTGTACTACGCCAATTTTACCATGTTTGCTGTCAATCACCACCCCATTTCGCTCATTAAACTGGCTAGCCTTATCAAGCTCAGCATTGGCAAACTGACCTGGATGATAGATAATAGATTCCACTTTACCACTTATAGGAACACGGTTGATATGGCATGAAAAAATATCCATAAATACGGAAATACGGATCATTTCTGCATTCCCTAATCCCAACTCTTCAGGGGGAATACAGGGCCCCACAAATGAGATGCGCCCATCAGCAGGAGATATAATCCAATTTGGATTCAAAGGGATTACGCGCTCTGGATCGCGGAAAAAATAGATACACCATACCGTGAGGACAAGGCCACACCAAAACAAAGGACTCCATACCCAACCAAGAATGAGTGAAATAACAAAAAAAGCTATGATAAAAGGATAACCCTCTTTATGAATTGGTGCAAAGCTATTATGGACAGATTGTAGAATACTCATATAATTTCCTATTCATCAATATGATCTAAACAAGTAATAAAGCTTTTTGTTCCTCCCATCTTTCTCTATACTTAATCAATCACTCTCTATAAAGCTAAAGATCATTTCATACAGCTTATTTTTTACGATTAACAACACCCAACTCATCTTCTTCACGCATTTTACGTAGTTTTTCTTCTGCTTGCGATGCTTCAAGTTGCTTATTCCACATTGAAGCATACAAACCTTTCTTACGCAAAAGTTCTGTATGTGTCCCATTTTCAATAATACGACCATTTTTGAGAACTAAAATTTCATCAGCATTGATAACAGTAGAAAGACGGTGAGCAATTATTAATGTTGTACGTCCACGACTTATAATATCCAATGCTTGTTGAATTTCTTGTTCTGTTGCCGTATCAAGAGCCGCGGTTGCTTCATCGAGAATAAGAAGTGGAGGAGCTTTTAACAGTGTCCGTGCAATAGCTACACGCTGTTTTTCACCACCTGATAGCTTAAGCCCACGCTCACCTACCATAGACTGAAAGCCTTCCGGAAGCATCTCAATAAATTTTGATATCTGTGCCATTTCAGCAGCTTTGTGCATCTCTTCCTCTGTAGCACTTGGACGCCCGTAGTAAATGTTATAAGCAATTGTATCATTAAATAACACTGTGTCCTGCGGTACCATACCAATAGCTTCACGCAAACTTTTTTGTGTTACATTACGGATATCTTGTCCATCAATTGTGATAGAACCTGCATCAACATCATAAAAACGAAAAAGCAACCGAGAAATAGTCGATTTACCAGCACCTGATGGACCAACAATTGCAACGGTTTTGCCTCCCGGAACCTCAAAATTAATATCTTTGAGAATTTGGCGATTCTGATCATAGGAAAATTTTACCTGATTAAACCGAATACTCCCATTATTGACCACTAATGATTTGGCATCTAATTTATCACTGATTTCCTTCTGAACATCTAAAAGATCAAACATAGCTTCAATATCAGTTAAGCCTTGTCGAACATCACGATAAATTGAACCAATAAAATTTAACGGAATAGAAAATTGTATTAAAAGCGCATTAATAAAAACAAAATCCCCTAAAGTTTGTGTTTTATAAAAAATTTCGTAAGCCGACATCAACATCAATGTCGTCATTCCAATACCAAAAATAAAGGCCTGACCAAAATTCAACCAGCCTAAAGATGTCCAAATCTTCGTCGCGGCTTTTTCATAACCTGCCATAGAAGAATCAAATCGACATGCTTCTAGAGTTTCATTGCCAAAATATTTAACTGTTTCAAAATTTAAAAGAGAATCAACAGTACGTGTATTAGCCTCAACATCTGCTGTATTCATTTCTTGCCGAATACGAATGCGCCAATCACTCGCTTTAATTGTGAACCAAGTATATAAAACAACTGTTACAACAACTATAAGAAAATAATGCCATCCATAACTTACATACAATACAAATGCCGTCAGAACAAATTCTAAAATCGTTGGTACTGTATTAAGAATTGAAAATCTAACAATAGCTTCAATTCCCTTCGTCCCGCGCTCAATCACACGAGAAAGGCCACCTGTTCGCCTTTCCAAATGAAATCGCAAAGACAGTTCATGAACATGTACAAAGGTCTTATAGGCTAACCGACGAATAGCATGTTGACCAACCGTCGCAAAAAGAGCATCCCGTAATTGGTTTAGTCCAGCCTGAATAATACGTGCAACATTATATGCCAAAACGAGCATGAGAGGCACAACCCAACTGGATGGAAACCATACAGGAAACTCTAAGTTCACATTGAGTGCATCTGTAGCATATTTAAAGAAATAAGGGACAGATATGAGAATCAGCTTGGCTAAAATAAGATAAAACGTTGCCCATATAACACGCATCTTTAGATCGCGCCGATCTGCAGGCCACATATAAGGCCATAAGTTATAAAGCGTACGTAAAGTTTGTCCTGTATCTGACGATACAGTTTTTACTATTTTATTCCGTTTCATAAAACCCTAACTTCTCTATCATCCATTCAACAAATATTATAATTCTTCCTCTTCTTGTCGTTTACAGATCATATTTTTTCTATACGCTTTCGGTAAACTATACTTATTATAACTGTTTCAGCCTAGACTGTTTTTGAAAAAGGGACAAGAAATAATCCTTGAGAGGATTTATTAGTTTGATCTGTATTCTTCTCATACCATTCTGCTGCAAATAAATTCTCAACCTTTACATGCTTTTTTTTCAATTCTGCTTGAAGCCATTTTTTTGATTTACCAATCTCTTTAAGACCATCATCGAGAATTTTGCCACTTTGCACTAAAATAGTAGATTTTTTCCCCTCCTCCTTTTTAATAACAGTATAATCGCCATTGGTCTCCAAACGAACAAAAGCCGCTTCATGTAAATTACAGCCTTTAATACGTAACATTGTAATTAAATCATTTACACTGATACCCAACTTCTTAATCTCATCCATTTGGAAAACACCATCTAAAACTAATGCAATACTTCGCCCCATAACAAGATGACGAAAAAAAACTGAATGGCGTCCCCATAAATTAAGTGAGGTGATCAAAGTTTGCCAAATAAATAAAACAAGCAATAATTGAATGATACTGATATTGTGATTATAAATAACGCCCCCAATGATACTCCCCATCACAAAATTGCTTACCAAATCAACCGGTGTCATTTGACTAAGACTACTACGACCCATGGTTCTTAAAATGAAGAGGAAGGCTACAAGGCCTACAATCAATTTAAGTGCAACATATCCATAATAAGATAAAAATTCCATCAAGCTTCCTCCTTAGTTATGAAAGCTGCTAGAATCCGAGAATTAGAACCGTTTTATTTCCCACATAGTCGTACGTTCACCAGTTTGTGGATCCTTGATATCTTTTAAGACAATCCCCTCGGCTGCAAGCTTATCACGAATTGTATCCGCAGCTGTCCACTCTTTATTATGGATAAGTCGTAACCTTTCGGCAATGCGCTGATCAATAAATTTTTCATCAAGAGAGGTTTTTCTCATAAATAATGGGCATTTTCCATCTCTAACCCACTCTTGCCGTAAGAGTCCAAAGAAATTCATCCCACTTGCAAGAGAAACAGCATTCCCTCGTTTATAAAATTTTCGTAAAAGAGTAAGTGCTTTGGGAGTGTTAAGGTCATCACTGAGTGCGTTTATCAAAGAGTCATCAATGACCTCATTCTTCTTCTCCATCTCCGTCTTTTCACAACGAAGCAACTCATACCAACGATACAATTCGCTACTGGACTGCATTAAACGCTGAGCGGTCCAATTTAACGGTTCACGATAATGCGTTTGTAACATCGAAAAACGGGCAGATAAACCAGCCCAATTTTGTTTCATTTCATTTGTTAAAACACCATTGAATTCAAAAAAATCACTCTCTAAAATAGAACGAATGGTGATGAAATTGCTAAGACTTTTAGACATTTTCTTGCCTTCAACTTGCAAAAAACCGTTATGCATCCAAAGATTAGCCATTCGTTCAGTCCCAAAAGCTGAGCAACTTTGGGCAATCTCATTTTCATGATGAGGAAAAATCAAATCAAGTCCACCACCATGGATATCAAAAACATTTTCTGTTGGATCATCGCAGGTTAAACCACCACCATAGGGTGCTAATAACTTTGCCATGGACATTGCTGAACATTCAATATGCCACCCCGGACGCCCCAAAACAGGAATTCCTGCCGGCGATGTCCAACCTGGTTCCCCCTCAGCAGAAGGCTTCCATAAAACAAAATCCATCTCTTCTCTTTTATAAGATGCAACATCAACACGTGCCCCCGCTCTCATTTCATCTAATGAGCGTTTTGCAAATGATCCATAATGGGGATCATTTCTTATACTGCTTACCGAAAATAAAACATGATTTTCCGCTTTATAAGCATGCCCCTTTTCAAGTAATCTTTCAATTAAAGAACGCATCTCCTCTAAATGATCAGTTGCGCGCGGTTCAATGGTGGGCGGTAGACAACCAAGTGCCATTGTATCTTGTTGAAATTGAGTATATGTAAGCTGCGTTAATTGGCGAATAGCGTCGTTTAGTGCTAGTTCTGGATATTCATAAGCTGCGCGTGCATTAATCTTATCATCCACATCTGTAATATTACGAGCATATATAACATGCTCATTGCCATAAACATGGCGCAATAAGCGAAATAAAATATCAAAAACAATCACAGGACGTGCGTTACCTATATGCGCATAATCATAAACCGTCGGACCACAAACATAAAGACGGACTCTTGTTGCATCTATCGGTATAAAATTCTCTTTTTTACGTGTAAGCGTATTATAAAATCGCAACTCTCTCATCCTTACACTCCGTTAACGATATTTACTCGCTGCTTTTCAAAGTAAAGCTTATCCAAAATCACTGCATTAGGTAAATTGAGATCACAACTTCTTAATCTTATGTAAATTCTCATAACTGCTCCATTTTAAAGGCTCTCTCTATCATTCGTTACAAAAAAACAATCCTTATTTATTTGATTGAGCAAGAGCATTTTCTTGAGAAAGATCTTTTATCCCTTTTTTTGATGAAAAAACTCTTAGAGGAAGAAATTTTTGACGCAGCAGAAATAACGCGAATTTACACAAAAAACAGATTGCATGCAGAAAATCTGAAATTTTTAATCACAAAAAACTTCGTGAAAATTTTCAATATTCCCATAAGTGTTTCCTTACTATCTCTCATGCCCTAAATTTTATAATGCATCCCGCTGTTTGTAGTGATGTACACATCGCTTTTGTCATATTTTTCAACATATGTTCAATGACAAAATGACTTTATCTGCGGTTGTAATTGTATAGAAATTTATTAAAATGGAGCAATAAAATAATGTCTAATATATTGATAAAAATTGCTATTTTAACATTTTGTTTAACTTCAACGCCAACTTTTGCGCAGCAATCTCCTCCTTATGATACAAAATTATTACGACTGGCAGAAATTTTGGGAGCCTTACATTCTCTACAAAATCTTTGCAGCACTCCAACAAACCACTGGTATGATTATATGAACTTACTGATTGAAGCAGAAAAGCCGACTCCACAAAGACGCGCTTATTTTTATGAGGCATTTAATGAAACTTATCGCGCTTTTTCAGAAAATTATCATCGTTGTACAAAATCAGCAATTGAATCACACCAAAGATACGTTAAAGAAGGAAAATTCTTATCTGAAAATCTTCTCATGCATCTTAACAATTAACCACCTATAAAACCAGTAAACCCCTAATCTTCACTATATTTACGATAAATTACTAAAATGAACAAACCGCTCAACCAGGTCTGACATAAATAACCATTTCAATTTCTAAAAAATAAATCCTTAAAAGGTTCTTATTTATGTATGATCAATATTTATGTGCGTTAAATCATCAAGAGAAGCTTTTCCAGGCAAAAAATCATCCTATGACACCTCTCAACTTTAATCTGCTTACACCAAAACTTCCGTAAATTTAACAGGTTCACCCTGTGAAGGTGTCACAATTTCACCTTCCCACATAACCCGCATACCACGGATAATGGTCCCAACGGGCCAACCTTTAACTTTTTTACCATCATAAGGTGTCCAACCCGCGCGTGAACCAATCAATACATTCGTTATAATCTCTTCCCGTTTAAGGTCAACAATAGTCAAGTCAGCATCATATCCAACAGCAAGGCGCCCTTTACGGCTTATGCCAAAAATACGGCTAGGACCATGAGACGTGAGATCAACAAAACGTTCAAGAGATATCTTTCCTGCATTTACATGGGTTAACATAATGGCTGCTGTTGTCTGCACACCTGTCATACCTGAAGGTGAGGCGGGATAAGGTTGGAACTTTTCTTCAAGCGTATGAGGTGCGTGATCAGAGCCTAAAATATCAATGATACCCTGCTGAACACCGTACCAAAGCGCTTCACGGTGGCGACTCTCACGGATAGGTGGATTCATCTGAATCAACGTGCCCAATCGCTGATAATCATCAGCCGTTAAAGTCAAATGATGTTGTGTAACTTCAATTGTTGCGACATCCTTATGATTTTTCAAAAAATCAATTTCTTCCGCAGTAGAAAGATGTAAAATATGGATACGCGCCTTCGTTTCATGCGCAATTTTCACCAAGCGTTGTGTGCATTTTAACGCTGCAACCTCATCACGCCAAACTGAATGCGATGACGCATCTTCCTCAATACGCAACATTTTACGCTCTCTGAGCCTTGCCTCATCTTCAGAATGAAAAGCCGCACGACGGCGTATGTTCTTCAAAATAAGACGCACACTTTCATCATCATCCACTAAAAGATCACCCGTAGAAGACCCCATGAAAACTTTAATTCCGGCAACACCAAAAAGTCTTTCTAACTCAACCAATTCATGGGCGTTTTCACGTGTTCCTCCAACCCAAAATGCAAAATCACAATGCATTCGATGAAATCCACGTTTAATCTTATCAATCAATGTTTCTTCCGATATCGTCAATGGATCAGTATTAGGCATTTCAAATACTGCTGTAACTCCTCCTAAAACCGCAGAACGAGAGCCACTTTCCAAATCCTCCTTATGTTCATTGCCTGGCTCACGAAAATGAACTTGGCTATCAATGATACCAGGCAAAATATGAAGCCCTATACAGTCAACCACCTCACCAGCAGACGCACGTGTAAGATCACCAATTTCAGCAATACGGCCATTCGTGATACCAATATCACGTTTGCCACTTCCGTCATGATTTACAACTGTTGCGCCTTTAAAAATTGTATCAAATGTTTTAAACATAACCGTACTCCTTCAATATCACCTCATTTATCGATTATGTAACTTTGAGCAGAAAGGCAATAACCATGATTGAGAAGCCAAATGCCATTTGCTTAAAAAACCGTAAGATTATTAAAGTTACGGGTGAAGAAGCAACACATTTTCTGCAAGCCCTTATCACAACAGATGTCAAAAAAATCGGTCTACAAGAAATTTTCCCTGGAGCCCTTTTATCTCCACAAGGAAAGGTTCTTGCTGATTTTCTCATCGGCAAAAGAGAGGATGGTTATTTTATTGATATTTTTTCATCTTTATCTGATCTCCTCTACAAGCGCCTACTCCTCTATAAAATGCGTACAAAAGTTGAAATTATGCAACCTTTACAAGAATTTGTTACAGTTTCTTGGGAAAATGAAACAGATAGTTTAAATTTTTATTCAAGTTTTATTGATAAACGGTTTCCAGCAAAAGAAAAAATAATACGAATCTATGGTGAAACACCCTTTTTGGCTTCAGAATGTCATGACAATTGGAATCGATTACGTATCCGTTATGCAATTCCAGAAAGCGATAAAGACTATGAAATCGGTAAAGTCTTTCCCCATGATATTAATTATGATCAAATCAATGGATTAGCATTCAACAAAGGGTGCTATATCGGACAAGAAGTTGTCTCACGAATGCATCACCGTCGTGCAGCACGACGCCGTATTTTACTTGTAAAAAGTCAACATGAATTAATCCCCGGTGCCAACATTGTAGCAGGAACAAAAATTCTTGGTTCTTTAGGAACATGTGCTGCAAATGAAGCCCTCGCTTTAATGCGTATTGACCACATCAAAGATGCAATGGATCATAATACTCCCTTTACAGTAAAAGATGTTCCTGTCACTATAAGTATTGCTGAAAATATGAATTTTACTTTCCCTGAAAGCACTGTGTAAACTCACTAATGGCTAAAGCTCAATTATCACAAAATGGAGAAGCGCGCGCTTGGCAAAGAATGCTTTCTGGCCGGCGACTTGATCTTCTAAACCCCTCTCCTTTCGATATCGAAATCGAAGATATTGCTCATGGACTAGCTCGCGTCGCACGTTGGAACGGTCAAACACAAGGAGAATATGCCTATTCTGTTGCACAACATTCACTCTTGGTAGAACAAATATTTCAGAAACTTTTTCCACAATCGCAGAACAATGAATGCCTTTGTGCTCTTCTTCATGATGCACCAGAGTATGTCATCGGTGATATAATTTCACCCTTTAAAGCTGTTATAGGAAAACAATATGAACTCATTGAAAAACGTATACAAGATGCTATACATATGCGCTTTTCTCTCCCCGTTGCTCCCTCTCAAAAACTCTTAAAAAAAATCAAACAAGCTGATCGCATTGCTGCATTTCATGAATCTATTATTCTTGCCGGATTTAATACAGAAGAAGCCCTTCGCTATTTCGGTCACCCAAATAATATTTCACCCGAAGGACTCAATTTGCAACCATGCTCCACAACGAAAATTGAGAACGCTTTTTTAAAACGTTTTCATGATCTTGATGTTGAAAGATTACATTGATATCGCTTTTGATCGTTTACCTTTTGTCACAACCTAAAACACTCCATAGTATTTTAGCTTCATGATCCGAATCTTTTTATACATGCAAAAGTCTCCATATAATTCTCTACAAATTTAGTAGAATATCATCTCACTTTTATAGGAAATAATATTCAAAAAACATTGTGTATATTAGATCGTTTTGCTTTGTACAAAAAACTCTTTGCATTCAACCTATGAAAAGAATTTTTATTCTGAGAGGAATGCATCCCATAAATGGTGTAACGTAAAATCCATTGAACACCACTATCTTTACGATTATGAAAGAAAAAGCTGGACCATCATTCTATTTGCCAGCTCCCAATATTGCTAAAGCCCTTGGCACTTGAGATGATTTATAAAAGGCATTTTTATCCCTTTCTTTATGTGTTTTTACTCACACATCACTTCTACTTATAACGTGTAAGCGAATGGTCTTGATTTATTCAAATAAATGGATTTGAAATGAGAGAATCTTATGATATTAAAGTTTCTTATCCAAGATGGATAAATGATAAATTATCCTTATAAAACAATACTTTGTACATCTCTTGAATACAAGTATTATTAGCGATAACTTATGTATTTTCACCCCATTCAACAAGCTAAGCTGTTTAGATCATAGCATCCCAGTTCTACAATTCTACAAAGTGAGACAAAAACGTAAAGTCTGACTCACACCATCCTTCATAGCATGACTCTTCGGAACCAAATCTTTGGCTTATTTCTTACAAAATCGTCTCTCTCGTACTGACCTTCTTTATAGAATTGCTGCACAATCTATAGTCTGCAAGCACAAGAATGAAAACAGACAAAAATAGCACCATCCCTGATAATTTCACCACCATAGTCTACATTCATAGTTCTTTGCGTATTCCTCAAAAACCGGATGCCAGATCCATTTCTGGTACCAAGCCTTGTAACATTTAAGGATGCTACGCCATTTTCCATAAATAAAGGAATGAAATCACCATTTGTTTGAGAAGTAAAAGAAAAATTTTCGCTATTTTAAAATAAACGCTTTCAACAAAATAACGAGAAAGTTTTTCAGTCATTATATGCATCGGAGAGACTTATCTTCAATAAATGCTAACTCTATTACCAATCCTTGGCTGATTTGATACTTCTCTCTGGTAACACTTTGTTCTTTACAAATGGAACGTTATTACCAGCAACCTTCACTCTCACATCTTGACTTAGTTGAACAAAGCCTAGGCAGAAAGAAAAATTCCCACAAAGAAATATCCGTTCATATTAACCTTATATAGCAAGCACTTTCTAGCAAAGTCTTCGTCTTAACCTGACTTTTGTTTGAGCTTATAAATTTCTTCATCACTTGGAAAAGTACGTGATTTAACATCATCCGCATAACTCTTAATCGCCTTCTCCATCTCCTGTTCGAGAACACCATAACGGCGTACAAATTTAGGGACCCATGTACCGTAACCTAACATATCTTCCATCACCAATATCTGCCCATCACACTGACTAGATGCACCAATGCCAATGGTAGGGATAGAAAGCATCTGTGTAAGTTTTACTGCTAATGGTTCTACAACTCCTTCCACAACAACAGCAAAGGCACCTGCCTTTTCAATTGCTGCTGCATCAGCTTCAATCTGTTGCCAATTACTTTCATTGCGTCCTTGCGTCTTAAAACCACCAAAACGATTCACTGCCTGTGGTGTCAGACCAACATGACTCATAACTGGGATACCGCGTTTACACAAAAAATCAATTGTTTCCGCTATATAAACACCACCTTCAAGCTTAACTGCACTACACCCTGTTTCTGCAAGAATACGCGATGCATTGGAAAAAGCTTGTTCTGGGCTTTCTTCATAAGATCCAAAAGGCATATCTACAACCACAAGAGCCCTCTTAGATCCACGCATAACAGCCTGCCCATGCAAAATCATCATATCCAAACTCACTGGCAACGTTGTCTCAAACCCATGCACAACCATACCAACGCTATCACCAACTAATAGCAAATCACAGTAAGGATCAGCAATCCGCGCACTATAAGCCTGATAAGCAGTTAGAGAAACAATCGGTTCTTGTCCTTTTCTTGATCGTATTTCAGAAGCAGTAATACGCTTTACAGCCTTATGAATAGTCATTTTTCAGCCCTTTTCTTGCAATATGTATTGATCAATAAGCCTAATTTCACCAAAACGGACAGTTAATAATAAAACTGCCGATTTATCCAATCTCCCCTTAACCACAGATAAAGTTTCCATATCCCGTAAGTCTATTGATTCAATAATCGCGCGCGATTCTTGCTGTAAAATATCCCGAACAATTTTACATAATTTATCAACCGACCGTTCCCCTTGGCGATAGAGATTTTCAGCAGCTTTACCGCTCTCAGGAATAATTTTTGCCGCTTTTCGATCTTCTAATGTTAAAAACTGATTACGGGAAGAACTCGCTACACCATCTGCTTCACGTAAAACAGGCACTCCTACAACTTCAATAGGAAAAGCTAAGTCTTCAACCATACGACGAACAATCAAAATCTGTTGAAAATCCTTTTCCCCAAAAAAAGCTTTATCCGGCTGAACGATGTTAAAAAGTTTCGCAACAACGCTGGTCACACCACAAAAATGTCCTGGACGTAATTTCCCTATCAACATACGTGACAATTTCTCTACATTCACAATTGTCTCATTTCCCGGTGGCCACATTTCTTCTACAGAAGGTGTAAAAAGATATTCAACACCGGCTTCTTCTAACAAAGCACAATCGCCTTTCAAATCTCTTGGATATTTATCAAAATCCTCATCGGGACCAAATTGCTTCGGATTGACAAAAATAGAAACCAATACTCGATCACACATTGCCCTTGCTCGCCGTACTAATGCGATGTGACCATTATGCAATGCTCCCATAGTTGGAACCAAACCAATCGAAAATCCTAAACGTCGTTCTTCTGTGATAGATTGGCGTACTTCGGGAATTGTTTTTAAGACTCTCATCTTCATTTTCTATTCATTTTTTCAAATTAATAAACTCATGCTCGCATACAAACTGTAATACCCGTATAGTTTGATAGAACCCGCCGAAAATCTTAATCGCCGTTTTTCTGCGACAAATCAACATACTTTGGTAATTGTTTCTAAGATCGATATTTTCACATTCTATTTATTGTCTTCAGATCAACAAACGATGCTTGCATACGGAATCGCTGTTCAAACAATTGTATCAAACTTATACGCACCGATGGCTGTTTTATATTTCGTGGTTCCCAGACATGACGCATTAAAAAGAAACCTGTTAGAATAAATCCATTTTTTATGTCACTAAAATCAACAGGACGAACAGTTCTTTGCACAAGAAACTGGGGTAAATTTAAGAGCTTTTCTCTCCAAGGGTGCCCTGCTTCCTCGCATACAGCACGTCCTGATTTCGGTGATACGTAACAAAGTTTTTCTAAGCGGCCTGTTGCAGCACAACGAGATAAATCAAGGCCGAAGCCAAGTTCTTCAAGAAATCGCATTTCAAAACGTACAAGCAATTCAGCGTTTATAAACGGTTCATCAAAACTCTGCATAAAAAGATGTAAAATATCATATAAAATAGGATGCGGATCACGCTCAGGAAGAAGATGCAAATGGAAAACGATTAACTGCAAAGCATAAAGTGCTTCTGGGAAAAGAATTAACCGGGCGGCATGTAAATCAAGTGCTTCAAGCCGAAAAAGTCCTAAATGTTCATCTAAACGTGCCCACCATTCAGCCTCCACAAAATTTCCAGGTTGAAGAAGAACCGCCATACGACGCGAACGTCCTCCTTTTACTACTCCCATATAACGCCCATGCTGACGCGTCATCACTTCAAGAATAACACTTGTTTCACCATATTGGCGTGTACCGAGAATAATAGCTTGTTCTTTCCATTTCATTTTATTTAAAAAAAATCTAGTCCCATTTCGCGATAACGTTCCGGATCGGTATCCCAATTGTCACGCACTTTTACAAAGAGAAAAAGGTGAACCTTTTGACCCATAATATCCATTAATTCTTTACGCGCAGCCTGACCAATTGCTTTAATTGTATCGCCTTTTGCTCCTAAAACAATTTTTTTCTGACTATCACGCTCGACGTAGATAACTTGATTAATTCTAACTGAACCATCTCGACGCTCTTCCCAGTTTTCTGTTTCAACTGTTGAAGAATAGGGAAGTTCATCGTGAAGACGAAGAAAAAGCTTTTCACGGGTAATTTCAGCAGCAAGCTGACGCATAGGCATATCTGAAATTTGATCTTCTGGATAATACCATGGCCCCTCCTGCATCATTGTGCTTAATGCATGAAGCAAATCCTTGCAACCAGAGCCCTTGAGAGCTGAAATCATAAATGTCTGCAAAAACTTTACGTGCTCATTAATCCCAGCGGTTAAGGCTAAAAGGGATGACTTAGCAACTGTATCAATCTTATTAAGAACGAGAATTTTATCCTGTTTAATATTCGCTACAATATCTAACATCTTACAAACTTCATCCGAAAGACCATTCTGAGCATCAATCAAAACTAACAGCACATCAGCATTCTTAGCCCCTCCCCAAGCAGCAGATACCATCGCACGTTCTAACCGTTTATGAGGAGAAAAAACACCTGGTGTGTCAATCAATACAATTTGCGCATTATCATGAATGACAATACCTCGGATTAAAGTTCGTGTCGTTTGCACTTTATGCGTTACAATTGAAACCTTCGTTCCAACTAACTGATTCACCAATGTCGACTTCCCAGCATTAGGCATTCCAATGAGTACAACAAAACCAGAACGCGTTTTCATAACGTCATTCATGATTATTTTTTTCCATTGTTTCCCATATACCCTCTCGTCGTAAAATTTTTTCAGCTGCCATTCTTTCAGCACATCGTTTAGAATTTCCTTGCCCAATCTCCGACGCAAAACCAGGAATGCTTACCTCTACCATAAAAACAGGATCATGATCTGGACCAGAACGTTTTACGACCCTATAATGTGGTTGTACACCACCTTGTACATGCGCCCATTCCTGTAACTGTGTCTTGGCATCACGCCGACCAGCATCCATCTGCTTCGCCCGACTTTGCCAATACCTTTGAATAAAAGGTCTAACACTCTCCAATCCCCCATCAAGATATATTACAGCAATCAAAGCTTCAATCACATCGGCATACATATTTGTTAGCCGACGACCTTTTAAGTTTTTCATTTCAAAACCAACATGGATCATAACAGGCAGTTCCATTTCTAGTGCAATATCAGCACATGTCTGCGCATTCACTAAACTGTTTAAACGTACCGATAACTCACCTTCACTTGCCTGTGGAAACAATTGATACAACATTTCCGCAATCAAAAGCCCAAGGACCCGATCACCTAAGAATTCCAGTCTTTCATAATTTCCCTGTTCTGAACCTTGTACACTTGAATGTGTTAACGCTTTTTTTAATTTCTTTTTATCTTTAAAGTAATGCCCCGTCAGTTTTTCAAGCTGATCAATCATTGGAAGCTTCATCATTAATTCCTTGCTTGATAAGCGGCAAATCATGAACAGTATTAATAAAAGAAAACAAACGATTCCAACGCACATCAAATGGCCAACGCCAAATTTGCCAAGCACTTGAACCATTACTGATAGAGAAAAAAATTATACTTGCTCGACCAATAAGATTTTCTTCTGGAACATATCCCACGTCTAAACGACTATCGTCTGAATTGTCACGGTTGTCACCCATCATAAAATAATGCCCCGATGGAACTTCAAAGACCTTTGTGTCATCAACTTGCGGGATAAAAGCTAAATCAAGTGTATCGTAGCTAACACCATTAGGCATTGTTTCGCGATAAACCTTAACAGGGTAATTAACCTCTGTTATATCAACATTTTCAACCTTGCCCATAAAGTGACGTGAAACGGGCTCATCATTAATATAAAGGATACTCTGACGAACTTGTATACGATCACCCGGTAGCCCAACAACACGTTTGATATAATCAATATCAGGATTACTCGGTAAACGAAAGACAACAACATCTCCACGCTGAGGTTGAGATGCCAAAATACGACCCGAAAAAAGAGGAGGAGAAAAGGGCATAGAAAAACGAGAGTACCCATATGCATACTTAGAAACAAACAGATAATCTCCTACTAGCAAAGTAGGACGCATTGAACCGGAAGGAATACTGAAAGGCTGAAAAAAAAGTGTCCGAATAAGCGCTGCTAACAACAACGCCTGTACCAATACGAAAACAAATTCAAGAATTCCGCTCTTTTCTTTATTTTTATGCATTTTCTCTTTCTGGATCATCACCAACTGCCTTCCCATCACAGATATAAGTTTTTTTATCATAATGTTTCAAATAGCAAAAGTACAATCTCCTATGAAACCTATCCACGTGGAAATGCTTCGATAATAATGAATGCCTGCGCCCAAGGAAAATCATCCGTCATGCTAAGATGAATGATAGCATCGTGATGAGAAGGCAATAACTTTTGAAGTTGCATTTGCGCACGATTTGTTAATTTCATAATTGGTTTCCCAGATGGTAGATTGATCACCCCCATATCCTTCCAATTTATACCGCAAGCGATTCCTGTGCCTAAAGCTTTAGCACAAGCTTCCTTTGCAGCAAATCTTTTGGCATAAGAAGAAGATTTTTTTTGAAGACTCTCAGATCTATTCCGCTCAATATCCGTAAAGATACGTTGAACAAAACGATCACCATAACGAGCCAACATTCTCTCAATGCGTCTTATATCAGTCAGATCACTTCCAAGACCAACAATCATAAGATATCACCCGATTTTCTTTGCCACAAACGCTTTTTTTTTGTAATCTTTTGATATCGCTTTTGTTGAAAGCGGGTGATTGCTCTGTAAGCGCCTATATAAGATAAACCACCAAAAATAAAACCTAAAAGTACACCACCTAAGATCATCGGTCTCATGATTGATTGCCATGCGCCCTTGAAAAGAAGAGATGTATTTGAAAGTGCCAAACCGTCAAACAGAGTGCGAATTTGAGAAAGAGAAATCTCACTCACATCGCTAAAAAGTGATAAACAGAAAGAGCCTACCTTATAATCAGCCATAATAATCAGAAAAAATGTAAGTGGATTAGAAAAAATCGTACCAATAATTGCTGCTGCGAAATTTGCGCGCAAGATCCACGAAAAAAATATTGCCAAAACGATATGCATACCAAAGAGAGGCGAACAAGCTAAAAAAATACCGATAGAAAACCCCAGAGCAACTTTATGTGGCGTTGCAGATATTCGCAAAATACGTTTACGTATATAACAAAATGAGCGAGAAAATGAACGACGTGGCCATAACCAAAGTCGAATACGCTTTACAAAATCTATTGGCTCTCGACTACGAAAAAGCATATGATTCTCAATATATATTTTGTGAAAATAAAATAATCCATATGATTCAAATTAATGTTTCCAAGCTTTTGCATAAAAAAAATAGAAAGACAATTAAATATTCCGACTTCCTGGCTTAATCGCTGGAAGTTCCGCGAGTTCAGCAGGAACTGCATCACTAGCATAAGATGCTATCTCGTATTCAGCAAGTGAAATCAATGGAACTCCGACATCAACCTTACCGCCAGAACGATCAAGAATACATGCGCTCGCCAACACATTTGCTCCTGCTGTAACCAGAGCCTCAACCGTTTCACGAATAGAAAGACCTGTTGTCACAATATCTTCAACAATGACAACCCGTGCGCCTTTCTTGATTTCAAAACGACGCAGCTCAAATCTGCCATTTACACGCTCTACCCAAAGAGAGGGAATACCAAGATGACGCGAAGTTTCGTATGAAGGAATAAGACCACCAATTGCAGGACCAACCACATAATCAATTTTTTCCTCGACAGATTTTTTGATTTTTTCAGCCAATCCACGACATAACTTCTCCGTCAAATGAGCATGCATGAACACTTTTGCCTTCTGCATATAAGTAGCACTATGACGGCCTGATGTTAAAATAAAATGCCCTTCTAAAATAGCATCTGCTTGTTTAAAAATATCAATCACATCTTGTGTATTCACCGCAAAATCTCCCTTTTTTATCCATGACCTCGCCGGACTGTACTAACCGAACCAGCCTTTTTTAACTGAGAAAAAATACGATTCAAATGTTTTAAATCCCAAACTTCCAGATCAATCATAATTTCTGTGAAATCTGGTGCTGTGCGGATAAAAGATAAATTTTGGATATTAGCGTCATTAGCAGAAATCACTTGCGTAATTTCAGCTAAAGAGCCCGGACTATTAACAGCCAAAATATTAATCCGAGCCGGAAAACGCTCACTCATTTGGGCATCAATATCCCAACGGACATCAATCCATCGTTCAGGCTGATCATCATACGCCATCAAAGCCGAAGACTGTATCGGATAAATAACAATCCCTGCCCCAGGTTGCATAATACCAACAATCCGATCTCCCGGCACTGCCCCTTCTGGAGAAAAACGTACAGGAATATCTCCACGGGTTCCTCGAATAGGTAATGCTTTGGATTGATGCTTCTCTATAGTTGAATCCTTTTCATTTTCTGGAACTTTAAAAATCATACCTTGAGCATTTTCAATGTTAAACCAACCTTCTTCCCCAGGTTTAAAAGAGGACTTTTGGACCACACGGTGATCTTGATAATCAGGATAAACTGCTTTAATCACATCAGCGGAAGGCAATTCACCACGCCCAACAGCAGCTAATACATCTTCCACATCTTTACGTGCCAAACGTGGTAAAACTTGCTTAAGAACATCTTTTGAAAATTGTTTTCCCATATATCCAAACGAATGCTCGAGTATACGATATCCCAAACCTGAATATTGCTTGCGTACTGCTGTGCGCGTTGCTCGACGAATAGCTGAACGTGCTTTGCCTGTTACAACAAGAAATTCCCATGCCGCTGGCGGAATTTGAGCTTGTGAACGTATAATATCAACTTCATCACCATTTTTTAATTTTGTCATTAAAGGCATAATACGACCATTGATTTTTACCCCCACACAAGAATCACCAATGTCAGTATGGACTGCATAAGCAAAATCAATAGGGGTAGCACCTTTTGGAAAAGCAATTAACCGGCCTTTTGGAGTAAAACAAAAAACTTGATCTTGAAAAAGCTCAAGCTTTGTATGTTCTAAAAACTCTTCTGGATTATCCCCATCTGATAAAGACTGAATCGTTTGGCGTAACCATGCATAGGCATTGGTCTCATTTGATAACTTTGAAGTCGAATAATTGGAACCGTGATCTTTATAAATGGAATGTGCAGCAACACCATACTCAGCAATTTCATCCATATCAGCAGTTCTAATCTGTAGTTCAACCCGTTGCCTCGAAGGTCCTACAATCGTTGTATGAATGGAACGATAATCATTCTGTTTTGGGATAGAAATATAATCTTTAAAACGACCAGGTACCATTGGCCAGGTAGTATGAATAACACCAAGAGCACGATAACAATCATTCACTGTTTCAACAATAACCCGAAATCCAAAAATATCGGATAATTGTTCAAAAGATAATGCTTTACTTTCCATTTTGCGAAAAACGGAATAAGATTTTTTCTGACGGCTTTTAACATCTGCTTTAATGCCATTCTTGAAAAAAAGTTTTGTTAGTTCATTTTCAATCCTGGAAAGCAAATCACGATTGCGCTTTGATAATTCAGAAAGTCGATTGGTAATCGTACGATAACCTTCTGGATTTAAATAAAAGAAAGAGAGATCTTCTAACTCTTCGCGCATATCCTGCATACCCATACGGCCTGCAAGTGGCGCGTAAATATCCATTGTCTCCTCAGCAATACGTCGACGTTTATCATCACGCATAACACCAAGGGTGCGCATATTATGAAGGCGATCAGCAAGCTTAACTAAAAGAACACGAACATCATCAGAAATAGCAATAAGAAGTTTACGCAGATTCTCTGCCTGAACTGCCTTCTTTGATACGAGATCAAGCTTATTAAGCTTTGTCAGCCCTTCAACTAACTTACCAATTTCAGATCCGAAAAGCTGATCAATTTCAGCCCGTGTAGCACTTGTATCTTCAATTGTATCGTGCAAAAGCGCAACGGCAATTGTTGCTTCATCCAACCGCATATCTGTCAAAATAGCAGCAACTTCTAAAGGATGAGAAAAATAAAGATCCCCCGAAGCACGCTTTTGATGACCATGCTTTCGCATTGCATAATCGTAGGCCCTATTTAAAAGACCCTCATCAACGTCAGACTTGTAACGTTGGACACGCCCAACAAGCTCACACTGACGCATCATATAAGCATATCCTTTATCTTTTCACAAACCTAACCTTATTCAATATGAATATTTCATTTAAAAAGACCAAAAAAATAAATGCTCCCGCACGACAACGTATATTTGCTCTTGTAATATAAATTGCCGCAATTAATAATCGTCACTCTTCTCTGGAACGACCAAACCTTCGATACCCGCTAAAAGCTCTTCTTCAGACATATGATCGAATGAACTGCCCTCTTCTTCCGAAGAAGTACCCAAAACACCTCCAGCCTCACTTGAATGAGAAATAAATTCGCTTGCCATTTCTGGCTCATCCACTTCCACATGCTTTTGTAACGAATGAATAAGATCTTCTTTTAAATCGGCAGGAGATAGCGTTTCTTCTGCTATTTCACGCAAAGCAACAACGGGATTTTTATCATTATCACGATCAACCGTAATCTGCGCACCCTGCGAAATTTGACGCGCCCGATGTCCAGCTAAAAGCACTAATTCAAAGCGATTATCGACTTTATCAATACAATCTTCTACCGTTACACGGGCCATTTATGCCTCTTTCTTAAAGATTAAAAAATTTCATAATGAGTGCAAATATATACAATAATCAAAAGAAAACACAAGAAAAACAAAACAAACTTTAATATTTTTTTACTCAAAAGCTTATTGAAGAAAATTCTTGGAAGCTTTATAAAAAGCGTATAACCTCTTTGAGCTAATATAAATACTGCTTAAAAAAAGTTTTAAGAGGAGCTAATTCAAACATGCATTTGACAAAGTGCCTCTCTTTAGAAACTTTATCCTTTAAAGGGATATCAACCATCCTAAACTCTTAAAAGTTTTTCGCAATAACAACAGTTTTATGTGCACTTTTTATGATAAAATATTTATTAAAAATAAGAAACTCTATCCCATTAACATCTTATTCATCGAATACATCACTGAAAGAGTGTCTCTCTTTACAAAATAATCGGCCATGATTTTATGTTAAACCTTGTTATCAAAAAGATTGTTATTCATTATAGGTTGTTTACAAAGACATAATCGGTCATAAAATAACTGGAAAAATTCATATAAAATGATTGATAGCTTCTCACAATGAATAGCCAATTAAAATCGCTTTGCCCAGAACCACCGCAAAACTGCGATTTATGCCCACGTTTACATAAATTCATCTCCGACTGGCGTATAAAAGAACCGAGCTGGTATAATGCTCCAGTACGCCCATTCTTTCCCTATAAAGGGGCAGACACAACACGCCTTCTCATTGTCGGTCTTGCTCCTGGATTACGCGGCGCAAACCGAACTGGACGCCCGTTTACTGGTGATTATGCTGGACACCTGCTTTATTCCACTTTGAAAAAGTTTGGTTTTGCCCAAGGGACGTTTGAAGAAAGAGCTGATGACACCCTTGAACTGATTGATGCAGCAATTGTTAATTCAGTTCGTTGTGTTCCCCCAGAAAATAAACCTACTGGTGCAGAAATTAACACTTGCCGATATTTCTTTTCACCTCTTTTAACAAATCTTCCCAAACTTAAAGCTGTTATCACCCTCGGCACCATTGCACATCATTCAACACTCCGTGCCCTCAATGCAAAAGTTTTAGCTCATCCCTTTGGACATGGACAAATAAACAACATCGGCAGATTACGCATCTTCTCAAGTTATCACTGTTCACGCTATAATACTAACACTGGTCGCTTAACGGATGCTATGTTTCATCAGATTTTCGAAGCAGCAAAAACATATCTTGATCAAAGCTGAAATCTCCTTAGAAGCATTATAAATAAGGACAGACAAACAAATCCTATCATCCATATCTTTTTAAAAGTCGTGCTTTTTCACGCCCCCAATCACGTTTTTTTTCCGTTTCACGCTTATCATGCAGCTTCTTTCCACGTGCCAAAGCAATCTCTAACTTAGCGCGCCCTCGTTCATTAAAATAAAGTTTAAGGGGAACAAGTGTCATTCCTTCACGAGAAGTTGCATTAAAAAAACGCGCCATTTCACGTTTTGAAATTAATAATTTCCGCAAACGACGCGGTTCATGGTTAAAACGATTAGCCTGCGTATATTCAGGAATATAACTGTTCACTAACCATAATTCCCCATTTTCAAAGCTGGCATAACTTTCAGCAATATTCGCATGATTGGAACGCAAAGACTTCACTTCCGCTCCCTGAAGTACCAGACCGGCCTCAAGGTTATCGAGAATTTCATAATTAAAACGGGCTTTACGATTATCCGCAATTATTTTTCGTACTGGCGCGTTCTTTTTTTTGTTCATGTACAGTATATCACTTCATTCTTTAAGCAAACCCGCATGGTATAAAGCTTCATCAATAATCTTCTTTGTGGTATCCGAAAGCGGAACAATCGGCGAGCGAACAATAGTGCCACAAAGCCCTAATTTTGCAGCGGCATATTTAATACCAGCAGGACTTGGTTCAATAAACACCGCACGATTGAGAGGCATCAGAAGATCATTTAATTTGAGGGCTGTTTTATAATCACTACATAAACAAGCAGCATGAAGCTGTGCACAAAGCTTTGGAGCAACATTGGACGAAACCGAAATACACCCTACACCCCCATGTGCATTAAAACCCAATGCTGTACAATCATCACCAGAAAGCTGTACAAAATCTTTACCACACTTTTCACGTTGTTCACTGGCACGCTCAATTTTACCGGTTGCATCCTTTACACCAATGATATTTTTAAAATCACGACAAAGGTCTCTCATCGTCTCCACTGCCATATCAATCACAGAACGACTGGGGATATTATAAATTATAATCGGGATAGAAATTGCTTTTGCAATGGAAGAAAAATGTGTGTATAATCCCCTCTGATTAGGTCTGTTATAATAAGGCGTAACAACTAAAACTGCATCTGCACCTGCTTTCTCTGCATGCTTTGCAAGCTCTACAGCCTCACTTGTGCTATTTGATCCTGCTCCAGCAACAACAGGAACACGCTTAGCAACCTGCTCGACACATAATTCTATAATTCTCTTATGTTCTTCATGAGTTAAAGTTGGTGATTCACCCGTTGTACCAACAGGGCTTACGCCATTAATACCTTGTGTAATCTGCCACTCGACAAAATTGCAAAATGCTTTCTCATCAATAGCGCCATTATCATCAAACGGTGTGATAAGCGCGGTCACAGCTCCCTTGAGCATTATAAACTCCCTGTAATGTTCGCTTTATTTTTTAAATCGCCTTTATAAGTTATCCATAATAGAACATAATCTTGCTCTCTCACTGAAGCAAGATGAATTTCATAAAAGCTTTTACAAGATTAGCATCTCTCTTCTTCAATTCCCAAAATTTCTTTAAAGTATCAATCTGCATTAACGCGTTTTTCATGCTTCTGTCTTAGAAAAACTTGAGTGTTTCAAAAAAGTAAGGTCTTAAGGTCTTTTCTCTATGTATGCATTCTTCATCTTCTCCTTCGTATCAACCTTTACTGCACTTATACTTGAAGCAACAATTTTATTTTCAAGTGCCTGTGCACAAACAACTCTTTTGCACAGACAAATACCAATCCCTTTAGTTCGCCCTACCCCCTTTGTCATAAAAAAACAAGCTACAAAACCTTTTAGACAGATTCACACAACACCCCACAATATTCCTACATTCACAAACACTTCTACGCTCAAAAAACTTAAAGCTGGCTTAGATGCACTTTCAAATAATAATATTGCAAAAACAATCAGCCTTCGCAATTCAATGGAAAAGGATAGCCTTGATCGCCATATTTTGACATGGGCAATTGGGATATCAAGCAAAACCAATGTACCAAGCTCGGAAATATTTAATGCAATCAAAGAACTAAAAGGATGGCCCGGCATAGCGGCTATGCAACGCAATGCTGAACGTGCTTTTATTAATGAAACGAATTTCGCACCGGTGATTATCCAAAAATTTACGCATCATTTACCCCTTACAGCACAAGGTATAGCCACATATGCTAAAGCACTTATCACAACTGGGCAAACCGCTCGTGCTCGACAAATCATCGCGCCATGGTGGCATAAAACGAAGCTCAATGCACAAGAAGAAGAGTTTGTTCTTAAAAATGCAAGTGCAGCATTACAACCTATTGATCATCTGAAACGCATGCAATTTATGCTTTATGCGCATCGATTTGATTCAGCAAAGCGCGTTGCAAAATTAGCCCATGCTCAATCTCTTTTTAAGGCTTTTATCGCAGTCGAAAAAAGTGATCCTCAAGCCGCACAGAAGTTACATTCTGTAGAACGATCATGGCAAAAAAGTCCTCTCCTTCAATTTGCTTACATTCGCCATCTTCGTCGAACTGGACAATATAGTGAAGCCGCAACACGCATGATGAGAACACCCAAAAATATCTTACGTCTTATGAACCCTCATGCATTATGGAGAGAACAACGTGCCCTTTCTCGTGAAATGCTCGATTTAAACAAACCTAAAATTGCTTATAAACTCGTTGCAACACACACTGGTATGAAAGCTTCATTGACAATCGATGCTGAATTTCATGCAGGATGGTATGCACTACGGTTTCTTCATAATCCTCAACTGGCAATGCAGCATTTTTCGCGTATCCCTCAGTTATCTTCTGCACCTCTTTCAGCATCCCGTGGATACTATTGGATGGGACGAACAGCAGAGATACTCGGTGAACATAAAAATGCCCAACATTATTTTCATCGCGCAGCCCATTTCAGTGCAACTTATTATGGTCAATTAGCAGCTTCACGACTGAATCAAAAAAAACTCGAAATCTCCTTTCCAAAACCAACAACCTCTGAGCGACAACGTTTTAGCGCACGAAAAGCTATTCAAGCAATTCAACATCTTGAATCAGCTGGCTATTCTGATTTTGCTAAAATTTTTTATAGAGAACTCGGAGAAAAAATAGAAAGCCCTGGTGAATTAGCTCTTCTAGCTGTTATGGCAGAAAAAAACGGTGACTATTATACAAGCCTTAAAATTGGAAAAACTGCTGTTTTTCAAGGTAAAAATGTTGGTGCACTCTCCCATCCTCTCGGTGCAATACCAACCTCCGCTAATATTTCTGTAGCAGGAAAAGCGCTTATCTATGCCATTGCACGTCAAGAAAGCGAATTTAATCCAAAAGCCATATCAAAAGCAGGAGCACAAGGAATCCTTCAATTGCTTCCTACGACAGCAAAAGCACTCGCAAAAAAGCATTCAATCGCATGGTCACAAAAAAAATTCAGCAGTGATGCCAGTTATAATGCTACGTTAGGTGCCCATTTTCTAAGGGAACAATTGGAACGTTTTAACGGATCCTATATATTGGCCCTTATTAGTTATAATGCAGGCCCCCGTCGCGTTAATGAGTGGATAAAACGCTATGGTGATCCTCGAGGACAACCTCTTGATAAAGTCATCGATTGGATTGAACGTATCCCTTATACAGAAACACGTAATTACGTAATGCGTATCATGGAAAATTATGGAGTCTACAAAGCAAGACTTACTGGAAAAACAGATATAAAAGCTGATCTTCTTTCCGGTTGATGAAAATGAAAAAACTTCAATCCACTAAAAAGCAGTTCGTTCCGTTTCGTCAACTTATAGACCACAATATCATAGCAATTCTAAACATGAAGGAATGTGAAAATTAACCTCCAAAAAAACCGTAAAATCAGCTAAATATTAAGGATACTCGAATAATTTTATTCACTTTTGATGGTGGTGGTGGTGGAAAAAAACCAACACGTTGAAGTGCTACCATGGCTAATCGATCAAGTTCTGGATCACCCGCAGAAACTACAACACGACTAGAAAAAATATTCCCCTGCTCATGCACCCTAAATTCTAACTTCACCGTTCCTTTTGCACCACTGGTACGCTGTCCTATAACATAATTTTTTTGCTTTTCCAGTTGTGCCTGTACTTTTGCTAACCATTTCATTAACAACGCATCCTCAAGCGCTGCTATACGACTGATCTGACTGGTGGTAGACGAACGCGGTTCTACAATGGAATGCTTTACTGCAGTCTTGAGTATCGGTATCGGTTTTTTGTTGAATACTTTATGCTCCACTTTTGGAGGAAGAGATTCTTTCACAGGCTTGAGAAGTGAAAAATCATTTTTTTCTCCATTCCACTGAGGCTCTTCTGGTTGAACTTCATCTTCTGGTTCTAATATCTCTGACTCTTGCTCTGAAAGATCAGGCTGCAACATTTCTGGTTCTATGCTTGGTTCTGTGCTTAGATCCGATAAATCTGCATTAAGATCTGGCATATTTGTATCGACATCCGGATAGACAGTTTCTTGCGCAAAAGTCAGCATAATCGTGGAAGAAAGCGTACCATTACGTACACCAATACTTGGAAAATAAAATTGTGCTCCTAATGCTATATGAAAAAAGAAAGCGCCAAAAAATGCACCAATCCAAAGAGCTAATAACCGCCTTGTATCTGAAAAATTCATCATTTCTTCCGCCGTTATTCTAAGCTTAATATCGATGTTCAAATTCATTAAACAAGCTATTTTGAAATTACAACTTTTTTCTTGACTGTTTTTATCATGTTTAATATGGTTTTCTTGTGATTTTCTGCTAATATCAAATCACTTGCTTGGCTGGCTAGTTTTGATTGGTGAGTCAAGCGTTTTTATTATATGTAATTTTCAAAAGTTAGAGGGGATGTTTAACAAAAGGTTATGATGTGTTATGCGAATAAGACAAAAAAATATCTATAAAGGTTGTGCGATTTTAAGTGCACTATCGGTTTCTATACCTTCATTTGTTTTTGCACAAAGCAACAATTTAGGTAGTGTAACTGAACTCAAACCCATCATTATTAAAGAAAAAAACATAGAGAATGTCTCGGATTCGATAACCATTTTGACTAATCGTAAAACTGCTAAGGACATTGATGAAAAACAAATAAGTGATGTCCATGATGTTAGTCGTCTTAATCCTTCCGTAAACTACAACTCAAGAAATAATAGTTTTGTGATTCGTGGTTTAGATGCAAACCGTGTTCTCACAACAATGGATGGTATTGCTCTTCCATGGTTTGATGATATAGTACGTGGGAGAGGTGGAAATACAACTTTTGATTTTAATGCACTTTCTACATTTGATGTTATTCAAGGATCTGATTCCAGTCTTTATGGATCCGGTGCACTAGGGGGCGTTGTTGCTTTACGTACCCTTAATCCTGAGGACCTTATTACTGAAAACAAGAATTGGGGTAGTCTTATAAAAGGTGGTTATCATTCTGTTGATAACAGTTGGCATATAGATCAAGCTATTGCATTGCGGAATAAGCAAACATTCGTGCTTTTTCAAGGATCTCATGTGGAAGGGCATGAACGTAAGAATATGGGAACTGTAGAAGGCTATGAAGAGCGTACACGTAAAAACCCTGCTCAGTTTGACAAAAATAATTTGCTTTTTAAAATTCATCAATATTTCAATGGCAATCACCGTTTTGGTTTAACCGCAGAACGTTTTAATTACAATATCAATACGCATTCATTGAATGCATCTACAAGGTATGCTCCAGGTTCTGTTTATGATCAGGATAACAAGCGTCGTGAGCGTTTTTCTTTGTCTTATAATTATAATGGCAATGAAGACGCACTTTTTGATGCATTTTCTGGGCAGCTTTATTGGCAAAAACAAATCAGTCGTCATATCATGAATGGATTTCGTGTTAAAGCGCCTGAAGGGGATTATTTAAGAGATAATTTCTTACGTGATACCAGTTACGGTTTCAATACTCATGCTCTCAAAAAAATGAATATTGGTACAGTAAGTCATACATTAAAGCTTGCTACTAATGTTTCATCGTCTCAATTTCATCACTATCTATTAGGTAAAGACAATTGTCATTTGAAAGAATATGCACAGGGATGTGCCTTTTTGCCTGCTAATCGATCAGATTCACCGGATACAAACAGCTACAATTTTGGTTTTGCTTTGGAAAATCAAATTGGCTTTGCCGATGATCATTTCCGCGTGACACCTGGGGTTCGTTATGATTGGTATAAGCACATTCCTCAAAAAACATCCTCTTATGAAAAAGCTCTCATTTCTGACAAATATCCTCCAGAAAGAAATGGTTCGCGTTTTTCTCCTAAATTACGTATGGAGTGGGATGTTCGTGATCAAGTAACATTCTATGTACAATGGGCACAAGCTTTTCGCGCTCCACGTGTTTCAGAACTCTACCTCTCCTATGTCAAACCTCCCCTTTATTATGTAAAAGGAAACCCTGACCTTAAGTCAGAAACAAGTAATGGATATGATATCGGTATACGATATGGAAATGCAAATTTTGGTGGTTCATTTAATGCTTTTACCAACCGATATAAGAATTTTATAACTACTGAGGATAAGGGATCATCAGAAGAATTCCGGTTTGGACGTCGACACTATGTAAATCTTTCAAACGTGCGTATTTTTGGTGTTGAAACAAAAATGCATTGGGTTCTTAATAATGGTTTCCATAGCAATTTTGCCCTTGCTTATTCACAAGGGAAAGACCTTGACAAAAATGAGTATCTTAACTCAATTCCAGCTTTAAAAGCGATTATTGGAGTAGGATATGCAAAAGACACTTGGGGGGCGGATGTTGTGGTTACTTCGTCTGCTAAACGTGATAAAGTTGCTAAAGGTTCTGATTATCAAAAAATTCCGGGCTACAAGGTTGTTGATGTATCTGGTTGGTGGAAACCATTCGATAAAAAAGGCCTTGTTGTAAGAGCTGGTATTTATAATCTTTTCAATGAAAAATATTGGAATGTATCAGACCTTCCTGATGGAAAAAGTTCAACACCAAAGGATTATTACAGCCAGCCTGGTCGTAACTTTAAGGTGTCATTCGTGCAAAGGTTTTAGTCACTTCTGTTAACCATTGGATCAATATAAAGTTATATCGATAAAAGGGTAAATTATTATGTTGCTCCTCAACCTACAAAGACTTGAAAGAGGGGTTTTAACTGTTACTGATTTGTCCGCTTTTGGTTGTGCTGCTGTTGATAATAGGACCTTATTGGGTAAAATGGTTTGAACCCTTAAAAAGGTTCAAACTATTGCTTTGAAATTGTAAAATTTTAAAAGTTAGATCTCAAAAAATATTATAAGGAAAGTCCATGTCATATACAGCCGAAATGATTATTCGTTTGCGTGAAGAAAAAAAAGAGATGCGTAATCGTGATTTTGCAATCTCTATTGGTATATCTGAAGCAGAACTTATTGCTGCCTATTGTACAATTGGAAAAGCAAAAAGACTAAAAACTGATATTGCCGTTCTCCTGGAAAATGCTCCTCAACTTGGAACAGTTATGGCATTGACACGTAATGAACATGCTGTTCATGAAATCACAGGATGTTTTGAAAAAATTGTTCAAAACCAACATGTCCTTCTCACACTTGGTGAAATTGACCTACGTATTTTTGCAAAACAATGGAAATTTTGTTTTGAATACGAAGCAATTGTTCTTGGAAAGCCTACGAAAAGTCTGCATTTCTTTGATCAAAATGGCGTTGCTATTTTTAAACTCTATTCTAAAGATACCACAAATATGGCAGAGTGGAATAAACTTGTTGATAAGTTGCTCCATGAGGATCAATCACCCGTTCTTGATATCCCTCCAAAAGCAATTCCAAACAAGCGCGATATTGTAGAACTGAATGTTGAAGAATTTCGCGATCGTTGGCGGAAAATGACTGATGTACACCAACTTCACGGGATTATTTCTGAACTCAAAATTAATCGACATGATGCTGTAAAATATGTAGGAAATGAATTTGCTCATGAATTAAAGAGAGAAGCTATTGAAATTATGCTCAACCAGGTTGCGCAACAAGAAGTACCTATTATGTGCTTTGTTGGAAACAAGGGATGTATCCAAATTTTTAGTGGACAAATAAAAAACATTAAGCAAATGGGACCTTGGCTTAATGTTCTCGATAAAAAATTTCACCTGCATTTACTCATTCCTGGAATCAAAAATGTATGGTGCGTTCGCAAACCTACCAGTGATGGTCATGTCACTTCACTTGAAGTTTTTGATGAAAATGATGAGATGATTATTCAATTCTTTGGTATGCGAAAAGAAGGGCAAAAAGAACGTGAAGATTGGCGCTCTTTATTAAATAGTTTGCCTCAAAGCCACGCAGTAGCAGTCGCTTAGAAAGGTAAAGTTGGATATGTTTACACTTCTTTTACACAAACGACCAAAATTTTTCCTTATTTGTATACTGCTCTTTTTTACCTTCTTTTCTAAACAAGTGGTCGCTGAACCTGTAACGCATTTTCCTGAAAATGCACGGATCGTCTCTATTGGCGGATCACTTACAGAAATTGTTTATGCATTAGGAGCTCAAGATCAACTTGTTGCCCGTGATAGTACAAGCGTCTATCCGCAACAAGCACTCAAACTTCCTGTACTTGGATATATGCGTGCGCTTTCACCTGAAGGTGTTTTATCACTTGCTCCGGAAGGTATATTACTTGTCGAAGGAAGTGGTCCTGCTTCAACAATTGATATTCTTAAAAAAACATCTATTCCTATAGTCATTATACCAGAAAACTATTCTCGTGAAAGTGTTATAGAAAAGATTCGTCTTGTTGGCAAAGCTCTTCATAGGGAAATGCAAGCAGCTACGTTGATTGAAAAAATAAACCGTGCTTTCGTAGATAATGATGCTCTTTTAGCAAAAGTAACAAAACCAAAGCGAGTACTGTTTGTTTTATCCGTGCAAAATGGCCGTATCATGGCCTCTGGAACAGGGACAGCTGCCGACGGTATGATAAAACTTTCCGGTGGTATCAATGCCATCACTGGTTATAAGGGATATAAACTCCTCAATAGCGAAGCGTTATTGAAAGCAAATCCTGATGTTATTTTGCTTGTCAAGCATGGGGAAAATTCCACTAACATTGATAAGATTTTAGCCTTACCAGCAATTCAAGCAACAACTGCAGCAAAAAATCAGGCTATTAAACAGATGGATGCTATGTATCTTTTAGGATTTGGTCCACGTACTGCAAACGCATCAAAGGAGCTTATTGATATGCTCTATGGTGTAGGTCAAAATGGTAAGAGCTTATAACATGCTAGACACTCCATCCATTGTGCATACATCTGAAACAAAGGAGAATAAAAGAGTAAGTCGTGCGAACTTAGCAAAAATTTTGCTCTTAAGTTTAATTGTGTTTCTTATCTTCAGCATTTTTGGAGGACTCTTGCATGGTGCATCAAAGGCTTCTTTCATTGATTTCCTTCATGTAATGCTCACACAAGATTTTTCGATGAGTAGTAGAACGCGTGATTACCTCATACTTATAGACATAAGACTGCCGCGTATTATCTTGGGAGTGTTAGTTGGAGCAGCTCTTGCTGTCTCTGGTGTTCTTATGCAAGGTCTTTTCCGTAACCCTCTTGCAGATCCGGGGATTGTAGGCGTATCTGCAGGTGCCGGTCTTGGAGCTGTTTTAGCAATTGTTGTCGGTATTGCCTTTCCTTCTTCATTGGCACCTTTTCTAGAACCTTACAAGGTTATCATAGGTGCATTTTGTGGTGGTCTATTATCAACAATTGTTCTCTACGCGATAGCAACACGTCATAGTTGCACATCTATTGCAACAATGCTTCTTGCAGGCATTGCTCTTGGTGCCTTAAGCAGTGCTGTTGTTGGAACATTAATTTTTATCGCAAATGACCAACAATTACGTGATATTACTTTTTGGAATCTTGGCTCTCTTGCAGGTGCAACATGGTTGAAAGTGTGGCTTGTTTTTCCCTTTATCTGTATTGGTCTTCTTTTTTCTCCTTTTTTATCACGCGCCCTTAATGCTCTTGCTCTTGGAGAAGCTGTTGCTGGCCACATTGGCTTCCATATTCAACGGATTAAAAATATTGCTATTTTCCTTGTTGCACTTATGTGTGGTAGCGCAGTCGCTATCAGTGGCGGTATTGGTTTTATCGGTATTGTTGTTCCCCATATTTTGCGTCAACTCATTGGTCCTGATCATCGCTATCTTATTCCTTGCTCAGCCCTCTTAGGAGCGGCATTACTTATTTTTGCCGATACCTTTGCACGCTTAATTGTAGCCCCAGCAGAATTACCAATCGGAATTGTTACAGCACTTTTTGGTGCACCTTTTTTCCTTTGGATTCTTATATGCAAACGAGGAATAAATTTTTCATGATTGAAGCAGTTGATATCTGCGTTCAACGCGGAAAAAAACAGATCCTCAAACATGTTGACCTCCAAGCAAAAAATGGTGCTATAACCGTCATTATCGGTCCTAATGGATCTGGGAAAAGTACTTTTGTCAAAGCACTGAGTGGAGAAATTCCCTACAGTGGAAAAATGACTCTAAATGGTCATGATGTTACCCAAACAAAAACTTCTAAAATGGCAACAATGCGTGCGGTGCTCCCACAGTCAACAACGTTAGCATTTCCATTCTTAGTCCATGAAGTCGTAGAACTTGGTCTCTCCATAAACAAATTTACTATTGCAAAAAAACAATTCCAAAATCTTCCTCAAAAAACTTTAGAACGCGTTGGACTAGCTGACTATGGTCACCGACTCTATCACCAATTATCAGGTGGAGAACAAGCTAGAGTACAACTTGCCCGTGTGCTTTGTCAAATCTGGGAACCTATTTGTAATAAAATCCCTCGTTGGATGATATTAGATGAGCCTATTGCTAGCCTTGATATCCAACATCAACTTGTTGTTATGAATATTGCTAGAAATTTTGCCCATCGTGGCGGTGGCGTTCTTGCTATTCTTCATGATCTCAATCTTGCCGCACATTATGCAGATAAAATGATATTGCTAAAGCAGGGAAAAGTTTATTGTGAAGGAAGTGCCTCTACCGTTTTGACAACGCAAAATCTGCGCGATGTTTATTCTTGTTCGTTAAACGTTTCTGAATTGCCTCAAGCAGACATCCCTTTTATTTTGCCACAAACAGCGCAGCCCCTAATGAAATAGCGTATTTTTTAGAATAACTATTTGCTTAAATCAAAAAAACAAGTCGTATGACAAATTAAAATACGCAAATATGGTGAGAAGTTTTTTTGTTTTTAATTAACTACTTCCCATTCATAGTTTTCTTTATAAAAGTAGCGCTTTTTATATTGTATGAAAGCGTCAAATACCGTCATATTTGTTTGTTTTATCCTTATTCATCATCAAAAAAATCGTTTACTTGCATGTTATAAAAGAGAATAACGTGTGAATAAAAACCGTTTGAGAAAAGACTCAATATTCACCTCTTAAGAACTGCCTTAATGCAAAAACAGCAAGTATCCTAGAATTGAAAAAAGGAAAGTAATCAATAAGGATAATTGCCTATTCATGATAAGGCGCGCATTTGGAAAAATTCATGTATATTTGATTAATGTAAAAGTTAAAGACTTAATTGAAAGCACTGCGCAAATTTATGATAATACGCGTGTAAATCAATCAAGCTTAATATATATGATAATGCTATCATTTATGATGATATTTCTTTATAATGAGACAATTTCTGAATTTGAAAATGATAATGGAACTCAAATCTGCATATGATTACGTTTCTTAATATAGAAATGAGGTATATGCTAATTAAATATCCGAATGCAGAAAGCCCTCCTTTTTAAAATATTTTATTCAAATCTTTATCTTCTTATAAAAGAAATTTTCATTCAAAAATGAAACAATTGTTTCAACCGTTACGCACTTTATAAAATTAGAACTGTTGAGACTTTATTTGATGGAAAAGCAAGCGATCTTAGTGGGTTTGTAAAGCTCGACAGTAACTTAAGTTAGATAATAATAGCCTGGCTGGCAATAATGTTTGAGTTTACAAAAATACCATAACGAAAAATCACGCTAAGATTGCTAGCTCTGTAAAGGTCTGGGGTAAAGCTCATGGATTAGCAAAACTAAAACAATAGATGAATAAACAGCACACTCTTGTACAGTCTCCTTTACGATAAATTCTCAATGACTTTTACAATTTTTTTCGTACAATCACACACATAAAGAAAAAATAACTTTCGACTATTTTTTCTTATAGTAGGTTTTCCCTCCCCACGAGACTTCTAAAATTACTAACCTAAAAATCATTAAAATATTGCTTTTAGCATTCTCAAGTATCTTAATAAATGGCATATGGAGCATTTATGACTTTTCATAGAGAATAACGCGGATTTTCTCCGCGTTCATAATATCATAGATTATTTATCATCCAAAAGTCTCACGATTTTATGGCATAAACAACCGTTGTATTCACAGGCCGTGTTTCTGCCTCACCCGTTGGAGAAAGACTGATATCGTGCGTGTGCGCGCCAGCTGATTGTGTCACCCCTGTACTAGATTGACGGTAATAAAAGGGATTCCTTCTGCCAATGTCACCGGAGTCCCATCCAACTCCATAATACTGAAATTTGTGCGTATGTTCACCAGCTTCTTCAATCGTGCCAATATGTGTATGGGATCTAATACTATCGTGCTGCTGATCTGCAAACTGTCTACCTGCATCCAAACCGCGACCATCATCAAAGCCACGTAAAAACATGCCCCTAAAGTCAGGAACTTTAAAGGTTGTATCGCTGTCTTTTCCCCATTTGTCACCTATCGCCTTGAATAATTGCGGATAATCTTTACGCTCATAGACTGCACCATCACATAAAAGCCAGCCGCTTGGCACTTCTTGCATAGCAAAGGTCGCGATAAACCCTGAAGGAAAGGTTTCTATCTTTGGTGGTGGAAGAGGTGTGGGATTTAAGAGATACCAACCACCATGATCTTCCATTGAAACATCCTTATTATACACCATTTCATAAATAGCATCCCTTTGTAGCTCACCGCCCTCTAATGGTGTAACACCTGCATTAGTTGCTTTATAGAGCAGCTTCTCTTCTATGTTATTAACAATTACTGTCGTCGTACCAACATTTACACCGCCGGCTTTAAAACGTATAATAATATCATTTTTATATTCTTCTATAGGTGAAGCCGTTGTTACTATGATTGATGTTGTTTTATCTTCTGCATTTACTATAAACGTTGAATCAAGAGAGCCGCCATTATCTGCAAGATATTCACGCACACGCTGCATCATCGCCCGCGCACTATCATTGACAGAACTTGGTGGCTGACCTTCTGCCCAATTAATGATATTATCTGAATGTGCATTTTCATCAGCCTTTAGCGACCAATCGTAAATATTCGACATTATAATATTCCCCCTTCTTCTCAATAGTTTTTTAGCATTTTTTTCTTTTTACTAACCATATGCAGCGATCTATTTTCTTACTTGAGCGCTCAATTAATAGTATTCAATCTATTAATGATACTAAGGTGTGGAGAACTGCATTATTATTGGTGTAATACATCATTTTTACTGTATCATGTGTATTCTTTAATTTTTTTTATTTCCTGCGGTTAAATGAAATAAATTACCACATCTTTTTTAATAAAATCAGCATCAATGCCTTTCACTTGCAATATTATCACCCAATTTTGGAGTTGTTTTTTCTACTACTGTCTTCTGTAGTTATATGATTACATTTTGGAATCTCTTTTATCGTTTTAAAGTTGAATAAATATTGTTCATAAAATTCCCTACCGTAGATCTTACAAACTTATCGTTGAAATTATTTATCTTCTAAATAGGAAACCTCTAACATACTAGAATTCTTGATTAAGAATCGCTACATTTTGTAGCGCTTTCAATCCTTTTAGATTGTTTAATCCGGTAATATTTTTTACTCTCTGTCTTTATATTTTACTTATGTATTTTGAAAATTATACAATAATTTTAATGCATTGATCTGTAGCTACAAAATCATCACACGTTGTTTCGCTCTATTCTTACCAGAATAAGCTATATTTTTTGTTGAATTTCTTTCCATATCAAAAAAATTAAGAAAATCTTTTTAGGTTGAAACAAGTCGTTTGCATTATTCACCAAGTTCTTATCTGCACACAAATACTCTTTCGAGTATACCTTGTTTCATTAAAATTGTTACGGAAAACTCATTTTACTAGACTAACGTCAGCACTCTTCTCAAAAATTTGCCCTATCCAGTGTAAAGTGCTCTCGAAGATGCACTCAATACAATGGATCTCCCATATTTTAACTTAAACTAGAAATGACGTACTTAATATACTGCTTAATAAACTGAACTGACTATGCATCATACATTCTCTTTTCCATCGAAAAAAGTTATCATCTTCGCGAACTAAGAAAACGTAAACTGACAACCCTCTAATGCTCTGCAAAAATTGCACTCAGAGCTCCCACAATCAACTTTCTGCTAATCACTTATCCCCCCACAGTTAGCATAAACACCTTTTGATATATTTTATTATATGTAGAGTTTTTTTTCAAGAACAATAAATCTTTTTAACAACCCTGCAATTACGAATATCCTTCATTTTCATATAAGAGTTTCAGAATAAGCATCTGCTAAACAATCTCATTAATCAATTCCACCTGATTAGCTCAAACAGAGCAAAATAGTATCTCATCAACTTTATACTTTTAATATCGCTATCAAAATCTAAAAATTAAAAAAGCTATGCGTCCATCAAGCGATTTAAGCAATGACTAACTCACCTCGTAACAGCCTTTTAAAAATAGTCTTTTTAAAAATTATAGCTTTTAATTGCTCCTTTAATATCTTTTTCAACACTTTCCACAAATTCTGAAACTGATGCGCACAAAAATAGTGCTAAATATCTCTTCTACTATACTTATCCTCTTTGCAAAGTAATCATTAAAGCAAAAATTTTTTCTCAAAACCGCATTTCTTCTAAACTGCGTCAACAACTTTTTACTTAAAAATAAGAGCAAATTTTCCGGACAATCTTAATCTGTCTTGTCATCATTTACCATCAACTTTTTAATCATAAATAATCATCTATACATTGAATTAGACTCATTAATACCTTAATATTTTGTTATTTTAAAAACTTTCAATTATCCCTTATTATAATGTAAGAAAACTGTTCCATAGCAAGTTAATGGAGAGAGCGGTATGTATATTAAACAGCAACTTCAGAAAAGATTAAACTTGCGATTAATGAACCGTTTTAATGCAAGAATAATAGCAAACATTGAGGATAAAAAATATAATGATAATTTTGCTCTGTTATTTCATAATTATAAAGATAGCGAAGTTTATTAGATCTAAAGAAATAATTTCAATACGCTTTATTCTGTAGTGAATGATGTTCTCATTCTTTGTTGTTACAAAGCTGTAAAGGCTTTCTCAATATCAATAAATAAGCAGAATGGCACTTAAGTCTCTGTAAACTATTATTAACATATTTTTATCTGTTTACTTAGCTGCTTTGATTACGGTTTTTTTATATTAGTTCTTCCTTCTTGTTGCACTCATGATCATTGCAGTGATGTCTGCTTTACTTTGGTATTTTAAATTCAAAATTTCTGTATTTCTATTCACAAGGATAGCCAATGTTTTATTAGCTTTCCGTTCTTTTTGTAATATATTACCATCTCCAAATGCAAAAAAAGCAACTAAAATCCTTCCTTACACTTAATCTTCCTTCAAAAGAGCGAGTCATTGCTTTTGTAACGCTGTAAATGTCTTTGAAGCTACACAGTCACGTGTTTTTTGAAAAAGCACTAAGCAAAAAAACATTTCACATTATGCTATTTCCTTTTTCCCAACCAAATATTTATAAAGCGTGCAACCAAAATAAATATTTAAACAACCAGCAGTAATACGTACTGTAAATTCAGCTGCAGCGATATCATAATTGAAAGTATTTTTCGACTAGATAAAAAGTAACATGATATTTCTTTACATAAAGAGTGCTAACCGTAAAAAACTAACTTACATTAAAAAATAAGTTACAAAAAATTAAGAATAGAGGGCAAAAATCTAACCAAAGAAATAACCCTAAACTCTCTCAAAGTTATAATAAATCATTGATTTCACTATTTTTTACAGGCAATAATTAATATTGTAGCGAATTATTTATCATAATATCTATCTTCATTTCTGAAAAATTCACCAAAATCGTTAAAAATATATCTTTATGATTGACAATATATAAGTATTTAAGCCAACCATATTCACGCTAATAAAAGTTTTATTAAGTGAGAGTCTAATACGAATATTTTAAAGATATTTTATCAATTTTTTCAAAATAAAATTTCGCGGGCTCTATTAGATGTATATAAAAGCAATATATGCGTTCTTTTTAAGCGTATGTATTGATGATTTGAATACATCGCCGTTAACATCGCTATCTGTTTTTGAATGATGAATCTATAAGGAAAAAGTTTATGCAGAAAAATATTCCATCAATCAGTTGCAGTCCCTTTCCCGCCTCACGCAAAATTTATCAACAAAGTCCTCTCTTTTCTGATGTTCAGGTACCACTGCGTGAAATTTCATTGACAGATGGCAGTGCTGAAAAATCTTTAAATATCTATGATACGTCTGGCCCTTACACTGACAACGATATAATCATTGATATTACAAATGGCTTGCCCGCAATTAGTTTACCTTGGCTTTCTAAGAGAGCTGATACTGAACCTTATCCTGCACGACCAGTCAAACCTGAAGATAATGGATTGCTTTATGATAAAACGCCTCCTCCGGCCTTTAAACAAAAGCGGCCTATTTTGAGGGCAAAAAACGGTAAAGCAATTACACAAATGGCTTACGCACGTGCAGGCATTATTACCGCAGAAATGGAATATGTGGCTATACGAGAAAATGAAGGATTAACAGTAAAAGATCAGCCAAAAGCGCAACCCGATAAAATATGCAATGGATCAATACCAGAAATTTATACTGCGGAATTTGTTCGCAATGAAATTGCCTGCGGACGTGCTATTATTCCTCATAACATCAATCATCCAGAATGTGAGCCAATGATTATTGGACGAAATTTTCGTGTTAAAATTAATGCCAATATTGGAAATTCAGCAGTTACTTCATCTATGGCAGAAGAAGTTGATAAAATGGTTTGGGCTATTCGTTGGGGAGCAGATACAGTTATGGATCTTTCAACAGGCCGAAATATCCATAATATTCGTGAGTGGATTATTAGGAATTCTCCAGTTCCCATCGGAACTGTTCCACTTTATCAAGCACTTGAAAAAGTACAGGGTATTGCTGAAAACTTAACATGGGATATTTTTCGTGATACTCTTATTGAACAAGCAGAACAGGGTGTTGATTATTTTACTATCCATGCAGGATTAAGATTACCTTTCATTCCTCTAACCATTGATCGCATAACAGGTATTGTTTCACGGGGCGGTTCTATTATGGCAAAATGGTGCCTCCATCATCACAAAGAAAGTTTTCTCTATGAACATTTTGATGAAATTTGTGACATTGCACGCACGTATGATATCTCTCTTTCATTAGGAGATGGATTGCGTCCTGGCTCTATTGCCGATGCTAATGATGAAGCTCAATTTGCTGAACTTAAAACTTTGGGGGAATTAACAAAAGTTGCCTGGGCAAAAGATGTACAGGTTATGATTGAAGGACCTGGGCATGTGCCAATGCACAAAATTAAAGAAAATATGGAACAACAATTAGATCTCTGTCATGAAGCGCCTTTTTATACTTTGGGACCTCTTACAACTGATATTGCACCTGGATATGACCATATTACATCAGCAATTGGTGCTGCTATGATTGGATGGTTTGGAACTGCCATGCTTTGTTACGTAACACCTAAAGAACATTTAGGACTTCCCGATAAGAATGATGTCAAAACTGGTGTAATCACTTACAAAATCGCTGCTCATGCTGCTGATCTTGCAAAAGGTTTACCAAGAGCACAACTACGCGATAACGCTCTCTCACGTGCACGATTTGATTTTCGATGGTATGATCAATTTAACCTTTCTCTTGATCCAGAAACAGCCTGTGCTTTTCATGATGAAACAATGCCTAAGGAAGCTCATAAATTGGTGCATTTTTGCTCCATGTGTGGACCAAAATTTTGTTCTATGCGTATTTCCCATGATATTCGTGACACAGTACACAGAAAAATAAAAGATGAAGGTATGGTCGCCATGGCGGAAAAATATCAAAAGAATGGTGATCTCTATATAGACGTTAGTCCTCCTCAAAAGAAGATAGTAAACCATTGAAAAACATTCTTATTAAAGGTGCAGGTGTAGGGGGATTAACAGTCGCCTTTATGTTACAACAAAAAGGTGTTTCTGTTACCATTTCAGCACCCCCTCATTCTCCTGTAGGAACTGCTAGTTGGTATGCAGGAGGAATGCTAGCACCTTACTGTGAAAAAGAAAACGCTGAACAAATCGTTGAAGACCTTGGCATACAAGCGATACAATGGTGGCATAAAACACTTCCCAATCTCGTCATACGAAAAGGAACTTTAGTTGTTGCACCTACACGGGATAGGGGAGAACTTGAACGATTTTCAGCGCGTACACATCATCATAAAATTATAAATGGTGAGGAAATAGCACATCTTGAACCGGATCTTGCAGAACGTTTCAACCACGCACTCTTTTATGAAAATGAAGCACATCTTGACCCGCGCCAAGCACTTATCACTTTAAAAGAAGATCTTATAAAAAATGGAGTCTGTTTTGTTGATATAGAAACATCTGAAAAAAAATTTGATCTTGTCATTGATGCGACTGGAATAGCGCGTTTAGGAAAAGACAAAAATATACGGGGTGTACGCGGCGAAATGCTTCTCGTACGCAGCACAGATATTAAAATTTCTCGTCCAATTCGCCTCCTTCATCCACGATTTCCTCTCTATATTGTTCCTCGGCAAGATAATATTTTTATGATTGGCGCAACAATGATTGAAAGTGACTTTGATGGTGCCATCTCGATAAGATCAATGATGGAATTACTCAATGCGGCTTATACCTTGCATCCTGCTTTTGCCGAAGCAGAAATTATTGAATCCGGCGTTGGTATACGACCATCTTATCCTGATAACTTCCCTTCTGTATACAAATATGGTAACCATATTTCTATTAACGGATTTTATAGACATGGTTTCCTTTTATCTCCCGAAATGGCAACACGAGCGATGAAATTGGCGTTGGAGTAAAGCATGCAAATATTTGTCAATGGTGAAACAATCGAAACAGAAGTCATCACTCTCAATCTGTTGCTTGAAGAATTAGGTTATGAAGGAAATTGGCTCGCAACCGCTGTTAATGCAGAAGTTGTTCCCATAGATGCACGAAGCCGATGTGTCTTACATGAAGGAGATAAAATTGAAATCTTAAGCCCAATGCAAGGAGGCTAAGCTATGCTGAATCTGTACGGACATAAATTTTCTTCTCGTCTTATGTTAGGTACAGCGCAATATCCTTCACCAGCAATTCTTCGTGATGCTATTCATAAATCGAATACAGAAATTGTAACAGTTTCGTTACGCCGAGAAACCGCTGGTGGAAAACAAGGTGGACAATTTTGGCAGTTTCTTAAAGAACTGGATATAACAGTGCTCCCCAATACCGCTGGTTGTTATACTGTTAAAGAAGCTGTTACAACCGCGAAACTTGCACGAGATCTCTTTAAAACATCTTGGATTAAACTCGAAATTATCGGTAATCCCGATACTCTACAGCCAAATGTTTTTTCTTTAGTCGAAGCAGCAAAAATTTTAAACAGTGAAGGTTTCAAAATTTTTGCCTATACAACAGATGATCTCATTGTTGCTGAAAAGCTCTTGGATGTTGGCTGTCAAGTCATTATGCCTTGGTGTGCTCCTATTGGATCTGCAAAAGGCCCACATAATACTGATGGATTGCGTTCTATCCGTGCTTACCTTCCTGATGTTACTCTTGTTATTGATGCTGGCATTGGACGCCCATCACATGCTACCGTTGCCATGGAACTTGGTTATGATGCAGTGCTTCTTAACACCGCAGTTGCTAAAGCAGCTGATCCTGTCTTAATGGCTGAAGCATTTTCTAAAGCTATTCAGGCAGGACGTATGGGATATAAAGCGGGCATTCTTGAAGCACGCAATGTAGCTGTTCCTTCAACGCCAATTATTGGAAAAGCAGTATTTTCATGAAACTCGATCCATTTTATCCCATCGTTGACAATGCGGATTGGGTTGAGCGTTTGGTTCCTCTTGGCATCAAACTTATACAATTGCGTATGAAAAATGAAAATCTTAAAACAATCCGTGAACATATTAAGCGCGCAAAAAACATCTGCGATAAATTGGGAGCACAATTAATTATTAATGATCATTGGACAATAGCAATTGATGAAAAATGTCATTTTATTCATCTTGGACAAGAAGATTTAAGGAATGCTGATCTTCCCGCAATTCGTAAAAATGCTATAAGATTTGGTCTTAGTACACATGATGAACATGAATTGGATATCGCGCGCTCTGTTGATCCTGACTATATTGCCCTTGGTCCTATTTATCCGACAATCTTAAAAGAAATGAAATGGATGCCGCAAGGATTAGAAAAAATTAAACAATGGAGAAAGCAGATTGGTGCTTTACCTTTAATTGGCATTGGTGGCTTAACACCAGAACGCGCAATTGGTGTTTTGAAAGCAGGAGCCAATAGTGCCGCTGTTGTAACCGATATTCTCCTCCATAAAAAACCTGAAAAACGTGTAAGACAGTGGATCAAAGTGACACAAGCATGGCGTTGATGCCTTCTATTCTTATTGTTGCAGGCACCGATCCAACAGGAGGTGCTGGTATTGTTCGTGATATAGAAACAGCTGCACATTTTCAAATAAAAGCAAATTTAGCAATTACTTGCATTAACGTACAAGATGATAACCATGTTGCTGAAATTGTTCCAATGTGCGAAAAACTCATAGCTGCGCAAATGCGCGCAGCCTTAGAGGCCAATCCAATAAGCGCAATAAAAATTGGGATGACAGGAAATCAAGCAATTATCGCAGCAATCTGTAATGTCATAGAAGACTATCCTCATATTCCGGTTATTCTTGACCCGGTACTTTTTGCCTCATCAGGAGGAAAACTAACAACGGAACCAATCATAGAAATTATGATCAATAAACTTCTCCCTTACGTTGATCTTTTAACACCCAATAGGGAAGAGCTCGCCCTTCTCAGCCAAACCCCATTGGCATCTTGTCATAAGCAAGCAATACAACAAGCAAAAAAACTTCTGTCATTTGGTCCACGTTCTATCTTGATAAAAGGTGGACATGCAGATGGTCCCCTTGCAACTGATAGCTTCATTGATAAAACTGAAATCATCGATATTTCCACTGTGCGCTTAACGAGAACAATGCGTGGAACAGGTTGCATCCTCTCCAGCGCTATTGCAGCACATTTGGCATTAAATGAATCTATGATACAAGCTATAAAAAATGCAAAAGAATATATTTACAGATTACTGTTAAATCACAATCAAAAAGGTGATTAATTAATATTATATCACAATCTTATTAAATATTCTTGCTCACTTTTACAGTTTATATGCTTATTATTTCCTAAAATAAATTTATATCTATATCTTTAGAATTATTTAATTATTTTTAAATTATGATTAATATAAATTTCATACTATAAAATTATCTTTTTTATTTTATAAATATTATAGATTCTTAATTTATATAACTTTTTTGAGGAAAAATTTTTATTATAGGATAATTTAGTATATCTTAACGAAAAAGATCACACATTGAAAAATACATACAACTGCGAACCACTCTATTGTATAATTTTTCTTTTCTATCAAGAAAAAAGGATATCATTGTTTCCTACATAAAAATTACTCATAAACACATCATAAAGCTTGAAGGATAATTTTATCTGCTCTATTCCTAATAGAGAGATTATAAGAAAAAATAAAATGTTAAATCATACTCCGTGCTCAATCACATATGAAGAACTGTTAAGCTTCTATAAAGAAAGCGGTGTAGATACTGCCTTAACAGATCTACCTATTGATCGCTTTAGTCAATCTGCTTCTTTAGAAAAAAAATCAACACAAGTAGTAAAGATTTCTCATAATCAACAGACATCGCCATCCATAAAGTTAGACAATCATCCGCTTTCTAACTCTACTATCATACAAGGTGAACTTTCGGCTATAGAGAGTGCAAAAAATGCGAATACACTTGATGAATTAAAATCTGCTCTCCTCGCGTTTAATGGCTGCTCATTAAAATTGACAGCAAAAAATACCTGTTTTTCAGATGGAACAGCAGGAAGTCCTCTCATGCTTATAGGAGAAGCACCAGGACGAGAGGAAGATATACAAGGAATTCCTTTTGTAGGGAAAGCAGGAATGTTACTGAATAAAATTCTTGCATCAATTGGCTTAACAAGAAATAGTGTTTACATAGCTAATACTATTCCTTGGCGTCCACCAGGAAATCGCACACCCACGCCAAGAGAAGTTGCATTATGCCGCCCTTTCATTGAACGGCAAATTTATTTAGCTAATCCTCGTATTCTTATAGCACTGGGAGGGGTTGCGACACAGTTCCTTACGGGAGCGCAAAATGGAATTATCCGAACCCGAGGTAAATGGCTCACCTATAAAAGCGAGAACAACATAAAAATACCTGTTATGCCAACCTTTCACCCTGCTTATCTTCTTCGAACGCCGAGTCAGAAAAAGCTTACGTGGCTAGACTTTCTAGAAGTAAAAAATCGCTTAGACAGCCTTTTATAATTGGTTAATTCTGCTTTACCTCAACGCGTAAGCTCTCTTTTAATTTGTAACTTTTAAACACTAATAGGAAAAAATTATGCAACAATCATCAGTCCCTATTTATCGTCTGGAAGAATACCAGCAAACCCCTTACGCTATACCTAAAACACAACTGCACTTCCGTTTAGCGCCAACAAAAACCTATGTTACAGCAACATTGTTTCTTGAACCGCGTCATAATACAAAAGAATTAACACCTCTTGTGCTTTCTGGGGATGATCTTACACTCATTTCTGTTGCTCTTAATGGCGAGATATTGCCTGAAAGTGCTTATAAAGTTACTCCTTCACGTTTAGAAATTACTACCCCACCAGCTACTCCTTTTACATTGCAATTGGTCACAGAAGTGAATCCTGAAAGCAACCGCCAACTCATGGGGCTTTATCTTTCAAATGGTGTTTATTGCACACAATGTGAATCAGAAGGTTTTCGTCGTATTACTTATTTTTATGACCGCCCAGATGTTCTTTCCACCTATACGGTAAAAATTGAAGCGGATTCTAAAACAATCCCTGTCTTACTTTCCAATGGCAATCTCATCGAAACAGGAACTCTTGAGAATAATCGCCATTTTGCTCTTTGGGAAGATCCTTACCCCAAACCATCCTATCTCTTTGCGTTAGTTGGTGGTAATCTTGACAAGTTAGAAGACCATTTTACCACCCTATCTGGCCGACGTATCAAACTTGCTATCTATGTGGAAAAAGGAAAGACCAAACGTGCAACCTATGCAATGGATGCTCTCAAACGTTCTATGCATTGGGATGAACAATGTTTCGGGCGCGAATACGACCTTGATGTTTTCAATATTGTTGCTGTTTCCGATTTTAACATGGGTGCAATGGAAAACAAAGGACTTAACATTTTTAACGATAAATATATTCTAGCAGATCCTGAAACAGCAACTGATCATGATTATAGAAATATCGAACGTATCATTGCTCATGAATATTTCCATAATTGGACTGGTAATCGTATTACTTGTCGTGATTGGTTTCAACTCTGTTTAAAAGAAGGCTTAACTGTTTACCGTGATCAAGAATTTTCCTCAGATCAAAATGTACGTAGCCTACAGCGCATTGAAAATATAAAAACATTGAAAACTATGCAATTCACTGAAGATTCTGGTCCACTTGCTCATCCTGTACGGCCCCGTCAATATAGCCAAATCAATAACTTTTACACTGCAACCGTTTATGAAAAAGGTGCAGAAGTCGTTCGCATGGTGCATACTCTTTTAGGCCCTACTCTCTTTCGTAAAGGGATGGATCTCTATTTTCAACGTCATGATGGGCAAGCTTGTACAATTGAAGATTTTATCGCTTGTTTTTCTGAAGTCTCTCATCAAGACTTCTCACAATTTATGCTGTGGTATGAACAAGCAGGAACACCCAATGTGGAAATCGACCATCATTATAGCGATGGTGTTCTCACGATTCATGCAAAACAACATATTCCAGCAACACCCGAACAAAATACAAAAAAGCCTATGCTTATCCCTATCGCTTTTGGACTCTTAGGACATAATGGAGAATCTCTTACCTATGAAGCTGATGCAGATATTCAATCAGGGGTTATGCTTCTTTCTAAAAAAAACCAAACTTTTACATTAAGGGGACTGAGCGAAAAGCCTATTTTATCACTGCTTAGAGACTACTCTGCACCTATCAATCTACAAACTCCATTCAATGAAAGCGAATTCATTTTTCTTGCACAAAAAGATGACAATCAATTTAATCGTTGGCAATCGCTTAACCAATTGATAACGCAAGCTCTGATTAAATCTATTCAAGATGAAACACAAGCAACAGTGGATATGTCCTCTGCTTTGCTAAAATTGATTGAAAACATCATTACAGATGAAAACCTTGAACCAGAGTTTCGTGCATTTTGTTTAAATTTACCAAGCGAAATTGAACTTGCCCATATAATCGGTAAAAATGTCGATCCAGAGCGTATTCACTATGTGCGAAATCAATTTTTAGCTTCACTCGCACATACGCATCAAGAGCTCTTCATAAAAATTTATATGCAAATGGAAACCAATGAGCCCTATTCACCAAACATTGCACAAGCTGGAAAACGAGCATTACGGAATATTGTACTAGACTATCTTTCCATCGCCGAATCCCAACCAAATCGTGCTGCCAAACAATATGCGACAGCTAATAATATGACTGACCGTATGGCCAGTATAGCTATTTTAGTGCAGCGCTTTAAAGAAAGTGAGCAGGCGCAAAATGCCTTAAATGATTTTGAAAACCGATATCGACATGACCCTTTGGTCATGGATAAATGGTTCTCGATTCAAGCAATGGTTGCGGGGACATCAACTCTTGATCATGTTCGAAAACTCATGCAGCATCCGCTTTTTTCACAAGATAATCCTAATCGTGTACGCGCTTTGATTGGTATCTTTGCCTCTCATAATCTAACGGGATTTAATAGAGTTGATGGTGCACCTTATCATTTTCTTTGCCAAATCATTTTGGAAATTGACAAAAAAAATCCACAGCTCGCTTCATGGTTATTAACAAGGATGCGCTCGTGGCGACAATTAGAACCCGTTCGAAAACAAAAACTTGAAACCGCATTAAAAACAATTGCAGAAGCTCCTCAATTGTCAAGCGATGTCGCTGAAATCATCTCTCGTATCCTAGCTTAAAATAAAAAATATTTATAATCAGTATTTTATAAATATTATAAAATAATATTGACGAATTATTCGATCATAATAAGCCTATAAATAGGTAATAAAATACCTGTTTATAGGTCATGTGAAAGTTCCTTTTCATTTCCATAATCCACACTCAATAAAAGTAAAATACCTTTTTCTAAAAAAAGACTGGACAGAGGACTCGTGTTTTGATTCATTGCACCCTATGGGGTTTATTATGAATATCGAAGCAGTTTTTAAATTACATTATTCCATAATTAAAGGAACGAGAAATGGCTAAATTGGACGCATGTAATGCGCCAACGGAGATATATGCTGATTCAAAATCGAGCGCTCAAAATCATAAAGCGCGAACAAAGCATATCAATCCGCTTTTTGACTCGTCCTATCAAAAACTGCTCTTTATTGAACCTTGGTTGAGGCGTTCACTTCCATTCGTCATTGTCGTATTTCTTGTTGTGCTGGCAGCAATTCGTTTTGTCTCAATCTATGATTTGCGCCACACAATTGATAAAAATACGCGTTCTACGATCACTCTGTTAGCTGCTCATATTGCCAATACAATTGATCGTGACTTACTTGCCGCCACTCAGAAAGGAAAAGCCATTGCTCTTTCTCATACTTATTTGCAAAATATCCTTAGTAATTTTCAAAACCAAGGTCTGATCAAAACTGGCACTGTTATCGCCATAGTCGATCAAAAGGGTAATATCTTAGCATCATCCAGTCCTGAAATCATTTTAGGAAAACCTTTACAGGACTTTATCTCTGAGAGCATTGCTTTGCGATCTCTCAGAAAACATGCTGGAATCATGAAAGTCACAATAGGAAAAGATGCACCTGCTCTCGCTTCATTTCATCAAACAGAAAATGGAAAATATGGTGTTTTTATCAGCGAAAAAACGCAAGAGATCTACAGGGAATGGCGAAAAATTTTCTCGTTAAATATAACCCTGCTCATAGGAACAGGAGGCGTCATTTTAGCTCTTCTCTATGCTTATTACAATCAAATCGTACGAGCACGCAAAACAGATTCGATCTCAGAAAAAATTCAAAATCGCATCGATATGGCAATGATGCGTGGACGTTGTGGACTATGGGATTGGAATATGGCAAGCGGACGTGTTTACTGGTCACGAGCAATGTATGAAATGCTCGGTTATATACCTCAAGATGCACTGCTTTCAATTTCACAAATTACCGCTATTATCAATCCAAACGATGCTAATTTTTTTGATCTCGCGCAAGAGTTAATGAGTGGTAAGAAAAAGCATATTGATATTAATGTTCCCATGCGTCATGCTGATGGGCATTATGTATGGATGCGCATTCGTGCTGAAGTTACGGATGAAGAAGAACTTCATTTGGTTGGTATTGCTTTCGATATTAGTGAACAGCGTCAACTCGCAGAAGAAACAGCACAAGCTGATCTTCGTATCCGTGATGCAATTGAAAATATTTCAGAATCTTTTGTACTATGGGATTCAGAAGGACGTTTAGTCATGTCCAACAGCAAGTTTTGCGAATATGCAGCTATCCCTAAACAAGTTTTACAACCAGGGATCCAACGTGCAACCGTTGAAGCCATGGCACGCCCTGCAATCAATGAATATCCTCTCAAAGACGATGGTACTGGGAACTTAACCAGTATTCGCCAAACTGCAGATGGTTGTTGGCTCAAAATTAATGAACGACGCACCCAAGATGGAGGACTTGTTTGCATTGGTACAGATATTTCTGAACTGAAACAACAACAAGAAAAATTTGAAGACAGTGAACGACGTCTTTTCTCTTTTATTCAAGAACTCAAACGTGCTCGAGGAAATGCTCAACAACGCGCAACAGAAGTTGAAAAACTTAATAAAAGTCTGAAAGCAGAAAAAGAACGCGCTGAAAGTGCTAACAAAGCTAAATCAGAATTTTTAGCCAATATGTCCCATGAATTGCGTACGCCTCTTAACGCCATTCTTGGCTTTTCAGATATCATGTTGCAATCTACCTTTGGTCCTCTTGGCTCACAACGCTATCAAGAATATATGCATGACATTTATAATTCAGGAAACCATCTTCTCACTCTTATCAATGACATCCTTGATATGTCCAAAATCGAAGCTGGAAGATTTACCCTTGATCGTAAAAATATCGATCTTGAACCCATTATTAGTGAAGCGGTGCGGACACTTACACCACAAGCTCAAGAAAAAAATATTTCTGTCTCAACAAATATTGCTCCAGAACTGCATGCAGAAGTTGATGGACGTGCCATGAAACAGATCTTCCTCAATCTCATCTCCAATGCTGTGAAATTCACACCTTCTGGCGGAAGTATTAATGTTTGTGCTTTCAAGAAAAAAAATAACCTTGTTTGTAGAATTAAAGATACAGGCGTTGGCATTCCCCAATCAGCAATCAAAAAACTCGGACAACCTTTTGAACAAGTTGAAAATCAACTCACGAAAACCCATACCGGCTCAGGTCTTGGGTTAGCCATTTCACGCTCTTTGCTAGAATTACACAAAGGAAAACTTGAAATTATCTCTAAAGAAATGAAAGGTACAACTGTAACCATTACAATGCCCATTAAACAAAGTTAAATTTCACCCTTTTGTTCCCGTTGTAGTAAAATCTTTTTCCGCCAAATACCCCAACGATATCCAGAAATAAAACCATCCTTGCGCACCACACGATGGCAAGGAATGAGTAATGCTAATTCGTTACGTGCACATGCATTCGCAACTGCACGAAAAGCATTGGGCATACCAATGTGTTGTGCTAACGCTTCATAGGAAATTGTTTCACCACATGGTACTTCACATAATCCCGTCCATACTTTCTGCTGAAAGACTGTACCAATTATATCTAAGGGAAAATCATGTTTCCTTACAAACTTAGGGCTTTCTATCATTGCTACAATATGTGTTACTTCTTTCTTAAATGTGCTATCATCATCCACTTGTTGAACATCACCAAAACGTACTGTGAATTCCTGTAATAATTGTTCTGGAGTATCTCCCAATGCTATATTACAAATCCCTTTGCGAGATTTTGCCACCAAAAGCCCTCCTATTGAAACGTTTTTTAGACAAAATATTCTCTGTTGGGAAATATTCAGCATTCTGATTTTTTATACTTTTTAAAGATTTTGAAAACTCTCAATGCAATAAAGAAAGAAAATTTTCTCATGACTTTCTTTATCGCACTTTTTACACGGTGATGCAAAATCACCCGGAAATTCGTTTTCTTAGTTATTAATTTAAAATCATATTTTAACTATTTTATGGGATGGAATATAAAGAGAACAATAAAAAGCTGAACTCTCTTTAACCCTGAAAGCTCGTAACTTTATCAGAAATCAAATAATTAACACCTGAAAAGCGTATAATTTTAGCATAAAAGCAGATCCTACAAAAAGTACTGCACATAAGAGAACATCTCTCTTCAAAAAGAATACTTTATGGCTCATACTTGAAAAAAGAAAAGTCCCATTCGAAAATGAGACTTTTTAAAAATTTAAGCTTACAAAAAATCAAAACTTGTACGCTACACCAACACGAAAATCATTTGTTTTGTAGCGCATTTCAATTTTTTCATCTGCGAACTTCTTCTTACCATAATCTGAATAACGATATTCTGCACGTACAATAACATTATCAGTCATTGCAAAATCAATGCCTCCTCCAAGGGTATAACCAACCATGGTCTTTTTTTCATCATGAATAACATTAGAAATATCAATGGCTTTCTTTGTTTTATCAGCTTCCTTTTCAAAGATATTTTGAAGCTGCGTATAAGCAACACCTCCTGCAATATAAGGCATCATACGATCAACAACAAAACCAACTTTCACTCGTGTGGCACCAAACCATTTTTGTTTTAAAGTATGAGACAAAGCTCCATTCGTCACTTCTGCAGAAGTGTCTTGATTAGTTCCTACTGAAACTCTTTCCACTTTTTTTTCTGACGAGACTTCTGGCGGAACTTCTGGCCAAGTAATAATTTTCGTATTTTTTTTACCAGACCACATCACATCCGTATCAATACCTATAATAAAACCATTATTGATATCAAAGTTGGAACCTGCATAAATCCCACCTACAAAACCAGAAAGTTTGGGTACAAATTCCTTTTTAACCGGAGTCCATTTCCCTGTTTTCTCATCTCCTAAATAACTCAAAGCAGTCTTACTTGAAAAATTACCAACTTGGCCACCAAGGTAAAATCCTGCCCAGGAAAAAGCAGGAACTGCCACCACAGGCACTGGTTGTTCTGGAACTATAACATCCGCTGCCTGCGCTATAGAAATTGAAATTAAAGAAAAAATAGATGTTGTGATTAAATATTTTGTAGTCATAATTGCTCCCCTAAAAGCTAATGTGACACATAATGTGGGGATGGTTTCATATTTTTTTCAAAAAATCTGTAGTAAAAATAACACAGATGTAAAAAAAATAATCTCTCAATTGGAAATTCCAAAAAAACTTTAATAGATTATGCCATTTTTTGGAATCTATCTTCTTAGAAAGTTTCCTATATTTTAATCAAAGAAGTTTTATTATTCGCTTTGAGGAGTTTCTTATATTCCATCATTGCCTGACACTATGCAAATCCATAATATTCATTTTTAAAAAGAAAATGAAGTCGTTTAACATAACTGATAAAGCTTTTTACCCTATTTTCTCAATATGATTCTGTTATCGAAGTGGTAAAAGATACAGAGCTAGAACTTTTTCAATATTTTATCTCAATTTAAGCAATAAAAATGCCAACTCTCATTCTTTTCTGAAAGAGCTCTGTAGCATCCTCAGTTCATTAAATGTCTTCCTTGATATAGTTTTATTAACATGCAATGTGTTACTATAATATGTATTGAGTAAAAAAAAGCTAAACAAACACTATCTTTCCTTAAAAGGAAAAAACGCATTTTAATTTTCTGAATGAATGTAATATTTGGAAGTCAGTAATTTAGCATAAAAACCAATTCAATCAGCACAAAAAATTAACTGAAAACGGCTTTTTCTCTCTATTCCAATAAGGCACGTAACTAGAAAATATAAAAAATCATGCATTGATCGACGAAAATAAGTGAGAGCACGAACAATTCATGTAAAATTATAATTTTACTCATAGAGACCAAAAGAGAATGTATTTTTCAAATTTAGACTAAAATTAGTGATCTCGTAATCATAAAATGCGTTTCTATCGAATAAATAAAAAAGTTATCGCTCTAGATTAAAAAACTTACAAAAAATTTTCAACAGAGACCTAAAAAATTATAAAATTTATATTTTATAAAAAATATTTTTTGCAATTGTAATTTTCTCATAAAAATATCTTCAATATTTCATGACTTGTTTAAAAATTGAATATACTAATTGCCCTGTTTCTTCTATTAATTTTTCAACACGCAGTAAATCAGGTTCTCCAACACTGCTTAACAAAAGGTCACTTAATCCCGGTGGCATATTATTAAGATCAAGAGCATCATTTAAGCAAAGTCGTATAATTTGGCTCAAATTTGTATAGAGGCCATAAGCATGGTGTAAATCAGAAATAAATGACTGATTAAGAAAACTGTTCGGTAATTGGGTCAAAATATCTGCTGTAGTTGCTCCAATTTGAAACACAATCACATGCGTAATAAGAGCAAATTGGGCAATAAACTCCAGATGCATGATACCACCAGGCATTCTTTTTAAATCCCATCGATTCTCTGGTGGTTTTCCTTTGCCAATCAATACATGCATCTCACATACTGCTTTTATTACATCCTTTTTATTACGAGAAAAAGCAATAATTTCATAAACTTCATTTTCTAACTTTTGTAAAAAATCAAGATCTCCTGCAATACCTCTTGCCCTTGTCAAAGCAAGATGTTCCCATATCCATGCTTCCTTACGATAATATTTCCTAAAAAATTCAAAAGAAACAGCAACAGGTCCCTTATTACCTAACGGACGCAATCTTAAATCAACTGCATAAAGAATACCTTGACTTGTAAGAGTAGATAAAGCTGCAACAAGACGCTGTGTCAAACGGGTATAATATTGAAAAATATAGAGAGGTTTCCCTCCATCAGATATTTCAGCATCCTCATCATGTTCATAAAGCAAAATAAGATCAACATCCGAACCAGCAGTTAATTCACAACTTCCAAGCTTACCCATGCCCAGTATACCAACACGCCCCCCTTTAATATTGCCATGAAGACGAGAAAATTCTTCTTGAACTGTAGCAAACGTTTTTGCAATTATAAGATCAGCAAGGGCCGTAAATGCAAAACCTGCTTTTTTTCCCGTAATTGCACCATTCAAAATTCGAATACCAATCAAAAAACGTTGCTCATCAGCAAAAACCCTTAAGTGATCAAGAATTTCTTCATAAGAAATTACACCTTCAAGAAAATATTCAAGCCGATTTTTTAAATAAGTTTTTGTTGGCAACTCTGAAAAAATAGTTGGATCTAACATTCCATCAAAAACATGGGGTTTATGTGTAATAATTTCTGCAAGACGTGGAGCCGCGCCCATGATAAGCACTAACATATCCAAAAGAGAGGGGTTAGACTGCAAAAGACTAAAAAGCTGAATTCCTGAAGGCAGTCCCTGTAAAAAACTATCAAAACGCAGCATCACTTCATCGGCTCGTTTTGTCGCACCAAAAGCTTTCAAAAGCGCTGGGGTCAATTCCGTTAATCTTTCACGCGCTTCAGCAGATTGAGTAGATTTATAACGCCCACAATGAAGTGTGCGCATAATACGGCAAATATCGCTCGCCCTTTCAAAACCTAAACGTCTTAATGTTATTAATGTCTCTGGGTCATCTTCTTCACCTGTAAAAACTAAATTGCCAATTTCTAAACCAAGTTCTTGCTCGTTTTCAAACAGCGCCGCATAATGTTTTTCAACAACCTGAAGCGTTTTTAATAAATCGCAGATAAAACTGTTCGTCTCTTGATAGCCCATCAAATATGCAACACTGGTGAATTGAGAAACATCAATTGGGAGAATATGCGTTTGTTCATCTGCAAGCATTTGAATACGGTGTTCTACATTTCGTAAAAAAGCATAACTTTTTACAAGGCTATCTCTCGTTTTCTCACTGATCCAACCAAGTCTGTGAAGCTCTGCTAACATCGCAACTGTCTGACGTCCACGCAATTGAGGAAAACGCCCTCCAGCAATGAGTTGTTGTGTCTGGACAAAAAACTCAATCTCACGAATACCACCTCGTCCTAACTTTATATTATGTCCATAAGCAGAAATTTGATCATAATTTTTATATGCATGGATTTGACGTTTGATCGAATGAATATCCGCAATAGCAGCATAATCTAAATATTTCCGCCACACATAAGGGAAAAGCTCTTTGAGAAAGTTAAAGCCTGCACTTTTATCACCAGCAACTGGGCGTGCCTTAATCATAGCTGCCCGCTCCCAATTTTGTCCACGCCCTTCGTAATAACGTAAAGCAGTCCTTACCGGTAAAGCTAAAGGCGTTGAACCTGGATCTGGTCGAAGTCGAAAATCAAGACGAAAAACATACCCCTCCGCAGTACGTTCTTGAATGATACGAATTAGTCGACGTACCATTTTAGAGAATACATCAATACTCTCAGAAAGATTACCAACATGAGGCGACATTTCATCAATGAAAACAATAAGATCAATATCAGAAGAATAATTAAGTTCTCCTGCCCCAAATTTTCCCATCCCTAAAATGATTAAACCGCAATCTTTTTCTGGATCTTCACGATTTGACAAATTTATTTTACCATGATCATGCGCTTCTCTTAAAAGAAAACGAAGTGCAACACCTAATGCGGCTTCTCCCAAACGAGTCAACCAAGCGCATGAAATTTCATAAGTAAAAACACCACCTAAATCAGCTAAAGCAATGAGAACATGAGCTTCCCGTTTCTTGCGTCTTAAAGCCGCCATCAGTGTAGTTTCATGTATAGATTTATTCTTATCAATGAGCGTAATATCCTCTATAATTTCGCTCAATCTTGTTTCTATATCAACATATAATAAGGGACTGAGATACGAGGGATTTGCAATCAAAACCTCACGCAAAAAAGGCGATAAAGTCATAACTGCGTTTAGAAAATTAATCTGCTTTCCTTGGTTTGAAAGAGAGGAAACAAGCGACTCTAAATTTTCTTTTCTCGCTTGTTCTGTAATATCTTTCAGCCATTGAGAACCACTTTCATCAAGAGGACGTAAAGGGAGAAGTTGTGTTTTTAAAAAAGCATTTTTCATCTGCACTCCCTTGAAAAGAATTTAACTTTTCTTTCTAATCACCTTATACTTAAAAAAAATAGTTGTTACGTATCAAAATAGAACGATAAAATACTTTTAAGGAAATAATAAAACAGCTCTAAGCCCTGGATTGGCATCTTCAAGTAAAAGTTCACCACCATGAAGTTTCATGACAGCTTTTGCTATACTTAAACCAATACCAAAACCGGGCCGTGTTCGGCTTTCTTCAAGACGAAAAAAACGCTCTGTTACTTTATCACGTTTATCTGCTGCAATTCCCGGACCATTATCGCTAACGATAACTAACAAATGTTCACCACGATATTCCATCGATAAACAAACTTTCGCCCTCCTTCCATCTTCAGAAGCATATTTAATCGCATTATCGATAAGATTAAAAATTGATTGTGCTATAAGCTCACGATTTAATTTCAACTCTTTATCAAAAGTCTCTCCTAACTGAAGCAAAACACCAGACTCTTCAGCAAAAGGTTCGTAAATTTCAACAGCATCTTCAAGAATTAGCTTCATATTCATAGTTTCAAGATGCTCAATTGCACTGCTCGCTTCAATGCGTGAAATCATTAAAATAGCATTAAAAGTACGAATAAGTTGATCTGACTCAGCAATAATACCATCAAGTGCTTGACAATATTCAAACTTTGTCTTTTGCCCCGAAAGCGCTGCTTCAGCGCGATTTCTAAGACGCGTTAGTGGTGTTTTTAGATCATGAGCAATATTATCTGATACTTGACGCAAACCAATATTTAATTCTTCAATGCGGTCTAACATAACATTAAGATTAGCGGACAATCGATCAAACTCATCCCCTACCCCAGAAACAGGTAAACGCCCACTGAAATCACCCTTCATCAAGCGCTGTGATGCAGCTGTTACATGATCAATTCTCTGCAATGCACGCCTACCAACAAAAAACCATATAAGTAAAGCCCCTCCAACCATTGCTGCGAGAGCAATCATAACTGCTTTACGAATAACCGCTGCAAAACGCTCTGGTTCATCTAAATCCCGCCCCACAAGAATTTTCATAGCATTAGGCAAATTAACAATAATTGCCAAAGCCCGATGTTCACTTGTTTTGCCATGTTCTCCAAAACGCGAATACAAAAAAGAATTCGAAAGAAAACCATTATGATTCAGAAGTCCAACTTCAATACGCGCAACATTGCTTGCTAAAATGCGTCCCATAGAATCAGTGATAAGATAAAGAAAAGCCCCAGGTTGTCGTGAACGATAATCAATAGTACGTATTACTAAAGGAAGCCCACCATAGTTATAAGCGTTTTCGATACGTCTTAACTCTTCACGCAAAGCCTGTTCCGTTTGCTCAGTTAACAATGAAACAGAAAATGCCGTTATATAAATAGAAAGTCCTGTTGCAACTAACCCAAATAGTAAAATATAAAGTGCCGAAAGTCTTAGCGCAGTTGTGCGCATCATATTGAGTAAACGATTCATATTTTGTTATCTGGTGCTTTCAGCATGTATCCAGCTCCACGTATAGTATAGAGAAGTGGAACATCAAAGTCTTTTTCAATTTTTGCTCTTAACCGGGATATATGAACGTCAATGACATTTGTTTGTGGATCAAAATGGTAATCCCAAACATTTTCTAAAAGCATAGTACGGGTAACAACCTGCCCAGCATATCGCATCAAATATTCAAGTAAACGAAACTCTCGTGGCTGTAATATAATATTTCTATCACCCCGTTTTACTGTATGTGCTAGCCGATCAAGTTCAAGATTGCCTACACAATAAACAGTTTCTGCTTCTTTAGGATTTTTCCGTCGTTGCAACACTTCAACACGAGCAAGAAGTTCAGAAAAAGCATAAGGCTTTGTCAAATAATCATCACCTCCTGCACGCAATCCCATCACACGATCATTCACTTGTCCTAAAGCTGAAAGAATGAGAGCTGGTGTTTCATTGCCTTTAGCACGCAATTCAGCAATAATAGAAAGACCATCACGATGTAAAAGCATCCGATCAACAACCATAACATCATAATTTTCTGTTTCAGCTAAAGCGTATCCAGTTTCACCATCATACGCAACATCAACCGAATGCCCAGCCTCTTCAAAAGCTTTTTCGAGATAACGTCCCGTTTCATGATCATCTTCGATAACGAGTATCTTCATAAAACGCATCTCCGTTATTTTATCAAATCACGTTTGTAGGACAAAAGTTTACAAAACTTCTGCCCTACCATTAATCAAGTATTATTTTTTAAAAATAGGAAGAGCGACAAAACGATTTTGATCATTTGTTCGCACTTGTAGAAGTATGGCTTTTCGTCCTAACTTTTGGGCATTTTTGATAGTGTCCGTAATATCAGAGACCTTTTTAACAGATTTATTATTAACTGTTACAATCACATCACCAGGACGTATTCCTTTATCTGCAGCATCAGAATCTGGATCTACATCAGTTACAACCAACCCTACCCCATCATCAGAAGGAGCAACAATCAAACCATAATCTTCCAATGTTTCATCTGAATTACCGTGCTCATTTGAATATTTTGAGCCATCCTTCATATTTTCGTCTTCAGGCATCGAATCAAGTTTAACCTTAATATTCTCTTCTTTACCAGATTTCCAAACTCCTAAGGTTACTGTTTCTCCTGGGCTCATATTTGCAATACGCTTTGCTAGATCACGGACATCATTAATCTTCTCACCATTTACCGAAATAATAACATCACCTGCCTTGATACCAGCTTTTGCGGCTGGCCCCTTTAATGGATCGGTAATTAACGCACCTTTAGCCTCCTTCAAACCAATTGAATCAGAAATTTCTTTTGTTACAGGCTGAATCTGAACCCCAAGCCAACCACGCTGAACTAAACCTTTTTCGATAAGTTGTTGCACAACCTGCTTCGCTGTTGCTGCCGGAATAGCGAAAGCAATCCCAACGTTGCCCCCAGAAGGAGAAAAAATTGCCGTATTCACTCCAACAACCTTTCCGTTAAGATCAAAAGTTGGACCTCCAGAATTTCCTCGATTAACTGCAGCATCAATCTGAATAAAATCATCATAAACACCGGTACCGATATCACGTCCACGTGCTGAAACGATACCTGCTGTCACAGTTCCACCAAGACCAAATGGATTACCAATAGCAACAACCCAATCACCAACACGAAGTTTTGAATCATCACCAAAATCAACGTACGAAAATTTTCTTTTTTCATTGACTTTTAATACTGCAAGATCAGTTCGTGGGTCCGTTCCAATGAGTTTTGCATTCAGTTCTGTACCGTCATCAAGAACAACAGCGTAACTTGTGCCATCAGAAATCACATGATTATTGGTCACAATATAACCATCAGACGAGATAAAAAAACCCGATCCAAAAGCTATAGGACGCAGTCTATGCGAACGTTGCAAAGATTTATTACTAGGCTTATCACGATTATAAAAATCTTGAAAAAACTTTTTCAAGGGATGTTGATCTGGTAATTGGTCAAAACCCGGAGTACTAAAAAAATCACTAAAAAACCATTCTTTTTTCTTTTTATTGCTCTTCACCTGCACTGAAACAACAGCAGGCTTTACTTGAGAAACAATATCTGCAAATCCCTGCTGTTGCATTAATGAACTAAATACAGAATTTGCATGAGCTTTTGTCGTCCACAAGCTTGATCCACATCCACTAAAAAACAGTGCAGTTTCTAAAGCAGCAGAAAAACTTACTGCGGCTAATGTTGTGAAGAAAGTTTTTTTAACCATTTGGTATGTGCTCCTATTTAATCATATTGTTATCCCAATTGCAGTCCTTTATAAAATAACAAACCTTACCGTTTTCTGTCTAAATTGTTAAAGTTTTGTAAGGTTTAAGAACGTAAACAATACATCCTGATGAAAAAAACTAATATCACTTTAAATGTACCCTATTTTTTCCTGTAACATCTGTGTTAATCAAAGAATATTTTTGACTGCTTTTCTTCACTAGCATTCAAAGTAATTACTTTTTCGTTCTTGTACCATTTTATTTGGAAAAATATGGCGCTTGCACCAATAATGATAATTATCAAAGGCGATAACCATAAAAACCAAGTTGTTTTATTAAATGGTGGTTTCAAAAGGATAAAGTCACCATATCGCTCAACAAGAAAATCAATAACCTGCTGATTGCTCTCACCCATTTTCAAACGTTCACGAATTAAAAGCCGTAAATCACGCGCTAATAAAGCATCCGAATCATCAATTGATTGATTTTGGCAAACTGGACAACGCAAGTGTAATGAAATATCACGTGCACGTGCTTCAAGAACTGTATCCTTTAAAACTTCATCTGGCTCCACTGCCATTGCTAATGACAGAGAAAAAACAATGATTAAAAAAAATAAAGTGCAAAATAGTTTCTTTTTCATCTCAATGCCTTTTCAGAAAATTTAAAGCGGGAGACTCTCCGTTGATGCACTCTAATGCGAAACCAATAACTAAAAAGAGAGAAACATCCGCCCATAGCCATCATCAATGCCCCTAACCAAACACATATTATGTAAGGCTTCCACCATATATGTAAAACAAGCCCTCGTTCATCTATCCGTCCTGGAACAATATAGAGCTGAGATAAACCATGATTTTGAATACCAACTTCCGTTGTTGATGTATTTTGACTTGGATAAAACCGCTTTGATGCTGTTACATTACCCACCGTATTTTTATTTTCATATATTGTAAAATGAAACTCTATTGCTGAATAATTCGGGCCAGTTTCATCATGCACTTCATTCAAATGAAGAGTTTTATCTGCTATCGTTACCATATCTCCTTTATGCATGATGAGAATACGCTCTTGCCCAAAAGTTGCGACATAGATAATACCAAACAATGTAACACCTAATCCCATATGCGCTATTGCTGCACCAAAAACGGACCATGGTAATCCAATAAATCTTTTAAACCGTGCTAATAAAGCTATTTTGCGATGTCCGCTCTTCGCCCAAAGACCAGCTAAACTACCTAAGAAAACAAAAGTTGAAAGTCCAATTCCTAAAATGGCAAAAATATCACGCAAAGAAACTACATAAAATGTGATAAAACAAACTATAGCGACTAATGCAAAAACAACCCACAGCCGTTCAAAAACTGCGAGAAAATCACCGCGTTTCCACGCTATCATTGATCCAAATGGAACCAATAATAACAATAACATCATTAAAGGCCCACAGGTAAGGTTAAAAAAATCTGCTCCTACAGAAATTTTTTGCCCTGTTAACAGCTCAATAAAATAAGGGTAGAGCGTACCAATCAAGACTGTCGCTGTTATTGTTGTGAGCAATAAATTATTTAAAATAATAAAACCTTCACGAGAAATTGGCTGAAAAAATCTTCCCGGTGTCAAAGCAGGTACCCGCAAAGCAAAAAGAGACAAAGCCCCTCCCGTGAAAAACAATAAAAGTGCAAGAATTGCTCGTCCTCGTGCTGGATCAAGAGCAAAACTATGAACTGATATTAAAAGACCAGAACGAACAAGAAAAGTTCCCATAAGAGAAAGGGAAAAAGTAAGAATGGACAAAAATAAAGTCCAACTTTTCAATATTCCCCGTTTTTCAAGAGCGAGAGCGGAATGTAAAAGAGCTGTTCCTGAAAGCCAAGGCATAAACGAAACATTTTCTACTGGATCCCAAAACCAATAACCACCCCATCCTAACTCATAATAAGCCCAATAGGACCCAACCATAATACCCAATGTCAAAAAACACCAAGCAAGTAGAAGCCAAGGACGAACCCAACGCGCCCAAAGTCTATCGACATATCCCATAATCAATGCAGCTACTGCAAAAGAAAAACAAAGTGAAAAACCAACATAACCTAAATAAAGAAGTGGTGGATGTATTGCTAACGCGATATCCTGTAAAAGAGGATTGAGATCTTTTCCTTGCAAGGCGGGTGGATTAACACGTAAAAATGGATTGGACATAAAAAGAATAAATAAAAGAAAAGCGCTTGTCATCCAACTTTGGCATACTAAAATAAGTGCCTTAAGCTGTTCTGGCAAATGCTGGCTAAACAACGCCACCAATGTACTAAAAAAAGCGAGACTTAAAACCCATAACAACATAGATCCTTCGTGATTTCCCCAAACACCAATAATTTTATACAGCATTGGCTTTTCTGAATGAGAGTTCTCAACCACATTCAAAACAGAAAAATCAGAAACAATATGGGCATGAACAATAATCAAAAAAGATAAGAATAATAATGTAAAAGTAATATATGTTAGGGGAACAGCTGTTTGCATTAATGAACGCTCTCCCCACAAAAAAACTAAAACGGGTAAAAAAGCCCCTAATAAACTCACTGCAAAAGCTGCGGATAAAAAAAGATGCCCCAGTTCGATAAGCACAATCGAATTATTTCTCCACTCTGTGATGTTTGTTCAAACGATCAGCTGTTTCTCTAGACATATAAGTCTCATCATGTTTTGCTAAAATACGCGTACCTATAAAAAAACCTTGTTTATCAAAATATCCTTCTACGACAACACCTTGACCTTCACGAAAAAGATCGGGTATAGCACCACTGAAAATCACTTTTTCATGTTTTACGTTATCTGTTACGAAGAAAATAACCCCCCTATCTCCAACATACTCAACAGTCCCCTTTTCAACAAAACCACCTAAACGCAAAGGACGTCCCATTAGAATATCTTCTTTTGTAACTTCAGATGGCATGCGAAAAAAGCTTACTGTATTACGCAATGCATACGTAATAAGGCTTGTTGCAATCGCTATAATCAAACAACAAAATAAAACTATCAGCAATCGCTTTTTCTTTCGTTGCTTTAAAATGACTCTCAATGAAGGAGAGTTATGGAATGATTGACTGCTCATAAACTGTCTAAGAAAATTCTTTTATTCATACGGTATATCAATATTCATTATTTCCATGCACTATCTTTTAAAGATAGCTTGGCATATTTTGCTATATGGGCACAACTTTTTATCAATATCTTTAACGCTCTCGAATATCCTCTCCGATTTAATACTCTAAACTGGCTACAATCATTTTTCTTAAGATTCTAATCAGATGCATCACGTAACTGAATAATCATAGCTTCAATATGTGATCGTCCTTTAAAATCCTCAGGCATTGTCTCAAGAAAATTTTTTAAAAACTGTACTGCCTGTACAGATTTTCCAGCCTGATGAAGCGCTTCCGCTAGTAATAAACGAGGATAAAAATCATTTGGCGCTAAATCTGCTGCTTTTTGAAAAGCATTTTGTGCTTCTTGCGTAATCATTCCGCCTTCATAACCAATCAATGACAATCCATATCCCACAAGCCTTGGAGCCGATTCTCCATTTAAGCGAAGTGCCTCTAAATAAATGTTCACAGCATCCTGAAAATACCCTTCTTCGAGGTATCGTATCGCTAATGCGTCTGCTAACTTACCATCATAAGGTAAACGCAAAAAAAGTACTTGTAGACGAACAAGCTGTTCACGTTTATTCAGTGTCTTTGGATCTTTATCCATGAGTTCACTAAAAAAATAACTTTTAACTTCTGGATTGCCTGTAAAACTGTAAATGCTCCAAGTTATAAGAAGAACAAAAAAAATACTCAAAGCTACAAAAGTATGTCTCTTTTTATGATATGTGTAAGGCTTATCAAATCCAACCGAATACATACAGCTTCTCTCACTCTCAATATCTTGAGCTCTCAATTCTTTTTTGGTCCCATAATTATGTAGAGAAAGAAAAAGTATACTCGCCAGAAAAGTGAGAAAAAATACTGCCAAGACTAATAAGAGCATATCATTTTGCTACCAATATGAAATTCAAAAAGCGGAACTAATTTATTCTCCCACCCTATCCATGAAAACACTGATGTAAAAAGATAGAAAAGCACTTTATTTTATCTTATAATATGGTAAGTTTATCATCATTTTCCCAATACGCATAAAAGCATAAAAATAAAATTTTATTTCTAAATTCTGATTACAAACAGATATTGCCCTTCAACATCCTGACATGATTTTCTGCCCTGTGCATTACATGTAAAAATATTGCATCGCTCATATAAATTTTAATATATACGCTCTACAAAGGAAAAACACATTACCTTCTTGGTAATAAAACTTTTGCATATAACCCTCCCAAATCAGAACGCGATAAGAAAAGGCTTCCACCATATTCGTTAACCATATCAGAAACAATTGCTAACCCTAAACCTGTCCCCGGTTTACTCTTATCAAATCGACGACCTCTTTTAACAGCTTCATCAGTTTGTTCTTCTGTTAAACCAGAACCATCATCTTCTACGAGAAGGCTAAAGAATTTCTCTTCTTCAATATTTTTTTCTAAATAACAAGAGATCAGAACTTTGGTGCGAGACCACTGAGCAGCATTTTCAATCAAATTACCCACAACTTCCTCTAAATCTTCCTTTTCACCAGAAAAAATAATATCATTAACATCCATGACAAAACGAAACTGTTTCTCAGGATTAAGCTTTTCCATAACTCGCACCAAACGATTAACTACTTTGCGCACAGATGTGTGATAAATCACACTGTCGCATTGTGCAGCAATGCGCGCACGTTGTGTATAATGATTTATTTGGTCCTGCATTATTTTAATTTGCTCTTTCAATAAAATCGCTTGTTCTCCGCGTATTTTATCAGCCTCATTCATAACAACTGATAAAGGAGTCTTTAAGGAATGTGCAAGATTACCAACCTGAGTCCGAAATCGTTCAATAATACGCTGATTATTATGAATGAGAGCATTCATCTCTTGTGCTAACGGCAAAACTTCGCTTACTAAATCCGTATTGACATAATTAACCCTCCCTTCGCGAATATCATTCAATGCTTGCCGGATAAGCTTCAACGGTTGAAAACTAAAGAGAATAATAGCAATGTTTATAAGAACACTGCCTATACCAAAGCTCCAAAGAAAAATTTGCAAAACCTTTTTAAACTCATGTACTTGTGCATGTGCCTCATCAATGTTCCCAATGAGACGAAAACGCGCAATGTGATCCTGATTATCAAGAACAACATCACTCTCAATCACTTGTAAATTCTGATTATTGGTCCCTTTTATTCGATAAGAACGAAAAAATTTGTTGTCAAAAAGTATATCAGCATCACTAGGTGAAAATATTTGTCCGCTTCCTAATGATGGAGAGGTTAGCCTTCCTTTTAGGTTAGGTGATACAGCAAAAACTTCCCAATACCAACCCGATGTTGGATCTGCATAACGAATATCATTAATCCCCAAATTTCCTTTTAATTCCCCCTCAGGTGACACAGTCACTGTCGCAATAAGACTGTAAAGCTGAGCAGAAAGAATACGCTCTAGGCTTTGTTCACTTGAGCGCTGATAAAATAAAATACTAACTGCAGAAATCAATGAAAGCGAAATAATAACCCATAAGGTTGATAAGATCATAACGCGTAAACTGAGAGATCTACTAACGAAAAAAAATACCCTTTTAAGCCGACCATTGTTCTTTAGAACATTCATTGATCACCTGGCATTCTTACTCGATAGCCCATTCCACGAATGGTCTCAATTAAATCCATCCCAAGTTTTTTACGCAAACGTCCTACAAAAACTTCAACCGTATTCGAATCTTTGTCAAAATCTTGATCATAAAGATGTTCGGTAAGTTCCGTCCTTGAAACTATTCTATCGCCATGATGCATGAGATATGAAAGGAGTCTAAATTCATATGACGTCAATTTAATTAATTGACCATCAAAAAAAACACGAGAAGTTTTCGTATCTAACAAAACTTTACCGCAGCATAACGTGCTTGTTGCATGACCTGTAGAGCGGCGAATTAACGCCCGCAACCGTGCCATCAATTCTTCTAAATGAAAAGGCTTCACAACATAATCATCAGCACCTGCATCAATGCCAAGCACCTTATCAGACCAGCGATCTCGGGCTGTTAGCATTAAAACAGGCATGAGATGACCTTCTTTGCGCCATTTTTCAACAACACAAATTCCATCTAGACGCGGCAAACCAATATCAAGTATCACAGCATCATAAGACTCTGTACTACCTAAAAAATAAGCCTCTTCACCATTGAAAGCACTATCTGAAACATATCCCGCATTTTTTACAGCTTCTGCTAATTGACGATTGAGATTCCGGTCATCTTCAACAATTAAGATACGCATCACAACATCTGCCAAGAACTAATCGGCGGGAACTGAAATTTCAACACGGTGCAGTTTTTTCCCATCACGAGCAGGTACTACAAATACAACCACACATATACCTCTTCCCTCCTGAACAACTGGTGTTGAACGTACTAAAACGGCCTTCTTTTGAGTCGCAAGCTTTTTGCCAATTTTAGCACATTCAGCAGCTCGAACAGAATTTGTATCTAGAAAAACTGCTATCATTAGAAACAAAAAAACTTTTTTCATAGATATTTTATAATCTCTTTTAGGTGAATATAGAATGAACAATATTTTTTTCTCTCTAAAAATCACGTATGAGGAACACCTTCCATTCTGTATAATAGCATAACCACCTAATACTACCCTATATTTGAACAACTTAAAAATAAAATTTGCTTCAAAGATTATACAATAATTGGAAGAGAAAGTTTTTAAACAAATAATAAAAGCTGAAGATACGATCTACAGAAGCTAAAATCGTTTTAAAGTAAGCTCTTTCTTTGTCAAAACTATAGCAAAAAAGTATTTTTACTCCATATAATGATTTGTTTGGTTACATCACTTTGTCATAGGCTCTTTCAATGTTTGACTTTTTTAAAAAAAAGAAAGCACAACAGAATAGAACCTTTCATAGTCCTGCATTCATTGAACTAGATGCACTTTTCGATACAGCACTTTATCGCCTCCGCTCTACTAACAGTCTCTTCTGGAAAAAGACAAAAATTATCTCACAGTATTTTCATATCCGCGGATGGAAACGATTGATAATCGAAATTCTTGATGAAACACTCACGTTAGGATTGATTGGTTTTACTCTTTTTACTATCGTTGGCGTTTCCGTTTTTGAGTTAATAAAAAAAGATTGGTATTTGCCTAAAAATTTTTCCATTCTTTTTCTAGATCGTTATGGAAATCCCATCGGCCACCGTGGTGCATTACCAACTGCATTCGTCCCCGTTGAAGAAATGCCCGATTATGTTATTAAAGCGGTTCTTGCGACAGAAGACCGCCGTTTTTTCGATCACTGGGGTATTGATCTGCAAGGACTGACTCGAGCAATTTCCCAAAATATGCAAGCTAAGAGCGTAGTTCAAGGTGGCTCAACCCTTACACAACAACTAGCTAAAAATTTGTTCTTAACAAATGAGAGAACTATAACACGCAAAATCAAAGAAGCTTATCTTGCTCTTTGGCTAGAAGCAAATTTCAGCAAAAAACAAATTTTGCAACTTTATCTTGACCGTGCCTATATGGGAGGAAACAATTTTGGTATTACAGCAGCTGCAAAATTTTATTTTGGGAAAAACATACGCAATATATCTCTTAGCGAATCTGCTATGTTAGCAGGACTTTTCAAGGCCCCAACCAAATATGCTCCTCATCGTCACCTTTTTGCCGCCCAAACACGTGCCAATGTGGTATTAGCTAATCTTGTTAATAGCGGTTTTATGACTGAGAGCCAAATTATCAACGCCCATCGTCATCCTGCCAGGGCACTTTCAAAAATAAAAAATACTCAACCTGATTATTTTCTTGATTGGGTATTCGACGAAGTCAAAAAAATGGCGGACCAACTTCCAAGTCATACTTTAATCATTCAAACCACTCTTGATCCAAATATTCAAAAAGCAGCAGAAGAATCAATCGCATATCATTTACAGCAATATGGTCAACAATATCGTGTCACACAAGCTGCCACCGTCATACTCGACAATAACGGCGCTGTATGTGCAATTGTCGGAGGAGTGGATTATAACAAAAGCCAATTTAACAGAGCAACACAAGGCGGCCGACAACCTGGTTCTTCATTCAAACCTTATGTGTATGCCGCCGCAATGGAGCATGGTCTGTCTCCCTCAACAATCGTCCTAGATGCTCCAATCAATTGGGGAGGCTGGTCACCGAAAAATAATTCAGGTCGTTATCTCGGTAAAATCGATTTAGCAACTGCTTTAGCTTTTTCCATTAATACGGTACCTGTCTATCTTACCTATCAATATCTTAACCGCAATACAAAACCTATTATAGATTTGATCAAAAATATGGGGATTCATGCGCATATTTTATCACACAAAACTATGGTTTTAGGCACATCCAATATGACCCCTATGGATCAAGCAACCGGTTTTAATGTCTTTGCTAATGGAGGAATGGCTGGGAATCGCCATGGTTTTACGCAAATCAGGACAACAAATGGACATGTGCTGTGGGACTTTGAGTATAACGGGAATAAACTACATCGAGCCCTCAGTAGCCAATCAGCAGCTTATATGAATCAAATGATGGTTGGTGTCACAACACGAGGATCCGGTAAACGTGCCGCCCTCCCCATGACCCTTGTTGCCGGAAAAACTGGAACATCACAATCCTATCGTGATGCATGGTTTGTTGGCTTTACTGGTAATTATACTGGAGCTGTATGGATGGGCAATGATGATTTTTCACCGATGAATCGAGCTTTTGGTGGTGGTATTCCTGCCATGATATGGCACACTATCATGCTCTCTGCACACAAAAATATCATGCTCAAACAGCTCTATGGTGTCAAAGATTCTCTTCTCCCTTATCAACCACCAACACGTCCTTACAATAATGATTCTGAACCTGCACTTCCAATACCCTATACGCTTTCCCCTGAAACATTGAATATTGTACGTCTGATTAACAACGATCTGAAAAAGCTATCTGTAATCTCTTTAAAAAGGGAAACTATCGGAGCTTCAAAACTTTGAATTCGAGATATTTTCTATCATGTTTGTTAAGATCATTATTCCCTTTTCCATTTTTGTTTCCTCCATTTTATGTGGAACACTGAGTGTCGATTATATCCTCAATTCTTTTAATCATTTTGGACGCTTCACAATTGGAGAATGGAGTGCTTACCCTCAAATGGGAACATCCAACACTGATCCATATACGCGCGCACGCGCTGCCAAGCGAGGTGATATTTCAATTGGGCGCACTGAAGGACTTATTTTTCAAATTTGGAAAGATAACCACGGACGTCCACTAAAACCCAATTGCCATTACTTACTTAAAGGCCACATCCCTGAAACACACCTCTTTACGCTTTATACAGCTGATAGATCACTCAAACCATACACTTCATCCAAGGAAATACCTTTCGAACTCTACACAAACAATATTATCTATGAAAATGATGGCTCATTACGCATTAATATTTCGCCAACACCGCAAAGTGGTAATTGGCTTGCAACGGTTAGTCAAAAAGAATTCGGACTTATTCTTACTCTATATGACACCCCAATTATCTCTGCAACAGCATTGCAAAAGCTCACCATGCCATCTGTAGAACAAATTCCATCAGGACAAATAAACTGTGATTAAATTCTTTCACGCCGCACTTCTTGCAATCATTGGCGCTATCATTGTCCATATTTGCGTTCTCTTTCTGATACCCTATTGGGCAAAAAATAATATATGGACAGAACTTAAAAAATCAGGAGCATCTTATCAATTTGTTGACTTGGATGCGCATAATTCTTTTCAGCAGACTAGTGATCCATTCTTTCGTCTTAAAGTCTGCAGATTTGATCTCGAAAATGGCCCTGTTCATTTAAAGGCTCTGAAAACAAACCAATTTTGGTCATTAGCAGCTTACACACAGAACGGAATTATTTTCTACAGCTTGAATAACCGAACAGCCCCTGATGCTACTCTTGATCTCATCATTGGAAAGCCGATTCAAATCATAGAGCTCAAACAATCAAAGCCTAAAAATAATGCCAATTCAGTTTTGATCGCTAAAAATTTAAAGAAAGGTTTTGTAATCTTACGTATCTTTTCCCCTTCTTTACTCGCAAAGAAAGAAAGTGAAGCCTTCTTTTCATCTGCAACCTGTCGAATATTGAATGAATAAATTCACACCGTCTTACGACTGTACAACAGCTTGTTCTCTATACGATTGAACGAAAGTATATTCAAATATTAAGTTTCAAACGCAATCTGCTAAAAATTAGAATTCGAATTGCAATCCTTATTCCAATTTTTAAATACCTGAATTTTTTCTTGCGATAAAAATCATCCAAAATGATCTGTGCAATACTTTTTTGTTGAGACAATAACCTGCTATACAACTTCGCAGAACAAATATCAGTACATTGATGATAAACATGAAATACAATGGAGCTCTTATTGCACTGAAAGCATATCATGTTCGATAGTAAAACTTATCTTCAGCTAGAAGAAAACAAATGAGAGTAAAGTACCAATTTCTTTTGGTAAGCACATTCATCACAAAGCTTGTCATTTGAATTTATTTTCGCGTTGTTACAATCAGTCCCGATAAAGTTTAATCCATTACATTGATAAATCCATGGAGGAGATAACAATTATCCACCCCAATTAGCGAGAATGACTACAAAAGTTGATGGAGTATAGAGCGTCCTTGATCTTAAAAGTAAGTGCTTTACTTTTTTATATAACTAGAAGCTTTCTATAAGATATGAAATCTAAGAAAAATTTTGCTTCTGGTCCGTAATTGAGGGGAAGAAAGCTTCATGAAGAAGACATATGTTCGGTTAATCTCAAGAGCAGCGATATGGTCACCTCGTTTTGGCACGTTAGCGTTCTTTATTTTGTTATTTTCAATCCTTTTACAGCGTTTTTCCGTAATTGACATAGTTGATTTCATGATTTTGATCGTCATCTCTGCTTGCTGTGTTGTTGTTTCCCTTTTCCTTGCACTTAAAGCACTGTACAGTCTGTGGGTGCACGGTGCTCTGGGCGGAATGAAAGCTTTACAAGGGATTATTTATTCATTGATCACTGCTACACCATTGGTATTATTTTTTGGATTTTGGTTTGCTTTACCTGCTCTTTATGATGTTTCTACGGATACACAAAAACCACCAGCTTTCTTTCGCACAATACGTCCCCGTGATGCTTTGCCGCTTAAGAGTGTTTTGATTGGGCAAGCGGCATTACAAATGTCACAATGGCCAGAAATGTCAGGACGTCGTTATGATGGCTCACCTGATCACATCCGCGATTCCGTTCTCAATGTTTTAGATGCTTATGGTTGGCCTATTGTCGCTCAAAGAGAATTTAAAGGTGAAGAAGATGAGATTTATATTGAAACGATAGCAAAAACTTTTTATCTTGGTTTTACTTCGGACATTGTGATCCGTTTAACCAATGAAGGTGATACAACTTTTGTTGATATGCGTTCTGCTTCGCGTTATTTGTCAAGAGATTTAGGATCAAACGCCGCTTTTATTATCAATTTTATGGATGCACTTGATACAGAAATAGCATCACTCCCTCTTTCTCAAGATGATGATTAAAAATTTAAAAGCTTTGCATGCTCTCTTTAGTAACGTCGTTTATTCTTAAAATAAATTTTTCAACGTGTGAAAATGAATAAATAATTTATCACCTCTCAACTCTCATAAGCATATTGATATCTTTTGACCGCAGCTGAAAAGTTATAAAAGCCCTTCAGTGCATAAACTTTGGTTAAGATTCTTGAATTCGCGTTCTCAATTTAATAGCATAATAAATTGATTTTATCACAAGGTTAGGGAATAGGATTGATACAACAAGCTACAAAAACATCTCGTACAGGTTTATTTTTTTGCAAAAATAAAAAATTATTAATTATATCAATACATTAAAATATATTTATCAAAAACTTTATGTAAATTATTATAGTTAAAGAAAAAATAAAATAAAGAACATACTAATTATCAGCAACAATGTTTTTGCCGATTCTTTCAAATTGCAACCATTAAACCTTCGAAAAAATAACACATACAAAGCCGTAAATAATTCAATGATGATGTAATTTAATAAATAATAATCATCATATTAAAATATATTATAATTTAAAATGATTAATATCTAATATATTTGATTATAAAATAAATATTGAAAATAATAGACATATGATATTATTAATTAATAGGATAATAATATTATCACTAATGTCCATTATAAAAATGTAAATTATAAAATATTAACTTTTAAAATACCTTGTTGGAAATTCTCTATAAGTTATAATTAATACCCTTAAATTTTATTTATGATGATCATAATATTTACAAACCTTATTTACAAATCCTATAAGCCCACGCCTGCTCTCCTGCCAACTTTATAGCCCCGATATTTCATCCAATATGGTGCCTCCTGCTATGCCCCTTCTTGAATTCACATACCTCGAAGTCTACCAGAGACAACTTCTCCAATTCTTTCTGCAACTTTCCCTTTAATGCTGCATAAACTCATGGCATTGCCATAATTTTTAATATCGCATACCGTTGATCAACTTATTAAACAATGTGAATCACTAGATAAGCTTGACTTCCCCATTTTAATTTTCTTTTTTATTAAAAACCTATTATAATGATATAATTTCAGTAGCTATCATATGTCTTAGAAAAGTATGAAATATAATTTCAGAAGATATTAATAAAAATTACTTATAAATAAATTATGTCTATATTTTTATTATGAGTAATTACAAATTATATTAAATAATAATTTTTACAATTCTATTAAAATATTTAATATTTTTTTTAACAAAACAATAAAATAAAATGAGTTATTAAGTAGAATTCTATATATATAATTCTTTTTAATTACAAAAATTATGAAGAATATATTTACACTATCATTAAAATTAGTTTTACGGTCTTTTTTTGCACGCATATCCTGAACGATGCTACATTTTTAAATCAATTACCAACTGCATCTTCCCTTTTAGTACGAAAAAAATCTTTTGTTGCCCTTGTGGCAGCTATCAAGCTATTTTTCTCAGCGGAGAAAAAACATCTCACAATAATAAAGTAATCAAAAAGGTTCGGGATAGGCGGAAAATAAGTTAAAAGATCAGTAGAATCAAAATTCCCGAACTTTTAATTGATTATACTAGAAATTGGCTGGGGTACCTGGATTCGAACCAGGGAATGCCGGTACCAAAAACCGGTGCCTTACCGCTTGGCTATACCCCAAAAGAAAAATATGCTCACAGCTATTTTTGCATCTTATAGCGATTCCTGTGATTGTGCGCAATATCTGAAATCAAAGCTCTTAAGTTTTTTATCATAAAGTTTTGCGATCTCGTTAATGTTACATTGATACAAAATTCGTAACAAAAACTTGTTCTTATATACATTCCTAAAAAAAGGCTAATTATTTATTTGTTATTTTGCATTTCTTGTGTTTTGCTCTTTTATCTTCTCATTCCATTCTTTATTCATAGCATAAAATTTAAATTTATATTTTACTAACATATTTAAAGTCTATCATTGACTATCCCTTATTTTAGCGTCTTTTCTTAATGCATTCAAACCTAAGTTCTTTAAATAAAATAAGGAAAATGTAAAAGCTTTGAGTGTTAATGGTTTTTTGTCTTCTTGACCGCATATTTGATTTTAGTTATTCAGCGCATAAGAATTCATCTTCTTACCACTTATAGATTGTGCCAATAATATAGGGGAAAATGAAATGCGATTATCGTGGCAAACCCTTTTTTTGGCCAATATGCGCACACTATCAGTCACAATTCGACTTCTGAAATGTTCTAGATCTGTGCGAAATGAGTAGTATCTGTAAAAAACAATTACTACTAACATATTGAAAAAACTGTGATAAAAACGCTAACATACTCAATGTCGAATAGGTTAAAAAAATCTTTGCACAAATTAAATAAAGATATTTTTGCAGAATAATTAAATTTTAGCGAATATGTGCATAAATTGATAGCTATTTAAATGCCTTTTCATTCTGTGCACCAACTCAAATTTGAAGATATTTGTGTTTTCTGTTAGGCGGCCGAGTTTATGAGTTTCTTCAGGAGTAGGATTAAATCAATCAGTGGTATTTTGATTAATTAAGAAAATATAGCAAGAAAAAGTATCTTTACCAAGAAATGATCACAAAAACTAAATTAATACAAATAAACTTCAACATTTGATTTTAGGTGCTGTAAATGGCAAATTAGGCTTATCGAGTGAGCTTAACAATTAGAATCAAGGAGATTTTAAATGGCTTTTGAACTAGCACCTTTACCTTACGATTATGATAGCCTTTCGCCTTATATGTCACGCGAAACACTTGAATATCATCATGATAAGCATCACCTCGCTTATCTGACCAATACTAATAATTTTGTGAAAGATTTAGGCTTAGAAAACGAAAGCCTTGAAAATATTGTAAAAAAAAGCTTTGGACAGAATATTGGTTTGTTTAATAATGCAGCCCAATACTACAATCATAATCATTTTTGGCATTGGATGAAAAAAGGAGGGGGGGGTCAAAAACTACCTGAAAAATTAGCAAAAGCTATCGAATCTGATTTGGGTGGTTATGATAAATTCCGTGCTGATTTTATTGCTACTGCCATTGCACAATTTGGTTCTGGATGGGCATGGATTGCTGTTAAAGATGGTAAACTTGAAATTATGAAAACGCCTAATGGTGAAAATCCTCTGGTTCATAATGCGCAACCTATTCTGGGTGTTGATGTGTGGGAGCATTCCTACTACATTGACTATCGCAATGTGCGTCCAAAGTATCTTGAAGCCTTTGTCGATCATTTAATTAATTGGGACTATGTTTTGAAACTTTATGAAGATTGCGGACTTTAAATTGTTTGCGTAATTTTTTATGTTGTATTAAAGGCTCCATAATTCATGAGGATATGGAGCCTTCCAAAAAGAAAAGATATTCAAGTTAGCAGCATTTTTCCCGTTATTTTTAAGATATATGCATAAATATACGCAATTTCTTCCAACTTTGAAAAACGCCCAGCTGCACCTGCGTGACCTGAATCCATATTAATGCGTAATAAAATCGCATTATCATCTGTTTTTAAATCGCGCAGTTTTGCCACCCATTTTGTAGGCTCCCAATAGGTTACACGAGGATCAGTTAATCCTGCAATTGCAAGGATAGAAGGGTATTTTTGAGCTTTAACGTTATCGTAAGGTGAATAGGAGGCGATAAGATTGTAATCCTCTTGTGATTCAAGAGGATTTCCCCATTCAGGCCATTCTGGAGGCGTTAGCGGCAGTGAAGCATCTAACATGGTTGTTAAGACATCAACAAAAGGCACATTCGCTACAATCCCAGAAAAATCCTGTGGAGCTATATTTGCGATAACGCCCATTAACATCCCTCCTGCCGAACCACCATGGGCGATAAGTCGATCATGAGAAGTGAATTTATTATTTACAAGGTAGCGCCCACAAGTAATAAAATCTGTAAATGTATTGTATTTAAAACGGTGTTTCCCTTTCTCATACCATTCAACTCCTTTTTCTTTTCCTCCACGAATATGAGCAATAGCATAAACAAAACCTCTGTTAACCAAAGACAATACAGTACTATTGAAATTTACAGGAATAGAGATTCCATAAGCACCATAACCGTAGAGCAAACAAGGAGCACTCCCATCAAGAGCAGTGGTTCTATGATAAAAAAGTGAAATAGGAACTTTCTCACCATCATCTGCAATTGCCATAATACGCCGTGTTATATACTCATCTTTGTTATGCCCTGAGGGAATTATTTGCGTTTTTAGAAGTGTTCGTTTGCGACTTTTCATCTCATAGTCAAAAACTTGATCAGGTGTTGTCATAGATGAATAGGTAAAGCGAATAGTTTGACTATTATATTCTGCAGCACCTTGTAGACCTAAGGAATAAGCTTCTTCTGTAATAGAAATGGAATGAATTTGTTTGGTGGTACGCTCCATTACTTTTATACGAGGAAGCCCCTCAAAGCGTTCAAGCCAAACAAGAAAATCTTGATAAGCATCATGGCATATGATTAAACATCCAAGTTGGTGCGATACAAGCTCAGACCAATTTTCTGATTGTGGAGATGTGTATGGCGCTACCATAATTTTGAAATCTTTTGCGTTATCTAAATTGGTAAGAATATAAAAGACATCACCACCTTCTGTAAGAGAATATTCAATACCTTTTTGTCTCTTCCGTACACATTGGGGAACAGTGAGAGGTGCTTTTGCAGGGATCAGCCAAATTTCTGACGTTTCATGATCATGAATATTAATATAAATAACATCATTAAGTTTAGAACCGCTTACATTTAAAAAAAATCCTGGATTATCTTCACGAAAAATCAGCTTATCTTGCGATTGGTCGGTGTTTAATCGGTGATAATAGAGCTCTGAAGGCCGATGATTTTCATCTATCTTAGTATAGAAGAAACCTTCAGATTTAGCATCCCATATAATTTGTCCGGATGTATCCGTGATTGTATCCGTATAATCAGACAATGTTTCCAAATTACGAATTTTAGCTGTGTAAAATTCAGATCCCTTGTCATCATAGGTCCATACAACATGTTTATGATCAGGAGATTCTTGAACTGAACCAAAATTGAAATATTCTTTCCCTTCGGCCAAGGCATCACCATTAAGATAAACATTTTTTTCCTCTCCATTCCTTGATGTACGAAAATAATGGGGATACTGGCCTCCGGTAACGTAAGAAAATCCGTACGCAAAAGGCCCATGTTTTATAGGAACAGAACTGTCATTTTCCGGGATACGGCTTTTCATTTCAGCAAAAAGCAAATCTTGTAATAGCTTGGTATCAGCCATTTGAGCAGCTTGATAGGCATTTTCTTTTTCAAGATGATGCCTAATATTTTCATCAAGACAGCTAGAATCTTTTAAAACGTCTTGCCAATTAGATGCACGCAGCCAATGATAGGGATCATCGCGACAAATACCGTGATATACGTCTTTATAAATGATTTTGGATGCTTTGGGTGGAAGTACAGAAGAACGGGTCATATATAATCCTACGTAGAAATATATTTATGGTTTCGTTTATATGTTAGAATCATATTATTTTTGCAAATGTATAAATTTATACGTTCCACATACGCGCAGAAATATAATCGCAATAATTTCCACAATTACTCGCTGTACTTCTGTTTCTTGCATGTCATAAGCACTGTTTCTATAAAGATCATGCCGCTTTAATAGATATACTAGAAGATTACACTTTTTAGCAGTATAATTAAAATTTTTTTCAAATAGTAGAAATAAATTCTGGATAGACACAATAAAATTTATTTTAAGAAAGAAAATTCACTTAAACTGTATAGTCTGAAGAGAAAAAAATCCTTCAATACCATACTGATATCTATTTATATATTATCCCATGATGTGCTGCATCTCTTAATATATATTTTGGTTTTTCATCTTATGCACCATATTTTTTGAATAAAAAAAATTGTTTAAGCCATTTTTTATTTCAGAAAAAGATCATCTTATGATAACAAAAAATAAAATTTGTAAAATTGAAAAATAATAATATAATATTATAAATATATAAAATGAAAGCTTTAGTTTATATTTACGGTTTTAAAGCTAATATTTTTATTGAAAATTTAAATAAAAAATAAATAAATTCGTTCTATATTATTTTTTATATTTATGATCTATTTTAAAATCATGCACGATCTTTTATAAAAAAAACTATAATCTAACAGAAAAGAAGTCATTTCTTCTTATTATATATTATGACAAAAAATAGGTTTTTGTTTGATTTTTTTGTGTTTCGGCGATTTTATAGAATAATTGAATTGACAAAAAAGATTTTTGTACAATATGAAACCTACGTGCATGGGATCTCTGTATTATGAGTATGAGTGCCAATGATATCTCGATTTTAAATTAAAGGAAAAAAGAATGGAACATCGTCCAGTCTTAGAGACTGAAAGCAATTTAGTTATTACATTAGTTGCTGATATTGTTGCTGCTTACGTGAGTAATAACTCGATCCGACCGACTGAAGTGCCAAGTTTGATTGCTGATGTTCATGCCGCTTTTCGTAAAGCAGGGAACGCAGATTTAACAGAAGTTGAAGTTGAAAAGCAAAGGCCTGCTGTTAACCCAAAACGTTCAATCTTTCCTGATTATCTCATTTGTCTTGAAGACGGGAAGAAATTTAAATCCTTGAAACGTCATCTCATGACCCATTATGGGATGTTGCCAGAGGAATATCGTGAAAAGTGGCAATTGGACAGTTCTTACCCTATGGTTGCACCTAATTATGCAAAGGCGCGCTCAGCTTTGGCGAAGGAAATGGGGCTTGGACGTAAAAGCAAACGGAAGAAAACAAAATAACCGTATTTTTCAAAAAATTCGTATCTCTAGTCTATAAAAGTGCTTTTTAGGAAGCACATTTTCTGTGAAAATTTTGTGCTGTTGGTGCTACGATAGTGTAATTCTATACGTAACTCTCGTTACGAATTCTTTCAATCATCGATTTAAGACCATTCGATCGTTGTGGTGTAAGATTTTCGTTTAAGCCAAGTGTTTCAAAGAGTCCTTCGGCATCGGCATCGCGAATCTCCGAGGCTTTTTTTCCTGAATAGAAGGCGAGAAGAATATAGATAAGTCCACGCACAATGTGGGCATCGGAATCACCTTGAAAGGTCAATATTGGGTTTTCTGAATTATCGCGTGAAGACAAAAGCCATACTTGGCTTACACAACCAGGAACTTTGTGCGCATCGTTTCGAGCGCTTTTTGGAAAAACCGGTAATTCATGACCAAGTTCAATCACATAACGATAACGATCTTCCCAGTTATCCAAAAGAGAAAAGTTTTCTATAATATCATCAATCGTTTCTGCCATAAACTCAATCCTGTTTTGTTTTTGTGATGATCATGTTGATGTATTTGGTTGACAGAATAAGCGCTTATTCCTCTTAGCATAAAACCAATAGTGCGCATTAAAAACTCTTACTTCAAGGGAATGTTGGATGATTCTTTTTTTGTGTAGGCTTTTCATCCATATTGGGAGAAATGTTTTCAAATTGAGCCATATTTTTATTACTTAATATATTTCCAAGATATTCGTAAGTTGCTTTTGCACCATAACGTGCACGCTCGCTAAGTGAACTTAAAAAGGATTTTCCGATTTTGCAGGCTTCTCTATTACGGTCACAGAATTTTCCTAAATCATTGAGAGTTTCTTTAAAAGCCATCATTACATCGCTCGTTTTTGTCTCAAACTCTCTCTGATTAAAGGAATGGTTATTGCTTGGCTTTGCTGCAAAAAATGAGATGATGATAAAAACAAAAAACAAAAAAAATGATAATTTGATTAAAAAACGTATCATGTGCAGCTAATGTACCACATTTTTAAATAAAACAAAAGTAACAGTTTATGCTCTTTCTCGTTAATAAAAATTTATAAAATGGGTATTTTATAAAATCGAGCAGTTTTACCAGATTTGTGTCATTAACTAAAAATATAGTATATATGATTGTGCAAAAATGGAATAAATTCTCTTCTTAGTAACTTAACATTAAATTTATATAGCCAAAGTAGAGCCATTAGAGATAGAGAGGCTCATACTCTCATCACACTATAATAAGCGTGAATAGATTGTGTGAGAGAAAAACAATAAGATAGCAATTAGGATAATGGCAGAATCTTAGAATCCCTTGCCACACCTATTAGAATTTTCTGTTGCTACAAGGAAGCTCCAATATAAAATTGAGAGGATTAAACAAACTGCTCATTGATCTTGCGTATATGTTTTTGAAAATAATCCCAGCTAAAATGTACAAAATTTATTGAATATTAGGAGAATGGATTTATATCGGAGCATGATAGGACCACGCTGATCACAGCATTAACGGAAAAACGTAAAAGTTCAAATATGAAAAACATTTGAGAAAAGCTGTCATCAGTTTGTCAGTGTTATAGGATGTTTCAACTTAATTGCAAATTCTCTCAAACATATGCGCAAAAAATATATAATAAGATAATGTATAGACTGTCTTTGAGATGCTCATAAAGAATTGATTATAGGTGATAATGAAATTGAGAAATGTGTACCAAAGCCTTTGTTTATTTATAAATACCACTTTTGGATAAAAGATTTTATTTATTTTAACAATTTTAAAGGATAGAGAACAGTAACATAGATATCTCTCATTCTTGCTTAAAGTGAGAATAATTTATATTTTTTCTGTGTGAAAAACAATTGTGACTGGAACTAAAAATTAAAATAATGATAAAAAAAAGAAATTCAAGAAGGCAAAAAATTAAAAAAAGTCGTATACAACGCAGTATTATTATAACATTTTTTCTCATAAATATTCGTTTTATTTTTTTTATTATAAAAAAAAGTTATCTCTATACACAAAAAAATACTTTGTTCTTTGTTGGTTTTATCATTTTTATTGTTAGTTTTGGCTTTTTTTCATTTAATGCTTTATTTTTACAAATGAAAACACATCAGAATGTTTTTACTCAAATGAAATTCATGTCTGGTGCAAATACAAATATAGAAAAAAATTCTGCTTTGTTCTTAAAAGAAGAAAAATTTCAATCAAATAGACATGTTACTTCTTTACTACCTCCGAATTATTTAAAGAAAAACTCATCTTCACATTCTGCGTCACAAAGCATACTAGAAATGCAAAAGAAATTAGCAAAACTAGGACTTTATGATGGTTCTTTAGATGGGCTAGAGGGACCTAAAACACGTCGTGCCATAGCACTATGGAAACAACAAACTGCTGAGGAAATGCAAAACCGTATTTTGCAAAAAAACACAAAAGATGAAATTGCGATATTAATTAAGCAGAGCGAAATGGAAATGATCAATGAGAAAACAAAAACAAAAGATCTGCCTCGTTCAACAGAACCTGTTTTAGAGCCTACTATTGCAGATATTATAGAAGTGCAAAAAGCCTTACGTATTTTTGGTAATCAAGAGGTCATTGTTACAGGTGTAGAAGATCAAAAAACAGTAGAAGCTTTAAAACAATTTCAAAAAATGTTTGATCTTCCCATAACGGGTAAGATCAATCATACAGTTTTGGTGAAAATGCATGAAATCGGTTTGTTAAATTGAATGTAATCAGCTATTTTATAAAATAAACCCTGAAAACATGTTGTGCCTTATAACTTTTCTCATAAATTTACAAAGATAGGCTTCCTCTCTCATATATACTATTTATAAAGTACCCTAGAAATTTCTTTTTTTCTTTAATGAAAGAAATAAAGAGACCATAACAATTTATTTAACCACCACAGCAACCATACAAAAAAATATTCTAAAATCTCTCTCTCTTTTTTGCAATTGCTGACTGTGCTGCAGCTAAGCGCGCAATTGGTACCCGGAAAGGAGAACAAGAAACATAATCCAGATCATTTTCTTCACACAAAGCAATAGAAGCAGGATCGCCTCCATGTTCACCACAAATTCCCAATTTAATTTTTGCACGCTGCGAACGTCCACGCTTTGCAGCAATGGCAATAAGCTCCCCCACTCCATCACGGTCAATAGATACGAAAGGATCTTGTTCCAAAAGTCCTTTTTGGAAATACGTTGCTAAAAAAGGTGCAGCGTCATCACGTGAAATACCAAAAGTGGTTTGCGTCAAATCATTTGTACCAAATGAAAAAAATTCGGCAGTTTCAGCAATTTCATCTGCTCGAAGAGCCGCCCTCGGCAGCTCAATCATCGTTCCAACCATATACTGAATAGTGCTTTTCTTCTCCTTCATTACTTCACAAGCTACCTGATCGATATGTGTTTTCACAAAATCGAGTTCAGATTTCAGTGCAACAAGTGGTACCATAATTTCAAGCATAACAGGAGATCCAGACTTTTGAGCAGCTTCTGCTGCTGCTTCAAAAATTGCCCGTGCCTGCATTTCCACAATTTCGGGATAAGTAATAGCCAAACGGCATCCTCTTAATCCAAGCATAGGATTAAATTCATGCAACTGCTGTGCACGTTCAGCAAGCGCCTCCTTAGAAACCCCCATAACTGTCGCAATATCAAGAATTTCTGCATCCGTTTTTGGCAAAAACTCATGGAGTGGCGGATCTAGCAAACGGATAGTAACAGGCAATCCACACATAATTTCAAATAATTGGACAAAATCTGAACGCTGCATTGGCAAAAGCTTATCTAGTGCTTTACGACGTCCGTTTTCATCATCACTTAAAATCATTTCACGCATAGCGACAATACGTTCACCAGAAAAAAACATGTGCTCCGTACGGCACAGACCAATACCTTCAGCCCCAAAAGAGTGCCCCATACGTGCATCAGAGGGTGTCTCAGCGTTGGCGCGAACTTTTATACGCCGCATCCCATCAGCCCATTCCATCAATTTTGCAAAATCTCCGCAAAGCTCAGGTTGCAACATCGCAACCTTGCCTTTAAAAATTTCTCCACTCCCACCATCAATTGTAATGACATCGCCTTTTTTAAAACTTTGCCCTGAAGCAAACATTGTGTTTGTACTATAATCAATCCGCACACTCCCTGCACCAGAAATACATGGCTTTCCCATACCACGCGCTACAACAGCAGCATGACTTGTCATACCACCGCGTGTCGTTAAAATCCCTTCTGCAGCGTGCATACCATGAATATCTTCTGGACTTGTTTCTATGCGTACCAAAATAACTTTTCGTCCTTCTACCGATGCAGTTTCTGCCTCTTCCGAAGTAAAAACAATTTCACCAGTTGCTGCTCCTGGAGAAGCAGGTAAACCACGTGCAACAACAAAACGCCCTGCTTTGGGATCAAGTGTCGGATGTAGAAGTTGATCAAGCGATTTTGCATCAATTCGCATGACCGCTTCTTCACGGCTTATCAACCCCTCCTCAACCATTTCAATCGCCATCTTTAAAGCCGCACGTGCGGTTCGTTTCCCCGAACGAGTCTGTAACATCCACAATTTACCTTTTTCAATTGTAAATTCGAGATCTTGCATATCGCGATAATGCTTTTCAAGCTTCTGCCCAATGTGATACAATTTCCCAAAAGCTTCTGGCATGATTTTTTCTAAAGATGGCTTATTTGATCCCGCAACAATACGTGCATTTTCTGTAATATTTTGCGGAGTTCGAATGCCTGCTACAACATCTTCACCCTGTGCATTAACTAAGAATTCACCGTAAAGCTCTTTTTCCCCTGTTGATGGATTGCGTGTAAAAGCAACACCCGTTGCTGAATCTTCACCCATGTTGCCAAACACCATCGCCTGGACATTAACTGCCGTTCCCCAACTTTCAGGAATATTATGTAAACGACGATAAGTGACCGCACGTGCTGTCATCCAACTTGAAAAAACCGCTCCAATCGCACCCCATAATTGTTGTTCAGGATCTTGCGGAAAAGGTTTACCTAACTTTTCTTCAATATATGCCTTATAAGAAACAATAACATCTTGCCAATCAACTGCCGTCATTTCTGTATCAATAGTGTAACCCTTGCGCATTTTTGAATCATCAAGAATCTCTTCAAAATACGAATGCTCTAATCCCAAAACAACATTCGAATACATTTGAATAAACCGGCGATAACTGTCATAAGCAAAGCGTTCATTTTTGGTTTGTAAAGCAATTGCTTTCACAGTTTCATCATTCATACCAAGATTAAGCACTGTATCCATCATTCCCGGCATAGAAGCCCGAGCTCCTGAACGAACAGAGAGTAAAAGTGGCCTTTTTTCGTTACAAAATTCACGTCCTGTTTTTTCACCAATATGCTTAAGCGCTTGTTCGACAGCTTCCCGTAATTCCTTTGGATATGACTTGCCATATGCGTAATAAAAATTACAAACTTCTGTCGTAAGAGTAAATCCAGGAGGGACAGGCAAACCCAAATTACTCATTTCAGCTAAATTAGCCCCTTTGCCACCGAGAAGATTGCGCTCGCTTGCACTTCCTTCTGCACTACCATCACCAAAACTATAAACCCATTTTGTCATCGTACAAGTCCTCCCATATCAGCATCAAAACATCATTTGATCTGGGCTAATCCTCAAAAGCAATATTCGATTCAAAATTGGCTAAACCAAAGAAACATCATCTTATCAATGTGAAAAATCCCTTTTCTTCGAAAAGAAGAGCAACGATCACAAATATCAATACCCATCTTCTGAAAAAAAGATTTAGTTTTTAAGAAAACTGTCAATCACTGAAAAGAAGGCTTCTACTGACATCGCACCTTCATATTTATTACCATTAATAAAAAAAGTAGGTGTTGCATTGACACCAAGTTCTTTTCCACGCTCAAAAGATGCATTTACTTCATCTAAAATGGACTGATTTTTCAGACAAGCATTAAAACTTTCATCGGTAAAACCTGCCATTAAGCCAATTTTCTTCAACGGCGTCACAGCATCTCTCGCCCAGACCCACTCAGACTGTTTTTGAAATAAAACTTCTATCAAAGGAAAATAACGATCTTCTGGTGCACAGCGCGCCAACATAAAGCCTGCCGTTGCACGAGAATCAAAAGCAAAATCTCGGAAGATAAGCTTCACTTTTCCCGTTTTGATATATTTTTTACGAATTTGAGGAAGTACATCATTATAAAAATGTGCACAATGAACACACGTTAATGAAGCATATTCAACAATTGTTACTGGTGCGTTTTCCTCTCCCTCAAACCTATCCTTAGCCTTGCCTGATTTAAGAAGTTCGGCCATATCAACAGTCGAAACTGGTTTAACTCCACTAGCTAAAACGGTGGTTACACTGATTTGCATGGTTGTCATTAGAGCAAAAATTACTGCAAAAGACAAAAAGGAACGATAGTTTATCATCAATAATACTTTTCTGTTGTTATTAAACGAATAAGAATCCAACACTCTTTAATATACTAAAGAAAAACATCTAAAATACTCTGCTCTATTTATTCTTTTTTTCTGCAAAAATGCAACAGCCAAGTTCATAAAGTGATTGGCGTAAACTTTCATTTTCAACCCCCTCAAGCATTTTTTCCACGCATTTTTTTTCTTTTACACTCAAGGATAACTTCCTCGGCAACTGATTACTAAAAACCGAGACGCTTCTTTGTTCAATTTTGATGCGGTTAAGAGCAATATACCCAAAAAAAACATTAATTCTATGAATCAATTCCGCTGTCTCATGTATCAATTTTAACGCAACAAACCCTTCACACGCGACAATAAGTGTTCCAGGTTGGAAAATTTCATCTTGATCCACGCGACGTTTCCAAATAATTTTAAGTGGTACTGTATGCTCAGCGATATCGCGTCCTGCAATCTGTGACCAATTTTCTATAAGCGCCACATTAAGTCCTGTTCGCTTACGTAAAATTGGATCAAGCATTTTAAATATTATCTCAGAAAGAGAATAAAAATGGCGCTTTTGAAATTGTTTGCTCATTTTTCTAAATCATCATCAAAACATTTACTAAATTATAAAAATTCCTTCTTTCATCTAAGAGCTTTTACCCTCAAAAACTCATTAAATATCGACAAAATCCGATAATTACTTAATCAAAAGTCCTATAATAAGGAAGAAACAAATTATGAATTGCAAAATAAATGCTTTTTTCTTTTGCATTTTATATCTCCCTATGGTTGACAAAAATCATGCATGAAATTTCTTTGCGCCTTCTTTCTTGGTACGATCAAAAACACCGGCATCTCCCATGGCGTATTACCCCCAAAGAACAAATGCAAGGCATCCGCCCCGATCCTTATCGCGTTTGGCTTTCTGAAATCATGCTTCAACAAACAACTGTCGAAGCTGTTAAGCCCTATTTTAAAAAATTTCTGCAACTTTGGCCTGATCTTTCTTCTTTAGCAAAAGCTTCACAAGATGATATCATGAAAGCGTGGGCTGGTCTTGGCTATTATTCACGCGCACGCAATCTTAAAAATTGTGCTCAGCAGCTCGTTGAAGACTACGGAGGACAATTTCCACAATCTATAAAAGTATTGCGTTCTCTATCCGGTATTGGAGACTATACTGCTGCAGCTATCGCCGCTATTGCTTTTAACCATCCTGTAGCTGTTGTTGATAGTAATGTCGAACGCGTTGTAACACGCTTATTTGCTATCACCTCAGTCTTGCCCAAAGCAAAAGCTGAAATTAAAGAAAAAACACAAAAAATTACTGCTTTAAATCGCCCAGGCGACTTTGCTCAAGCCATGATGGATCTGGGAGCAACAATTTGCATACCACGTAAACCATCTTGTTCCCTCTGCCCTCTTCAAGGTTTATGTAGAGCAGAAAAAATGCAAAAAGCAGAATTTTTTCCAGTCAAAGCTCCTAAAAAAGAACGTCTTTCAAAAACTGGTGCTGCTTTTGTTGTTCTTAATGAAAAGAGGCAAATTTATCTAGAAAAACGACAGGGTAAAAAATTACTCGGTGGTATGACCCAAATTCCTAACAATATTGGAACAAAGAACCCAAATGGACTCCAAAATGCACCCTTTATTGCCAATTGGCAATTTAAAGGACAAATTACACATGTTTTCACCCATTTTTCTTTGAAACTTGACGTTTACTATATTAGCGGTATTCGCGAAATAAAACATCAAAATGGCTGGTGGTGCGATATTCATCATCTTGCGGAACAGGCTCTCCCTACCGTGATGAAAAAAGCCATCGCAGTCGCGATTCCTCACCCCTTCAAGTTAAAATAACGCCCCCACTGAACAGATGAAATATTTAGTAGCGTGAACTGATCATCTTATAAAATACCAGTTTTTAACATCTGTGAACGTATTACCATTCTTAACTCATTTATTGATTTCAATTGTCCGTCTTCTTCGTAATACCAAAATGTCCAACCGTTACAGCTTTGCAGATCTTGAGCCTTTCGCCCCATTGCATGAATAGAACCAGCTTCACCACCATACATGAGAGTGCCGTCAGCTCTTACAATAGCAGATACTTGCTTCTTCCGATCATAAAGAACTTCTCCAGGACAGATTAAACCCGCTTCAAGTAAACTATTGAAGGCAACACGCGGTTCTGCTTTTTTTCTATCCAAAATTGCTAATTCTGGTTCGTTTAAAGGTTTAATCTTAGCAATCCTTTCATATGCTGCATCAATATATTGTTGCTCACGTTCAATACCCACAAAATCACGCCCCAAAAGTTTAGCAACAGCACCTGTTGTTCCCGAGCCAAAAAATGGATCAAGAATAATGTCACCAGGCTTACTAGACGCTATAATAATACGCGCTAATAAAGGTTGTGGTTTTTGTGTCGGATGTAATTTACGCCCTGCTTCATCTTTTAAACGTTCAGCACCTGTACAGAGAGGAAAAAGCCAATCTGAACGCATTTGTATATCTTCATTGGCAGCTTTTAAGGCATCATAATTAAATGTGTATTTTTTATCCTTTTGATCTCGAACAGCCCAAATAAGCGTCTCATGAGCATTTTGAAAGCGACGCCCACGAAAATTAGGCATGGGATTATTTTTACGCCAAATTATATCATTCAGTATCCAAAAACCTAAATCTTGTAAGGCCGTACCAACCCGAAAAATATTATGGTAAGATCCAATAACCCACAATGTCCCATTGGGTTTTAATACACGACGACACGCAAGAAGCCATGCACGCGTAAATGCATCATAAGCAGCAAAATTCTCAAACTGGTCCCACGCATCATCAACTGCGTCAACAAGCGAATGATCTGGACGGTATAAAGCACCCTCTAATTGTAAGTTATAAGGAGGATCGGCAAAAATCATATCAACAGAATGTTTGGGCAGTTTTTCCAATACTGCAACACAATCTCCTTTTAAAATTTTATTACGCCATGACATCTGTGCAGAAGTCTGAACAAAATCTTTTTGAAGCTGAATAACTGACATGAAATACCCAACAAAATGAACTGAAATTATCCCATAATCAAAATGGCTTATAGGCCCGCATTACTAATCTATATTTACAAAATAGAGTAAATGGATCGTTAAACTTATTCAAAATTGTTGCCTATTTCTGCAAAATTGATATTTGTTTTGCTATTAAGAATAATAAAGCAATTTCATACTGATCAATCCTTATTTCTCTTTCTTTAAAGATACTCTTCACATATCTTTCTTTTTTTATCAAACCAACAGGAATCACTTTCAAAGCATATTTTTATGAAATAAAGTCTTCTCAGTGTCATTCTAAAGCAAGTTTTCAAGCTTAATAAGTAACATGTAAAGGAATATCTTATGCCTAAGATAGATCTCATTATTTTTGATTGTGATGGAGTTCTCGTAGATTCTGAATATCTCGCAGCACAAATTGGATCTCAATTACTTAAGAAAATTGGATATGAAATATCACCTGAAGAATTGAGTGCGCGTTATGCAGGACTAATCTTTCCTGATATTCTTAAAAAAGTTGAACAAGAAACAGGAAAACCAACTTCTGCTCATCTTATAGATCAGATGTCAGATCTTTTTCGAGCACAAATAAAAACTGAACTACGTGCTATCGATGGTATAAAAGAAGCGATAGAAGCTATACAATCTCACTATCCTTATTGTATTTGCTCTAATGCAAGAAGCACAGAGATAAAAGAAATGCTCACTATCGTTGATCTTTATGATTTTTTTGATAATAAAGATAAAATATTTTCTGCTCCTGAAGTTGGAACAAAAAAAACGAAACCTGCTCCTGATGTTTTTCTTTTCGCTGCACAACAATTGCGCGTAAAACCAAAAAACACTATTGTTATAGAAGATTCAATTCATGGCGTACATGCTGCAACCGCAGCAGGCATGCGCGTTATCGGTTTTACTGGAGGATCGCATAGCTATCTTGGCCACTCTAATGCACTTGTAGAGGCTGGTGCTGAAACAGCTATCGCAAAACATGCCCATTTACTAGAAGTCTTAGAAGCAATGGCAGTGTGGCAAGATTTACCATAAAAAGATCCCTTAGAAATATATCAACTTACACTGTTTTTCAGTAATATTTTTACTAAAATTTTTTTGCCTTGATAAAATATACCACAAGAATTAAGAGATAATTGTATTAGCTGCGTATGATCACCAGCAGCTCTTAATCATTTTTATCATCAGTAACGTCATTGCTATGCAATCTGCATTCTGCTCATCGTAAATAAAATAATATATTTAATAACCTGAAAATGATACAATCAACATGCTCCTTATCCCTTTGGGGAATTAGGTAATAATGATGCAAATAAATACACTACATAAATAAGATCTACATACAATTCTTAGCTTAAACCATACAGCTCATAGCATTCACCATCATGAATAAAGTTGCATCAATATCCTAAGTATAATTTAGTAAAAACCTTTTTATTGCATCTTATTAAAGTTTTTAGATCTCCTTTTACTGCATATTGGAAACTAAACGGCGCATTCATCAATTTATCCTACTATAATTTTAAATCATAAATTATAAAATTACATCTTGTATCTTAATTTATTATTTTAAATACGTATAAAAAATATAATATAAATTCATTTATGCTTATTATCTCTATTAATTAAATTTGATCCTTACAAATCATATTTATGATTTAAATATAAAATGAGATCATTAAATTTGTGATTCAACTATCTATAATCTAAAAATAAAAACAACGCTTAAAATTAAAAAAATATCCAAAATGAGAATAAAAAATAAATTCTATAGATAAGAATTATAGGAAAAGTTTGATAAGAATTTATAAAATATTTTTTAAAAAATTTCTTTAAAATATTTATCTTAAATTATCATATCTTTAATAATTAAAATAATTATAATTCCACTATGTATTTTTTACTATTGATTAAATATACATAATGATATACATTATTATGCATCATTTGATGTGTAAATACGATTTGTATATATGTAATTCATTTTCACTATATTCAATGATGTATTTAATAATTTAATTAAAATATAGAATATTTGAGGTAAAATTATGAAAAAAGTACTTAGAAATCAGCTCTTGAGTATTTTAACGATTAGTGTTTTTTTTCTTTCACAAGTTGCAAATGTTCATGCAAATCATTTAGAAAATAACTCTCAGCCAGTCGCTCCTATTTCCGTAGTAGAACAGGGAAATAAGGAAACAATCAATATGGCTGCTTTTTATATTCCAAGCTTAAATCATGGAACGGAAAATGAAGTTGCCTTTGAAGGTAAAGTTGAAAAGGTAGTTGACATCATTACGCTCGGGGTAGGTATAATGAGCGCTGGATACATAATTTCAACCGTAATAAATTGGATATCGCAAATTATATCATTCTTCAAATAACGCATAAAGAATCATATAAGCTTCATTATGTGTTTCTTGATATTATAAAGGCACATAATGAAGTAGATATCCTTTACCAAAAGCATTAATCATCGTGAAAATTTACCGACTTCTGCATTACTGACTTCCTCGATGCATCTGCTTATTTATATGAAATAATAAAAACATTTGAGGTAAAATTATGGTTAAAGTATTAAAAAATCAAGTGTTCAGTATTTTTATTGTAACATTTTTTTCTTTTTCACAAATTATAAGTGTTAGTGCTCATGCAAGTCCTTTGAAAAACAGTCCTCAGCAAGAGAATATTTCTGTTTCTGTAATGGAACAAGGAAAAAAGATAGCAATTAACATGGCTACTTTCTATATGCCAAATTTCACTTATGAAGCAAAAAATGAAGCTGCTCTTGAAGGAAAAGTTGAAAAAGTAGTCGAGCCTATCACAATAGGGATTTTTGGTATTGGAATGGCAATCGGGTATGCAACAACTGCAGTGGGACTGCTATTCGGGTGGATAATAAATCTCATTATATACAAAACAAAATAGTAGAGCTCACAAAATTTCTCTTTCAAATATGGAAACTTAATAATTCAGTATAGAAAATGAAAATAGCTTACGCTCTGTACTCATTATTACCCATAAAACGCATCGTTAATTCTTGTGAGCAAAAACAATCCTAAAAACTTTTTTTCAGCGCATCTCCTAGCTTTTTCGATGCATTTGATTAGTGATCAATTAAAAATATTTGAGGTAAAATTATGGTTAAAGTATTAAAAAATCAAGTGTTCAGTATTTTTATTGCAACGTTTTTTTCTCTTTCACAAATTATAAGTGCTCATGCAAGTCCTTTGAGAAATAGCCCTCAGCAAGAGAATATTTCTGTTTCTGTAATGGAACAAGGAAAAAAGATAGCAATCAATATGGCTGCTTTATATATGCCAAATTTCACTTATGAAGCAAAAAATGAAAATACTTATGAAGGAAAAATTGAGAAGGTGTTTGAGCCTATTACACTAGGAATTTTTACTACCGTAGGAGCTCTAGCTTTTGGCTTCCTGACAGGATCTATCATGGGTATATTTACTGGTATACTTGGATGGGCAGTAGGTAAAACTAAAGGTAAATAATCCTAAATTATCCGGTTACTTTTTTCTTTTTTTAAAAATATTTTTTAAATTGCAGTCTGTCTCACATAATTGGGCAGACTGTTTTTTGTATTTTATATAAATAATCTTACTACATTACCAATAATACTGCGTAGAAAAAATATCATACTTATTAGTATGGAAACTGATATTTAAACGAAATGAAAATTACTCCAGAGACACAGTTCATGCACTAAATGCCATGAAATTACCTCATAAATCTTCCAACATGAATTATCCTATACCATTGGAAGAGATTAATTTGTATATGATTTTTTTATTATACAAAGTAAGAATAAAAAAATAACTATGAGTAATTGATTTTTTGCAAGGAAGGTCTTCAATAAATACTATTCTCTATATTTATCTCAGTATTGAAGAAAGTGCATCAATTAACATGAATTGCAAAATAAGCGAATGAATAATAGAAAAAGGTCTCTCGTCTATAACAAACTTTTCATAAATATTTATCTCTTAACTTTAAAGACTCGAAAGGGTTCATGTCATTGTTTTTCATTACTTATAAGAATAAACAAATCAATTTCTATTGATTGAATAATTTAAATATTATGAAAAACATGAAATAAATAACTTGACCAACTCGTCGGAAATAAACAAAGGAAAAAACTTATGCAATATATCAGCACGAGAGGTGAGGCTCCTGCTTTAGGTTTTATTGAAACTATCATGACTGGACTGGCTAGTGATGGTGGACTTTATCTTCCAGAAAAATTCCCCCAATTATCATTCGATGCATTACGAGCGCTTCGTGGCCAATCCTATATGACAATCGCTAAAACTATTCTTTGGCCCTTTGTGAATAACGAAATTGAATATACTTCTTTTGAAAATATGATTTCTGAATCTTATGCTACCTTCCATCATCCTGCAACCTGTCCGTTACTGCAAACTGGCCCAAATGAATTTATTCTTGAACTTTTTCACGGTCCTACTTTGGCATTTAAAGATGTTGCAATGCAGTTTCTTTCTCGACTGATGGATTATGTGCTCATCAAAAAAAATAAATCCGCAACAATTATTGCTGCTACATCAGGTGATACAGGTGGTGCCGCAATACAAGCTTTTGCTGGAAGAGAATATTCAGACGTTTTTATCTTGTTTCCTAAAGGGCGTATATCACCCGTTCAGCAGCGGCAAATGACGACCAGTCAAAAAACAAACGTGCATGCCATAGCCATTGAAGGGAGTTTTGATGATTGCCAAGCACTGGTGAAAGCAATGTTTAATGACCATAATTTCCGGCAAAAAAAAGCACTTTCAGGAGTTAATTCTATAAATTGGGCGCGTATTATGGCGCAAATTGTTTATTATTTTTCATCCGCACTTTCTTTAGGTGCTCCTGATAGAGCTGTCTCATTTACTGTTCCTACTGGAAATTTTGGTGATATTTTTGCGGGTTATGTTGCTGCCCGTATGGGATTACCCATTGCCCAATTGGTCATTGCAACAAATGATAATGATATCCTCGTGCGCACATTGACTAATGGTACTTATGAAACACAGCCGACAACCCACACAACGTCACCCTCTATGGATATTCAAGTCTCTTCTAATTTTGAACGCTTACTGTTTGAAAGTGGCGATCGTGATCCTGTGTGGATTCGCAATGCGATGGAAAACTTGAAAAAGTCAGGATATTTTAATCTTAATGAAAAGCAGCTCAAAAATATTCGTTCCCTCTTTTCTGCAGGGAAAAGTAGCATAGCTGAAACGGCAAAAATAATTGACAGTGTTTATAAGGAAAGCGGCTATCTCGTTGATCCACATACAGCTGTTGCGCTTAAAGTAGCCCGTGAAAACAGACAACCACATATTCCAATGATCGTCCTCTCTACTGCTCATCCTGCTAAATTTCCTGATGCCATCAAAAATGCCTGTGGACTTAATGCTCCATGGCCATCTCGTCTCAACGATTTAATAGAACGCGAAGAACATTTTATAGGTCTTGCTAATGATGAAAAAATAGTAAAAGATTACATTTCTTTAAAATCGCGTGCATCTTATTAAACTTAGCTGCATTAATTCAGATTAACAATATTCCAATACTCTATAATAATTAAAGTATTTGGCTTGTTTAACGGAGTCATGAACACATGGGTGTAGATATCAGCCGCCTGCGTAATGGTTTGACCATCGCCACACATACAATGCAACAAATTGACAGTGTAGCGCTTGGAATATGGGTTAAAGTTGGCTCACGTAATGAAACCTTTACACAGCATGGAATCGCCCATCTTCTCGAACATATGGCTTTCAAAGGAACGGAAAACCGTACAGCCTTTCAGATTGCAAGTGATATTGAAGATGTCGGTGGTGAAATCAACGCTACCACCAGTACGGAAACTACCGCCTATTTTGCACGTGTACTTAAAAACGACATTCCGCTTGCCATTGACATTCTAGCCGATATTTTGATGCATTCAAAATTTGATGAGGATGAATTAGAACGAGAAAAACAAGTAGTTTTTCAAGAAATTGGTGCCGCTCGTGATGTTCCTGATGATGTTGTTTTTGATTACTTTACTGAAACAGCCTTTCGTCACCAGTCGCTTGGTCGCTCTATTTTAGGAACACCAAAAACAGTTCAATCATTTACATCTGCTGATCTCCATAGTTTTATGAATAAACACTATAGCGCAGACCGTATGATCGTAGTTGCAGCAGGCGCTGTCCAACACGAAAATTTCCTGCAAGAAGTCGAAAGTCGCCTCAGCACTTTTCGTCCTCACTCAACAGAGCCTCTCACAAACCTTGCCAATTATGTCGGAGGCGATTTTCGTGAATATCGCGATCTAATGGACACACAAGTTGTTCTTGGTTTTGAAGGACGCCCCTATCATGCGCGTGATTTTTATGCTGCACAAATTCTTTCAATCATTCTTGGTGGAGGTATGTCATCACGACTCTTTCAAGAAGTGAGAGAAAAACGTGGATTATGCTATTCTATTTATGCTTTTCATTGGGGCTTTTCAGATATCGGACTTTTTGGCCTTCACGCTGCCACCGGACAAGAGAAACTAAAAGAACTGCTTCCTGTAATTCTCGATGAGCTCTCTAAGGTAAGCAAAAATATCCACACCAATGAACTTCAACGAGCACGAGCACAATATCGAGCTACCCTTACAATGGCGCAGGAAAATCCATCTAGTCAAGCTAATTTCATTGCCCGTCAAATACTTCTTTATGGCAGAGAAATTCCACTATCTGAAACAATTGAACGCTTAGAGCTTATTACTCCTGCAAGATTAACTGATTTAGCTGGCCGTCTTTTTATCAATGCCACTCCAACATTAGCAGCTGTTGGACCTGTTGGCTCTCTCATGAATTTCGATAACTTAACATCAACACTTTCATCAAATATAAAGCAGGTTTAAATACACCTTTTTCAAACGCTTTAGTACACTATTCCCTATGTGAAGTTTTAAAAAGAGCTAAATAATATAATACACACATCTTATGATAAAATTTACCACAAAGACTCTTCTTCCTGAATAAGTTTGGAAAATATTTCTCAAAGAGGTATACAAAACTATCCAACTCACGCTTCATGTGATAAGAGATCTAGTCAATAAAAGTATATCTGTGAAATCTAAAAACTAATGGCTTAATTTTTTTCTCCCCTAAAACTAAAATTCCATCGGTTTCAAGCCTCATTGAGGCAAGCAGATATCTGATTTATATTTGTGTGAAATCAGCGTAACTTTTTAAAAGGAAACGATAACCGCTCATTATGTAGAATCAATTATAAAAGGTGGACGTATTTTCTTGAAAAGATAAATTAAAATTAAATGTCATAAAAAATACTGAGAGTGAAACATTGTGAAGAGTTTGCGTAAAATAATTAACATCATCTTTGTTATAGTCCTCAGCTCTTTTGTTCATCTTACTTCAGTACAAGCAATTGAGCCTGTTAAAATCTCTTCTCAGGATGCCGCTCTTGATCTTTCAAGAGCAATCGAAATTCATCATACTGACAACTCTATCTTTCAAACAAGTACAGTGCCAGGGCCAGACGGTATTGTATGGCGCATTGAAGTGCAGGCGAAAAATGAAAAATTTTCTGGAAATTGGGCAGTATTTTCTCTTGCAAATCCTACAGACGAACAAATTGATCGTCTTATTGTTGCCCCCCATTATCGCATGGCACACTCCGGTTTTCTTTGGCCTGACCTTGGATCAGCACGGATTCAATCCATAACGCCAAGCGAAGGTTTTTCCCTTGATCGTCAGTCCAGTGCAAACTTTGATATCTTTCGTATTACACTTAATCCTGGTGCCATCGTTACATTTGTTGCAGAGCTTAATTCTGCAAATTTGCCACAAATCTATTTATGGAAACCTGAAGCTTATAAGGATGCCATTAATTCTTACACGCTTTATCATGGTATTCTTCTTGGTATATCAGGTTTTTTGGCGCTTCTCTTAACTGTTCTTTTCGTCGTTCGTGGCACAGTTCTTTTTCCTGCAACAGCTGCTATCGCCTGGGCGGTGCTTTTTTATATTGGCATCGACTTCAATTTTTTAAACAAATTCTTTGCCGTTACCTTAACAACACAACCAATCTGGCGTGCTGGTACAGAAGTAGCGCTTGCTGCCACACTCTTCATTTTCCTTTTTACCTATCTATGTCTTAACCGTTGGCACTATCACTTCAGTTATGGTGCAATTGTGTGGACTATCACTCTTTGTGGTCTGGGAGCGTTCGCTGTTTATGACCCAACTAGAGCAGCTGGAATCGCTCGTTTGTCATTTGGCCTCACCGCTGTACTTGGTATCATTTTAATTAGCTATTTTTCCATCCGAAATTATGACCGCGCAATCATGCTTATCCCAACATGGTTGCTTATTAGCTGCTGGTGTTTAGGAGCCTATGCCTGCATAGCAGGATATTTAAACAATGATATTATCCAACCAGCTTTATCAGGTGGATTAGTGCTGATTGTTCTTCTCATCAGCTTTACTGTCATGCAACAAACTTTTTCCAATGATGCTTTCCATGAAGGAATATTTTCTGACCTTGAACAGCAAGTGCTCGCAGCAAAAGGGGCTGGAAATATTATTTGGGATTGGAATGTCGAACGTGATCGCATTATTGTGCATCCAGATATGAAGTCCCTCTTTGGGACAGAAACACACAAACTCAATGGTCCTATGCAAAACTGGATTTCAGCCTTGCACCATGATGACCGTGAACGCTTTCAAGCCGTATTGGATATCATCCTTAAAAATAAAAAAGGACGCATTGATCAAATTTTTCGACTTTCTTCCGGTGGTGGTTATTATCATTGGTTTTCTCTTCGTGCACGTCCAGCTATGCAAAAAGATGGAAAAATTACTCGTGTCATTGGCACCATTGTCAATATTACTAACCACAAGAAAGCCGAAGAACGTTTATTGTATGATGCAATCCACGACAGCTTAACGGGACTCCCTAATCAACAAATTTTTTTCGATAGATTACAAAACTATACCTCTTTGGCTAAAGCAAATATTAAAATTAGACCAACTGTCTTTATGATTGACTTTGACAATTTTCGTCAAATTAATCACAAATTAGGCATAGCTGTTGGTGACACTGTATTGCTCATTATAGCACGTCGCTTGAGCCGTCTTATTAACTTCCAAGATACCTTGTCACGTCTTTCTGCAGACCGTTTTGCAATCATTTTACTCAGCGAAACTGAACCGCAAAAAATTGCAGCATTTGCAGATCGTCTGCACAAAACAATCTCAGCGCCTATTGCACTTACAGAAAAAAAAATAATGCTTTCACCATCAATTGGGCTAGTCACGTGGAGTGAAAATAGATCAACTGCCAAAGATATTTTAAATGATAGTGAACTAGCGATGATCCGTGCAAAACAAATGGGCGGAAACCATATTGAACCTTTTCGCCCCAATTTTCGTACGTTAGGCCTCGAGCACAACACTATGGGGCAAGACGTTCATTATGCCATAAAACGTAATGAAATAAAAATTCTCTACCATCCTATTCTTAATTTATCAGATGGACATATTATTGGTTTTGAAACAATTGTAGAATGGCATCATCCAAATTATGGAAATCTTAATATCTCTGATTTTATCCAGATCTTAGAAAACGAACAAATCGTTATGGATTTAGCAGAATTTATCATCGACAATGCCGTTATTGATCTTATAAATGTACAAGAAAAATTCTTCCAACAATCTTTCTTTATTTCAATCAATTTACCAAGCCCGGAAATGGTTCATCCTCGCTTCATAAGTCAATTACGCTCCACTCTGCTTCGCCACCCACTTAACAAAGGGGGATTGATGATAGAAATATCGGAATTTGTCTTGAGAAAAAACCCTGAACAATCAGCGCACTTTCTTGAACAAATTAAAGCACTGGGACTAAATCTCGCACTGGATAATTTTGGAACAGGTTATTCATCACTTGCGTATCTCGTTCGTTATCCATTCGACATGGTTAAATTAGATCGTTCACTGATCTCAATCGATTCGCCTAAGAAAAAACTTATTCTCAAATCTATTATCAATATGGCAATTGATCTTAATTTACAAATCATCGCAGAAGGCGTTGAAAATGAAAAAGAAGCGATTTCCCTACGTCAAGAAGGCTGTAAATATGTTCAAAGCACACTTGTTACTAAACCAATTGCCATCGAAGAGTTAATCACTCTCGTTCAAAATCATTTCCCTTATAAAAACAAGCCATAGGAGAAGAATATACTTTTAAATCAAAACTCGGAAAATAGTGAAACTCTTTACGCATGCCCCATTTCAGAAACAAGATAGGTTGGGTTGATCCCCATACGGATTAAACTTTCATCATATTTGCGATTCAAATCGCTTTCGAAAAGAAAACTAGGCGATGTGGAACTTATCAGCCAGCCGTTCGTAGAAATTTCTGCCTCAAGTTGTCCCGCTTTCCATCCAGCATAACCTAGTGCGATCAATGCATGTTGAGGACCTTTTTCACAACTGATTGCTTTTAGTATATCAATTGTTGCAGTAAAACAGATCTTATCCGCAACAAGAACGGTTTCTTCACAAGCATAATCATCCGAATGAAGTACAAAACCACGTGAAGGATCAACAGGTCCACCATAGCGTACGGGAAACTTTTTTATTGGTTCAGAAAGATCTTTTTTTTGACCACTGTTTATGACACCAAGATGAAGTAAAAGCTCAGGAAAACCAATATGATGCAATTGATTGAGAATAATCCCCATAGCACCAGCATCAGAATGTGCACAAATATAAATAACAGAACGGATAAAGCGTTTGTCATTCATTCCAGGCATTGCTATGAGTAACTGTCCACCTAAAAAGCCACCACGTTGCTTCATTAATCTGTTATTCTCCATAACTTACATGTTAAAATTCCAGTCCAGTTCATACAAAAAGAGAATAAAACGCAAATGAAAAAAATTCAAATCTTTATACAATTAAAAAATATTTCAATTTTATGTTATAAAGAACTTTTAGTTACTTTAAACTTAATATTCGTATTTTTAGGATTTCTTCACTCCTCTGTTAGCGCTCAAACAAAACAAGAGGTATATCTTTTTACAACACCTTGGTATGAATCAGATGGAGGACGCGTCAGATTATCTATCACCAATTCTTCTCTTTCTAAAATAAGAAACGGCGTCATTGAAATTGTTCTTAAACCTGGATGGAAAACATACTGGCGCAATCCGGGTGATTCAGGTATGGCACCATTTTTTAATTTCAAGCAACAAGTTTCTTATGAAATCTTTTATCCCACACCACAGCTTTATGAAACAGAAAATGACTGGTCAATCGGTTATAAAAATGAAGTCCTATTGCCTTTTACCATCTCCCATACAAGCGGTAACTTAACTGGTTCTTTAACTCTTGGATTATGTAATAAAATCTGTCTTCCGTTTACTGTTAACTTTAATTTTTCTCCATCCATTCAAAAAAACAAACGGCTTCCTTTATCCCTATTAAAGAAGGCTCAGGATGCCTTACCTCATACAATACATCATGAGTTAAAAATAAATGTTAAAAAAGAGACAAATACCCTCTTTATTAAAATAAAAAATAACAAGAAAATCATACCGATATCTCTCTTTTTAGATGGAGGAGAAATGCAAATTGGACCAGCAAAAAAAGTAAGTGATACCGCCGAATATACACTTTTTAGCGCTCCTATCCATTTCATACCAAAAACAACAAATAAAACAGTTTTTTACACGGTTTCCTTTAAAGATTACGCCTTAAGCGGAACATTCATCGTTCCTCTGTAATCAAACCCTCTTTCTATTCCGTGATCAAAGGAAAAGATCTCAAAGACTATGCCGAAAAACATCCATTTTCGCGATATTCAGCAATTGCCTTACGTGCAAGTGCATCTGCACGCTCATTATCTGGATGACCAGTATGCCCTTTTATCCAGTGCCATCTGATAGTATGGAAAGAACAGACGCCCTCAAGAGCTTGCCATAACTCTTTATTTTTAACAGGTTTTTTTGACACAGTCTGCCAATTATTCTTCTTCCATCCTTTAAGCCATAAAGATATACCGTTGCGCACATAAACTGAGTCCGTATAAAGATCGACCGAACAAGATTCTTTAAGTGCCTTTAACGCACAAAGTGCCGCCATTAGTTCCATTTGATTATTGGTCGTTTGTACTTCTCCACCATAAAGCTCACGTTCATGACCATTCCATCGTAAAATCGCTCCCCACCCTCCAACTCCAGGATTTCCTGAGCAAGCACCATCTGTATAAATTTCAACGACTTTCTGTTGATGTAACATAAAATTTAAAAACCTAATTCACTTAGTGAACCTACATTACTGAAAAAACAAAGCTTATGCCAATATTCCCATGGGTCTTTCTTAACAACAACACTACCCGGCGGTGTATTGAACCAATCATAAAGGCGTGTGAGTAAAAAGCGTAAAGCTGCACCACGTGCCAACAGAACAATCGCATTCAATTCTAAAGGCACCAGTGGCCTTATTTTTTGATAACTTTCCAATAGCCCACGTGCTTTGATAAGATTATAGGAATGGTCATGTTCAAAACACCAAGCATTCAAACAAATAGCCAAGTCATAAGCCCAAAAGTCATTACAAGCAAAATAAAAGTCAATAATGCCAGAAAGACGATCGTTCAAAAAAAACACATTATCATTGAACAAATCAGCATGAATAATACCTGTCGGCAAAATCGACGGCCAATTTTCTTCTAAAAAAGCCAACTCAGTATCAATTTTTTTTCCAAACTCTCTAAGCAACGGATCTTTCCTTACTTGGCAACGTTTCCATAAGCATTTCCAATCCACAAGAGAAAGAGTATTTCTCCGACTAAGCGAAAAATCCTGAGCAGCTAAATGCAACTGGGCTAGACTACAACCCACTTCGCAACAATGATAGATATTGGACTGGCGGACCCATTCCCCTTCCAAAAAGGTAATAATAGCAGCAGGACGTCCTGCTAATTCACCGATCATCATCCCATTATTTTGAATTACCGGTTGAGGACAAGGAACGCCCCGTCTCCCTAAGTGCTGCATAAGATTACAAAAAAAAGGCAAATCATCTTTTGAAATACGTTGTTCATAAAGCGTTAGAATAAACTTACCTTCTGTTGTATACAGCATGAAATTAGAATTTTCGATACCCTCCACTATGCCTTGATAGGAGAGAAGCGAACCTATCGAATAACGTGTTAAGAATGCCTTCAAATCATTTGGATGAATATCTGTATGAACCGCCATTATTCTGCTTTCATTGAAGGCATTTACATATCCTGATTTTTGTTTTTTAGCATCTCAGATCGACCATTCATAAAAGCCATATCTTGAGGAGTCAAAACAACATCACGTAATTCGCGATTGACTAAAAATGTCTCGTTTTCCACCACTGTTTCAGCCAATTCTATTGTCACATTATAACGCTTACGAAAAGCTGAAATAATTTCATCAACAATAATTTCAGGAGCAGAAGCTCCCGCTGAAAGACTTACGACAGAAAGAGCACCTAAATGATCAAAATCAATTTCATCAGCCCGTTGAACTAAAATAGACTGCCGCGCACCCGATCTCTCAGCAACCTCTACCAAACGTCGTGAATTAGAAGAATTCGGTGCACCAACAATCAAAAATAAATCGCTTCCCAGAGCTGCTGCCTTAACAGCATTTTGGCGATTCGTCGTAGCATAGCAAATTGATTCGGCAGCTGGTGGTTCCAACGCAGGGAAACGTCTTTGTAATACATCAAGAATCTCTGCTGTATCTTCAACAGAAAGTGTTGTTTGCGTTACAAATCCTAAATTATCTGGATCATCTGGTTGATAATGCAAAGCATCTTCCACCGTTTCAATTAACGTAACACCCCCTTTTTCAAGCTGTCCCATTGTTCCTATCACCTCAGGATGACCAGCATGACCAATCAATATAACATGACGTCTATGGCGTTGATGACGCATTGCTTGTTTATGAACCTTAGAAACCAACGGACATGTTGCGTCGAGATAAAACAAATTATAACAATCAGCCTGTTCTGGTACAGATTTTGGCACACCATGCGCAGAAAATACAACAGGTTGATTGCGATGTTCTTCTGGAATCTCATCAAGTTCTTCTACAAAAATGGCCCCCCGTTGCTGCAATCCTTCAACGACATAGCGATTGTGTACAATTTCATGACGAACATACACCGGAGCACCATATTTTTTTAATGCAAGAAGAACAATTTGGATAGCGCGATCAACCCCTGCACAAAATCCACGTGGATTACAAAGGCGTATTATTAAAGGGGAAAGTATAGACATAAACCTTCCTTAATATTTATAACTTTGATCATATATTTAAACTCATTGTTCTTACGCACAATACAAACAGTGTAAAAAGAAAAATTGAAAAAAACCTCCTGCCCTGTAACAGCGCATCACGTATGACACATTCTTATAATTATTTAAGCAGAGTTATTTTAAGTTTTCTTTTTAATTTCATTGTACTAGAGAATGATGAAACACCAAACAAAAAATTCAATCAAAAGAATTCCAAATATAGCCGCTAAATAAAATAACGAAAAGAAAAACGTCTTTTTTGCCATCAAAATAGTTGCGTCATACGTATTAGATTTCCACAAACGATAAGCAAAATGAATAAAGATAATACTTAAAACTGTCGAAAAAATACCATAGAAAACACCCGCAAAACCGATAATAAAAGGTCCAGCAGCACATATTGCCATCAAAATAGTATAAAATAAGATCTGTTTTTTTGTTGAATGCTCCCCTCGTACATTAGGCATCATAGGAATACCCGCTGCATCATAATCAAGAGATGAAAAGAGAGAAAGAGACCAAAAATGCGGTGGAGTCCACATAAAAATAATTAAAAATAATAAAAAGCTCTCAATATTCACTGTACCGGTTGCCGCAGCCCATCCAATCATAGGTGGAAAAGCTCCAGCTGCACCACCAATAACAATATTTTGCGGCGTTCTACGCTTTAGCCAAATTGTATAGACAACGATATAAAAGAAAATTGTAAACGCAAGAAAAAGTGCTGCAAACCAATTAACGAAACTCCCCATAATCAATACAGAAAGTATAGAAAGAACCATGCCAAAAATAAACGCCTTCCTGGAACTGATTTTACCAGCAGGAATAGGGCGACTTTTTGTACGTTCCATCACCGCATCAATGTCAGCATCATACCACATATTCAGTGCTCCAGCACCGCCACCACCTACAGCAATACACAAAATTGCTAAAAAACCATACAATGGATTTATAGAAACAGGTGATACGATCAATCCGACTAGAGCTGTAAAGACAACAAGCAACATAACCCGTGGTTTTAATAATGTGATATAATCATAAACACTCGGTTTTGGCGAAATTGATTTACTACCACTTGCAACCGATAATTCTCTTGGAATAGACATTCCGCTCACAGACCTTTTCCATCTCTGTCATCCATAAGCAAATACTTTCTGGCATATGGAAATGACCAATTAATATATGAGTACTTTTGAGAACATAGAGGATACTTCTCTTATACGTATCCCTTAAAAATAGAGAGAAGTATCTGCAACAAAAATACATTTTTTCAATACACATTTTTTCTTACATTAAAACAATACACATTTTTTCTTACATTAAAAAATGTATCATAAAAATAAAATACATCTTACCAAACATCATAAAGCAATACTAAAAGCTTTTTCTCTTAGAACACTGTTTTTTTCACTTTTTCTTTCGTGCATATGGGGTAATATGTTTTGGTAGAAACTGGTTTTATGTTATAATTTTAGTTTAAAATTCTTTTATACAAACCTTTACACAAGAGTGTTGATTTAGGTAAGGTTTTCTGTGGTACTTTATAAATTGATAAAAAAAAATTTCCTCGTTGGTGCTGTTCTTTACGCACTTTATAATAGCTCCATCACTCACGCTGTTGCACAAACATCGGATATACAAAGTGTCCCTCCCCCACAAACCTATGGTGCATGGACAAAAGTCTGTTCTCTGCCGCCAGGTACACCTAATATACAATGTGAAGTTGTGCAAAACGTACACACACAGAATCGGTATGATATTACCCTGCGTGTTACCTTTTATAAACTTCCTAAAAATCAAGGTGTTCTGATGCGTGTTTTTGTTCCAATCCGCGTTGAATTGCGCCCTGGTGTTGGACTTAAAATTGACGATAAAAATATGGGACGAATAGAATATCGCCGTTGTCTGGGTGATAATTGTGTTGCTGAAGCGGTTCTTAAAGACGATATATTAAAGCTTTTTTTAAAAGGTAAAACAGCAACCTATTTTATCTTCACAACTCCCGAGCAAGGAATCGGAAGCCTCATTGATCTTCAAGGACTTAATGATGCCTATACAAATTTACCAATGTAATAAAATTTGTCTCTCAGAATCTGTCTTATAGTTTCTTGAAAAAACAAATGAAATCTTCCAGACATCAATGAAAATAGGATAACCGTCATGAAATCCCTGATTGATCATTTTGATATTGCTTCAGCTAAAGTACAATCACTTGTGCAAGAAACACTTCACCATGCTGATGATGGCGAGCTTTATCTTGAGTATACAGAAAGTGAAACGCTTTTATTTGACAATAGACAGCTTAAAAATGGCTCATTTCATCAAGATATGGGGTTTGGTCTGCGTGTTGTTGCTGGAGAAGCTACTGGATATGCACACTCTAGTGAATTATCAGCTGCCGCACTCAAACGTGCTAGTGAAGCAGCTAAAACTGTTACCTATAAGAATCATGCAGGGCCTTATAGCGTAGCACCTCAACAAACAAACAAAAAACTTTATCAGCCACATAATCCCCTTAATGCTCCATCATTTGAAGAAAAAAGTGCACTTTTGCAAAAAATTGATGACTATTTACGTGCAAAAAATGATAAATTGCATCAAGTAACTGTTTCTCTTTCCGGTTCACTACAGCATGTTGAAATTTTACGCGCTGATGGGAATCTTGTGCGTGATATCCGTCCTCTTGTACGACTTTCCATATCTGTGGTTGCTGCTGAGGGTAATCGGCGTGAAAATGGCTTCTATGGATGTGGTGGACGACAAGCATTTAGTCAATTCATTAGCGAAGAAAATTGGAAAAAAGCTGCCGATGAGGCTTTGCGTATGGCTCTCATAAACTTAGAAGCAGAAGCAGCTCCAGCAGGAACATTTGATGTTGTCTTAGCCAATGGATGGCCTGGCGTTATGCTTCATGAAGCCGTAGGCCATGGATTGGAAGGAGACTTTAACCGCAAAAAAACATCTGCTTTTTCTGGGCTTTTGGGTCAACAAGTTGCCGCAAAAGGTGTCACAGTTGTTGATGATGGTACAATTCCAAAATGTCGTGGTTCACTCACCATTGATGATGAAGGTACGCCATCAGGATATAACATTCTTATTGAAAATGGAAAACTTGTTGGTTTTATGCAAGATAGGCTAAATGCTCGGCTTATGGGTGTTAATCCAACTGGAAATGGACGGCGTGAATCCTATGCATATGCACCAATGCCACGAATGACAAATACGATCATGCTAGGAGGCGACAAAACACCTGAAGAAATTCTATCTTCACTCAAAAGCGGTATCTATGCTGTTTCCTTTGGTGGTGGACAGGTTGATATCACTTCTGGAAAATTCGTCTTTGAATGCACTGAAGCTTACAGAGTAGAAAATGGCAAAATTGTAGCCCCCATTAAAGGTGCAACTCTTATTGGAAACGGGCCAGAAGCCATGAAACGTATTACAATGATTGGAAATGATAGTAAACTTGATAATGGTATCGGTACGTGTGGAAAAGCCGGACAAAGCGTACCTGTTGGCGTTGGACAACCTCATCTGCGCATTAATAATATGACAATTGGTGGAACAGAACTTACATGAAAGATACAAATCAACTTGATTAAAAAAATTCTCAACAGAATTTAAAAGAGTTTTCAATCTAAGCTAAAGCTTCCAATTTGCCTTTATTTTTCGTTTGCTCAAAAGTGCAACAATTTCAACATGTGGTGACCATAAAAATTGATCAATCGGTATGATTTTCTCTATTGTGTAGCCACCGGCAACAAGAAGAGATAAATCACGAGCAAATGTAACAGGATTACACGAAATAGTGACGACACGAGGGATTGTTGTCTTTGCTAATTCACGTACCTGTTCTTGTGCACCAGCACGTGGAGGATCAAAAACAACGCACTCAAAACACGACAACTCCTTCGCAGAAAGTGGACGACGAAAAAGATCACGTCTTTCACAAGTTATTGTTTTTAAACCCGTCGCAAAACGCGCTGCCCGATCTAAATTTGCTAATGCTGTCTCATTATTTTCTACCGCATGCACATTCATCTTTTTTGCCATACGTAAGGTAAATGTTCCTAACCCTGAAAACAAATCAACGGCATTCTTTGCTTTTTCTAAATAGGCCAAAATAATATTGCCCATAATATTTTCTGCTTCAAAAGTTGCTTGTAAAAACCCACCAGCAGGAAATTCAACACAGACATCTCCGAAGTAAACCAATGGTTTTTCTCGTTCAACCAAAATTTCACCTTCCACAGATAAACGTGTCATTCCATATGCAAGAGCTGTATGAATCATTTGCTGACGAATATGCTCATCTCTTACAACACACCCATTGAAAGCAACATCTAAACCATTTTCAACAGATGTCACTGTAACCTGAAAACGCTTGGTATGATTGCCTACAAGAGCGCAAAGTAACTTGATAGAATTGAGTTTAGACATAATCTCTAAACGTGTGACTGGACATTCCTCAAGTGCGATAACATCATGAGATAAATAACGGTTAAAGCCAACAATATGACCTTTCTGAGTGGCAAGCGCTGTTAAAGTGATTCGCCGGCGATTTTGGTATCCACCTTCAATTAAAGGAGAAACAAAAACATCAATCCCATATCTTTTCAGCGCATCAATAACCAATTGTCGTTTCCAAGAGCGATAAGCATCAGCATGCCAATGCTGAAGAACACACCCTCCACAATTTTCAAAATGTTGGCAGATGGCATCAATGCGTTCTGATGATTTTTTTTCTAAGGCAATAAGTTTTCCATATTTTCCACGAAGAGCAACTATAGCTACCTCTCCCGGTAAAGTAAAAGGAACAGAGAGAGAGTCATGCGATATATTGGAAATACCGTGACCACTTGCTCCAATATGGTCAATTACAACTCTGTTACTCACTCTTTTTTTCTCCGAACAACAAATATTCTAAATTGCCATCAGCACCTGCAATGGATGAGGGAAGCAAACCTTTTGCAATCCAGCCTCTTTGCGTATTGAGCCAATCAAAAAGTCCCTCAGCAGTTTGTTTTGCTCTTGATAGATCTTTCAATATCCCCCCTTTACTAAGAAATTCTCGACCAATTTCAAATTGTGGCTTTACCAATAAAACGGCTTGTGCTCCCTGCTTTGCTAAAGACAAAACAGGAGGTAATGCAAGTTTGAGAGAAATAAAACTAACGTCTGAGACAATGAGATCAATCTCCCGTCCACCTAAATGTTCCTGTTTTAAATCTCTAACATTTAAGCCTTCCAATAAGGTTATCGCACTGTTGCCAAATAAACGTGCATCCAATTGATTATGACCAACATCGACAGCAATAACATGCTCTGCTCCGCGCTCTAAGAGAACTTGTGTAAAACCACCTGTCGATGCACCAATATCAATGGCAGTCACTTTATCCGTTACAATCGGAAATGCATCAAGTGCACCCATCAATTTTAGTGCCGCACGTGAAACATAATTTTGTGCTGGATCAAAAACGACAATTTCTGCATCATCAGGGATGATTTGCCCAGCTTTTAAAATGATTTCACCATTCACCTTAACCGTTTGACGCACAATAGCATCACGTGCTCGTGAACGAGTCGTAAAAAAGTTTTTTTCAACTAAAAGAATATCGAGCCTTTTTCTAACGGCCATCTCATACTCGAACTCTCTGCACTGTCCGAATCTTGCGTCCTAAAGCAGAAAAAACCGTATTAACAATACCAACAGCATCAAGTCCTATACGCGAAAGAACTTTCTCTTGTGAACCATGATTCAAATATTCATCAGGAAGTTTTAATGTGCGAACTTTCAAACCATGTTCTAAAAGCCCTTCTTGTGCCAAAAACTGTAATAAGTGCGCTCCAAACCCGCCTATTGCACCTTCTTCAATTGTCACTAATACTTCATGCTCACGTGCTAAACGACGCATCAAATCTTTATCTAAGGGCTTCGCAAACCGTGCATCTGCAACAGTCGTAGACAATCCTTCAGCACTCAACTCATCAGCAGCCACCAACACTTCTGATATCCGCGTTCCAAAACAAACCAAAGCTATCCTGTTTCCCTCATGCAGAATACGTCCTTTGCCAATCTCTAATATCTCACCGCGCTGCGGTAAATCCATGCCAATGCCTTCACCACGCGGATAACGAAAAGAAATTGGCCCCTGATCATAAGCTGCAGCGGTACGTACCATATGCATCAGTTCCACCTCATCAGAAGGCGCCATGACAACAAATTCAGGAAGAGTAGTCAAAAAAACAATATCAAAACTGCCAGCATGCGTCGCACCATCTGCACCTACAAAGCCAGCTCGATCAATCGCAAAACGCACAGGCAACTTTTGAATCGATACATCGTGGATAATCTGATCATAAGCGCGCTGTAAAAAAGTAGAATAAATCGCGACAAAAGGTTTATAGCCTTCACAGGCCATTCCAGCAGCAAAAGTTACTGCATGCTGCTCAGCGATACCAACATCAAACATTCTCTCAGGAAATTTTTCAGCGAAAAAATCAAGACCCGTTCCAGTTGGCATTGCCGCTGTTATAGCAACAATCTTATCATCATAACTGGCTTCTTCTCTTAAAGCTTTAGAAAATACTTTAGTATAGGGAAGAACATTGCTTGATGCTTTAACCTGTTTACCTGTTATAATATCAAAACGATTAACACCATGATATTTATCCAATGATGCTTCCGCAGGTGCATATCCCTTACCCTTATGCGTGACTACATGTATCAAAACAGGACCTGTAGGATATTCACGAACATTCTTTAAAACAGGCAATAAATGCTTTAAATTGTGACCATCTATTGGTCCAACATAGTAAAAGCCAAGCTCTTCAAATAAAGTTCCTCCAACCAAAAAACCACGCGCAAATTCCTCTGAACGACGTGCTTTGTCTAAAAAGAACTTGGGCAATTTTTCACCTAGCACCTTTACCCGTTCACGCAAACTACGGTAAGCGGGACGAGAAACTAATCGTGCAAGATGAGCACTCATAGCACCTGTAGGTGGTGCAATAGACATATCATTATCATTAAGAACAACAATCAAGCGTGCATTTAAAGCACCAGCGTTATTCATCGCTTCATAGGCCATACCAGCAGACATAGCGCCATCACCAATCACAGCAACAATATTGCGTCTTTTCTCTGCTTTTAAAGCACTTGCCACCGCCATACCAAGACCTGCTGAAATAGAAGTAGAAGAATGCCCTGCACCAAATGGATCATATACACTTTCTGAACGCTTTGTAAAACCTGACAATCCCCCCTCTTGACGCAATGTGCGAATTTTCTCTCTACGTCCCGTTAAAATTTTATGCGGATAAGCTTGATGACCAACATCCCAAATAATCCTATCCTCAGGGGTATTAAAAACATAATGCAATGCAACTGTAAGCTCAATAACACCAAGTCCTGCACCAAGATGACCACCTGTTACGGAAACCACATCAATTGTTTCTGCACGCAACTCATCAGCTAACCGTGCCAAATCAGATTCAGGAAATGCCCGCAAATCTTGTGGTTCACAAACACGATCAAGTAATGGCGTCAATGTCCGAGACAAAAAAAACTCCCTATTATCTTATTAAAAGAATGAAATATTAAGAATAAGCCTTCTTCACTCTTTCGTTTACAGTGTGGTGCATTTTATCGAAATACTTTATCTCTATAGAATTATCTACAGACTTTCCCACTTTTAATTCATTTCATAAAAAAAACGATAAAATGCGTTCCCTATAAACTTGCAATAAATATTCTAAATGTTTAGCATTATTCAGAATCAAGTGGTTCTACACCTTCTGGAGTACCTCCCTCTGAAAGTTGAATCTTCTCAACTTTAGCTTCTGCAGCTTTCAAGAGTTTCTCGCAATGTTTTTTAAGAGCTTCACCACGTTCATAAATGTCAATTGATTGTTCTAAAGGTACGTCCCCACGTTCCAAATTTTCAACAATCACTTCAAGCTGCTTAAGCGCCTGCTCAAAACTTAATGTAGCAACATCTCCCTTTTGTATTTCTTGTTTCATGTGATCCTCACAAGATATCTGTTCTGGATATACGAATTCCAAAACCTTCCAAACCTACATAATGACGCTCTTTAGAAGCATAAAGGATAACAGAACTAATCCCTAAATGCTTTAAAATTTGTGATCCTAAACCAATTTGGCGCCATTCTTCTTCGCGTTCAATCGCTTGCGTATGGCTTTCTCCCCCCCTCATTGCTAGAGCCTGAATACTAACAGCGGATTTTACACCAACAGATCCTTCACGCAAATAAACAAACACACCACGTTTTTCTTTTTTCATCATACGCCGCATGATTTCTAAAATATCTGAAGTTTGACCAAAAACATCGTTCACAATATTTTCACGATGCAAGCGCACAGGAATATCCTCACCGTCACGGATATCACCAAAAATGATTGCAACATGTTGAACAGCTTCCCAAGGAAGTTGATAACTTTGAACGACAGCTGGTCCTACTAATGTTTCAATATGCATTTCTCCAACATGTTGGATCAACATTTCCTTACGTTGGCGATAAGCAATCAAATCTGCAACTGTTATGATATGAAACTGATTCTCTTGTGCAAATCTTGTAACTTCATCTCCATGTTTCACGCTACCGTCATCATTGACCAATTCACCAATAACGCCAACTGGTGGCAAACCCGCCAATTTACATAAATCAACAGCTGCCTCCGTGTGGCCTGAACGCATGAGAACTCCCCCTTCATGCGCAATCAATGGGAAAATATGTCCTGGACGGATAAAATCGTTCGCACCAGCATTCGAATTAGCAAGATTACGCACCGCTAATGTACGGTCGTGTGCTGAAATCCCTGTCGTTGTTCCATGTTTAAAATCAACAGTCACAGTAAATTGGGTACGATGCACTGAATTATTATCTAACACCATAGGAGTAAGATTAAACCGTTGCGCTTCTTCTTTTGGCATAGGAGCACAAACAATACCCGTTGTATGGCGAATGATAAATGCCATCTTTTCTTCTGTGCAATGGACAGCGGCAACAATCAAATCACCTTCGTTTTCACGATCATCATCATCTGTAACCACCACAATTTCACCGCGTTCAAAAGCGCGAAGTGCAGAAACAATTTTTTTTTGATCATACGTCATTATTCACCTTTTGAAGCACCCTACCTGGCCGCGATGCCTGAGATAATGATCCGCAAGAGCACAAGCTACCATTGCTTCACCAACAGGAACAGCACGAATCCCAACACATGGATCATGACGCCCCTTCGTTATAACATTTACATCATTACCATCAACATCAATTGAACGACGAGGAATCAAAATTGATGAAGTAGGCTTTACTGCAAAACGTGCAATAATCGGCTGTCCACTCGATATTCCGCCTACAATACCACCAGCATGATTGGATAAAAAGAGCGGTTTTCCATCACTCCCCATCCGCATTTCATCTGCATTTTCTTCCCCCGTCAAGCGTGCTGCTGCAAAACCATCACCTATTTCGACACCTTTCACCGCATTAATCGACATAAGTAATGATGCGATATCCTGATCAAGTTTTGCGTAAATAGGTGCTCCCAAACCTGCTGGAATATTTTCTGCAACAATCTCGACAACAGCACCAACAGATGAACCATTTTTATGAACCTTATCGATATAATCACTAAAAACCTGTACCATCTCTGCATCAGGCGTAAAAAAAGGATTGTTATCAACCTCTGACCAGTTCCAACGATTGCGATTAATCGTATGAGGACCAATTGCTATCACAGCTCCCCGTACAATCACACCAGGAATAATTTTACGAGCAACAGCACCTGCTGCAACACGTGCTGCCGTCTCACGTGCTGAAGCACGTCCGCCACCTCGAAAATCACGAATGCCATACTTAACATCATACGTATAATCTGCATGCCCTGGACGATACTGATGAACTATTGCGCTATAATCCTTAGAACGCTGATCCATATTTCGAATCAACAGGGAAATTGGTGTTCCTGTTGTCACAAATGTTATCCCATCGTCTTGAACAATAACTCCTGAAAGTATCTCTACTTGATCCAACTCACGGCGCTGCGTCGTGTATTTGGATTGTCCCGGTTTACGTTTATTAAGATAAGATTGAATATCTGAAAGAGTAAAAGTAATGCCTGGAGGACAACCATCAATGACACAACCAAGAGCCTCACCATGACTTTCACCCCATGTTGTTACACGAAATAGATGACCAAATGTATTATGTGACATGAAAAATGACTCGTTTCTCTGTCATATATGCAGCTAGAACATATATTAAACTCTGCAAAACAGTCTCTATTTTAAAGTATCCTTGACCGTTTTAAATTCGGTTAAATCACCGCCGTCTCATAAAACTTTATTCTTTAACGACGGAAATATCTGGTGCATCAACAGCTTTCATACCTATGATGTTATAACCTGAATCCACATGATGCACTTCACCGGTAACAGAACGAGACAAATCCGAAAGCAAATAAAGAGCAGAATCACCTACCTCTTCGATTGTCACCGTACGACGTAAAGGAGCATTATATTCATTCCATTTTAAAATATAACGGAAATCACCAATGCCAGAAGCAGCTAAGGTTTTGATTGGCCCAGCAGATATAGCATTCACACGAATATGTTTAGGACCTAAATCCACTGCCAGATATTTCACGCTCGCTTCAAGAGCTGCTTTTGCAACTCCCATCACGTTATAGTTGGGAACAACCTTTTCCGCACCATAATAAGTCAGCGTTAAAATTGACCCACCATCCGACATCAATTTCTCTGCACGCTTCGTCAAAGCTGTTAAGGAATAAACAGAAATATTCATGGTCATCATAAAATTCGATTCGCTTATATCGACATAACGACCGCTTAGTTCCTCTTTATCAGAAAAACCAATAGCATGAACTAAAAAATCGAGCTTGCCCCATTTCTTCTCTATTGTGTTAAAAACCGCATCAATGGATGCACTATCAGAAACATCACAATGACCACAAACAAAACCCTTTACTTCTTCAGCCAAAGGCTCAACACGCTTTTTCATCGCCTCACCTTGATAGGTAAAAGCAAGCTCTGCACCCGCGCTACTTGCTGTTTTAGCTATTCCCCAAGCGATAGAACGATTATTGGCTAATCCCAAAATTAAACCACGCTTGCCATACAATAAACCATTACCCTTAGCCATTAGCATTGCCCTGTTGCTACTTGAAATTAATAATTATCTCTCTGCCTATGACATAGGTCAACTTTTTCTTCAAGCAATTGCTTTAAAATCAAACAAATATATCTCAAAAATTATCCTTTTTGCATTTGCAAAAACTGTTCTAATGCAGAATCTCCTCCTTCCGGCAACATGATACGAACATGCACATAAAGATCGTCTCTGTTGCCATTTTTTAAACGAAGTCCTTTTCCTTTCAGCCGTAAAACACGATCAGAACTTGACCAAGCAGGTATCGTTAACACTACACGCCCCTCCAAAGTTTCAACTTCTTCTTTTGCTCCTAAAACAGCATGTCTAAGGGGAACTGGTAAATCAAGATGGAGAGCCCTTCCTTCAACGCGCAAACGAGGATGTTTTTGAATATGAATGGTTACTAATGCATCTCCTGCTTGGCCATAAGCCACCTCTTCTCCCTGACCTTTTAAACGAATAGTTTGCCCATCTTCAACATAGTCTGGAAGCTTAATTTTTAACTTTTTCCCACTAGGAAAAACGGCTTCCACCTTTTCTACTCCAACCATCTGCTCTAATGTTACCGTAAGATTGGCACGAATATGAGCACCCTGTTGGGGGCGATTATAGTGTGCAGAATTTGAAAAGCCCCCTCCTCTGCCAAACAGATCGCGAAAAATATCGTTCGGGTCAAAACCTGCACCACCTGAAGAACCAAAATTAAATCCTTTTGCTCCTCCTGAAAAAGGATTGTGTCTATTGCTAAAATTTTCACCAGCACCGTAGGTTTGATAAAGCGGTTTTCCCTCCATATCAATTTCACCACGATCAAATTGTGCTTTTTTATCTTTATTGCCTATAATTTCATAAGCTTGATTAATTTCAGAAAACTTTTCTTTAGCCTTTGCATCATCCACATTGTGATCTGGATGATACTTCTTTGCTAATTTTCTGAATGCTGATTTAATTTCTTGCGGTTTTGCAGTACGGGCCACACCCAAAATCGTATAGGGATCACGCATATTACCCTCTTTTCAATCTTTTCATTTTTAAAACATCAACTGATACGTTATTCAATATCCCTCACAGCTTCATTAGTCACTTCTAGATAATAATATTTCTCTCTCTCTTTATATGTCTATAAAGCAACTAAAATACTAGATAAAATAGATACTTTTTTACTATAGCGCTTATATTCTATGCTAAAGAGAAAATAATTAAGATACTAAAAATATAACGGAAAGGTATTTTTGAAAGAGAAAAATAGCTCTTTAATTTTCAATGATAAAATAAATTAAACCCTAAGCCTCACGCTTTCTCGTTAATATTCGGAGATAATATGGGCAACACCGTACAAACAGACAATGACTTTATGCAAATGCAAAAACCTTTTGCGCTCTTCGCAAAATGGCTTGAAGAAGCAACAGTGAGCGAAATAAACGATCCTAACGCTATGGCGTTAGCGACAGTTGATAAAACAGGCTTCCCGAATGTTCGTATGGTTCTTCTTAAAGACTTCAGTCCCCAAGGTTTTGTCTTCTATACCAACTATGAAAGCCCTAAAGGACAAGAAATTTTAAAATCAATGAAAGCATCCTTAGTTTTTCATTGGAAATCACTCCGCCGTCAGGTTAGAATTCGAGGAATTGTTGAAAAAGTCACTCCTCAGGAAGCGGATGCCTATTTCCAATCGCGACCACGTGACAGCAGAATCGGTGCATGGGCTTCTAAACAATCTCAACCATTAGAAAGCCGTTTTGTCCTAGAAAAAGCCATTGCCCGATATACTACGCGTTATGCAGTAGGCAATATCCCACGCCCACCTTATTGGTCCGGTTTCCGTGTTAAGCCTCTTTCTATTGAATTTTGGTGTGATCGCCCATTCCGTTTACATGATCGCCTACTTTTTACACGCGATTCTGTTGAACATGTCGATTGGAAAAGGCAAAAGCTCTATCCCTAATCCTTCAAGCTTTAAAGAATGAAAACTTTGTTTTCTTATAAAGGAGAAAAACAAAACCATCATACTATTTGCCAACTCCTAATGTTGCTACAACCCTTGCATTTAGACGGTTCATTAAAGGCATTTTTACTCCTCCCTTAATAGTTTTTATCCATACGCTAATTCTACTTATGACATGCAAGGGAATGATTTTAATTGATTCAACATAAACATTGAAATAAAAAAACCTTATGATTTTAAGTTCTCTCATTCAAGTTGCAAAATGATAAATTATCTTTATAATTCAGCTTTTTTCATAATGATAAAACGATTTTTTTTGCAAAAATAAGAACGAATCATTGATTTCAATTTAAATCGAAGAAATACATCCTTTATGCAAAGTTTATGTGATAATAATCTTTCGCCAATTGTATCGCTTGAAGAGAGATTACAATTATAAAGCTTATCCAAGTAAATGTTTTAGTTCAATAAAACTAGATAAGGTGATTAAAAATAAGCAGCTTGAATTAAGGACAGAGTGGTTAATTGAACATCCCATCTTGAGCCTTTTTTTAGCTTTTTCCAGAATGCAACAAGACGATAATTTTATTCATATGGGAAGAATTTTAAGGCTGAAATAAAAAATTTAAAAATTAATAACAGCATTTTTAGCTCTTCATTCCCTTCACGTTTAGCATCACAGAACAGATAATTTATTATCTTGTCTTGCTAAACTATAGGATAAAATATCCTCCCTATACCACCGCATACTAAACCAACAAAAATCACAAAACCAATAAACGAATTCGATTTGAAGAGCTTTAGGCATTGTGAACTGTCATCTATATCAATAACTTTAATTTGAATAAACATATGGATACTTGCCACAAAAAGTCCAAAAAAACTAATGAGAGGGACTTGCGCCAAATAAAACGCTAAACTGACGAATACCAAAAAACCACTATACAAACATACCAGAGCACACTTGGTACCTTTACCAAAGAGAAGCGCTGTGGAAAGTACACCAACGGTAGCATCATCCTCTTTATCTTGATGCGCGTAAATTGTATCATACCCTATCGTCCATAAGATTGATCCCACATACAGTAAAATTGGTGCCCAACTCAAACTTCCACATATCCCTGCCCACCCCATTAATGCTCCCCAATTAAATGCAACACCTAAAAAAAACTGCGGCCAATATGTTACCCGTTTCATAAAAGGATACAATGCAACCGCTACCAATGACGAAATACCCAGAAAAAAACTAAACCTATTAAATTGCGATAAGACGCCTAAACCAACCAAACATTGCACTAATATAAAAACTTTTGCCTGAAATCGACTCACATGTCCTGTCGGCAATGGACGAGAACGTGTTCTCTCTACCTGAGAATCAATTTTATGATCAATAAGATCGTTCCAAGTACATCCTGCACCCCGCATAGCTATAGAACCCAGAAAAAAAAGAAAGAGATACCACAACCAATTCATTAACATTGGTAAAAGAGGTACTCTCTGCATTTCATGAGAAAGAAAAGCCATCGTTGTTGACCAGAAACAAGGCCACATCAACAACTGCCATCCGATAGGCCGATCCCAACGTGCCAATTGAGCATAAAACCACAAAGAGCAAGGAAGAAAATGATAAACCCACTGTTTGGAGGAGGCATCCATAACTCGTCCCTGATTTTCACAAGATTGAATATGTGTAATATTTTTACTTTTTTTCATCAAATGGCTTCACCTTTAGTCTTGCGATAGAAGCATTTCACTCTTATGACAAGAAAACTGATTTCATCATCTTCTGTATTAGGAGTAAGTAATGAACATTCTTCTTATCGGCTCAGGCGGACGGGAACATGCTTTGGCATGGAAAATAGCAGCATCTCCAATGCTTACAAAATTATATTGCGCTCCTGGAAATCCTGCAACCATAGAATTGGGTGAAAATATTGATTTGGACATTAATGACCACCATCTTGTTATTGATTTTTGCAAAACACATTCTATTGACCTTGTGATTGTTGGACCAGAAGCACCACTGGTTGCGGGTATAACAGACTCTCTTAATAACGCTAATATCTGTGTATTCGGACCTACTCAAAAAGCTGCTCAGCTAGAAGGTTCAAAAGCTTTTACAAAGGATTTATGCCGTAAGAATAACATTCCTACAGGAACTTACCAATGTTTTAATGATGCTGAAAAAGCTAAAGCCTACATTCGTCAACAAGGTGTTCCCATTGTCATTAAAGCCGATGGCTTAGCTGCTGGAAAAGGTGTTGTCGTTGCTATGACAATGGAAGAGGCATTTAACGCTGTTGATGCCTGCTTCAAAAGTGCTTTTGGTGATGCAGGAAACAAAATTGTTGTAGAATCCTTTCTTGAAGGTGAAGAAGCAAGCTTTTTCTGCCTTTGTGATGGTAAAATTGCTATACCTTTTGGATCTGCTCAAGATCACAAACGTGTCGGTGATGGTGATACTGGAGCAAATACCGGCGGCATGGGAGCTTATTCACCAGCTCCCATCATGACCCAAGAAATGGTTAATCGTACCCTCAACGAAATTGTTGAACCGGTTCTACATAGCTTGAATCAAATGGGATCTCCCTTTAAAGGTATTCTCTTCGTTGGATTGATGATAACGAAAAAAGGACCCGAATTAATTGAATTTAATGTACGATTCGGTGATCCAGAATGCCAAGTTTTAATGATGCGTCTACAGAATGATATTCTCCCGATTCTGCTTGCAGCAGCGCGAGGAAATCTTGAAAACACCTCTCTTCAATGGTCTAAAAAAACTGCTTTAACCGTTGTTATGGCTGCGAAAGGTTATCCAGACTCTCCTCAAAAAGGCACTGTTATCCGTAATGTTGATAAGGTGAACGCTCTTCCTGATGTGAAAGTTTTTCAAGCCGCTACAGTATTACACAATGGAGAACTCATTGCCAATGGTGGACGTGTTTTAAATATAACAGCGACAGGAGAAACTATTCTGCAGGCACAAAAACGCGCTTATGAAGCTGTTGATTTTATTGACTGGCCAGAAGGCTTTGTACGCCGCGATATTGGATGGCGAGCTGTTGCGCGAGAAAATTCAATCCTTTGAATATTCTTTTTTGATAATTCGATAATTTCACCTAGAGATCATGGAGCATAAATCTGCTATATATTCTGTATGACTCATGATTTTGGAAAAAATATTGAATTTTCTTCTTAAAAACAAAATATGCCCATTACAAAACAGAGAAAACAAGAAAACTTTATGAGTATAAAATGGTGATCGCAATCTTTGTGATTACTGTTACTACTGTTTTTCTTTCAGATTCATTTTCCCATCACTTTTTACATCAAGCTCGAAAATAAGCATTATATATTATCATTGCCTTTTTAGAGAGAAAAGCAAAGCTATGATTTTTTTTCACTTAAAAACCCTATTTAATACTTGAAGGATGCTACAAAAGCAGAGTCTATATTCGTCGAGAAAATGCTCCCATTGTCATGAAAGCCAATAGCTTAGCGGCTAAAAGAAAAAGATATTGGTATTCTAATGATAATAGAAGAAGCGTTGAAAGCTGTTGAAACCTGCAACAAAGCTCTCTTTGGAATAAAAATCTCCTCTACAGTCAATAAAAAATACAGAATATAGCAAAACTCAACGAATCTAGTGGCATAATAGTGAAAAAAAAAGGCATATTAATATTTGCTATAGTGCAACCTGATTCGCGATCATTAAACGTAAACCCAACGGATTGCGATAACGGAGTAAAAAGCGCTTTTTTCTAAAATGCAATGTCGTAGAAAAAAATCGACGTAAATCAGAACGATCTTTAACCACCACGAGACGATTATCTTCATTAATCATAAGCATTGGAAGACTATAAGTATCCGCCCATAATCGCCAATCTAGAAGAACATTATTCAAATCTCTAGAAACTAAAAGCGGGACACAAGATTCCTCATTTGCATGCAGCAACTCTAATGCGACAGCTTTTTCTCCTGAAAGGGTTATTACAGTACGCGCCGCAATTCCTTTGAATTGATAAGATGGCACTAAACGTGATAAACTTGAAAAAGTATCCGTTTTAAAAAAAACGCCGCGCTCACTTAACGAACAAATCATTTGATTGCCCGTTTTTGATGAAAAATATGTCGTTGTTTGTGGCAAATGGCACGGATCTAATCGAAATTCAAGCACCGCTTTTGCCTGATTAAAGCATTGATTAGCCATATACAATGTCCCAATTTATTCTTAACAATATATATCCTCTAACAGCTTTTTATCATCGGATTATTAAAAGATTGAATAAAAAACAACTGGTTTCTTTTTTGGTTATTGAAATCTAAACAAAAATACATGACAAAATTCATCACTCTTGAACTATAATATTTTTCCAGGGTTCATAATCCCTAAAGGGTCGAGCGTTTTCTTAATCTTTTGCATAATGTCTAATGCAACAGGTGATTTAAAAGTGCGAAGCTCCTCACGCTTAAGCTGACCAATTCCATGCTCTGCAGAAAATGTGCCCTGATAGCGCATCACTAAACCGTGAATACGGTGATTCATTGGTGACCATAATTGCAAAAATGTTGCAGTATCAGATCCAACGGGTTGTGTAACATTATAATGCAGATTTCCATCGCCCATGTGTCCAAAACAAACCACCCGTGCACCTGGAGCAATATCTTCAACAATAAGAGCTGCCTCAGAAATAAAGTCAGGAATGGAAGCAAGAGGCACAGCAATGTCGTGCTTAATAGATCCTCCCGCTAATTTTTGTGCATATGATATACTTTCACGCAATTTCCAAAAAAAATCTTGTTGCTTTAATGATTGCGCAATAATTGCATCTTCTATTACAGCATCCTTTAAAGACTGTTCCAAAATAGTACTTAGAACCGATAATGCCTCATCATTACCCTGCAATGATGAAATATTAAGTAACACATACCATTCATGCTCATGTTCAAAAAGATGCCTCTCGCACATCTTATACTTCAAAGCCATTTGCAAGCTCAGTTTTCCCATAAGCTCAAAACCAGTCAACATTCCTCCCCCCTGGCATTGCGCAAGAGATAAAAACTCAAGAGCCTTACCTGGACTGTGTAAGCCGACAAAAGCAACAGCTTTTCCTTTGATCTTTGGAAAAAGCTTTAAAACCGCTGCTGTTATAACACCTAACGTGCCTTCCGCACCAATGAAAAGGTTTTTCAAATCATAACCGCTATTGTCTTTCTTTACAAAACGCAAATCCTCTAAAATACGGCCATCAGGTAAAACAACCTCTAAACCAAGACAAAGCTCACGCATATTGCCATAAGCTAAAACAGCTGTGCCACCAGCATTAGAGGAAAGATTTCCCCCTATCTGGCATGAACCTTCCGAAGCCAAAGAAAGAGGAAAAAAACGTCCCGATTCATCTACTTTTTTCTGTAAAGTCTGTAAAATGACACCAGCCTCCACCACAGCAAAATCACCCTCAAGATTAATACACCTAATCTTGTTCAATCGTTCCATGGATAAAAGAACGCTGCACCCATTTTTATCTGGCTGCTGCCCGCCGACAAGACCTGTATTTCCACCCTGGGGTACAATTGGTGTACGTGTCTGACTAGCCAATTTCATAATTGATGAAACTTCCACTGTAGAAGCCGGACGTAAAAGCAACGGTGTTCTTCCATGAAAAAGTCCACGCTCTTCAAGCAAATAGGGTGCAATAAGAGCCTGATCTGTTATAGCATGCGCAGCACCAACAATTTTTCTAAATCTTTCAATTAACTCACGCTCCATTTTCATTTTCCCTTTGGAGCTGCTGCACGTATGAGGCGATCATTAATAGCCTCACCCAATCCGTAAGATGGAATAGGTTCTACTGCAATAGATCTCACCTTGAGTGAATCCAATTGCCTCATGTATTGAAATAAATGAAAAGCTGCCTCTTCTAACTGTCCACTCTCGCTAAGATTTAAGACAGAAACGGCATTTTCAACCCCCATAATGCGTTTTATGCCAAATGCTAAAAGTGCTTCACCATGTTCTACCTTTTGGACATTCAAACGAACCGCAGCATTGGGCGCATAATGCGATTTTAACATGCCTGGTGCCTCAATCGCAGCTCGCTGATCTATTCGCTTCAAAGACTTTCCAGCAACTTCTTCAATATCTTCAGCAGCAATCCCCCCAGGACGCAAAAGATAAATATTCTCATCAGAAACCTTAATAATCGTTGATTCAAGCCCTATTTTAGAAAAACCTCCGTCAAGTATCAAAGGAACAGATTCTCCTAAAGATGCCCAAACAGCCTCAGCTGAAGTAGGACTAAGGTGTCCTGATTGATTTGCACTAGGAGCAGCGAGAGGTCGACCAAAACATTTTACAACTTCCGCAAAAAAACTATCTGGAAAACGAACCGCCAATGTATTCAGACCAGAAGTGGTTAAAGGATGGATATTATGCTGTGCCTTTAAAGGGAGAACGAATGTCAAAGGCCCTGGCCAAAATACTTCCATTAAATGACGTGAAAGAAAATCAATTTCAACATAGCGTTCCGCCATAAAAATACTGCTTACATGAGCAATAAGAGGATTAAATTTCGGCCGCCTCTTTGTCAAAAAAATAGAAGCGATAGCATTTCCATTGGTTGCATCACCAGCCAATCCGTAGACAGTTTCTGTCGGTAGTGCCACTAATCTTCCCTGTTCAAGGAGCGCAACAGCTTCTTTTACCGAAGCACTATTGAAAGGCAGAATCGTCATGACATATAATCTCTGTAGCGCTTTTTAAGCGGTGCAAAACTATAACGATGTAGCCCCACAACCGGTCCATATTTTTCAAGAGCAGCACGGTGCGCTAGCGTTGCATAACCCACATGCTTCTCTAAACCATAGCCTTTATAAACCTGTCCCGCGCATTCCATCATCTGATCACGCGTTACCTTAGCAATAATGGACGCTGCCGCAATTGAAACCGAACGCTGATCGCCTTTAATCAAAGCAGTTGCTGGACATGGTAGCTGAAAGGGAATATCGCGTCCATCAACCAGTGCATAGTGAGCTGGAACTGCTAGTCCTCTAATACAGCGACGCATTGCTTCTAAAGTTGCTTTTCTAATATCAGACTGATCAATCGTACGGGCGCAGAGACTGGCGATTGAAATTGCTAAAGCACTTTGCAAAATTTCATGATAAAGCTCATAACGTCTCTGGGCAGAAAGTTTTTTTGAATCGTTCAATCCATCCGGAATACGGTTTTTATCCAAAATAACTGCTGCTGTTACCACAGGTCCAGCAAGAGGACCACGCCCAACTTCATCAACACCCGCTATATACAAGAATCCCTGTTTCTGCAAATCCAATTCACACGCAAAATTTGGCTTAAACGGTAAATTAAATACGTTCGGTAAATTATCGATACGATGAGACATGAAGTTATTTTTGCACTGCTATGCGTTTTCCGCAAGCCCTACAGAAAAAAATAGCACATAAAACAAATCACTCTGCCCTCTTTGCAGACAAAAAAAGACTTCCTTCATGAAATATCTCATAGAAATCTCTAATTTTCTTAAATATTACCCACTGAATCTTACATGCTACGGCGTGAATCTGAAAAATATAAACTCGAAGATCCATCTGTTGTCACATAGCATTATCATCTTAAATAAATTTTTATTTATCTCCTTTCACGCTCTGTGCACCTCACTTTCTAAGCCAGAGGACGATTCAAACATAGACTGGGAATTCCATAAAAGAAGAAACTTTTTATCCAATCACGAGGTGATAAATTGGAAGTTTTTTAATTTATTGATATGAAGTTGCCATGCCCAAAGCACACCCTCCTCATCTTGTCAAAGAAATCACACACTATGGTAAAATTATATGGCATGTGCGGATTGGTCATGGGCAACGTATTAGAATCCACGGAACCTATGGAATACGAAAGTTTGTTGAAAACTACAAAAGTGCACTTGCCGAATTACAAAGCATTATACCTCCTAAGCCTAAACCAAGATAAATCTATTGAAGTATCATTTGCATAGCTGCTTAAACAATATTTTAACAGTACCCATTGGCATAGCCTCACTAAAAGTACGAAAATACAAGGAGAACTTACTCTAATAAAAATTTCCAGTACCATAAAGTAATATTTCATACAAAGAAATAAAAGAATCACATATTACAATAGGTATTAAACGGCGAAAAGAAGCACCACCAGCTACTCAAAATTTTCTGAAATCACTTAATAGAGTTTTTAATTGGGAAATTGAACAAGAACTTTTAGAAAGCAATCTAACTTTAAGAGTCGAAAAAAAACCTCTCAAAAACAAAGACGGCTTCCCTGTTTGGAAGAAGAAGATAGAGAGAAATATTATCAACAATGGGCTATCGATACTCATGAACGCATCTGGATTGACTTTCTTCTCTACACAGGCTTATGTTGCGGGAACGCTGTTTGTATTGGTTGGAAAAACATCAAAGATAATATCATTCATCTCACGGCAGAGAAAAGCAAATCCAAAAAAATGTCTTTCTTCCAATTTTTCCTGAACTAGTAGAAAATCTTTAAATTGTTCCCATTGGTGATGAAATATTCATTTGCGGAAAAGAAGGTAAGAAACTAGCTAAAGAAAGCTTGACAGCTGTATTTTATAAAGCATGCAACCAAACAGGAATTAAAAAATTAGCACATTGCTTAAAAAAATGAACAGTGACACACGTAGCAAACTCACAGGCAACGATATCACCTTTGAAAGCGCTGTTTGGCCGGACAGATGACACTATGGCACCTCTTTATACAAAAAACGTGGATCGTAAAAAAAACTTACCCTTGAATTAATAAAAAAGCTCCACAACAATTAGAAATAGAGATAACAAATTTAATATAATCAATACTCCCTTACAATTACTATAATCCATTGATTGAATTGCTATTTTCCCCTAGGATAATAGCCCCTCTGTTCTTTACAAACGGAATGTTACCACTATTCCACCTTTACTTTCAAATCTTAACTTAACATAAAAAAACTAGAGCTTTGCTAAAGTTACAATAGGTTTAACAAACCAGTCTGGATACATCGCTTTAATAAAAAGAGCAGCCTGTTGCGCTGCTTGCTTATCTTTAAAAATACCAAAACAAGTTGCACCAGTCCCGGACATGCGAGAAAAAAGAGCTCCACTCTCATCTAATGCACATAAAACCTCAGACAGTTGAGGTGCAATTTTTAAGGCAGGAACAAAAAGATCGTTACGCGTTTCCTGTAAAGCTTCAACCAATGAATCAACCGTCTTTAGAGCTGCCGAATCAATTTTCAAGGGTGGATGATCGCGCTTCTCTAAAGCCTTAAAAACAGTTTTTGTCGCAATCTGTTGACCATGATTAACTAAAACCATTGCAAGAGAACAAGCCTCTTTTAGCCGTGTTATATCTTGCCCAATTCCTTTAACAAAAAGTGGCTGCTGATACTCCAATGCAAAAAGACACATTGGTACATCAGCGCCAAGAACTAAACTCATTTCCGCTAATTTTTCACAAGAGCAATCAAGAGCCCATTGCTGACGCAACAGACTCAAAACACCAGCAGCATTACCCGAACCACCACCAACCCCTGAAGCAACCGGCAATAATTTAACAAGTTGAAAAAAAGCAGGTTTAGCACATTCAGGAAAGGTGTTACACATAAAATCATGTGCACGAACAACCAAATTTTCTGCATCAGAAACAAGCTCATCTGCAAAAGGACCTGTTAAAACAAAGCGGTTACTCCCAAAAGGTGTGCAGCTTAAACAATCACCACTGAGACTAAAATAAACCAAACTTTCTATTAAATGATAACCATCAGCGCGTTGCCCTACAACATGCAAAGCTAAGTTCAATTTAATAGGGGTAAATAAATAAGAAGGCGCTTGAAAAAAAGCTTGTCCATTCGATATCATCTGACGTAATATTGATCAGTGTGGGGATCGTTTACCAATGTTCCACTTATACCAATTTGTGATTTAGATTCTGCGTGGTAAAAATGATGCCATATCCTTTGTAATCGTTTCCTAAACACACAATAAGTATAAAAAAAGCTATAATACAAATGAAACTCATCGCCATCATTCGTATCATTTTAAATCTTTTCTCTTCCAACAAGCGCTTTTAGGCAAAATCATCAACTAAACTCGGCAAATATAAAATCACTCTTCTCATTATAAGCCATAATACTGCCAAAGCGCTCTCTCTTGTGCTACCATCAAAGCACTATCAATTGCTGTATGGACCGCATGAGCAGTAACTCCTGAAGGAGTTTTAGGTCCAAAAAGACTTTTTGGAGGTATAATTAATCGAAGTTTTGTATCATCCCCAAACCGCTCCTTAATAACAGAGCGCACATCATTCAACCCATCTATAAGGCCAAGTTCAACGCTTTTCTTTCCGCTCCAAAACATTCCTGTAAAAATATTTGGATCATTAGACAACTTTTCTGCACGCCGCTCCTTAACCAAATCAATAAAAGTTTTGTGAACTTCGAGTTGCAGAGATTTCAAATGCTCAATATCCGTTTTCTTCTCTGGCTGAAATGGATCCAATGTAACCTTGTTTTTTCCTGCTGTATATACACGACGTTCAATTCCAATTTTCTTCAAAAGTTCAGGAAAACCAAAAGAAGCTGAAACAACCCCAATGGAACCAACAATTGAAGAAGGATCAGCAAAAATTTCATCCCCAGCACAAGCAATCATATAACCACCCGATGCCGCTATATCTTCAATAAACATAAGAACCTGCTTCTTTTTTTCCTCTGCCAAATCACGGATACGTTTAAAAATCAAACGTGATTGCACAGGAGAACCACCAGGAGAATTGATAATAACTGCAACAGCTGGTGCTTTTTTATAAGCAAAAGCCTTGTCTAAAAGATTTGCACACCTGCCTAACGAAAGTGTACGCGCTATCGATGAACTTGAATCAATAATCGCCCCATGAAGGCGTACCACAGGAATTTCAGTTTTACTGGAATAAAAACGATGTGGAATAAAATTTTTGATAAAATTAACCAAAATAAAATTTCCTTATAAATTCTTGAGCATTAAATTAAGCAGGGACAACAGAAAGGGAGGACCTTACAATACCCAAAAATACCAATCAAACCCCATATTATAATCAAAAATAAAAGCCTCATCCAAATTTAAAGAATAAATTGGAAAACACAAGATATCATTTTAAAAGTTCCCACAAACTTATATGCCCATTATTAATTGCATCAATTTTTGGTGAAAAAATATGACAACCATCTTCATGTATAACCAGTGGGCGCAACAGAGATAATGCCGCTCTACTGCCTCGTTTTGCATAAAATAAAACACGAATTGCAGCTTTTTCGGTGCGTGCGTGAATAGGAATTACACAAATATTACCAAAGCGCCCCTCCAAAGCACACAAGATATCGGTCAATGATTGCGGACGTGCAATTAACCCCAAATATCCACCCGGCTTAACAATTGCTGCTGCGCTTCGCAACCAATCATCAAACATTGATTCAGGCATAACATGTGCCTCAAACTTCTTTTCATCAGGTGTTTTACGATCGACAGGATTATTAAAAGGTGGATTCATAATTGCAAAATCAAAAGCATTATCCACTAGTCCTGCTTCTAAACGAGATCTCCCTTTGAGTGTAACATCTGCTTTTAACAAGCAAACGCGCTTAGAAAGATTCTCATTTTGTTTTAACATAAGCGTTTTTTGAGCGTAAGATACCATAAAAGCCGAACGCTCAACCAATGTAACATGAACATCCAAACAACGGGCAGCAACCGCCAATCCCACAGCACCAGCACCAGCACCCAAATCAACAACCTTACCCTTAAAATTATTGGGAACCAAACTCGCTAATAACATAGCATCCATGCCAGAACGGTGACCACATAAACGTGGTTGAACTAAATAAAACTTTCCACGATGAAACGCATCTATTGTTTCATCGCTATAATTCTTTGTTTTATTCATTTAAAATCCCAATATTTATCCTCATAATCCAAAACTCTTATCTGTAAAAACTTGCTAAAATGAAACTGCTTTTAATTTCTCCCATAATTTTATAAAAACGTGATTATCCAAGCATAAAAAACATTCTTTGCGAATACTACCCAAAACTTGCATTTTCAAATGCGCTATCAAAGCTTGAGTCAAAGCAAAACCCTCTTTATGCTATGGATAAAATTCATATATGTCCATTACAATACTCTAGGAGTAAAAATATTGCGTGCTGCTATAAAATCGGATCAAATAAAAAATAATCCAATTTCTCTCCAATCCCTCGTCAATCTCACCAAAGATGATATGGAACACGTAAACCAATGCATCTTCTCTATGGCAAAATCAGACGTTGAAATAATTCCTGAAATTTCCAACCATCTTATCTCTTCAGGTGGAAAACGATTGCGTCCAATGCTTACATTAGCTTCTGCTCGTATGTTTGGTTATCAAAATGATGGACATATAAAACTCGCAACAGCAGTTGAATTTATGCATACGGCAACCTTATTACATGATGACGTAATCGATGAAAGCAATTTACGACGCGGAAAATCTACTGCAAGAATGATTTGGGGAAATCAAGCAAGCATACTTGTTGGTGATTTCCTATTAGGACAAGCTTTTAAAATGATGGTCGATGTTGGTTCTATAGAGGCACTCTCTGTCTTAGCAAATGCTGCAGCAATTATTGCAGAGGGAGAAGTTATGCAACTTTCGGCCACAAAAAATATAGAAACCAGCATTTCAGATTATCTCAAAATCATCAATGCAAAAACGGCTGCACTTTTTTCAGCGGCCGCTGAAGTTGGACCAATTATTGCTGGTTATGGACATGAAGAGCGTCTTGCATTGCGCGAATATGGAACATTTTTAGGATTAGCCTTCCAATTGATTGACGATGCACTTGACTATGGTGGAACTGCTAAATATTTGGGGAAAAATATAGGCGATGATTTTAGAGAAGGCAAAATCACAATGCCTGTTATTCTTGCATATGCCCGCAGCAACGCCGTAGAAAAAACATTCTGGAAACAAGCGCTTGAAAATGGCAATAGCAATGATGAAACCTTCGCACATGCACAACACTTAATAGAAAAATATGATAGCCTCACAGACACAATAGAACAAGCGCGTAGCTATGGAAAAAACGCAACTCATGCTCTCGCTGCAATAAGCGAAAGCCCCATTCATAATGCATTAATTGAAACTGTTGACTTTTGTATTGCCCGTGTAAACTGATTATTTGCAATAATTACAATATTTTTCAATAAAGTAACCGGATATGGTTTATAAGTACAGTCAATTGATTATCTTAAGAAGGATTAGCTCTATGCGCAGTGTAACAGTATCCGGCTTTCTTACTCTCATTATCTCCGGTATTATGCTGATACCATCCCCCGCCTATAGCAAAATCGATACTACTCTCAATACAAGCTCATTTATAGGCGCTTACCTGGCAGGGAGGGTCGCAAATCATGAGAACAAAACAGATCTTGCCATCAAATATTTTAAAAAGGCTCTTACTTATAAACCTGAAAATATTGAAACACAAGTAGAGATGCTTGAAGCGATGCTCTTTTCAGGTGCTTTTAAAGAAGCTGTTAAACAAGCCCAAAAATTGAAAAAGCAAGGCATTACGAATCCCTTTGTCTCTTTGACGTTATCGATCGAAAGTCTCATCAAAAAAGACTACAACAAGGCCAAGATTCTTCTGCAATTAAAAACACTTCCCGCTGCCAACAATCCAATACCTGAATTAATCGGTGCTTGGGCCACATTCGGATCTGGGTACCAATCTCAAGCAATTACTCATCTTCAAAAAATCCAAGGACCTGCTTGGTATAAGCTTTTTATAAACTACCATCTTGCACTCATGTGCGATCTCGCAGGACATAAGCAGAATGCACAAAAATATTTCACTCAAGCGCTCAATACTCAACAAGCCACTCTTATAGCCCCTAATACTTATGAACATATTATCATAGCCTATGCCTCATTCCAATTGCGCTCTAAAATGCGCATTCAAGCTCTTCAGACCCTCAAACACGGCGAACAAATGCTGCCAGGACGAGAAATATTTAAAAATATTCGAGAAAAAATTGAAAAAGGTGCTTCTTTAGAAAGGCTCATTAAAACACCTCAGCAAGGAACTGGCGAAGTATTGTATAACTTTGGAACAACACTTAACCATAAAAACTCACAACGAATTGCACGTATTTTCACACAGTTATCTTTAATCTTATCACCCGAAAATGACGCAATAATGTTTCACCTGGCAAATATCTCTGCCAAAGTGAATGATCTCAATCAAGCCATTAAACTTTACCGCTCTTTACCACAAAGCTCGCCTTATTATAGGGTTGGACAATTACAGCTTGCTTTCATTCTTGCAAATAACAACAATCACAGTGAAGCTATCAAATTGCTCACTTCATTAAAGAAAAAAAATCCCAATGATCGCCACATTTTGATAACACTTTCTGCACTTTATATGCAAGATAATAAATTTACCGAAGCTACCAAAACTCTGGATCGTGCTATTGCACAAATAACAAATTTTCAACAAGATGATTGGAAGCTTTTTTATCAGCGTGGAATCGCCTTTGAACGTTTACAGCAATGGTCAAAAGCAGAAAATGATCTGCGAAAAGCACTTGATTTTTTTCCCAACCAACCGCAAGTCCTTAATTATTTAGGCTATTCACTTGTTGAGCGTGGTGAAAAACTTGAAGAATCACTCCATATGCTGCAAAAAGCCTCTACGTTACAACCTCAAAATAGTCATATCCTTGATTCTCTAGGGTGGGCTTATTATAAGCTTAAGCAATATAATCAAGCTGTTCAAATATTGGGAAATGCTGTCAGGTTACAACCTGAAGATCCAACATTGAATGATCATTTAGGCGATGTCTATTGGCGAGTTGGGCGTAAACGTGAAGCAATGTTTCAATGGAATCACGCAATCGATGGGGAAGCAAAAAACTCCAAGGAAATCCAAGAAAAATTGAAATTTGGTTTGCAATAAACAATGTTGCTTGACCACAACCACATGAAACAATAGACAGTCATAGAGGCTGAAATTTCTTTGGTCGCTATCTGTTGATCAAACATTAAAGAGTATAAAGCGTGAAACTGCCCGAATATCTCAATCCTACACGTTCTTTTCAGGGGCTTATTTTAACTTTGCAAAATTACTGGGCCCATTATGGATGTGCAATTTTGCAACCTTATGATATGGAAGTCGGAGCTGGAACTTTTCATCCGGCAACAACACTTCGCTCACTGGGACCACGTCCTTGGAAAGTGGCTTACGTCCAACCCTCTCGACGCCCAACAGATGGCCGATATGGTCAAAACCCAAACCGTTTACAGCACTATTATCAATTCCAAGTGCTTCTCAAACCCTCTCCCCCCAATTTACAAGACCTTTATATTAAGTCGCTACAAGCTATCGGTCTTGATACAATGCTTCATGATATTCGCTTTGTTGAAGATGATTGGGAAAGCCCAACGCTCGGAGCTTGGGGACTTGGATGGGAATGTTGGTGCGATGGGATGGAAATCTCTCAATTCACTTATTTTCAACAGGTTTGTGGCATTGAATGCGTTCCTGTTTCAGGAGAAATCACCTACGGATTGGAACGTCTAGCAATGTATATCCAGGGTGTTGATAACGTCTATGATCTTAATTTTAATGGTTTAGAGGAAGAAAACCAAATAAGTTATAGAGATATCTTTTTACAAGCGGAGCAGGAATATTCACACTATAATTTCGAATTTGCTGATACCAAATTGCTGCATCAGCATTTTATTGATGCAGAACGCGAATGCATAGCACTCCTTGGAGCTGGAAAACCAAATAAAGAAAATAGTTCACACTTATGCGTTTTTCCAGCTTATGATCAATGTATTAAAGCGAGCCACATCTTTAATCTTTTACAAGCGCGTGGCGTTATTTCTGTGACTGAACGACAGAGTTATATTCTTCGCGTTCGTGATCTTGCACGCCGCTGTGGGGAAGCCTTCTTACTCACTGAAGCTGGGAAAATACACACTAACGGAGAAAAAACTAATGTCTGATCTTCTTCTTGAACTTTTCAGCGAAGAGATCCCTGCTCGTATGCAACGAAAAGCTGCTGCAGACCTCAAAAAATCTGTGACAGATCAACTTGTGAATGCAGGTTTAACCTATAAAGCTGCCCATGAATATTGGACACCTCGGCGGCTGACATTAAACATACGCGGTCTTTCTATACGTTCAAAAGATACCCATGAAGAACGCAAAGGACCCAGTACAAAATCTCCACAGCACGTAATTGATGGCTTTCTTCGTGCAACAGGATTGAGCGACATTTCTAAAGCACACATTGCACATGATCATAAAAAGGGTGATTTTTATATCGCTAAAATCGTCAAAAAAGGACGAAGTGCAGAAGAAATTATTGCTGATATTCTACCAGATATTATTCGTAACTTTCCATGGCCAAAATCTATGCGTTGGGGCAAAGATTCAGAAAAAAGTGGAGCTCTGAAGTGGATTCGATCTTTACAAAACATTCTTTGCGTCTTTGGACCAGAAATTGGTGAAACACATGTTATCCCTTTTACAATTGGTTCTCTCAAAAGCAATAATTTAACCTATGGTCATCGCTTTTTAAGTGACGGAAAACCCCTCCAAGTTCGCCGCTTTGATGACTATGTTACCCAACTTGAAATTCATAAAGTCATTTTGGATGCCGAAAGACGAAAGAATATTATTTTGGCTGATGCGCAAAATCTTTGTTTTGCAAACGGTTTAGAATTGGTTAAAGACAATGCTCTCTTAGAAGAAGTTGTAGGACTCATTGAGTGGCCTGTTGTACTTATGGGAAATTTTGACAAATCTTTCCTTAATATTCCTCCAGAAATTATTCGCCTAACCATTCGAGCCAATCAAAAGTGTTTCGTAACCCGCAAACAAGGCGAAAAAATTAAACTTTCTCATCATTTTATTCTCGTTTCTAATATTCTTGCAAGTGACGAAGGCAAAGAAATTTCTAAGGGAAATAGTAAAGTTGTCTGCGCTCGTCTTTCCGATGCACTCTATTTTTGGCAAACAGACCAACATGACTTGCCAGATATCAAATATTTGCAATCTTCTGCTAAAAAACTTGATCTCGATTTAAAAAAACCTCTCGATCAAAGAATGGCACAACTTGATCATTTAAATGTGACTTTTCATGCAAAATTAGGCACGCAAGGTGCAAGAGTAGAGCGAATCACTATTCTTGCACAACAAATTGCGCCTTTGGTGCACGCAGATCCTTTCTTAGCTAAGCGTGCAGCAGTGCTTGCAAAAGCTGATTTACAAACAGAAATTGTTGGAGAATTTCCGGAACTACAGGGGCTCATGGGACGAAAATATGCCCTTCTTCAAGGAGAAGATCCTCGCGTAGCTGAAGCAATCGAAGACCATTATAAGCCACAAGGACCAGCAGATCGTATTCCGCAGGAGCCTCTTGCTATAGCAGTTGCACTAGCAGATAAAATTGACATGCTCGTCGGTTTTTGGCTCATTAATGAAAAACCAAGCAGTTCAAAAGATCCCTATGCATTAAGACGAGCAGTATTAGGAGTTATCAGGCTTGTGCTTTTGCGTGACTGGAAAATCAATCTTATGCCATTATTTAATCTGACAGCGAATCTTTTCTTACAACAAAAAACTCCATATGGGACATCTCGAAGAGAAGCTACGCAATCGCAGAATGTACTTCCTGAAAAAACAGAACATATTTTATCGGATCTGTTATCTTTTTTTCATGAACGTTTGAAAATCTATTTAAAAGAAGAAGGCGCTCGTTATGATGTTCTTGAAGCAGTCTTAAAAAAAGATGCTGACGATCTGTTGCTGATTGCACGTCATGTCGAAGCACTTATCGCCTTTATCAATACAAGTGATGGAGATAGCTTTTTAGCTGCTGTAAAACGTACCGTAAATATTCTTGAGGCTGAATCCCAAAAAGATTCAACAATAGAAGATGAAATTAACCCTGAACTCTTTATTGAAACAGAAGAAAAACAACTCTATCAAGCAATCACTGAGATAGAGAAAACAGTTCATCACTCTATCAATGCAACAAATTTACCACACCTACTCAATACGCTAACACCACTGGGAAAATTTATAGACACATTTTTTGAGAAAGTATTGGTAAACGATAAAAATCCCCATGTTCGGACGAATCGTCTTGCTCTTCTCAAACGTATTCATACTCTTACACAAAAAGCTGCGGATTTCTCAAAACTTGTAGTCTAAATTTAGACTCTGTCTACCCCTTAAAATTTGAGAGTAAAGATAGATAAATGAAAGAATTCTATTTGTAAAAAATAGGAATGTTATCATAGGGAAATAGAATATCAAATACAGAGAGTTACAAAGAATTTATGATTTATTGAAGTAAGTCTCTGAAATGCACATGAATTTTAGAAAGCCTTACTTGCCTTTTTTTCAAGAAAACACCTCATAACTATAATAAATCCTAACATCCCTTTATCGAAGGCTTCTTCAATAAACTCAAACACTTCAGACAGACACGTCTTTTCATGATTTAGTAAAAAAGCTTCTTCTTTATGGAATTCTTTTTCTATAGTTTAATCATCTTTCTGGCTTAGAGAATGAAATGAAAAAAATCTAATATTTTATAAATTGAAAAAATAATGAAAATAAAATTCTTCTTTTCCTGAGCACTATCATTAAGTATTTTAAAAGAACCTTATGAAATAACTTCACTATACGGCTTGAGATAATTTAAAAAAATTGTAATTATTTTTAGTGTAAATAATACTTTATTATCATTAAGCAGAAAGGTGATTAAATCATCAACTCTAAAAGCTAAGAGAGATAAAAATCAGAAAATCATTGCCAGCTTTGAAAAAGAACACTCTCCTCCAAGGATTAGACTTTCGAAATCACTTAATACCTGGATTAAGATAGGCTAACTCTTAATTAAGATACGTTTTCATTTTTGTGAGAGATTCTTGGACAAGAGACTCCTTAATGAGTTCATTCGCTTTATGAGAATCTAATTCCTTTTCGATAAGCACACGGGCAGCAGAAACCGCCAAATCGATAGCAGACGACGATACCATACGTATCGCATCAGCTTCTGCTTGAGCAATTTTTTGCTCTGCCAATTTATTGCGATTCTTTACATATTCTTCTGCTTTTATACGAGCTTCAGAGATAACAGCCTCAACTTCACGTTTAGCTGCAGCAATAATCTCTTGCGCATCCTTTTCTGCTTCTGCATGTTTGCGCTGATATTCAGCTAGAACTTCCTGAGCCTCTTCACGAAGACGCAGAGCTTCATCAAGCTCATCCTTGATACGCTTTGCCCGTGTATCAAGATGGCGTAAGACCATTTCTGGAACTTCAAAATAAACCAAAAGAGCTAAAAAAAGAACTAATCCAACAAAAGCCCAAAAAGTATCTGTCATTTTTGTAAATCCTCAGTAACCTGTAGCTTTAACAGCTGAACGAACAGACTCTTTACTGACTTCAACATCAATCAATTTTTTTACAATTTCAAGAGCTACTTCTTCAGCAATGGAGCCAACACTCTTCATAGCTTTATCGCGAATTTTTGCTATCTGTTTTTCAGCATCTGTCAACTTTTTCTCTAAATTTGCTTCAATTTCCTTTCGTTCAAGCTCAACCTTTTGTTTTATCTCTTCACTAGCTGTCTGCGCTATAACATGAGCTTGTGAACGTGCTTGTGCTAACTTCCGTTCGTAAGTTTCAACAACAATATCTGCTTCTTGTTTCATGCGCATCGCTTGATCTAAATCAGATGCGATTCGATCCCGACGTGTTTCAATAACACCACCAATACGCGGTACAATCACACGAGAAATGAAAAGATAAAAAAGCCCAAAAGAAATTGCTAACCAAAAAAGATGTGAACCAAAATGCACAAAATCAAAAGGTGGAAACACACGATCGATACGCTCTGCTACATTTTTAATATGCTCTAACGATGTCTCAGTGTTCTGCGCATAAGCACTGGAAATAAACATTCTTTTTTATCCTTCAAATAACCTGACTTAAGGCTCTTTATTTTAGAACAAATGATGGCTGACTAACGTTCCTTCCTTATATAAAATCAAAAGAGCATGCCTACCTCTCATAAAGAAAGCAGATATACCCTTTTGAAAATAATCAAACCGCAAAAAGAAGCAACAAAGCAACAAGCAATGAAAAAATGCCCAAAGCCTCTGTCACAGCAAAACCAAAAACTAGACGACCAAACTGACTATCTGCAGCTGATGGATTGCGTAACGCACCAGAAAGATAGCTACCAAAAATATTTCCAAGACCTAAAGCTGTGCCTGCCATACCAAAGCAAGCAAGACCAGCACCAATATATTTTGCTGCAAGCACTAATTCCATATTATTTATTCTCCTTTAAAGCGAAATTGCACCATTTGACGGAAAACCGCCAGTTTTATTAATGCCCCGGATGGACTGCATCATTAAGATACATACAAGTTAAAACCGTAAAAACGTAAGCCTGAAGAAACGCAACCAAAAATTCAAGAGCAGTAATCGCTACAGTCATGATAAGCGGTAAAATAGAACCACCTACGCCCATGATTCCTATTCCAATCATTGAGACAATAAAACCAGAAAAAACTTTGAGGGTAATATGGCCAGCAAGCATATTTGCAAACAAACGAAGTGAAAGACTGATAGGACGAGAGAAAAAAGAAATAACTTCAATCATCGTAACCAAAGGTAAAATCAGAACAGGCACCCCACTGGGAACAAACAGTTTCAAAAAACCAACCCCATGCTTATAAAAACCATAACTAATCACCGTAAAAATCACCAACATCGCCAGTGAAAACGTGATCATAATCTGAGAAGTAATCGTATAAAAATAAGGGAAAAGACCAATAAAATTAGCAACCAAAATAAAAGTAAACAGAGAAAAAACTAAAGGAAAAAATTGCATTCCCTGCACACCAGATGATTCTCGCAAAGTCGATGCTACAAATTCATACGCCATCTCTGAGACAGATTGCATCCGCGTTGGCACTAACCCTCGACTTGATGAGGAAATAAAGAGAAAGACTGAACTTACAACAACAGTCGCAACTATAAAAAATGATACATTTGTAAAAGATAAATCCATATTTCCTATGGAAATATTAATCAACCGTGAAACCTCAAATTGATGAACAGGATCTGGAGCGTGCGATGTCACTTCAACCTCATTTATCGGACCTTTTATCGGCCCCTTTATCTTGGCGCGACGCGCCTTTTTGACCTAATTGACTGAAGGCAATATAGCCTACAGACCGAAGAATACTCAAGACACCAGCAGCAAATCCAAGAAAAAGAAAAAATACTAATCCCCATGGCAATGAACCTGCTAGCTGGTCAAATCCTAACCCTAAAACAACGCCTACGATAATACTTGCCAAAAACTCACTAGAAAGCTTAATTGCACGTGCCATCGTTCCTTGTGGCTCTCCTCCCTCTTTTCTATACCCTCGCTTCTTTAATGCTTTTTTACGCATTAAAGCTAAACCTAAATTCTGACTACGACATTCCAAATCCTCTGAATTAAAACAGTCTTCTTGCTTTTTTCCGTCAGCTTCCTCTTTTGGTACAACGGGCTCGTTGTCCTTTGCCATAATTGGCTCCTTAATAAAAAGCAAAGTCAAAACGCATCTTACAAGACCGTGCGTAACATATTGGTCCCCAATTTATTCGTCAAGCCAATAAAAGAAATCTATCACAATTTATCGCATAAATAGCGTGGCTTTCAATTTTATAAACTGCAACCCTGAACACACCTTCAAATGCCCTCCTCATCCGGGTGATAATGCCCTGTTGCATTACCTTGAAATAAAACCATAACTGTCCTTCTGCCCGTTTGGATAATTTCTAAAACGGGTATACAGCCTAATTTGGGAAGAATATAAAGTTTTAAGGGTCTAAACCAGTTCCCATCTTTACCATCTCCTTTTAATTCGACTTTACGACTTTCAAAAACATTGAGGAGCAATATCTTTTAAATCATGCAGATTAAGCATTGCCTCACGCTTTTGTTTCTCACGTTCTTTAATGGGATCACGCCTTTCATGTAAAACAGAATGGCATTGGATTGCCAATTCACGCGTTTGTTTTAAAGAAAAATTTCTCAATGCCCGCCAGTCCATTTTGCGACACCACGCCCGTAAATGATATAACGATAAAGCCATTGTGCCTCCCCATCTTTACGCTTATGAGAAGCAAGTCAGCACCCTCATACTCTTTACTAACTCCCAATGTTGCGACAGCCATTGGCACTTGAGACGGTTCATAAGAGGCATTTTTACTTCTTGTCTTTAATAGTTTTTATCCACACGCCAGCCCCGCTTATAACGTGCAAGGGAATAGTTTTTTTGATGCAATATAAACAAGTTTGAAATGAAAGAATCTTACGATATTCAGGACTTTCATTCAACATGTAAAACAATGCATTACCGTTATAAATCAATGCGTTGTCCAAAATGTAGAAACACACTGAGCAAACATCCTCCGAGATAAATCCGTTATTTTAGGCTTCATCCATCCTTCATCAATAAAACGCATTCCTCTTTGAATGTACGAAATATAAGCCCTCCCTTTTCATACAGAACATATACAAAGAGCTGTTAAACAGGATTTTAAAGATGAACGCTATACCACTTTGTGCAATTGCAATCAAAGTTGGCGTTTCTCTTCCTACCACTTGAATATTGATAACTTTTGCAAACATTTTTATTTGAATAAACCACCGCAAACAGTGGCATTCTTGCCCCCCAACTACCTTTACTGCCTATGGAAAGATGGTGCAAAGCTCTTTGCACAAGCCAGCACCATAATGCTATTCTCTAGTCTCCAATTTCGCATCTGCTCCTGCATTAAGAGGATTGTATTCTTTCTCAAACGATTTTTGTCCACATGTTAATCTCTCCTCTAACGTGGAATTAAACTGCAATTTTTTAATTTTGATAAGGGGAATTGAAATGAAAGAGTATTACTCTATCGGATTTTCTCATTTAATAAGGAGAGTAATAAATTATTTTTATAAATCAATTTATCATATCGAAGATAACATTATGTCTATTTTGTTGATCAATTCATTTTTGATATTAAAACTCAATAATTCATAAAAAAGCTTATTTAAAAAATTGTTTTTATTAAATGCAGATTTCATAAACTTTGAAAAAATAGAGAGTGATTATTTCTTTTTGGAACGCGTTGCAAAGGGATTATCAGATGCCCGTAATGATATGCGAATTGGTATCCCAGGCATATCAAACGTATTACGCAATTCATTAGAAAGATAACGTAAATACGATTGAGGCATGAGCTTTGGTCGCGAGCAAGAAAACACAAATCCAGGAGGACGTGTCTTAACCTGTGTGACATATTTGACCTTAAGTCGACGCCCCAAAACCGCAGGCGGGGGATGATGCGCAACGATCGTTTCAAGCCATCGGTTCAATTTTCCCGTGGAAATACGACGATTCCACACACGGTGCATCATCATGACATTTTCCATCAATTTATCAATCCCTTGACCATATTGACCCGATAAAGGAACAGCTCTCAAACCACGAACTTGAGGAAGAAGGCGGATGCATTTTTCATGCAAATCAACCAATGTTGCCTGACTATTTTCAATAAGATCCCACTTATTGAAAGCAATAAGTGGAACACGCCCTTCACGAATCACAAGATCAGCAATTTGTAAATCCTGCTTTTCAAAAGGTGTAGTTGCATCAAAAACAATTACTACCACTTCCGCAAAACGAATTGCACGCAAAGTATCTGCAACAGAAAGTTTTTCTAATTTTTCTTGAATTTTCGACTTTCGACGTAAACCTGCAGTATCAAAAAGCTTAATATGACGACCGCGCCATTCCCAATCCACAGAAATGGAATCACGAGTTAATCCTGCTTCAGGTCCTGTCAACAAACGATCTTGCCCTAACATCCTATTGATGAGAGTTGATTTTCCGGTGTTTGGGCGACCAGCAACTGCAATCCGAAGGGGTTTACTTTTATCGTAAACATCCCCCTTTTCTTCTAAATTATCAATATAATCATCAAGAGATGCTGACTGTAAAGCAATATGTTCTTCTTGGTTTTTGCTTGCAAAAATTCTCTCTCCCCCACTAGCCTTCATAATTGCATCACGAAGATCCGAAAGACCTAAACCATGTTCAGCAGATATTGAACAAGGCTCCCCCAACCCTAACGACCATGCCTCATATTCTCCCCCAATTGCCGCTTTTGACTCAGATTTATTGGCAACAAGCACAATCGGCTTGCCTGATTTGCGAACCAGTGACGCAAAATTTAAATCACTCGGCGTTATTCCACTCTTTGCATCAAATACAAATAAAATAAGATCCGCTTCATCGATAGCAGCTTTTGTATGAGCACGCATACGACCTTCGAGTGTATGATCACCGGTTTCTTCCAACCCAGCCGTATCAATCACATCAAAACGCAGATCTTGAAGTGTTGCAGCATGAACACGCCGATCGCGTGTCACACCAGGCTTATCATCAACCAAAGCCAATTTTTGCCCAACCAAACGATTAAAAAGCGTTGACTTTCCAACATTAGGACGACCAACTATAGCAATGGTAAGGCTCATTAATTTATTCCCTATTTGCCTTGCCCTCAGCTTGCATAAGCTCAAGCATAATGCGTGCTCTCTCTGTTATTTTTGATCCTAGAGCACCTTCTTTAGAAATCTTCCTAAAATAATCAACCGCCTCATCCATTTTATCAGCTTTATAAGCAGCTAAACCCAAAGCCTCTCTTGCAGACATACGCATAGACCCAAGATCATTTGCCATGTCTTTGACGCGTTTTTTGACATCATCTAAGCTTCCTGTATCAACCAAAATATAAGCCGCCCGAATTTTTGCAACTGCCCGCAAAATTGGTGGTGCTTTTTCATCAGCCGCGATAGAATCAAAAACCTCCACTGATTTAACAGCATCCCCTTGTTCCATGAGTAAAGAAGCCTCACGCAAACGCGCAAGAAAAGGATACCCACCAAAGTTAGAGGCTTTAACATCTTCCAATCGTTTCATCGCCTCATCAAAATGGCGTGTATCCGCAAAATCAAGAACTTCTATAAATGCATCACCAATATGACCGGCTTTCTTCATTTGCACATGATGATAAATTTGATAAATAACGATCATCAATACAAAAATAATGGCTGCAAAAACAACCCACAAACCGTAACGTCTCCAAAAAGCAAGAGCCTTTTCCTGACGAAACTCTGCATTAACTTCAGAAATAAAACTATCATACGACATGTATCATAACCTTGAAAAAAATTACTTTCTGCACTTTTACGCATAAATGAATAAATATGGTAGCCCTAATTAACTTAAAATCTTAAAATTGCCAGTTTATTCGTTTCAAATCATAGCCTATTCATTTCAAATCACTGTATATCTGATCGGATTGGATTTTTTCAAATGTATCAATCAAAAACAATGTTAATGCCTTTTAGTTCACATTACAGCTCTTAGAGAGCTTTATTTGTAAAAATAGGAAAGTCATCACGGGTCTATCGTTACTATGAATACTTGCTTACAATCTCGATAGTGTTATCCTTATCTCCCCCTAGTGAGTTAGGAGCATCACTCATTATGTGTATAGAAAAAACCTTTTAAAATCTTAAAAGTAACTGGTGTGTTGTGGTTTTTAAAATCCTCAACAGTAAAATGACAATGGAAAGCCAATTCACTAAAAACATCATAAAAAATCCATAGCTCAATTTTCATAATTGAAAACATTTTAAACCAAATAAACAAGCATTTTTACTCTCATAAAATTAATACTGAAGTCCATAATAAAGCTTGATACAAATACATGCTTCAAGCAAAACCATTTACGCAAAGTCTCTCATTTCAACTTACCTTTATAAGATTAACGACCTTTGTGATTGGATATTTATAGGTTCTAAAAATGTTCTATTGTAATGGCCAAATCCACATGAGCATTGGAACCGCAACAATTATTATTAATACTGCCAAAGGAGCGCCAAAGCGTGGATAATCACTAAAACGATATCCTCCTGGCGCCATCACAAGCATATTACTTTGATGTCCAATAGGTGTAAGAAACTCACACCCCGCACCAATTGCAACAGCCATCAGAAAAGCTTCAGGTTTATAATGAAGAGAATGCGCAAAACTCGACGAGATTGGTGCTACCATCATCACTGTCGCTGCATTATTTAAAAATGGCGTTACCAACATGGCTGTAATCAACATAAGCGCTAATGCACCAGATGGAGGAAAAAATACCGCTAATTGACTAAGCCACTGACCTATAAGATCCGTACATCCTGTCTTCTCTAACGCTTCACTCACTGGAATAAGAACTGCTAATAAGACTAATATTTGACCATCGAGTGCTTGATACAAATCACGCGCTGGAAAAACGCGAAAGATAACCATTGCAGCGGCAGCAGAAAAAAAAGAAAACGCAACTGGAACAATCTGAAAAGCCGTAAAAATAATTGCTATAAAGAGAATAGCTAAAGAGACGAAACCATGTCGTAAATTACCAAACACAATATTACGTTTTGCTAAAGGCAAACATTTCAGTTCCCGTAACAAATTTGGGATAACCGCATCTTGTCCCTGCAAAACAATCACATCACCAAGATGAAAGTCTATATCACCGAGTCTCCCCCGCACTCTTTCATGCTGACGACTTAACGCAAGCAAATTCACATTATAGCGATCAAAGAGTGAAAAACCTCTCGCGCTGACACCAATAAGAGGTGAATTATGTGTTATGACTGCCTCAACAATATTAATGTCGCTGTCCTTATCACCCGTGGAAATAGTTCGATCAGTAGCAAACTCTAAACGAGCAGCACTCATTACACTATCTAGCCCCGTATGTGAACCTTCCAGCAAAACAATATCATTTTCAGACAAAACAAAATCTGGCAATGGGGAAATAGATATTTTATTTCTGATAATTTGAACCACCATAACATCACCGCCTGATGGCTTAACAAGATCAACAATAGTTTTTCCCACAATCGGCGAATTTGCTGGAATATGCACTTCCAAAACATAATTACGAATATCAATCGCATCATCAAACGAAACACCTGAACGAACACGCACAGGCAAACGCCAAGAAAAAAAAACCAAATATAAGACACCAGCAGTAGCAACAGCTGCACCAACCGGTGTAAAATCAAACATAGTAAAAGGAGCCCCAGATAAACGTTCTCGCATAGCTGAAATGACAACGTTAGGGGAAGTTCCTATCTGAGTCATAAGACCACCTAACAAAGAACCAAATGCCATTGGCATCAAAAAGACAGAAGGTGAAACCTGAGAACGACGAGCAAATTGAAAAGCAATCGGAAGCATGATAGCCAAAGCACCAATGTTTTTAACAAACATTGATAAAAGCACCACAGAAATAACCAAAAACGCCAATTGAAGGCGCACAGATTTTACCTCTGGCCAAATCCGTTGGATAATAAATTCCATTATACCAGAACGCGATACAGCCGTACTGACAACAAATACACTCCCTACAATGATAACAATATCATTACTAAAACCGCTAAACGCCTCCTTCGGGCTGACAAGGCCAACAATGCAAGCAATCAGTAATGTACAAATAGCGATAAGATCATAACGGAACCGATCCCAAATAAAAAAAATCATCATGAGACCAATGATAGGAAAAGCCATTATTTGATTTTCTGTCATGATACCCATTTCTCCCCATTAAATTGTAATAAACAATACCATATCTTCTGTGTTTTAGCTGTTCTTATAAACAGCGGCAAGATAAAAGCAGAAATAGGAATACCTTAGAGTGATTTAAAATGGTAAAATGAGGATCAGCATATATCTTCTTGTCTGTTATAAGTGCCTTTTATAAAAGGCTAAAACCAAAGAAAATTGGTGACAATTAATACAGTTGCATTATAAAAAAGCGAGAATGCCTCTAAAAAAGAGAGTAAAAATAGATAACTGTTGAAAATGGTACATGCTATATTTTAACATTTGTCGTTATTTAAAGAAATTTATTTTCACTCTTTTGAGAAAATGATAAAAGTGAAAGAAAAAATAATGATCAATCTTAATAGTGGGTACCGAAGTAATCTAAAACATTGGCTTACACTTATTATTGGATTTTTTGCTATTCTGGCAATTATATTTGTCGGCGGTTTTTATATGGCAAAACCCTATCTTGACAGTTTTGTGAAACAAGAAATAGCACGTCGCTCCATAAAAGCAAAAACATCTGAAGTTAGTATCATAGGCAAAGTCAATTTGACAAATGTTACCCTACCAGTTCCTGCCGGAATATCACTTAAAATTGGTGCCATTTCAGCTCGCCCCCCTCTTTTTTTTATTCCTGGCACTTTTACACTTTATAATGTTGACTTAAAGCGTCATAATATTCACCTCCAAATTCCCAAAATTTCTTTTAATAGCGTATCCTTAAAAGAAAAGGATAAAACAATCACATCGCGTCTTTTGCAACAAATTATGCGTCTTCAATTTGCCTCCATGATTGCACCAGATATATCTCTTTCTGTAAAAAACGAGAATAAATTAACCGGAAAATTTGAAATAAAAGGTTTTCAGCTTTCTCATTTTAAAAATGGTCGTATTGGTTCTGTTAGCATCAAAAATATGGGCCTTGCGACGATAACCGCAAATGGTACAAAACAGATGCTGAACGTCAAGAGTAATACAATAAAAGCGCAAGATATTGACATCAATTACGCACATTCTATCATTTTCGGAAAACGTAACGTTCTCAATCAAGGAAAAACCATCATTGGTCCTATTTCTTTAGAGAACGTAATGGTCAATGTTTTTGAAGAAAAAGAGAAGAATATTTCCTTTTCTCTTGGCAAATTCAAAACATCTGGCCTAAAAATGAAGCCGTTCAAACAAACACCTGAGAGATTAGTTGAAGCTTATCTTAATGCAAGGAAAGAAAATAACCAAGAAGCTGAAAAAATAACAGAGAATGCTATTATTCTAAACACTCTACTTGCTACTACTTCAATCGATGCCAAAATTGATAACGTCACCATTGATATACCACAGTTAAAAGCAACCCTTGCATCCTTCCAATTCAAACCAAGCCAATGGGAGCAGCCTATACCGAAAAAACTTCTGCTCTCTCTCGATAATCTCTCGATTGTACCTAAAAAAATGAATGAAAAAGACTTAGAATTCCTCCAAAACATGGATGTTGAACGCCTTGATCTTTCAGGAAAACTTAATATCTCCTATGATGAAAAAAGGCATACCCTCCTTCTTAATCCAATGTCTTTCAATATAAAGAATATTGGCTCTGGAGAAATATCTGCTAAAGCTATTGATGTTGATACAAAGCTCTTCTCTGGGCAAAAAGAGGCAATAACTGCTGTCTCTCAAAATTTTGGTATAACTGAAATTGACGTACGCTATACGGATGCTGGTTTCATTGATAAACTCTTTTCTTATCTTGCACAAAATCTTAATGACAGCAAACATGATCTCAAAAAGGAACTCTATGATGACTTCTATATCATGATGACACAAAGCCCCCGAATATTTTTGAAAAATCACGAAAAAGCTGAAAGTATTGCAAAGTCCTTTGGTGATTTTGCTAAAAATCCACAAACATTGATTATTAAAATAACAGCAAAAGATAACAAAGGCCTCACAATCGCTGATCTCGAAACTGCACTTCAAAATGATTTGTCCACAGCTTTGAGCAAAGTAAATCTCACTGTCAAAAATGAATCATCACCTTAAAAAAATATGTTTATTTTTTAATATAATGATCTTGTCTATAAGATTTAAGAGCTTTATCCTTCTTTTTTCTTTTGTATGGTACAAGAGAATACCATACAAAAGAGTTCATGTAGAAAATATATATTCGTAAAATTGTCGATAGTTGGAGTTGTTTATGTCTGATTTATCTTCAAATCGCCTGCCTAATCGCGCTTCTCGTGTTACGAATCAAGCGCTTTCAGCTATTGAGCGTTTTCTCCATATCGAAGCCCTCAGCGGTGTTGTCCTTTTATTAGCCGCTGCTGCTGCACTCATGTTTGCCAATTCTGAATATGCTTCTCTTTACGAATCCTTCTGGCATACACCTCTTGGCTTTAACTTTGGCCATTTTACCCTTTCATGGGATTTACATTTCTGGGTTAACGATGCTCTCATGGCTGTTTTCTTTCTCGTAGCTGGAATGGAAATCCGACGTGAAATTCATGAAGGTGCTCTAGCCGATTTTAAACAAGCAATTTTACCAATTGTTGCAGCAATAGGTGGAGTTTGTCTTCCTGCAATTATTTATTTCAGCTTCAACTTTAACAGTGGACAGATACATGGTTGGGCTGTGCCAACAGCAACAGATATTGCCTTTGCGCTAGGTATTCTTGCTCTTCTTGGAAAAAAAATTCCTTCTAACCTTCATATCATTCTCTTATCCTTAGCAATTATTGATGATATTATAGCTGTTCTTATTATTGCTTTTTTCTATTCAACGAACATTGATCCTAGTGGTCTCGTTATTGCTATAGCAGGTATTGCTTTAGTATTATTTTTTCAATGGATTGGATTCGCATCAGCATGGCTTTACATTCTACCTGGTGCAATCATTTGGTGGGGCTTAATGGTAACGGGCATTCATCCATCACTTGCAGGTGTGATTTTAGGTATGATGACTCCAGTTCTTCCGACTCGTACGCTTATAGCTCCGCTTACAATACTGAGCAACGCTATGCAAATTCTTCAAGAAAAAAATACAAAAACAGACCTGCATCATATCTCAACTGCACTGAAAAAAATGCGTAAAGGACAACGTGATATAATTGCGCCAGTAACACGTATTCAAAAAGCATTGCATCCATGGGTCGCATATGGTGTGATGCCAATTTTCGCTTTTGCAAATGCTGGTGTTAGTTTTGCAAATTTTGATCTTTCTTCTGATAAATCTTTCTTGATTGTTCTTGGTGTTGTAATTGGTCTCTTTATTGGTAAACCTCTTGGTATTATAACTGCAAGTTATCTAGCAGTAAAATCAGGGCTGTGTCGATTGCCTCCTCAAATGACATGGGCAGGAATTTTGTTGATTGGGTTTTTAGCAGGAATTGGCTTTACAATGTCTATCTTTGTTTCAATGCTTGCTTTTAAAGATATTGTTCTGCTTGATTCTGCAAAAATTGGTGTTCTTTGTGGATCTGGTTTATCTGCTCTTATCGGGCTTGGATATGGCCTCATTTATATCAAACGCAATAAAAAAGCGTCTCATAGTTCTCAATAAAAACAAACGAAAACCTACTTTCTTATGCTCATCTTTTACAAAACAGTTTGATTGAGTTGTTACATTATGGCTGTATCATAATTACAAAAATGAATAAGAAAAAACATTCTGATATCTATCATCGACTGACAATTGGAAAAGGTATTTTTTTGAAAATTATTTAATCCCATCTTAAAATCTTATGTAAGGAGATCCATCCTCATAATGTGTGATTAGCATAAAACACTACGTCCTCATCTGATTTTGTTTAGATCCTGACCGATTAATATAGATGAATGGTGTGTGTAAGATAATCAAAAGGAACAAATTATCTATTGTAACCTTTTCAAAAGGTTTTAATGAACAGTCTCAAATATCTCAATTTTATCATAACTATAATTATGCAAATTACGGTTTTCATAAACGCAGTAGATTGTTATTTAGTTTGATTGAAACTATCTGAGGCTTTTCTTACTGAAGTTGATATAAATGACCTTATATCCAAAGCCGAAAAGAGTAGATAAATCAAACCTGGAAATCAGTACGTTAAGAAAAAAGAAGGATTTTGTGCATTCTTTAAAGTGAATATCTTCCTTCAACTCACAATTGCTGTGCGCTTATTTATTTTAGATTTTTATTCACCCTTATGCAAAAAATAAAATTAAATCCACCGTATCTATAGAAAGTTTTCAACAATCATTTGAGAAAATAAAAAATATTAAGGGAATATATCTCGTCGCCTCTATTTTGCATAATAGCGTGAATAATTCAATGAAATCAAATCTATAAGCTCTATAATTTAACTCAGCATTCACAAAGTTTCCTACATAACATATATATTTGAACGAGTGTATATTTCTCATCTTCCATTGAACAACTTATGTAGGGAGTTTTTCACTCCCCTACTCCTATGAATGATCACATTATTGGAAACCTTTTATGCTTAACCCTTATCAAGTCCATAAACAGCATGTAATGTTCTCACTGCAAGCTCAGTATAAACGCTGTCAATCAAAATAGAAATCTTAATCTCTGAAGTCGTGATTGCTTGAATATTAATACCCTTTTCAGCCAAAGCCCTAAAAGCTGTAGCCGCAACACCTGCATGACTGCGCATTCCAACACCAATAACAGATATCTTGGCAAGACCGCTTTCAGATTGGATAACATCAAACCCAATCTCTTTACGATTTTTCTCAAGAAGCGCAACAGCCTTATCTACATCTGCTGATGGTACAGTAAAAGTCATATCAGTTTTTGAACCATCTTCAGAAATATTTTGTACAATCATATCAACATTAATTCGCGCTTCGGCCAAGGGGCCAAAAATTGCTGCGGAGATCCCTGGGCGATCTGCAAGCCGACGGAGCGAAATTTGCGCTTCATCCTTAGCAAAAGCAATACCAGTAACATTCTGTTGTTCCACGATTTCATCCTCATCGCAAATAAGTGTTCCAGAAGAATTCATTGGATCACCCATGCCTAATGCATTGGGATCCTCAAAACTTGAACGCACGAAGGTACGGACGTTATGAACCATAGCCAATTCAACAGACCGAACCTGTAAAACTTTTGCCCCAAGAGAAGCCATTTCCAGCATTTCTTCAAAAGCCACTTTTGGTAAACGACGTGCCTTAGGTTCTACGCGCGGATCCGTTGTATAAACACCGTCCACATCTGTATAAATATCACAACGATCAGCCTGTATAGCTGCTGCCATTGCAACAGCACTTGTATCTGATCCACCACGCCCCAAAGTAGAAATCCGATTATCTGGCGCCAATCCTTGAAAACCAGCAATAACTGCTACCTGACCTTCCTGAAAACGTTGTATTAAAAAAGATCCATCAATATCTGTAATACGTGCACTCCCATGTGCACTATCTGTGTGAATAGGAATTTGCCAACCAAGCCATGAACGAGCATTCACTCCCATTTCTTGAAGTGTAAGGGCCAACAAACCTGCCGTTACCTGTTCACCAGAAGCAACAACCACATCATATTCATAAGCATCTTTATGTATTGGTGAAGCGTCACATGTCCACTGAACAAGCTCATTAGTTTTACCGGCCATTGCGGATACCACCACCGCAACCTCATTGCCCGCATCTACCTCTCTTTTAACATGCTGTGCAACATTATAAATACGTTCAATGTTTGCTACAGATGTTCCGCCAAATTTCATGACAATCCGCGCCATCAATAATACTCTTACCTTTACGTTTCTTATCTCAAACGACAGTAAAAATAAGGACTTACTCCCGTATCAATAAACCACTTTTCACATACCTAATATCTATCATTTGTGCAAGTGCACTCTATGTATGTTAATTTCCCTTGACTTTGGATACAATCAACTTGACTTAATTATGAAAAAATAAAAAATGAGCAATATGATAAATGAAACACGCACCACACTTGATCAAAGTGAAGTTGACCATTTTTCGCGTATTGCCGCTGAATGGTGGAATCCACACGGAAAATTTCGGCCACTTCATCAATTCAATCCAACACGCCTTGCTTACATTAGAGAAAAAATCTGTCTAGAACTTCATCGTGATCCTGTTTCACTTAAGCCCTTCGAAAATTTAAAAATCCTTGATATTGGCTGTGGAGGTGGTTTATTATGCGAACCAATGGCACGTCTTGGCGCTATGGTTGTAGGAGCTGATGCTTCCCAAACAAATATTGAAGTCGCAAAAATCCACGCAGCCCAAAATGGCCTTTCAATTGACTACCGCACCACTACTGCGGAAGCACTTGCTACTGAAGGAGAGCAATTTGATATCATCCTTAATATGGAAGTTGTTGAACATGTGGCTGATGTTAATCTCTTCATAGAGGCTACAGCAAAAATGCTCAAGCCACAAGGATTGATGTTTATCTCAACACTCAACCGTACATGGAAAGCATGGGGACTCGCTATTATAGGCGCTGAATATATTTTACGTTGGCTTCCGAAAGGAACCCACAACTATAAAAAGTTTCTCAAACCTCGAGAACTGAAGAATCTCTTATTACAAAACGCTCTCACTGTCGTTGATGAGATCGGTGTTACTTATAATCCATTAAACGACAGCTGGAATCGCTCAAAAGATATGAACGTTAATTATCTGCTTCTGGCAAAAAAATCTTAAGCAAACATAATCTCCAATTAATTTAATGTACGTCCTGCAACAAAGAATCGAGCTTCCCTTTATTTTCTAAAGCGTAAAGATCATCACAACCGCCAACATGATAATCACCTATAAAAATTTGTGGAAATGTATTACGCCCATTCGCTCGCTGCACCATTTCTTGGCGAAGAGAAGTTGATGCGTCAATATCTGTATATTTTACACCTTTTTTATCAAGCAAATCACGTGCTCTCTTGCAGTAAGGACAGTTAGGACGTGTATAAAGTATGATTTCTTTCATCGTGTTTTCTCCAATGTTTTCAAAATATTTATAAATTAAAGCTTCTCTCAAGAATTAGGAAATATAGAAGCCTCTTTTAGTACACGTGAAAATGTTAGCACATCAACTTGACGCGCCCCTGCACGTTTTAATGTTGCAGCTGCGGCTGTAACTGTCGCGCCTGTTGTAAAAACATCATCAATGAGCAAAATAGAACGTCCCTTTAGATATTTTTTAACTTTACGTGGTACTTCAAAAGCATTCAGCACATTCAGTTTTCGTTCCCTAGCAGATAAATTCACCTGCGGGCGAGTATGCCGACAACGTACAAGCCAACCGGGCTTAAATTCTTTTTTCTGCACTCTTGCAATATAACGCGCAAGCTCAGCAGATTGATTATAACGTCGCTTCAAAAAACGACGAAAATGCAAAGGAACGGAAATAATAATATCGCAATCATCAACAATCTCACGTCCAGCAGATACCATCCAATTAGCCATAAAAGATGCCAATTCTACATGATCACCATATTTTAATCGTGTTACCAGAGATTGTGCTACCCCCTTGTGAACAATAACTGAGCGAACACGTGAAAAAGGTAGAGAATTTTGAAGCGCTTCACCACTGAGAAAACCGTCCCCCATATCATAAACAAAAGGAACTCCCATAACAGGACAATAAGGTTTTGTAATAAATTGAAGATCTTTCCAACACTCAGAGCAAATGGTACCATAAGCAGAAACTCTTTGCTTACATCCAGGGCAAATCGGCGGATATAAAATTGTTAGCAAGCGCTCAGTAAATTTACTTAATATATTCCCGCCATTTAAAGCCACTTCTTGAAAACATAACATCATTAATTTAGGCTTTTATAGCTTCCCTGTACAAAAAATCTTTTTTTATTTTTAATTTTAATTCCTTTAAAAACTCTTACTTCTTAGAAATTTGTTTTTCTTTCACATCATAAACTTGACAAAACTTGCACAAAAATGAACTCTCTCAAAACTATATTCATTAAAGATCAAAAGACCTTAACGATATGTCGCATCCTTTAATTTTTGATCACGAACGCATTGAACAATTCCGCAAACGCGCTTTTCAAAAAGCAAAAGAAGGGTATGACTTTCTACTATCCCACATGGCTGAAGATCTCTATAAACGTCTTAACACTGTTGATCGTCTCTTTACATTAGCTTTAGATTTACACAGCCATACAGATCTTGCAGCACAAACCCTTATGAAATCTGGAAAAGTTCATTCCATAGAACGTGTTGAAACCGACATGCTTTATCAAAACCATGACAAAAAATTTCATTTACGTTCTCGAGAATTTCTTGATTTTCCTCAAAATTATTGTGATCTTATCGTTTCACTTCTTTCATTACAATTGACCAATGATACCCCTGGCGTTCTTAGTCAGATAAAAAATATCCTTAAACCAGATGGTTTATTTCTGGCTGTTATGGCTGGGGTTGGTACGCTCTCAGAATTACGTGAATGCCTCTTGCAAGCTGAAATTGAAATCTATGGCGGGGCAAGTCCAAGGATCTATCCTTTTGCCGATATTCGTGCGGTAGGTGCTCTTTTACAGCGTGTTGGTTTTGCTCTCCCTGTAGCAGATATTGAAGATGTCACAATACGCTACGATACAATGTTTGATCTCATAAATGACCTTAGAGCTATGGGAATGCAAAATGCGCTCATTAATCGCTCACGACGCCCTGTATCCAAGCGCTTTTTTCTCCGTGCAGCTGAAATCTATGCAAAACGATTTAGCGATCTTGATGGCCGTATTCGCGCGCATTTTTCTTTCATTTGGCTTTCTGGTTGGGCTCCTCACCCAAATCAGCAAAAACCCATACAGCCAGGCTCAGCGCAAATATCTCTTGCAGATGTTTTAGTAAAACAGTCAAAAAAAACATAAGATTCACCATGAAAATTATTTTTCAAAGATGCTTCTATCCGTTGTTTGTAACATCTGGCTGGTTATAGTTCCAGCCAACATTGAATCATTTACATTTAAAGCTGTACGCCCCATATCAATGAAAGGTTCAATAGACATAAGTACAGCGACCAAAGAAACAGGAAGCCCCATAATTGGCAACACGATCAATGCAGCGAAAATAGCACCACCACCAACACCAGCAACACCAATAGAACTCAACGTTACAACACCAACAAGAGCAGCAATCCACGTAGGATCAAAAGGATTAATACCCATAGAGGGCGCTATCATGGTCGCAAGCATTGCTGGATAAAGACCTGCACAACCATTTTGTCCAATTGTGGCCCCAAAAGAGGCTGCAAAACTGGCTATTGATTGTGGGACACCAATCCATTGCGTTTGGGCCTCAATATTTAAAGGAATACTTGCAGCACTTGAACGACTGCTAAAAGCAAATGTCAAAACCGGTAAAACCTTTTTGAAAAAACGGAAGGGATTAATTCCCGATATACCAAGCAACACACCATGAATTCCAAATATAAGGATAATACCAACATAGGAGGCGATAATAAAAACCAATAAATTTAAAATATCTGCAACATGCGAAGACGCACCTACTTTAGTCATAAGTGCAAAAATACCATAAGGTGTCAAAGCAATCACAATACGGACTAACCGCATAATCCAAGATTGTGCCACTTGAATAAATAGAAGTGCTTTTTCCCCTTTATCTGGCTCATCTTTCTTTAAAAGAAGAACCGCAGCCCCTAAAAACGACGCAAAAATAACAACACTGATAATTGATGTACGCTTGGCTCCACTTAACTCAGCAAAGGGGTTTTTAGGAATTAAGGATAAAATCATCTTTGGAATATTCATATCCCCAAGTTGAGAAATACGATCCCCGAGAATATTAGAAACATCTTGCCCTTCATTTACCAAACCACTCGTCGTTAATCCAAAGGCATTAACTACCAAAACGCCAACCAACGCTGAAAGAGCAGTTGTAAAGAGCAATATTGAAATTGTCATTATACTCATTTTGCCAATAGCATAAACAGAATGCAAATGAGCGATCGCTGAAACGATAGAGATAAAAACCAATGGCATAACAATCATCTGTAATAACAAGATATAGCCATTACCAACAATGTTAAACCATTCAATTGATTTCAACAAAGTAGCTTCACCTTCTCCATAAATAACCTGCAAAACACTGCCAAAAATCAAGCCAAGGATAAGCCCTAGCATAACACGTAATGAGAGGCTCCATTTCATCCTCTTACTCTGGCCAAGCCATAACAAAAAAATAACAAATAGAAATAAATTGATGAAAAAATTAAATGCCATTGTTTATGCTCACTATTGTTATGCTTGATATTGAATCATATGCACAGTCCAGAATTAATGCGTGATATTTGAAAATGAAATATAAAGCTTAAGATGCTTTTACAAAATCATTATTTTTTTAATTTACAGGTTAGAAGGGAAATTTTTATCTCCTAATAACTGCTTAAAGAAGATAAAAAAATCAAATAAAATTATTTTCTTTTATCCATAAAAATTTTTAAACCAGATAAAATATAAACACTATTTCATTGGATCCCGATACTAAAAGGAAAATTTCAATATGCTTTATTATATGCATAATGTTATCATTTCTCTCTTACTACGTAAAGCAATAAGACTTATATAAACTACCGGATAATTACATGGTTTCTTTTTCTTAATACGATATTAAATCATCCTTACCAATTTTATTATCGATATTATGAAAGTTTTCATCTCTACCTCTTTTAAAATATGCGTCATTTTATTGTCAATAATATTGATTTATAAAGATAATTTATTGTTTTTTACTTAAATGGGGATTTTGAATATAATCAAAATTCCCTCATTTTAAGCCCGTTTTAAAGTAAATTAAAAAATCTTTTGCTAGCTACATAATAAGTAGAATAAGAAAATATCATGAGAGTGAATCTGTTACTTACATAAATAAAGATGACAGTGCCCGATAAATCTTGCGTTGTATTCTCCATGGACAAGCATCAGAAGATGAAATGGAGAACAAAGTGAGATATCTCTCTTAAAGCAAGTCTGTGCATGAGCTGTAACAATGGTATGTAGTTCTTCTAAAAATATACAGCGCTTTTCTTGCTTTAAAATTTAATAGACGCATTCCAAAAAGACAGGTTCTACAGATTTATCCCAAATAGAATGGTAAAGAGACAAAAATTTATCAGCATCTGTTTGTCCCATTGCAATAACCTCTTCTAAGGGAGCCAAAAAACTTGTTTCATCCAAACCATTAGAAGCATACTGCCGACGATTTTTTAAACCCTTGTGTGAAATAGCAACAGCCTGACGTGCTATTTCTAAAATGATGGTCTGACGAAAAGGTGTTTTTAACCCTTCTTTAGGAACACGTTTGCGCATATCCAAAACTTCTTCAAAACACCAATCTTTTGTTAAAGCCTCTGCTTCATTAAGCGCTTCACTATCATAAAGAATCCCAACCCAAAAAGCCGACAACGCACAAATACGCTTCAAAGAACCGCAATCAGCACCTCTCATTTCCAAAAATCGTTTTAAGCGTACTTCAGGAAACAAAGTCGATAGATGATTAATCCAATCTCCCATATTGGGTGTTGCATTTGCAACCTGCCCTCTTAATGCTCCATTCATAAACTGACGAAAAGTTATATGTGTACAATCGTAATAACGACCGTCACGCACAACGAAATACATCGGGACATCAAGTGCCCATTCAACGTAATCCGCAAAACCAAAGCGCTCAGAAAATATAAAGGGAAGGACCCCAGTCCTCTGATTATCAGTATCGCACCAAATTTCAGAACGCCAAGACAAAAAGCCATTCGGTCGCCCTTCAGTAAAAGGTGAGCTGGCAAATAATGCTGTCGCAATAGACTGCAACTTCATTGATACTTGCATTTTTCGCCGCATATCCGTTTCAGATGAAAAATCAAGGTTAACCTGAACAGTCGATGTGCGATACATCATATCAAGACCACTATGACCAACTTTTGGCATATAATTGGCCATAATCCGATAACGTGATTTAGGCATTCGTGGAGTTTCAGTTAATGTCCACTTTGGACTAGCACCAATGCCTAGAAAACCAATACCCAATGGCTCTGAAATTTTCTTGAGAAGAGCTAAATGCTCAATTACTTCGCAATAAGTATCACCAATCGTTTTTAGTAGTGCGCCAGATAATTCAAACTGTCCTCCTGGTTCCAAAGAAATAGCACCTTGACCAACCGATCCTACAAGCCCAATAATATTTCCCTCATCTAAAATAGGTTCCCATCCTAACGCTTTTTGCATTCCCTCTAAAAGTGCGCGTATTCCTCTCGAACCTTCATAAGGAACAGGACGAAAGTCACCTCTATAAAAAGGAAATTTTTCATGTTCTGTACCAATACGCCAATCATGCTCTGCTTTACACCCCCCTTGGGAATAGCTAACCAAGGAATCTAAGTTATAAATTTCACTTTCATCAGTTATATCAAGTGCCATAACTTATTGTATCCTACCATTAGTTCCATCATTTTACAGGAATCGTTTAAAATAATTTTACAGATTTCTCAATCAATTGACCAATCCCCTATCGTAGCATTCAAAAGAGCCAAAGCAGCAACAGCTGCAGTGTCGGCGCGTAAAATACGCGGACCTAATGGTATCGAAATTACAAAAGGATGTTTTTTTAAAAAGCTTCGCTCTTCTTGACTAAAGCCACCTTCTGGTCCAATGAGAATACCCGGCGCCAGCATTTCACGTTTTTTAAAAAGAGGTAATGGATTATGCGATTTGTGGGTCTCATCACAAAAGAACAAAGGTTGTGTTTCATCCCAACGTGCTAAAAGCTCCGCTAACGACACAGCAGGTACACATTCTGGCAAAGATAAAATGCCACACTGTTCAGAAGCCTCAACAACATTAGACTCCATACGCGCCATATTGATACGCGTAACTTGTGTGTGATGCGTTATAACAGGCTGCAAAACTGATACCCCCATTTCTACAGCTTTTTGCACCATGTAATCCAAACGCGCGGTTTTGAGTGGAGCAAAACAGTAAATGAGATTTGAAAGCGCTGTTTGAAATCTTTCTTGATGGATAAGCTGAACTACAACAAACTTTTTCTTAATGGTGATAAGTTTAGCAAGCCATTCACCATCCTGTCCATTAAAAAGTAAAATTTCTGCTCCTTCTTGCATACGCAGAACATGTACAATATAAAAAGCTTGCGGTCCTTCTATCTTTATTTTTTCATTTATGACAAGTGGCTGTCGAATAAATAATCTTTTAAGTTTATAATTTATACGCATAAAAAATTGTGCCAAACTCACTATGATCGTTGAAAAAATGAAGAAAATATATAACAAAAAGACAAAATTACATCTATAAAACTATAAAGTTTTTTTACATTTATAAGATAAGAGTGGGAACAAAGAGAATACTAGGTGATTCTGCTTTTATACAGATTTGTAATAATACAACCATTACCATTGCATTTACATGATTGGAGGGAAAATATGTCTGCTAAAAAAGCCACGGTTATTACTATTATAACCCTCTTCGCCTTTATTCTCATTACTGTAGGAATTGGCTCTGTTGGAGCAGATGGGAAGCGCACAATAACCGAAGATGGTTATGGCATCTCATCTCAAATTCAATAAGCATAAGCATATGCTAAATATTTTCAGAAATTTATATTCATATTATATGCACATAATGTTTTCAGTAAGTTTCTAAAATAGCTGCTCATAATGAAAAACAATGATCAATCCGTATCAATGTCTTTTTTAACCCAAAAATTGCCATGCTCCTGTCCTTTAGAGCTAAGAGAAAAAGAAAAAGGCCACGCAAGACTGTTCGCAAGACATTCGACATCTCTACATAAAGTTTCTGAAATATTATTTTTTCGTAATTGTGCTTGTAATATCAATTCATTCTGTTGATCTTGAGCAATTGATGCTGCAATTGCTCCCTGAATGGATAAGCTCCAATCCGCCGTATGCATCAATGATTCGATCACAGTAATTGTGCCATCTGAAAATCTTGTTTGAATATCCCAACGGTTAAAGATTGTGGATAAGGAATCATGATTCACTAAAAGAAATTGTTCCTTTTTAAAAAGCCTTGTCGGCAAATCATTCAAATCATATCCTAACAGCCGTCCAGAAAACATATTCAGTGTTAATTCACCCTGCATTTTCGCAAAAATTTCCGACCAAGAACTGGCAAGGGTCTTTACTGTCATGATAAAATTGGTTTTGGACTGTGCAAATGGGCGTATTCCTAGCACCTCTGCAGCAACTTTGGTATCAATGGAAGTCCCTGAAACGCGTCCTTCAAGTTGCATTTTCTGACCAACTGATGTTATTTGAATATTGCTTTGAAGTGCTCCACCAAAAACGTTAGCATGTCCAAGATCAAAAATGCCATGCCCATTTTTTATTTGTATGGCAGCAGCTAAATCAGTCAATACAACATTTCCCACTTTTGCTTGTGGTGCAGAAAGCCGTACATCTACCCCAATACGATCTGCCATATCAAGGAATTGATTCTTCTCTTTAACTGAAGAAAACACTGACCTTAAAAGGTCAAAATCTAGATTATCAAATGCTAAAGATCCAATTATAATTGGTACATAGTCCTGAAAATCAACTTCTAAAGCTCCACGTGCATTTGCCGTACCCATCGTAAATGCAACATTATCCATTTGGATATGCATTGGCTGTGCTACAAAGCGAGACTCCCATACAATAGGTTCTTTTAATTGATGCCCCCAAAATTGATTGTCTCCAATCCAGGCCAATGTCTGATTCCAACCCGGAGAACGCATCGATACTTTTCCGTCAAAAACATAGTATTCAGAGAACCGTGCCTGTCCTATAAAGGTTATACCACCGCGCACAGAATTGAGACTTGCCTTAACCTGGCTTTTCCCTCCTGCTAAAAGCAGCAACGCTTGATCGGCATTAATTGATAATTTTGTCAATTCTCCGCGCCAACGAGCATCTGCATGAAATCGCGCTTCCTGCGTGGACTCTGGCCAATCTAAAACAGCATTTAATCCCGTTATTTTTTCTGCTATACCCGAAATACTATCATGATATACGAGAATGCCATTTTCAATAACAATCCGCCCAAAAGGCTGCTTCAAAAGACGCTTTGTATCTGGCTTATCAGGGTTATGTTTTAATATTTCACGAGCATTGCGTATTGCTAATCCTAATGCACCTCGTGAACGCGAAAATCTAGCAAAAAAATCCGCTACTGTTTTAACAGGCTTTTCCATAACAAATTGAGGACGCACAATTCGTGTCTCTGAAAAAGAAATATGTCCCGAAAGAAGATCCACCAAAGAAAGATCAACTTCTATTGATTCAGCTTCCATGAGTGGTGCAGCATTATTCATTTTTGATATTAAAGTAATACCGGAAAGATATGCTTTAGGATAAGGAAAAATATTCAACCGCGGTGGATCACGCAATTCCACATTATAGCCTGTCCACACACTCAAATCCTGCGCTAAACGAATACGAATCGTATCTGTCGACACAAGATAAGGTAAAATGAGAATACCAACTTCAAATAAAACAACAATTGTAATAAAAATTCCGCTCAAAAATTTTATTATTCTGGCGCGCACAATCTTCCTCTATACTTTTGCCCCTATAACAGATTAAAAGCACATCTTAATTATCGTTAAAAAAGTTCTTATAATCTTAAAATCCGTCATACTTATTTAATAATTGTATTATTCTTGTTCTTATCCAAAGTTTATTGAAACGGCAATGTTGCTGCTGCTTAACAAAGCAATTATTCTAAAATCTCTCGAAAACCAAAAAATATATAACATTCTCAAACCATCCTTAGCATTCCCAGATTAATACTGCTACAAAGCTCTATTGTATCGTCAGCAAATGCTTTACAAACAAAACAAATAGGCCTCATGAAAGGATCGTTCCTATGAACAATATTATTGACGGAAAAAAGCTCGCTGAAAAAATTATTATGAAAGTTAAGGCTGAAACAACTAAATTGCGCAACAACTATAAGATACAACCTGGTATCGCTGTCATCATTGTTGGAAACGACCCAGCAAGTCAGGTATATGTCACGTCAAAAAGCAAAAAAGCCGAAGAATGTGGTTTTTTTTCAATCAAGCATATGATTTCAAAAGAAACACAGGAAAAAGAACTCCTTCACCTCATCGCAACATTAAATTCCGATCCCCAAATCCACGGTATTTTGGTACAACTTCCCCTCCCTGATCATATTAATACAAACCGCATAACACAAGCCATCGCTTTCCAAAAAGATGTTGATGGTTTTCATTATATCAATATAGGAAAACTCGCAGCAAATGCACTTGAAGATGCTATCATTCCCTGCACACCAGCTGGTGCCATGATGATGATTGAACAACAATGTGGACAAGACTTATCTGGTCTTGATGCTGTTGTTGTTGGACGCTCAAATATTGTTGGCAAACCTATGGCCGCCCTCTTAACAGCAGCAAATGCCACTGTAACAATCGCTCATAGTCGTACTCGTGATCTTGATGACGTATGTCGTAGCGCTGATATCTTAGTAACAGCTATAGGTCGCCCACAAATGATTAAAAAAGACTGGGTTAAAAATGGGGCCATTATTATTGACGTGGGCATTAACCGCATTGCAGCACCAGAGAAAGGTGTGGGAAAGACGCGTCTTGTTGGTGATGTCGATTTTGAAGAAATAAAAGAAAAAGCTGCCGCAATCACCCCTGTTCCAGGAGGAGTCGGACCAATGACAATCGCTATGCTGATGGTTAATACGCTCAAAGCTGCGGCTCGATTACATAATCTGCCCATACCAAAATTCTAAGGATTTTATGCACTTTCATTGCATATGCATTACTTTATCTACTTTTCGCTCTTTACTCATGCTATAAGAACAGATGCTCCTTGATCTGCACGATTAACGGAGTGACGAAAAATACGAAAAAGTTCGCGTCCAACGCCATATTCATTCTTTGAAAGGTCAGGAAGGGTGATTTTTCGTGCATTAAATTCTACCTTATCTTCTAAAATAGCTAACTTACCCACATGAGCATCAAGACAAACGACGTCACCATTCTGCAAACGCGCAATCGGACCATCATCCAAAGCTTCTGGTGTCACATGAATTGCAGCAGGAATTTTTCCTGATGCACCGGACATACGACCATCCGTTACCAATGCCACCTTTTGACCACGATCTTGTAAAACACCTAAAATTGTCGTTAATTTATGAAGCTCTGGCATACCATTAGCTTTTGGCCCTTGGTAACGAATGACAGCAATAAAGTCTTTATCATTCAACACCCCCGCTTTAAAAGCCTCTTGCAGTTCTTCTTGATCATTAAAGACAAGAACTGGAGCTTCAATCCGCCAATACTCTGATTTGACGGATGAAACTTTCATAATAGCTGTGCCTAAGTCTCCCAATAAAATACGAATACCACCATCAGACTGAAATGGCTTTCTCCATCCTGTTAATACTTTATGATTAGCACTTTCATTTAAAGCAGGCTCGCGCACTACATTGTCATCATTGCAAAGCTTTGCTTCAATTGCATAAGCATTGAGATCTTTACCAAAAACTGTACAAACATCTTCATGAACTAAACCTGCCTCAATCAATTCGCGGATAACAAATCCCATACCACCAGCTGCGTGAAAATGATTGATATCAGCCAAACCATTGGGGTAAATTCGTGCTAAAAGAGGCACGACTGACGAAATTTCTGCAATATCATGCCATGTCAATAGAATACCCGCAGCAGCAGCCATAGCAATTAAATGAATTGCATGATTAGTAGATCCTCCTGTTGCATTCAAGCCTACAACAGCGTTCACAAAAGAGCGCTCATCCACTATCAACCCAATTGGACTGTAACTATCGCCAAGAGCGATCATTTCAAGTACACGCTTCGTGGCTTCCTTTGTTAAGGCATCACGCAACGGTGTATTCGCATTGATAAAAGAGCTTCCGGGCATGTGAAGCCCCATCATCTCCAGTATCACCTGATTTGAGTTAGCCGTTCCATAAAATGTACATGTTCCTGGCCCATGATAAGAACGAGCTTCCGATTCCAGCAATGTTTGACGATCTATCTTATTTTCTGCATAAAGCTGGCGTATCTTCGCTTTTTCGTCATTGCCTTGACCACTTGTCATGGGACCAGCTGGAACAAAAATTCCTGGTAAATGGCCAAATGTTAGTGCACCAATCACCAAACCAGGTACGATTTTATCACAAACCCCGAGATAGAGTGCCGCATCAAACATATCGTGTGATAAACCTATAGCTGTCGCCATGGCAATCACGTCACGCGAAAAAAGGGAAAGCTCCATTCCTGTATTCCCTTGTGTGACACCATCACACATCGCAGGCACACCACCTGCCACTTGTGCCACACCACCAAACATACGGGCTGTCTCTTTAATTAAGTGAGGAAAACTCTCAAAAGGTTGATGGGCCGAAAGTATATCATTATATGCAGTAATAATACCAATATTCCCAACGATATTACGCTTCAAACGCTTTTTATCTATTGAACCACATGCCGCAAAACCATGGGCTTGATTGGCACATCCTAAAAAACTCCGCTTCGGATGATTTGCCTGCGCTTTTGCAATACGGTCTAGATAAATTTCCCGCGTCGGAGCAGAACGTTCACAAATTCTTCGCGTAACCGTAGCAATTGTCTTTGAAAGTGCCATGTTTATTCCCCCTTTCATTTACGCATCCCATCATGAGTTAGAAGGACTACGTATCTACTTTACTCGTCTTATGTTCTGCTTCACTTATTTCATTTTCTTTAGGCGACCAATAAACCTGAACAAGATGATGAGCATTGCGTAAAACCGCTCGAACAGGCATTTCCATTTCAGATCCATTCTGACAAACTACTTCAAAACAATCGCGTTTCTGAAAACCTTCAAAATGGAGAATAATGCAACGAGATTGCATTATAACTGGTAAAGTCAGCGTGAGTCTTGGCTCAAGAGCACTCTTCGCATAAAGTGGTAAAACAAGTGCTTGCGTTTGAAGATCAAGTGCTTGTTTCAAGCGATCAGCATCAGGAAAAAAAGAAGCAGTATGTCCATCCACCCCCATTCCTAAAACAACCACATCAAATGGTCTAGGCAAAGTATTGACACGACTAGCTGCTGAAAAAGCGGCAAGTTCAACCGTAATTGCCTTTTGATAAAGCCCTACAAAACGCGCTTTAGCGGCAAAATTTTGTAACAAATAGCGTCTCACGACATGTTCATTTGAACGCTCATGATGAACAGGTACAAAACGTTCATCAACCAAAGTAATGATGATATTTTCCCAATCAATATCAGCTTTTGACAAATAATGAAAAAACAATTCTGGTGTTTTACCACCAGAAACTGCCAAAATCGCTCGCTTACGCTCAAGAACAGACACGCTAAGCTCTGCGGCGACTCGATCAGCTAATGCTAAAGCAAGAGCAGTGGGTGTTGCAAAATCTAAATGGTCGATATTTATTCCATACATATTTATCGCTCTAAACCAAATTGTTCCATATACGCCCATCACGTTCCATCAAAAGTTTCGAAGCAGATGGTCCCCATGAGCCAGCGCTATAACCATGAACAGGCTGCTTTATGGCTTCCCATCCCTCTAGAATTGGATCAATCCAACGCCAAGCAGCTTCAACTTCATCACGACGCATAAAGAGTGTTTGATCTCCGCGAATAACATCCATTAATAAGCGTTCATAAGCATCAGGATTACGCTGAGAAAATGTAGACGCAAAACTCATATCCAATGGAATATGACGAAATCGTATACCACCAGGACCTGGATCCTTAATCATCAACCATTGTTTTACGCCTTCATCAGGCTGGAGACGAATGACGAGCCGATTAGAAAAAATTTCATTTGAATCCGTCTCAAAAATATTATGGGGAATGGGTTTGAAAACGATAACAATTTCAGACATCCGCGTGGACATGCGTTTACCTGTTCGCAAATAAAAAGGCGTATCTGCCCACCGCCAATTATCAACCTTAATTTTAAGCGCCACAAATGTTTCGCTCCTACTAACTTCTTTCCCCAAATCATCAAGATAAGATTTTACACAAACATCATCCAATATACCAGAAAGATACTGCCCACGTACAGTATATTGCTCTACATTACGAACATCGAGAGGCATTAAAGAATGCAAAACTTTCAGTTTTTCATCACGCACAGCATTCGCACTATTGGTAAATGGTACTTCCATAGCAACCAAACAGAGCAATTGCAGCATATGATTTTGTACCATATCACGCAGTGCACCTGCACTCTCATAATATTCTATACGCCCTTCCAATCCTAAAGATTCAGCCACCGTTATCTGTACATGATCAATATAATTGGAGTTCCATAACGGCTCATAAAGTGTATTAACAAACCGCAATGCCATCAAATTTTGAACGGTCTCCTTGCCCAGATAATGGTCAATGCGAAAAATCTGATCTTCATCAAATACGCTTGCAAATGTATCATTGAGCTGAACCGCTGTTTTTACATTACAACCAATAGGTTTTTCAATAATAATTCGTGTTTTTTGCGTTACTAAACCATTTTGTCCCAATCTCATCGCAATATCACCAAAAAGGGATGAACCAACTGCTAAATAAAAAACTCGAATATCAGATGGATCTTCTGAGAGCGGTAAAGCGAGATCTCTCCACCCTCGATTTGATGTAATATCAACAGAAATATAGGTTAAACGCGCAAGAAAACGATTGAGTTCAATTCGATTGAGATCTTTTGGATGAACATATTTTTCTAAAGAAGCACGAACAAAATTTTGATACTCTTCACCACTCAAAGAAGAGCGCGAAACTCCAATAATACGTGTTGGCTCGCTCAATTGCCCAACACACTGACAATGGTATAAAGCAGGTATAAGTTTGCGTGCTGCTAAATCACCATTGCCACCAAACACAATACAGTCAAAGGGAGAGACTGGAATAATTTTACTCACCATGAACTCGTCTCTCTTTCTATTCAATTATAAAAGATTAAACAATTTATAGAAGCTTATCATTAAAGCAGACAAACGCTAAACAAGCCATTAATTTCCTTCATTTTAAATGATGTCCGTTAAAAATGATCCATCAAAGAAAACCAATGCATTGCGAAAAATATAAGCGGGTAACGCAGCATTTTTCCCCCTGGAAAAGATGAAATCTTTAAACTCTGAAAATACGCAAAACGCTCATGCTTCCCAGTTAACCATTCAGCATATAATTTCCCCATAAAAGGAGCAAGCATAACCCCATGTCCCGAATAACCGCCGCAATAAATCATACCTGGTAAAAGTTGGCGAACATAAGGCATGCGCTCAACTGTGATGGCGACCGTTGCACCCCAACAATGCGTGAGATTTATAGATTTGAGATGAGGATAAATCTCAGCAATTTGTCTTTGTATACGTTCCTCTAAATCTGCGGGATGCCGATTATCATAACTTTCTACTCCGCCAAATAATAAGCGATTATCAACACTTTTACGAAAATAGCGAACCATAAAACGAGAATCATCTACTGATTCGCCTCCCAGAAGAATGGGACTCTCTTTTGATAATGGTTCAGTTGCTCCAATATAAGAGCGGATAGAAACAATATTTTTCTCAACAAAACGCTGAAATCCAAGCTTATAGGCATTGGTTGCCAATAAAACATGTTCAGCCATTATCTTGCCTCGTTCTGTTATCACTATCCAATGGCTACCCTTACGATTTACCGCAGTAACTTTTGTCTTCTCATAAAGTTTAGCGCCAGCATTTTTTGCTTTTTTTGCTAACCAAACAACCAGCTTTAAAGGATTTATATGACCAGTATGGGCATCATAAAGACCGCCATAATAAAAAGACGAACCAAGCCGTTTAGCTGTTTCATCCTTGTCCATAAAAGAGAGATCATAATAACCATAACGCTGCATCAGCTCAACATGCCGTTGATAAGATATTACCTCGCGCTTTTTATGGATCACAGAAAGTTGTCCTTCCATAAAATCACACTGACAATCAGGCATCGCACACCAAGACAAAATATCCCTTTTGGCTTCTTCAGCTAAATCAAACAGCGCCTTACTTCGTTCAAAACCATATTGTTTCTCTAAAGTTTCCACCCATTGTCGTTGCCCTGTTCCCAATTGCCCACCATTGCGCCCTGAAGCACCATCCCCAAAACGCGAAGCTTCACACAAAACAACATTAACTCCAGCCTTAGAGAGATGGTAAGCAGCCGAAAGCCCGGTAAATCCACCGCCAATAATAACTACATCACACTGTTTCTGTCCGTCAAAAAATGGATAAGAAGGACGCTCTTCTAAAGTGTCTTCATACCAAGAAATTTCTGGAGAAATCGAATTATATTCAATCATCGTAATAAAACTTAAACATTCAGCAAAAGATATTCACGTTCCCACGGGCTAATCACTTCCATAAAAGTTTCAAACTCTTGTCGTTTGATAGCAGCATAAGTACTTACAAATACCTCTCCTAGAATAGCACGCACTGCTGTATCTTGTTCAAATAAGTTGACAGCCTCAATAAGTCCACGCGGTAATTCAATATTATCAGCATTCACATTCTTTGTTGTCGGCTCATCTGGTTCAAGCTTTTGCTGCAATCCGATAAGACCACAAACTAAAGAAGCCGCAAGCGCTAAATAAGGGTTAGCATCTGAAGAAGGAAGCCTATTCTCAACACGGCGTCCCTTTGGAGCAGAACGAGGCACACGAAAAGCTGTAGTACGATTATCATATCCCCATCGCAAATTAACAGGCGCCGAAAGATCAGGTACAAGACGTCTATAAGAATTCACATAAGGAGCAAGCATCACAAAAACACCAGCCATATGCTTTTGTAATCCACCAATAAAATGGCGAAAACAAACACTTTCCTTCCCATCTTTCTGTGTAAAAATATTCATACCCGTTTTCTTATCAACAACCGACTGGTGAATATGCATAGCAGAACCCGGTTGCCCTTGAATAGGCTTAGCCATAAAAGTTGCATACATATTATGCTTCAATGCCGCTTCACGAATCGTTCGTTTAAACATAAAAACTTGATCAGCTAATTCAATTGGATCGCCATGACGTAAATTAATTTCAAACTGACCTGCTCCTTCCTCATGAATAAGCGTGTCAATTTCTAGCCCTTGCGCTTCCGAAAAATGATAAATATCATCAATTAAATCATCAAATTCATTCACACCAGCAATCGAATAGCCCTGCCCCCCACCAATTGAACGTCCAGAACGACCAACCGGAGGAACTAAAGGATAATCAGGATCTGGATTTTTCTGCACCAAATAAAATTCAATTTCTGGTGACACAACTGGTTTTAAACCCATTTGTGTGTAAAAATCGATCACTGTTCGCAAAACATTTCGTGGTGTGTAATCAACAACTTCGCCATTTTGATAGACAAGATCACAAATTACTTGTGCAGTAGGGGCTTCTTCCCAGGGCACAATGCTTAATGTAGAAAGGTCAGGTTCAAGGCGTAAATCGCCATCTGTTTTAGGATACTCAAAACCATGACCATCTTCAGGATAATCTCCTGAAATTGTGGCCATAAAAACGGCTGAAGGCAATGCCAACGATGTTTTCGATGTAAATTTTTTAGAAAGCATCATCTTACCACGGGGTACACCCGCTTGATCAGGCGTAATACATTCAATATCTTCTACATTACGGAATGCAAGCCACTGCGAAACTTGCTCCCAATTATCTACACCACGTAAATTCTTGAGAAAATCAGAAACAAGCTTAGAACCTTTGCTTTTTATTTGTTTACCATTTTTCACCACCATAACACACCAACTTTAAAAAATACTCAAGCACCCCACTTTTATGGTATCATCCATGCATGAACCTCACACAAAAACTTTATTAACTTAATTTTTAAAAGAATGACACAATTTCCATTAAGGTAAAAGAAACTTTGAGATTATTATAAGCTGTTTATCTTATCAAACATAGTGAAAAAACTGGTACGGTTGGTGGGATTCGAACCTACGACCTCTGGTGCCACAAACCAGCGCTCTAACCAACTGAGCTACAACCGCATAAAGTGAATGTATCAGACTGTTCACTCTTTCGTAAAGACTTATTCTTTTCTTGTGTGACATAAGGAAGATTAGAAGAGTTTGCAAGCCCCTTAAAAAAAATCCCGCATTTTTTATAAAAAAATAATTTTATCATGAAGAAAGCATGTGTTTTGCCCAATACTCAACACGCTGGTCGCGATAAGCCTTTATGCTCTCAACGCCATCTTTCTGCATAAACTGTAAAATCTCTTTCAAAATAGTTATGGCAAGGTCTGGACCTTCATAAACCATCCCACTATATAATTGGACTAAGTCTGCACCAGCTTTCACTTTTTCCAAGGCTGTTTTTGCATCCCTTATACCCCCAACACCAATGATTGCAATCTTTTTTCCTAATTTTTGACGCATTTTTGCTAGCACAATAGTAGAACGCTCAAAGAGAGGACGTCCAGAAAGTCCCCCCTCCTCATTCCTTAGTGTACACTCCCTAAGACCTTGGCGTGAAAGAGTGGTATTGGAAACAATGAGACCATCAAAATCAGAGAGTTTCATTTCTTCAGCCACATCATCCAATTCTTTCTCTGATAAATCAGGCGCAATTTTCAAAAAAATCGGAACGAAGAATCCATGCTTTTTCTTTTGTTCATTACGCGCTTGCGAAATCGCATTCATCAAAAGATGCAAACTATCACGCACTTGCAAATCACGTAAACCAGGTGTATTAGGTGAAGAAATATTAACCGTAAAATAATCAGCAACGTCATAAAAATAAGCAATACTCGTGATATAATCATCGATCTTATCGACCGTATCCTTATTAGCCCCAATATTAATCCCTACAATACCAAGACGTTTATACCCATGAAGTCTGCCGTAAACAATTTGACGCCCATCATTATTAAAACCCATTCTATTAATAATCGCTTCATCTTTTCTCAGGCGAAAAAGCCGCGGTTTAGGGTTTCCAACCTGAGGTCTTGGCGTAACAGTACCAATTTCAGTGAAACCAAATCCTAAATGAAAAACATCATTGACAACCTCTGCATTCTTATCAAAACCCGCAGCAAGACCGATAAAGTTTTCAAATTTAAGACCCGCAATAGTCACACATAACCGATTATCAACGACCTTCTGATAACTGTTCAGTCCACTTTTCAGCCCCATAATCGCTAAACGGTGTGCATGCTCTGGATCCAACATAAATAAAGCAGAACGACCAATACAACGAAAAAAACTCATCCATCCCTCTCCAAAACACACAAATAATCCATTGCACCCTCACGTAAAACTTTTAACATAAAAGCTTACCATTATAGATCGAACCTTATCTCGATAATAACGTAATCCCTACTAAAAGAAAGTTTACAATATCATTGCTCTTCATCTTTCTGTTTATGAACATTGAACAGAAAAATCCTTTCTTTTTTTCACAATTATTCAGATATTGAAAATTGCAACACTCTGCAAATAAGAACAACAGATAACCTCATAAAATATATCTCATTTTTCAATATATTATCATAAAAGTCTTGAAATAATTTTATAAATTAAAGACAATGGTTTACCTTTAGTCGCCAAGAAGAGAAAATACAGTTCTTATCAAAAAATTATCCGTCTGAGCTTTATAAACTATTCTTCTCTCAAGCCAAACAAAGCGCCTCGTGAAACCTTTAACATGTTATAAGAATCTCAAAAGGGTTTTGATATTTATAATATAATGCTGCAAGAAAGTGAAAAAACTACCCTTTCTTTTTTTATCAAAAGCGATAGTTAAAATTACTGTATGTCTAATATACAAAGGGGAAAAACCTAATGCTTAAAGAATTCAAAGAATTTGCCCTAAAAGGTAATATGATTGACCTCGCCATCGGTGTAATTATAGGGGGAGCTTTCGGAGGCTTAGTCAATTCGATTGTCAATGATATTTTTATGCCAATTATTGGTCTCATCACAGGTGGGATTGACTTTTCTAACATGTTTATTCAACTTGCCGGTGAAAAACAAGCTACTTTGAGTGCGGCTAAAGCAGCCGGAGCGACTATTAGCTACGGCAACTTCATTACTTTACTTATCAATTTTCTCATTATTGCTTGGGTTCTCTTCCTCTTTGTTAAAAGTATGAATAAAATACGCAGAAAACAAGAAGAGGAGGAAACTTCAAAAAAGATGTCTCTAGAACAACAACTTCTCTCAGAAATCAGAGATTTGTTGGCCAAGAAAAAATAAATTGATGCGTGAACTTCACGCATAAAATATAGGAAAAAACATTTCTACAGTTGTCCCGTGATTTGGTTTTGAAAATAACAAAAATTGGCCACCACTTTCTTCTACCATTGCTTTACACATTGGTAGTCCTAGACCAGTGCCAACAAAAACGCTGTCCCCAGAGCGGCCATCTTTGCGTTCTACTTGACCATAAGGTTGTAGTGCTCGTAGAATCTCTTCGTCATTCATCCCTACACCATTATCACTCACTGAAATCTTCACTCGCTCTTTTTTGCTATAAGAAACGTGGACAATAATTTGTCCACCCGATGGTGTAAAACGGATGGCATTGGAAAGAAGATTCCATATGATTTGCCGAAATATCTGTTGCGATATACAAATAAATGGCACATAAACTGGTGCAACAATGCGCATAATAATACCATTATAATTCGCTTGTGTTTCAAGAAAAGCCATACTCGCACGCAAACAGGACGTCACATCAAATGTTTCAGCTATAACGGATCTATTGTTCTGGTGATTTGAACTCAAATAATTTGCTTTCGAGCACTCTAGTAATTGATTCACCAGCGATAATATATGTCTTCCAGATGAAATAATATCACGTAAATATCCGCGATAACGCTCATTGTCTATCGCACCAAAACGGCCATCCCTCATAATTTCTGCAAAACCAATGAGAGCATTTAAAGGTGTTCGCATTTCATGAACAACTCCAACCATTTTATTCTCTTCGGCCTTTTTATCTAAGGGTAATACCACACTTGTCATATTACGTAGTATAACAGCATAACTGTCTTGTCGTGCCAGAAATACCATCGTCATAGAAACGGTTATACTCTTATAATTTTTCGTCACTAAATCAGCTGTGTCACCGCGAATAAAAGCCTGATTTTTTCTCTTCATACGGATCAACTCAAAATATTTTTCAACCAAAGAGCGACTTTGCAAAGTAAATAATGATGATAATGGCTGAGCGAGTAATTCATTTATTTCATAACCAGTTAATGCCAAAGCAGAACGACTGACAGCTTGAATGAAGCCCTGTTCATTCAACCATAAAACGCCATCAGTAGCTGTATCCAACAATGATAAAACTGCTGCTGGCTCTTTTACAAGAAATTTCTCTATGACATTTCCAGACAATGTCTGTGCACATGGCAACTCATCGGCTGTTTCTTCAACCAAATGCATCCCCTCTACCGATGAATCCAGTTCGTCACGCAAGCGTTCTGCAATCTCACGAAAAGCTGAACGCTCTACCTCCGAGAGACTCGATGTTTTTGTATTCAAATCTTCAACTCTTTTTTCTTGTACTTCTTCTTGCATGTTCAAAACACCAAAATCATGACCCCATTTAAGACGCTGTGTTTGGCATTTAAAATCGGCAAAACAGAGAGTTTAACATAAAGCCATTCTAAACAACCATCAACAGTCCCTTAAACAGTCTGTTCACTCCAAGGTATAACCACCTCAATAAAATTGCTGAATATGTGCTCCCGCTCCTCATGAAATTGATTGGCAAGTTCATACATAAAGAGATCCTAAAATAGAGGAAGATAGAGACTTAATAACTTCAGCTCACTCTTTTGATATATCACAAAAGTGGCTCTTTTTATCCATATCCAGCGAAAACATCGTGACAAAAGTTCTGGCATAACACAATAAGATCTTGCTTACACTTAAATATCTGTGCCTTTAAGAACACGCATAAAACCCATAAAATTACTGATTTTCCTTTCAAATTAATAATGCCAATTTATGTAGAAATACCCCCTCTAGATAAAATGACTCTGACTGGGATCTCATTATCAGTGGTCTGTAGCAGAATTTTGACCATTTCATCAACAAAACAAAAATGACAAGAAGCCCCTCACACCGTTACATTTTCATCAATCACTGCAACGGGCATAGTTGCATCGTCCAAACCAGTCATAAAAGAAATACCTTCCTCCCCGAAAGCTTCCAGCAAAAATACTTTGCCATCAATAACATCAATCGATATTAAAGGAAATTCAATATAGCGCTTCAAACCACCTAACGCAACAGAACCTACACATTGAGCACTCTAATATTTTGTCGTGCTCCACCTGATCAAAAAAAGACCATTCTACAATCATAACAGCCACAAAAGAAAAAACAAAAATACGCTGCAACACTTTTTGACCAAAAAACATTTCTACAATCTGAGTCAAGATATTGATTTATAACATTTTTTAAAATGTGAATGAGAGACCTTAATACCGTAAGATTCTTTCATTTTAACCCCTCTTATATTGAAATAATCAAAACCATTCACTTGCACATCACAAGCGGGATTAGCGCACAGATAAAAAACCTTTAAGAAAGGAGAAAAATGCCTTTTATGAACCATCTCAATGCAAGGACTATCGGCAACATTTTGAGCTGGCAAAGAGAATGATGGTGCCAGCTTACTCCTTCATAGGTGTAAAAATGGTGATGCATAATGGAGGAAAAAAGCTCTCTGTCCTCGAAAGAAAGCTTATCTAATTTCTTTACATTCTCCAGATACTCTAAAAATGGCAAAGATATCTCACGCCCTCTTTGTATTACCCTGCGTTCCTACCCGCAGCTTTAATACAAAATACCGCTTTTGCTCTACCACTTCCTCTTTAATCTTTCATAGTAACAAATGATCACGTAATAACACGCGCATCTTTGCAATAAATCAAGCATTAACTCTTAAAATAACGACCGTTCAATATTTTTACAGTTATTTAGCTTTAAAATTATCTTATTTATTATTGTAAGTCATTAATGAGAATCTCACGTTTTCCAACATGATTAGCGGCTCCAACAATGCCTTTTTCTTCCATGCGCTCTACGAGAGAAGCTGCCTTATTATAACCAATTGCAAGCCGTCGTTGAATATAAGATGTCGAACATTTTTTATCACGCATAACAATCTTTACAGCTTGCATATAAAGTTCTTCACCATCCTCACCAACATTTTCTGCCGTAGAAACTTCCGCAACTGAATCAGCTGTTTCCCCCTCTTTGTTATCGTTTTCACTATCCGTTACTGTTGCTAAATAATCAGGCTTTCCTTGCATTTTAAGATGTGCAACAATCGCTTCAACTTCTTCGTCAGAAACAAAAGGCCCATGAACGCGCACAATGCGTCCACCACCAACCATATGAAGCATATCTCCCTGGCCTAAAAGCGTTTCCGCACCCTGTTCTCCCAAGATTGTACGACTGTCAATTTTTGATGTTACCTGAAAGGAAATACGGGTAGGAAAATTCGCCTTAATCGTGCCAGTGATGACATCAACAGAAGGACGCTGTGTTGCCATAATAAGGTGAATGCCTGCTGCACGCGCCATTTGCGCCAAGCGCTGAATAGCATTCTCTATTTCTTTACCTGCCACCATCATGAGATCGGCCATTTCATCAACAATCACAACAATATAAGGAAGCTGTGTTAGATCCATTGCTTCTTCATGATAAAGCATTTCCCCACTTTCTTTATCAAAACCCGACTGTACAGTACACGTAATCGTTTCGCCTTTTTGTGCCGCAAGGGCAACGCGTGCATTAAAACCATCAATATTACGGACACCTAATTTAGCCATTTTACGGTAACGTTCTTCCATTTCACGAACAGCCCATTTTAAAGCTGTTACCGCTTTTTTTGGATCCGTCACAACAGGTGTTAAAAGATGTGGGATGCCATCATAAACAGACAGTTCTAACATTTTAGGATCAACCATGATCAAACGGCACTGCTTTGGTGTCATTCGATAAAGAATCGACAAAATCATTGTATTAATCGCAACAGATTTGCCCGATCCCGTTGTTCCCGCAACCAATAAATGAGGCATTTTCGCTAATTCTGCAATGACAGGCTCCCCATTAATCCCCTTCCCCAAAGCAAGAGCTAATTTAAATTGACTTTCACGAAAAGAACTTGTTTGGATTAACTCCCGCAAATAAACGGTTTCACGAACCGCATTGGGTAACTCAATGCCAATGACATTGCGTCCAGGAATTACAGCAACACGTGTAGAAATAGCAGACATAGAACGAGCAATATCATCAGAAAGATTGATGACCCGTGATGATTTTACTCCAGCTGCAGGCTCAAATTCGTACATTGTCACTACTGGTCCTGGATGAACATGGATAATTTCACCCTTAATTCCAAAATCTTCCAAAACACTTTCCAAAAGTCCAGCACCTCGTTCCAATGTTTCCTGCGGAATTACCGTACCTTCATGAAAAACAGGCTCCTGCAATAAATCAATGGGAGGAAATTCATAATTACCATAGTCAAAAGACTGAGTATTTGGCATAAAAACAGAATTATAACTGCCTAATGACGCGCTAATGGATCGCAATGCTTTTCCTTTTGCGTTCATGAGAGATAAATCTTCTGAATTCTTCTCTACGCTTTCTTTTATACGACTGCCAATATTGTTACTATTCTTGAGCTTATTAGTCGCACTTGTATCGTTTAACGTATGAGTAGAATCTTCAACAATCATTTCAGAATGACACTTTTGAACTTCTTTAACAGTATCATTCTTTACATGCATTAAATCAGAAGTTTCTTCAATTCCCTGACATTCCTCCTCTAGAGATTCCGATGTAATGGCATTGTAAAATTGTGGAAAACGGTATTCAAGAACACGATAAAGAGCAGTAATTGACTCATCAAAGGAAGTAGCTGTATTCAATAAAGCCTCATCACTTGTAAAATCAATCGATGTGGGGTTTTCTTCTAAAATTTTAGTGTCAACCTGTTCTAACATAAAGGCTTCACACTCAAAAAATGCATCATCAGAAAGATAAAAAATAGGCTGTGTTTTTTGCACCACATTTTCTATTTGTAATTTATGCTTCCCGGCATTTTTCTCAAGTGGCATAGGAACAGTTTGCTGTGACAACTGCTCCAAAACAGTTGAATGACAAATTGATGCTTTATTCTCTATCGATCGAGAATTCATCACCTTTTTGGTCGAAGGGAGATTTGTTGTTTTCTTGTTATAATGTATCGTTTTTGTAAGATTTTTTTGCTCTTGCTTCGCAAAAATTTTAAACTGTTTTGCAAAAATTGGATCTGTTTCTATGCGACGGCGTAAAATTTCAACTTCTGGTGTTCGGGTAAAACGCACATTCTGTCCGAGTGTAAACGCCTTTTTCCATACTTCCGGATAAGGAAATATTTCAGTAATCTTAGAAGATGAAACTTTTTCTGATGCACCTTTTGTACTCTCATTAGACAAAGAAGACATAGAAATGGATTTTGTTTTCGAATTATGCATGATCCCCAACAAACTTATAGCAATAAGAACAATTACCTCTTCAAAAAGAATGTATAGAGACTATCGTATGAAGGTTAATAACCTTTTGCTAACGGTCACTTTCTGATGAAAAAAAGAATGCTATAATTCCTCTTAATGAAACTTCCTCAACATTGACTGCCTAAATTGCAAAATTCATCCTCTTATATAGTTTTCAGAAATTGATTTTAAAAAAATTCTCTTACAAAAAAATCGCTCATTATTTTTTTCTATTCTCTTTTATACAAATAATACAAAGAGTTGTTACGATTGGTACTTTTTCAACTCTTCAGCCTTTTTATGATAAAACAGTCTATCCTGTATCTTTGATAAGATTATCCTTGTTATTCTTATTAAAAATGTCTCAAATAGGATGGAATTTCAATAATAGAAAAAATAGGGAGTGTATCATGTTAAATAAGCGGAAATTTTATATCAATGGTCTATGGGACGATCCAAGCACTCCTCATGATTTATATGTCATTGACCCCTCCACAGAGGAGGCCTGTGCTGTCATTAGTCTTGGTAGCACGAGAGATGCAGACAAAGCAATTAATGCTGCTAAAAAAGCTTTCCAAACCTGGAAAACAACCTCACCTCATGAACGTCTTGGATTCGTTGAAAAAATTTTAGAGATTTATGAAAAACGCTCAAGTGATATGGCAAAAACCATTTCAATGGAAATGGGAGCACCTATTGATATGGCGCTCAATGCACAAACAGCAACTGGCAGTTCTCATATTCGCAACTTTATCAAAGCTTACAAAGAGTTTTCATTCCAAGAGGCTTTAATAGAAGGAAATGAACAAGCGATTCTTCATTATGACGCTATCGGCGTCGTAGGGTTGATTACCCCATGGAATTGGCCCATGAACCAAGTAACTCTTAAAGTTATTCCTGCTCTCTTAGCTGGCTGCACTATGGTCTTAAAACCCTCTGAAATTGCTCCTCTTTCTGCTATGCTCTTTGCTGAAATTTTAGATGAAGCCGCCTTACCTTCTGGCGTTTTTAATTTAATCAATGGTGATGGCGCCAATGTCGGCTCTTACCTCTCTGCTCATCCAGATCTGGGAATGATCAGCTTTACCGGATCAACCAGAGCAGGAAAAGATATTTCTAAAAATGCTAGCAATACTTTGAAACGAGTCTGTCTGGAACTGGGAGGTAAAGGAGCAAATATTATCTTTGCTGATGCTGATATAGATGCTCTTCAACGTGGTGTACGACATTGTTTTTATAATAGTGGACAAAGCTGTAATGCACCAACACGTATGCTTGTGGAACAAGCCATCTATGACAAAGCCATCAAAACAGCCAAAGATATTGCCGAAAAAACACAGGTGGGACCAGGACACCAAACAGGAAATCATATTGGTCCGGTAGTTTCAAAAGAACAATATGATAAAATCCAAGATCTTATCCAATCTGGAATTGATGAAGGTGCAACTCTTGTCACAGGTGGGACTGGTTTGCCAATGGGAATGGAACGTGGTTATTATGTACGCCCAACAGTTTTTGCCGATGTGAAACCTCATATGCGTATCTTTCGAGAAGAAATCTTTGGTCCAGTCCTTTCTCTTCTTCCTTTTAACACAGAAGATGAAGCCGTCACTTTGGCAAATGACACTGAGTATGGGCTTACAAACTATATACAATCGCAAGATCGGAGCAAATGTCGTCGTATTGCCGCACAAGTGCGCTCTGGTATGGTAGAAGTTAACGGACATGAATTACCGGGTGGAAGTTACTTTGGAGGTGTAAAATTTTCTGGACGTGCCCGTGAAGGAGGTCTTTGGGGAATTAAAGAATTTCTCGATACCAAAGCAATTTCATACTGGTAATAAGGCTCTTATGAAAAGCTTAATAGGAATTGTATGGTCACACAGCGAATAACGGATGAGAATGCTCTTGGGCAACGACTCGATCAGTGGCTTGCTAAACAATATCACAATGTGCTGTCACGTTCACGTCTGCAAGCCCTCATTCGTGAAGGCTATCTTAAAGTTGATGGTCAACTCATAAAGGAGCCGAAAACAAAATTAAAATCCAATCAAATTATCGAATTGACAATGCCTGCTCTTCGTGATGCAGAACCTAGCGGTGAAGCTATTGCATTGGACATTCTTTTTGAAGATGATCATGTCATTGTCATTAATAAACCTGCTGGTCTCGTTGTTCATCCCGGCAATGGCAATTGGACTGGAACATTGGTTAACGCCCTTATTCATCACTGTGGTAAGAGTTTGTCTGGTATCGGCGGGGTTAAGCGTCCCGGCATTGTGCATCGTCTCGATAAAAATACAAGTGGAGTCATGGTGGTCGCCAAAAACGACCTTGCTCATAAAAGCCTTAGTGCACAATTTTTTGACCATGGACGTACTAGCGCATTAGATCGACGTTATCATGCCTTGATTTGGGGATCTCCTAACCGTAATGTTTGGACAATTGATGCCCCCGTTGGCCGTTCTCCGCATAATCGAACAAAGCAGGCGGTCGTCTATAACCAATGTCTCCATGCTCGTCACGCTGTTACACATTTTTCTCTCCTAGAACAATATGGCACCTGTGCAGATAAAACACCTTTTGCTAGTCTTCTAGAATGTCGTCTAGAAACTGGAAGGACTCACCAAATCCGTGTTCATATGGCTCACATCGGACACCCGCTTGTAGGTGATACTGTTTATGGCAATGCTTTTAAAACAAAATCAAATACGCTTAATTCTATAATTAAAAATGCAATCGATCAATTCAACCGACAAGCTCTCCATGCAGCCAATCTTACCTTTGAGCATCCCGCTACAGGTAAAATTATGTCTTTTTCTTCACCGCTCCCTCAAGATATGGCTGAACTTATCAAGCATTTAAAAAAAATAAATTGAAACTTTTAGCTCTCTCATGATTTGACAATAAAATATCTCTTTTTGAACAAAATTGAAAATTATGATACGATATAGGCTTGTAGAGATGTTTATTGTTTATAATGTCTAGAAATCGAATTTGCCTTATTAGGGAATTCATGCAAAAGGAGGGTGCTATATGGCCCATATGAATCTGCTATCAGTAACAACAGGTGATGGAGGTTTGAGTCGTTACCTGGAAGAAGTACGTCGTTTTCCAATGCTTGAGCCGCAAGAAGAGTACATGTTGGCTCAGCGTTATCGTAAACATAACGACCTAAAAGCTGCGCATAAATTGGTAACCAGTCACTTGCGCCTCGTAGCCAAAATCGCAGTAGGATATCGGGGCTACGGACTGCCCATTGGGGAAGTCATCTCAGAAGGGAATGTTGGACTTATGAAGGCCGTTAAGCGTTTCGAACCAGAACGGGGTTTCCGCCTTGCAACCTATGCAATATGGTGGATTAAAGCATCTATCCAGGAATATGTATTGCGGTCTTGGAGTTTGGTAAAAATGGGAACAACTGCTAATCAAAAGCGCTTGTTTTTCAACCTTCGTAAGTTAAAAAGTAGACTTCAAGCACTTGACAATGGTGATCTTAATGCAGAGCAAGTAAAAGAAATTGCAATCCAATTAAATGTCACCGAAGATGAAGTTGTCTCAATGAATCGTCGACTTGGTGGTGATACTTCACTCAATGCACCACTTCGAACAAAAGAAGGTGAAAATAGTGAATGGCAGGATTGGCTGGTCGATGACTCCAATAATCAGGAACAAACTTTAATCGAACAAAATGAATTGGAAAATCGTCGTTCCATGCTAACAAATGCCTTGGATAATTTAAATGAACGTGAAAAACGTATTTTTAAAGCACGTCGTTTAAGCGATATACCACTGACACTAGAAGAACTCTCAAGTGAATTCAACATCAGTCGGGAACGTGTAAGACAAATTGAAATGCGTGCATTTGAAAAAATACAAAATTCTATCAAAGCTTCTGCTTTATCCCAAAATCAAGTGTAAAACTTCCAAAGTTCAGTGTAGAGTCAATTATTTGTGTATTTTAAAATGGCAAAGAGCCAGCAGAAGGTTTGCTCTTTGTCTTTGTATTAGGTTGTTGAGTAATTTATTTTTACGGCGAAAATTCTATTTAGAGCTTTTTCCATCATCCGTATTGAAACTTTATTTCTTCTGACCAAGAACTGTTAGCTTTTCTGGTTCCTCAAGCCATTTTCCAATAACCTTATTAAAAATAGACTCACCTATTGGTCCTTTTGCAAAGGTTAATTCGTTTGTACGCCCGTTTTTATCAGTCAATACCAAACGCATCCAATCTAATTCCCGCATCAATTGTAAATTTCGGTTAAGAAATGGATGTTTGCTGCTCAAAGCAACAAGAAAAAAATCATCACAAATCTTCGCAGTAACAGTCCTAGTTAAAGCCTGCCCAACGGATTGTTCACTTGCTTTAAAAGTTAATGCTTGAACACTGCTTATAGCCTGGCCTGAAAATTTATCAGAAAGAATAAAAATAAGATCCATAATATACGCAGCAGGAAAAGATACGTCAGTATTACGACGTAAAATTAACCGTAATGATAATCCTTTATCTGGAATTGTTATATCACCTTGTATAGCCGATTCTTCTGGAGCTCCCTTCACGCGAGATTCCTTTATAAGCGTCCAACGAGCACTCCCAGTTGCTACTTTTTCTGTATCATAATCCGTACGCGCTTGATAAAAAACAGCTTCACCGAGCTGTTCCATTGACTGTAAACTGCTGGAAATAGCTGTTGAAATTCCTTCCTCATTTGAAGAATCTGCCGTTTGATCTAAACTGGTATCAACTTCACTCCCGTCTTCTAATAAGCGTTGCGTTAGCTTTCTTTTGACCGAAAGTGTCTGTGGTAATACATGAGAAGCTTTAACATTCCCCCCAGACAACTGATGATCATTTGATATAAACACACGTCCACCAACAAAACAAATACCAATTATTAAGGTGAAAAAACCGGTAACAATAGCAGTACTTATCACAATACGCCTTTGCATCGATGACCTATTAGCACGACGCAAGGCTTGAGAAAAAATATGCGAAACAATGTGCGGATTATCTCCTTGCAAAGGAGAAGCTAAAGGAGAAACCCTTAACGTAGTGTTGTCAGCGTGCTGAGAAGCAAAACAAGCTTTCATATTGACAGGCTCTGCATCTGACATACCTAAAATGGAAGACTCATGACCTTGTGACAAGACAGAGGTTTGTGTGTGTTTGTCAGCTTCAGTTATACCTTTAGGATTCCACCCAATAACTGAAGAAAGCAATTCTTTTTCAACCGCTAAATATTCTGCTTCAACAGTTGCAATAGCACTTTGCAAAATCTTTCTTTGCTCTTCTGCTATTGCTTGTGGTATTGTTGTTGCTACAAATTGGTGTTCTAGTGTTTTGAGAGCTCTCTTATAAATTCGCTTACGCAATTGTGGTGTAACATTATTTTGCGCATTGATTGCCTTTTTTAAGATTCCAACGAAATCTACCATATGTTCTATAATCTTCCTCAAACTGAGGAAAGAAACCCCAGCCGTAAAGCTAAAAACGCTTTTATTTTAGCTGTCTAAATTGATGATCACTTAATATTGATACAACTATTGGAATAGTTTAAAATGAATATGAAAAATAAACAATGCTCTTTTGCAGCTTTTTCTCCTTCATTCTTAAGTCTCTCTTCTTAGAGAAACATAGAAAAAACCGAAAAACTATACGGAAATCTAAAAATAATGATTAATTTGCAAAAGGATCCGTAATAAGGATAGTATCTTCACGCTCAGGGCTCGTGGATAATAAAGCCACCTGCGTACCGATCAATTCTTCAATATAGCGTATATATTTGATAGCTTGTACTGGTAAATCTTCCCACTTCAACGCATGCGCTGTTGCTTGCTTCCAACCTTCTAATGTCTCATAAATAGGCTTTACACGGGATTGTGCTCCCATGGAAGAGGGTAAATAATCAATTCTTTTCCCATCAAGTTCATAACCAACACAGACTTTAATTTCATCCAAACCATCCAAAACATCAAGCTTTGTCAATGCTATACCCTGAACACCACAAATCGTTACCATTTGACGGACTAAGACAGCGTCAAACCAGCCACATCGACGTTTTCGACCAGTAACAACGCCAAATTCATGCCCACGTATTCCAAGAAATTCGCCAATATCATTTATCTGCTCTGTCGGAAACGGCCCTTCTCCAACACGTGTTGTATAAGCTTTTGCAATACCCAAAACATAATGAATTGCACCAGGTCCCATACCTGAGCCAGTACACGCCTGCCCAGCAACTGTATTGGATGACGTCACATAAGGATAAGTCCCGAAATCATTATCTAATAAAGCACCTTGTGCACCTTCAAAAAGAACGTGCTTACCCATCCGATAACTTTCATCCAAAAGACGCCAAGTACAATCCATAAAGGGTAAAATTTCATCCGCCACTTGCATTAATTCATCATAAAGCGCTTGAGAATCAATCTCTGCAACGCCCATCCCACGACGCAAAGCATTATGATGTCGCAAAAGTCGTTTAATCTTAGCCATAAGCGTATTAGCTTCCGCCAAATCCATCACACGGATAGCGCGACGCCCCACCTTATCTTCATAAGCCGGACCAATACCACGCTTTGTCGTACCAATTTTTAAACCCGAAAAACCACTTTCGCGAATTGCGTCAAGATCGCGATGTAAGGAAAGAATCAATGGAGCATTTTCAGCAATACGTAAAATTTCCGGTACAATTTTCACACCTTGATCACGTAGTTTTTTTAATTCTACTACAAAATGATGAGGGTCAACGACAACACCATTACCGATAATTGATAATTTTCCACGAACTAAACCAGACGGTAAAAGTGATAATTTATAATTAACTCCATTAACAACCAATGTATGGCCTGCATTGTGTCCACCCTGATATCTAACTATGATATCTGCCCGCTCCGACAACCAATCTACAATTTTACCTTTGCCTTCATCGCCCCATTGCGTCCCTACAACTACTACATTGGCCATAACTTTCTCCGTCGTGTTTGGTCAAACAAAACCAGCATTCAAAAACAAACGTTTCTTTATAACGAAACATTAGAGAAAGCGCGACTCTTCATTTCAGCTTTTTCGCAATCTTCAGTTCTACGATCATAAAGGACAACAACAGTAAGATATAAAATATATCTTCATTTTAAATTAGTTATTTTTGCTGTAAAAAATAGAAAAATTTAGAGAGCTTATCGCTGTTGCTTTTACCAAACCTGACAAATTATTTATACCACCTGTGTAATCTTTTTACGATCTGTATCACATTTGAAAGCCATTTGTCTGATACCAAGATAGGGAAGACTATCATAATCTTCCATATTTTTTTGCAGAAAAAGCCACGCCTATAAAAATCGCTTACAATTTCCTAAAGTTGAGCTTTTTCAACCTGAAATGCCCATTCAAGCCATGATGTTAAAATTTCAAGATCGGAAGCCTCAATTGTTATACCTGTCCAAATCCGCAGGCCTGGAGGCGCGTCTCTATACGAACCAATATCATAAGCGGCTTCTTCCTCATCAAGACGATTCACGATTGCTTTTATAAAAGATACGCGCTTTTCAGTATCCAAAGCAGTCACCACTGGATCGACAATATCTAAACAAACAGATGTATTAGAACGCACTTGAGGATCTTTTGCCAAATATTCTAACCACGGTGTTTTGCGAACAAAAGCATCAAGTACCGCAAAATTTTTCTCAACTCGCGCCATTAATGCGTGCAAACCACCTTGTGCCTTTGCCCACTTCAGTGCATCAAGAAAATCTTCAATACATAGCAAAGAGGGTGTATTGATAGTTACCCCTTTAAAAATATTTTCGTTTAATTTTCCATCCTTTGTCAGACAGAAAATTTGCGGCATGGGCCAAGTCGGAACATAACTTTCAAGCCGCTCAACAGCACGAGGGCTTAAAATCAACATACCATGTGCAGCTTCACCTCCCAAAACTTTTTGCCATGAAAAAGTAACAACATCTAATTTTGAAAAATCAAGATTTTGCGCAAAAGCTGCTGATGTTGCATCACAAATTGTCAATCCTGCACGCCTCTCTGGAATGAAATCTGCGTTAGGAATACGTACACCGGAAGTTGTCCCATTCCATGTAAAAACAACATCACGATCAAAATCCATTTGTGTTAAATCCGGCAGTTCTCCATAAGGAGCTTCAAAACGACGCACATCAGAAAGTTTTAATTTCTCAACTACATCTGTAATCCACCCTGAACCAAAGCTTTCCCACGCCGCCATATCGACACCACGTTCACCTAATAAAGACCATAGAGACATCTCAACAGCACCGGTATCTGAAGCAGGAACAATCCCTATACGATAATCAGAAGGTACTTCAAGAACCTCACGCGTTAAATCCACGATTTCAGCAAGTCTTAATGCTGCTTCTCTCGATCGATGCGAACGCCCAACTAATGCATTTTTAAGAACTTCAAGAGTCCAGCCAGGTCGCTTGCTACAAGGACCAGAAGAAAAATTAGGATTATTTGGACGACAAGTTGGTTTTTCTAACATTATCATTATTCTCCCCTTTTAGCTGACTTGCCTTCCTTTAAAGAAAAACGAGTTCTTATAAAGACTATACCAATAGTCTCTTTAGACAAAGATCAAAAACAGTTTCTATTTATTTCGTAAGTTTAAGATAAACGGAAACCTTGTGAAAAATATTTCTCTTAATCATGCCCTTAAATTGTCTCTTTAAAAGATTTTATCGTGTTTCACTACGATAAGACAGCATTCTGATAGCAAAACATTAACGCATCATACTATCTCTATCAAGTTTATTTTATGGAAAGAACAACTATAACTACCCATAATATGGAAATAAAATTATAAAAAATTAATTATTTTTTTTTTGATAGCTGGACAGAGAAAATTTTAATGTTATAACCGCATACATTCATGTATTTTGTAAAACATGCCCAGATAGCTCAGTTGGTAGAGCAGCGGACTGAAAATCCGCGTGTCCGTGGTTCGAATCCGCGTCTGGGCACCACTTTCTTGTGTTTAACATATTGAAATATATAGATTCTCTCTTTAATTCGCTGTTTTTAGACCACCTTTTAGTCCACCTCTTGTGGTTTATACAATTTTACCTAATTTGTTCTTATTTGCTCCGTATTTTTCTCTGGAGTAAAGGCTAAGATCTCTTTCTTTCTCCATCTTACTGCTCTTCCAAGCTTGTATGGCTTTGGAAATACCCCTTGAAGCACCCAATTGCGAATCGTTGTGGTTGATACGCTAAAAAGCTGTGCACATTCACGGGTTGTTACATATCTATCCCCATCATCAAATATCATCTCATTACCTTTCTATTTTTTATGTTATGTAAATGGGTGGGGGTGCTGGGAGGAGAGAGCACCCCCATAACGTCAAGCGGCTTGTGTCAAGATCTGTTTCATCTCTTGCTCTATTTCCTCTAAGAATATCTCAACTGCTTGATTGATCTGTTCAATTTGTTTCTCATCACGGTGGATACGTTTAATTTTCATGCGCAAACGAAGGGATCTGCCTACAAAATGCGGATCATAGCTGACAAAATCACACCATTGACGTCCTGTACATGCCATTTGGAATTGCATTTGTGCCTTATATTCAGGCTTGATAGTGCCATCCATATAAAAGCGTAGATGCTTGGTGGAGTGTGGGCATTTGACTTCAACTAAACCCTCCTCCCCAATCAATCCATCAGGGCTTGCTCCAGCCATTTCTATGGTGGGATGTTGAATGAAACCACATTTTATGACCTCTGTGTCATAAATGATGGCATATTCTTTTAGTGCATCCTCTTCATGCTCAATGCCCCATTGCATAGCTGGTGTTAGATAAGATTGGCTTATTTCCTCTGTTAATCGCTCTGTCATGAGTTTGATTTTGTACTCCTCATATTTGCTAGTAGGTGTTCCTTTGGCTGTGTTTCATCTCTTGCTCTATTTCCTCTAAGAATATCTCAACTGCTTGATTGATCTGTTCAATTTGTTTCTCATCACGGTGGATACGTTTAATTTTCATGCGCAAACGAAGGGATCTGCCTACAAAATGCGGATCATAGCTGACAAAATCACACCATTGACGTCCTGTACATGCCATTTGGAATTGCATTTGTGCCTTATATTCAGGCTTGATAGTGCCATCCATATAAAAGCGTAGATGCTTGGTGGAGTGTGGGCATTTGACTTCAACTAAACCCTCCTCCCCAATCAATCCATCAGGGCTTGCTCCAGCCATTTCTATGGTGGGATGTTGAATGAAACCACATTTTATGACCTCTGTGTCATAAATGATGGCATATTCTTTTAGTGCATCCTCTTCATGCTCAATGCCCCATTGCATAGCTGGTGTTAGATAAGATTGGCTTATTTCCTCTGTTAATCGCTCTGTCATGAGTTTGATTTTGTACTCCTCATATTTGCTAGTAGGTGTTCCTTTGGCTGTTTTACTGAGCACATTGTAAATGTTTGAAGCAGTGACTTTGCCTAATCTTGCTTGAAACCACTCTGCTGTTCTTTGCTCCATGTTACACCGCCGTTTGCTGTTCTTGTTGTGAGAGAGATTGCTCTGCTTTTGCTATTTGTTTGTTTCGTTTATCTTTCAAAAGATGCAATACCGTTTGAGCCTGTCCATCAGACATATCGGCAAGATTGTTGACTTTGGCATAAGCAAGTATCTTGGTTTCTTCTGTTTGGGTTTGTGCCATGAGTGTTCTGATCTCACTGATCTGCTGCGGAAATGCACTTGTGAGAGGCACGTTCCCATCCGTATCATCATCTGCACTCACAACATTAAGAAGCATGCCTAACAGATATCTGCGTGCATAGGTGATAGCAGAGCCAACCGCTTGTATGTTTGATTTACATCCTTTCGTATCATGAGGAAATTTTCCTTCTGTTGCTATTTTATTTCCAGACGGATGCGTCAAAGTCATTTCTACGCTTATGCTGTCTGAACTCTGTTCCTTGATACGAGAAAACAAAGCAAAGTGGTATTTTGAAAGGGTCTCCTTGATGGCATCAATGTACTGATCAAGCGTAGCATATTGGCTATTGGTATGGGTATTTGTAGCGTTTTTTTGTATTTTTTGATATTCCCTTTGCATAGCGGAAAGGTCAGCAACAAAGCTTTGATAGTTTTGTCGTTCTATTTCCTTTTCCCGCAATGCGATCAGACGCTCGAGACGGTCCATATCGACATCGTTTTCTAAAGCTCTGGTTAAAATGCGATCCATAGCCGTTGCTTTGATTGCACAATCTTTTGTTTTTTCCACTAATTCAGTTTGCGTGATACTGAGTTCACTCATCTTGATTTCCTCCATTGAAGCGCAATTCCCCCGTGGCGTGAATCACGCATCTGTTAAAAGTTGGTTTGGTTGTTAGAGTTTGGATTTTATAGGCTGTATGATGTCATCAGTTTGTAATATTGCTGTATGTGCGCGTAAGTTATGATACATAAGTGAAATAAGGATTTTGTTAGCATAGGGGGGGACCATTTTAAATCCAGTACACATAAATGCTATGCATTCATATGAATATGTAAATCCCAATAAGCCATTTGATGACATCATTGTTTTAAAATTATCCTCACCTAAAAAATCATGCATTATGTCTTCAGAAATTATGGTATCTACATAAGGCTCGTCTTTATACCCAGAGATAGTGATACAAAGTTCACCTAGATTGTGAGTATTTCTCACAACTAACTGTGCACATAAGGTAGGTTTAATTTCATATTTATACATGATTTATTTTTTCTCGTTTGTTGTGATACGACTTTCTCCGCAGATCTCTGAATCTCCGTAAATTTTTGCGTCGCCATAAATTCTTGCATTGGGATAAACAATTGCATTTCCGTAAATCTGTGCGTTTTCAAAAATGCGACCACCACCATATACTCGGGCGTTATTATAAATTTTTGCATTGTCATAAATTTTTGAACCCCAAGTAACACAAGCATTATCATAGACCCAGCAATTGCCATCATGAGAGAGATTGCTTTCATTTTCTATAAAGCCCCCAAGGTCGCCAGCCTTAACATCATCAAAATCTCTTAAAGCACGAATGCGGTACAATGTATGGCAACTTACAATATCGGTGGTTTCATCAGTCAGTTCGTATTTCTTTTCCATGCTTATTGCCTTTTAATGCATGCTTTGTTTTTTGATTTCTTCAGACAACACACCAATGCCTTTTGTGGTGATTTTTGCGCAAGGAATGACTTTTTCTATTCCACTTGCGGTTTGAAGCGTGATGGTTGGACAATCCATCAGTTGCTTTTGGATTTTGTCTTGATACGGAAGCAAATTTCCACCTGCTGCACGTCTGTAAACCCAACCTTTTTGCTGTAAAAATTGAATGAATTGTTTTGGTTGCATCTCGAGTATTTTAGCAGCTTCTGTAAGACCGAAGAGCCCATCATGGCGCTGTAAGCTTTCAAGAGCCAATGGCTTTTGGTGTTAAATCTTCAATGATGGTGTCTTTTTGATCTATTTGACCTTGTAGGTAATTCAAAAAGCCAATCATAGCTTTTGGACTTGAATAGTCGATTTGTGGTGTTATTGCTTGCTTTACACGCTTTTCACATTCGATAAAGTATAAACGTGCTTCTCTCCCTTTCTGATTGTTCTCAAGCATAGAAAGTTCTTTTGCTCTATCGAGTGTGAGATAATAATTAATTGCCATAACAGCCCTAGATTTTGCGTTCGCCAAATTTGGCGAGCGCAAATCTTGTGTTTTTATAAAATCTTGTCCTTCTATAAAATTGTATTTGCTAATACGATCTTTAATCCAATTGGAAAAATCACGTTTTGCCTCTAAGAATGCGTGTAGATCACGTGCATTAACAGTTTGAACAATATCCTGACCAATGACTTGTTCTTTAATCTCTATGAGAGTGTTCATGATGAACTCCTATGCAGTCTGTTTAATTTTATTTTTAAGATGCATCATGATAGCTGCTCGTATTTCAGGGCTTGAAAAATCGATTTGAGGATTAGCTGCTTGCTCTTCTAATTTTTTCCAATAATCTATGATTTTTGCGCGTAATACAGTGTTGTAACCTAAAATGACAATAAGAGCTTCACGTTTAGGAAGATGGTAACAAGGAAGAGTACGACCTGTTGAATCTTTGTATAATCCAGCAAAATTACTCAGGTCGATTTTAAGTTCGCTAAATAGTTTACGAATATCTCGCATTACATGGCCATGTCTTTTACCGCATAACTCTGCAATTTCACGGCTAGACATAGTTTGAACAGTTTCCTGTTTGATTGTATTTTGTTGAATAGCAATAAGCTTTTCCATTACGGACCTCATATTGATGGGATTGATAGATTAAAGAAGGCGCTTTTACACGCGCCCTTAGAATTTAAATGACATCACTAAGACGCAATTTATTTTGCTCTTCATAAGTACCGTAAATCTCATCATTATATTTTTCTTTTGCTAAATCATCTAAAAGTCTATTGTAGGCATCACTTTCACGTATAAAGTAATGGACTTCACTATCCGCATCGAGGCGTTCAATATTTTCTTCTACATATGCTTCTGCGATCTCTTCAGAGATATCTTCACAACTCTTCTCAGAAGGATTCACGCGAAGAATTTGTGTTGCATCCTCTGCCTCATCAATAATTGCTTGAACTTGGCTTGCATCAAGTGGTCCTGACTGACCAATGTGTTGATCATCATCATACACAACTAATAAAATTTCATCGGAATGAATAAGAATTGGCTTTTCCATGATTTCCCCTCCCTAACGCCCCTTGGCAATTGTTTGTGTTAATTTATGGATATATTAGTACAATATGAATGAAATACAGTCAAGTACAAAATGTACTATTTTTTTCAAAAAAAATAAAAAATGACGAATCATCGACTAATTTAAGAATCAATAAGCATGCAGTTTATTGTAGAATCAATAATCTGCTATGACTTGCTGATGGCATCTAATTGATAACTTAAATAGAGAATCTTAATTGTACTTACATGTCAAGAATAGTGCGTCGTACACGACCTATTATAGAAATGGCACCTTCAAGTTTTGGAGCTTTTATTGTTTTATCGTACGAAGCAGGCTGAAAAGGAGGATTATCATTTGGTCTATATCGCTTATATGTAGCTTGCCCAGTTTCATCTGCAATTACATAGCAGGCATTAGGTACAAGCTTTTTGTCTCGCATATTTACAAGTATTATGGAATCTGGAGGACTAATTTTATTCATGGACGCACCATCCACACGCAATGCAATCCATTCACCGGCAGGAAGATTAACAGCTTCTGTCATAGGATAATCTGAAAAATCCATTATCCCATCTTGCCCGCTTAACTCTCCAGCACTAATCCATGAAATAAGAGGAATACTTATATTAAGACTAGGATTTTCTTGAGGAGATTCACCATATAAAATCCATCCCGGATCGACGTTAAATACTTGTCCATAGAGTTCGGCTTTTTGTCGAGAAACAGGACGATTTCCATTTTCATGACTAATTAGAGTATTTTGATTAAGAGCTGATATAGCGCGCGCAGCCTCGCTCGGTGTTGCATACCCAGCATTTTTACGTGCTATTTTAAGTCTATCTTTTGGCAAATAACTCATTCGTACATTATCCACTATTTTTTTCATTCATTGTGTACTATTTTGTCTTGATTTTAAATTGTACGTAATGTACTATTTTGATCATGGTTAATAATTTTTATGTCAAAAATTTGATTGAGTCTTGGGGATCTATAGGTCAATTTGCAAAGGAAATCGGTTGTAGCTATGAAGCTGCACGTAAAATGCGCGATCGCAATAGTATTTCTCCAAAATATTGGAACATAATTATCCAATTGTCTGAATCCAAAGGTCCACCTTGGGTTACGCTAGATTGGTTTCTTCATATGTATGAGAATAAATCTCATGGTGTTTCTCTTCTAATAACAGAACAAGGAAAAAGTACGATTTCTTTAACGGAGAAGTTTACAACATCGGATGGGGCAATTTGTATGAATAATTCTACAGACAACAACAAACACTCACAGCATAATTCACAGGCTTAAAGAAGAAAGATCATGAGTAACAGGATATTGAAGAAACTCTATATGCAGCTTTGTAGATTAATAGGTTGTAATTCGAAAATGAAGAATGGAGATAGATTGGTGAAAGAATTTAGACGGATACCGGATCGTGATTGTAGCATAGAAGATCTTGTGAAACGACACGAAACTCACACAACAATTCTTAAAAAACGAGAAGAATGGCATAAGTCAAAATTTGATAGTTGGATGAGATGGCATGAAGCCACTCTTGCAGAGCGAGATAAGTCAATTGAACAACAGCAAGTAGTACTTGAAAACCTATCCACTTTAATTAAGCAAAAAAATAAGACACTGTATGAACAAAGATTAAAGTTGGCTTCACAAATGGAGCTAATTGATAAATTAAATAATAAAATCATTTGCTTAATTAACAAAAAAGAAGAACCAAGATTGATCGATTTTATTTTTGCAGGAGAATGCTTTTAATTTTGGCATCAAAAAAACCACAAATGAGGATTATCAGCCAAAAAGGAATATTCAGAGCCAAATTCATCATATGTATCTTTTGAGCGTGGATATGAGGCCCAAAAATGAACAGTGAATGTTTCCTCTGGGTTAACAATCGAAGTGTGGTCAAGTGTAAAATTTGCAATGTTGCGGGAATTAGGCTTACGGCAGCTAATTATGAAATCTAAAAAAGTGTAGCATTTAGCACGTATAATAAAAAAATTTAAAGCATACTCTGATGAAGCATTTGATTTTATATTTTGGGGACATAACGCAATAAGTTTGGGCGTTGTTCTTTTAATGACGAGGTGTTCAGCTGAAGTTTTAGATGGCCATCTAACGAAAGGGCAAGCATTTTTAACAAACTTAAATGGACTTTTTTTCGATATGCGTATATTCCTTATCATTATATCTTCTTTAGTAAGATTTATAATGCACAATTTCACCCTAACGCGTGAAGTGCCTTCATATTTTTGTGGGAAGAATACTGCCTTCAATTTCAAATATGGTCCCAAATCCCGTGCTTTTTTATCTTCTAATAGAATAGCTGTCTGGGTTTCTGATGCTATAGTTTGTCGTTGGAAGATTTTAAGTTGTTTTTTTAAGCTTCGTTGTTGCACAAAAAGTGTCACCATTCCAGTAACTATCGTAGCAATGATAGGAGCAATCGTAAGATTATCACTTATCCAGTGCAGCAAAAATACAGCACTATCATTTATCCGGTGCAATAAGAATACAACCTTATCAACTATCCATTCTTGCATCTTTCCCCTCCCCACTTTTTTAGAATTGTTGAGAGGATACTTTTTCAAAAACATTTTTTCAAGACAAGCAATCACAACACGCTCTGTCATAGCACGCATATAAATATGTAGAGCCTAAGGGGGGATTATGATCAATAACACGCGAACCATTCTCTGTCTTGATCTAGGTAGCAAGACTGGCTGGGCTATATGCGGTGCTGATGGTCATATATTCAGTGGCGTCATGAATTTTCAGCCCCGTCGCTTTGAAGGCGGTGGGATGCGTTATTTGCGTTTTAAACAATGGCTTACTGAAATGAAGATGACAGCAAGGAGAATTGATGCGGTGTATTTTGAAGAAGTGCGCCGTCATGTAGGGACGGATGCAGCGCATGTTTATGGCGGCTTGTTAGCAACCTTAACGGCGTGGTGTGAACATCACCAAATTCCTTATGAAGGCATTCCCGTTGGGACGATTAAGAAAGAAACGACAGGAAAAGGCAATGCCTCAAAAGAAGAGATGATTAAAGCGGTGTGTGCAAAAGGGCACGCGCCTAAAGATGACAACGAAGCAGATGCTTTGGCAATTTTATATCTAATGAAAGAAGGGGGTACGCATGTCTAATGCAATGCCATGGGTAAGATTTTATTTGTATGACTGGATAAGTGGTACAAATGGAATGACATCTGAACAACGGGGTGTGTATATAACCCTTCTCGTTTGCATGTATGAAAAAAAAGAACCACTTAAAACAGATTTTGAAACGCTTGCACGCGTTTGTCATTGTTCGCAGAAAAAATTTGCAGCTATTGTCGAATATCTCATGAGAAATGATAAACTTATTGAGATAGATGGTCGTTTATGGAATCTCGATGTTGAAGAGGAACTCAATAACCTCAGTGAAGAGTTAGATAATTTTACCTTTAATAATAATGAAGAAAAGGAGGTAAAATATGTCAACTAAATTGGCTTGGACGAGACTTAATACAGACCAGTGGCTATTTAAACTCTCTGATTTACCACCTATGGAAGTCAATGTTTATGTGAAGTTGCGGATAAGAATGTTACACATGCGGGAACCTCTTTTGAATGATGCACGAATATTATCTCATTTTACTTGTTGTACAGTAAAAAGATTTGAAAAGGCGTTAGATTATTTATTTAGATCCGGACACATCATTTGTTTAGAAGATGGACGTTTGTGGAGTTCAGATGTTGAAGAAGAACTCAATAACTCAAACGAAAATTTAAATAAGTTTTCAGAGAGAGCAAAGAAAGCAGCGCAGGCAAAATGGGAAAAATATCATAAAGCAAAAACAATGAGTGATGATCAAGATGCTAAAAATGCTAAGCATGATGCTAACGGTATGCTTAAGGATGCTAAGCATGATGCTTGTGGGGATTTTAGCAATGCACAAGCAATGCTTAATGATGCCATTAACAATAACAATAACATATATAATAAAAAAACTAAAACTATCGTTTTAGCAAAAAAAGAAATTGGTTCTGAAAATTTACAAACAACGGATTTGGTTGAAGAGCCAACAGAGGTTGATGCTGTTGAGAGCCAATCAGATCAAATCGCAACATCATCAGATAACCAACCTCCCATTCACGAGCAAGAAAACGTTCCTAAGAAAGCCAAGCGGTCAAAAGCTAATCGGGGTTGTCGATTACCGGATGATTTCGAACCCGATTACGATTTTGCAATCGAAGAGGGCTTGCCTCCAGAGCGTGTCAAAGTCGAAATCGCAAAGTTTCGAGATTACTGGCATTCAAAAGCTGGAGCAAATGCAACCAAAATCGATTGGCAAGCAACGTGGCGTAACTGGGTGAGAAATTCAAAAAATTACAAACAAGGAGAAAATTATGGAACACAAACCAATTCCCAAACAGGACAACAGCGCGGTCGTGCCTATAGAATTACACAACACATGTCCGATTTCAAAAATGCAGACAGTCCGTACAAATTTTTGTTCGAGGATGATGCAAAACCCTCCATTCCATTGGCTACCGGGCAAAAAGCCATCACCTGCAGAAGCGAAGAGAATTATTTCGTTGGGTAATGAAGCTTTGCAAATGCTTGATGAAAAAGCTTCTGAGGAAGAAATAAAAGCTATGTTTCTCATGCTTTCTGGTGGACTTAAAAGCCAACCTGGAGAAGATGAAAAAGCCACAGCTGTTGCTTATCTTTTTTCTCTCGATGGTTTAAGCCGTTGGGCAATCAAAACTGCAACAAGGGATGTGATGAAGGGTAAAGCAGAAGGCTTGTCGACGACATTTATGCCCGCTTCTGCTGATCTTTTGCTTTACTGTGAAAAGCTTGAAGACGATATTCGAACTACTGTTAAAGGGATATTTACCTCACTCGATAGACCAGAGATTAAGCCGAAAGGAGAACCTATTTCTGCTGAAAAATGGGATAAATTGATGCAAATGCTTGAAAAACCGAAGATTGGGTTAAATCCTTTTCAGTGAAAAGTGCTGATCTTTTTGGATTAGATATGCGTTTAAATCAACAAAAAGGCACCGTACAGCGCGATTTAGAACTTTTTTGATACAAACCACATTAGGAACATAAAACGCACCATACGGTCAAATTTGAGACAAATAACGCTATTGGTAAAATATAGGATGAAAACATGCCCATTTTAAAACATTTGCTCTTAAAAAACCGTAAACAGCCCATGCAAAAAAAATTTGTTGCAACCGCTGTTGGATATGTGCCGTGGGGAGATGGAGCCGCTGAGTATTTTTATAATCTCTACGAATATGAAGACGGTACAAGAGAGTGTGAAAAATTTGATGGCGGTCAGTATTACAAAATACCTGAGAATGCGGACTTTAGCACCAAAGCGCAAGTAAAAGCGTGGATTTATGGGGGTGCGGTACCTAAAAGTGTTCTCAAATTATGAACCCCTCATAGCCGAGATCAATAGAGAAATTAAAAAATTATCAAAAAACATTTGATGTGTTTTAAGCGAAAAAACGGTCAAGCCAAGTCTTAATTGCTAAGGATGGCTTACTTGCTCTAAAGACGAAATATCCGGCATGGGGTTATTATGCCGAGCTTGCCATAAATCATGCTTTTGTTGCAATTTAAGCCAAAATTCTGCGTCGTTTAAACCAGCTATTTCTAAGCGTAAAGCTAAATTAATGCTAATTGCTGCATGACAATTCAAAACACGTGATAAAGTTAAACGCGCAACGCCGAGACGATTTGCTGCCTCTGTTATTGTCAATCCTCGTTCATCAAGCAACTCTTCTTTCAAAATACCACCAGGGTGTGGGGGATTGTACATCATGATAACACCTCAAAAATTAATGGTAATCTTGGTAATCAACAAGTTCAACATTTGTTCCAATAAAACGAAAAGTAACACGCCAATTTGCATTAACACGCATTGACCAATAGCCTTTTAAATCGCCTGTAAGCTCGTGGAGACGGTATGATTTAATAGTCATTTGTTCAGGAGCGAATATCGTCGTATCTAAATCACTAAAATATTTGCTAATTTTTTAGCATGTGCAGGTTGTATTCCTTTAACAATTCCTCTTTCGAAAAACAACTTCAACCCTTTATGTTTGAAACTAACGATTGCCATATATGACCCCTTTTGTTACTTGATACGATACACAATGCATTTAGTCAATCGATTATTTATTAATTTCGTCATATAAAACATAATGTTATATGTTAATAATCAATAATATCTATTTGAAATAATGGAAAAAATTAACCAAATTATGCTAAGATTTTTTACATATTTAAATACAATTTAAGGTAAGTGAAAACATGCTCAATAAAGTGATGTTAATTGGCTATTTAGGAGATGATCCTGAGAGCAAAACGATAACTTCTGGTGCTGAGGTGGTCAATTTTCGTATGGCAACCTCTGAAAGCTATATGAATAAAAATACGTACCAAAAAGTAGAAAAAACAGAATGGCATTCCGTAGTGGTTTTTAATCCGCATTTTGCAAAAATAGCACTTCAGTATCTACACAAAGGTTCAAAGGTTTACATAGAAGGCAAATTACAAACCCGTAAATGGCAAGATAAAAACGGTCATGACCGTTACACAACAGAGATTGTCCTGCCACAATATAAAGGCGAGTTGCATTTACTTGATGCAAAGAAAGAGCAATCTGAACACCCCTCACCCATTACTTCTCAAAATTATGCTATTGCCTCAGGTGCTCAAGATCATAGCACAGCTCTTAATGATGGCGTCCCATTCTGATGGAAAAAATATGGCTAAAAGAAAAAAACGGACAAAACGCGGACGCCCTCGTATTAATGGATGTATCAGAGAACCCAATGGTCGTATCTCACGGACAAAAATGCCTCTTGATCCTATCGATAAATTGGCAATTGAAATGCGTGCCAAACGCTTCTGTTTAACCTTACAAGAAGCAAAAAATCCGCTTTCCGGTACTTATATCGGACGGCTTTATCTACAAGGCAACATCAATCAAGACCAATATGATGCTGCACAAAAATATCTTGAAGTGAGAAATGATTACCTCTGTGCAAAAACATTGCCTAGTGCAATTTATGATAAAATGCCCTCATCTTCTGATGAAGCAGCTAGAAAAAAATGGGTTGAATTTGCAACAAAACAATTTTTGAATATGCAAGAGGTAATAAAAGAAACACAACACCTATATAGACAGCATAATTTTTATGCTGCGCTACAGTATCTTGTTAGTGAAGATCAAGAATTACCATACCTTGTACCTTCATTGGCGGATAGTCCTTAACGCTCTCCAGAAACATTGTGGTTATTAAAAACGTTGACTTAAAATAAGAAAAAGTATAGTGTGTAAATATATACACATTATGAGATTAGGGAATGGAACAAAATAGCCGAAAGATAATTGCAAAATTAAAACGCGATGGCTTTGAAACTTGTCAAAGTAAAAGGTTCGCACCATAAATTTAAAAAAGATGGTAAGGTTGTTATTGTCCCACATCCTAAAAAAAATCTTCCAATTGGTACAGCGCGTTCTATTGCACAACAAGCAGGCTGGTTTAAAAAAGGAGAAGAAGAATGAAAAGATTTTTTGCTCTTGTTCATAAAGATGAGGATTCTGCTTTTGGTGTTCAATTTCCTGATTTTGAAGGTCTATTCTCTGCTGCTGATGAAGAAGAAAATCTTATCATAAATGCAACCGAAGCTTTGCAACTTTACTGTGAAGATATGGATACAGTGCCTGTTCCTTTAAAATTTGAAGAAGTGATACAACAGAAAGCTGTCAAAAAAGCTTTGTCAGAAGGAGCTTTTTTAATACAAGTTCCTTTTATTGAAAATGATTCAGAAGTCGTACGTACAAATATATCAATTGAACGAGGGCTTTTGCGTGCAATTGATAATTGTGCACAAGAGAGAGGGTTAACAAGATCTGCTTTTTTGGCAACAGCAGCCCGTCACGAGCTTAATATTTAGCTCATCAATATGGAGAAATTTCTCACTCTAGATTTTTTTGCAAAAGCGTATAATTGCATATGATCTGCAAAATATTAATGAAAATCAAAAGGTGGCAGGAAAACAAAACGCTATAGTTAAGAATGATATAACTATCATTGATATCATATACACGGCATCTAATATTTCTGGACCTGTCATTCCCTTTCTCTCCTATACTGCTCAATATTTATAAATATTTAGATAAAAAATACAAAATATAGATTTTTTCTATTGACAATGTGTAAAAAATTTTATTTAATGATCATGCTGTCCCTAGTTGTATTGCGTCTAAATTTCAAAAACATCCCCTAAAATTTGATAAAATCTTAAGCTTTCAAGAGGGCTTAACTTACTGTTTTTATTGATAAAACAGGCTAATCTATTTTGCACATATCAAAAGCCATTAAGTGACCAAGAATGTCATTAATTCATTGCCTCAAAAGGAGAGAAGATGAAAGCAATCATCACCAAGCCAATGTGTGTTGTTGGCGATAATAAAAGCACTGTTCGTTTTGAAACTTCAACTCCCAATAATCCATTTGTGGAGATTTCTAATCAAGTCTATGCTCGTCTCAAGCGCGCCAATGCTGCTAAACCTTTTGTTGACGTCAAAACAAAAATAAAACCCGACAAGGCAGTTGAACAGATTAAGCAAATAGAAAAAGAACCCAACCAAATATCATCTGAAACAGTAACAGAGGAAACCTCTCTCGAAAAACCAAAAGCATCCAAAGCTTCCAAGCCTTCAACACCTACCCCCAAAAAGGCTTAAAAGTTGAAATTAATTATCCACCAAAAATGGTATCTTCAACAGGTAAAAGATACCTTTACCAATCTTCAAGCACCACGCCTTCATTGGGCTTTACGGAATGCTCTAAACACCGCAGCAAAGCAAGTCGAGCGCTTTACTGAGAAGCAAGTTGCCGACCTCTCATCCGCCCAAATAAAGCGTATAAGAAGAGGTGTTTATATTAAAGAAAAGGCGACAGCAAGGTTTCTTGAGACAGATCTCATTGGTTCTGGAACTCCCTTGCCTCTTAAATTTTTTAAAGCAAAAGAAACAAAACACGGCGTGACTTACACACTGTTTGGAAAGAAACAAATCTTGACCCATGGTTTTATCAAGGGAGGCAGTTTTCCAAAGCGTGTTGATTTGAAAATGGGAGGGAATGTGTTTCAAAGAGATGATGGAGACCAATTCCCCATTGCAAAACAAGAAGGACCTTCAATTGCTAAAGTGATGTCAAAGCCAGAGATTGCAAGTGCTATTGCACAATATGCCAATGAAAGATTAACCAAAAACATACAGAGACAACTTGCTCGTCAAGAATACGCTGCCAACAAGAAAGGCTAGATCATGTTCTCAAGCTTTATCTCTATATTCCATATCTTTATGAGTTTAGGCATTACCTATTCTTATTGCAATTTTAAAAATAGATTATCACTTATGCTTTGTTTTTTCCATAAAAAAGTCAATAAAATCAATGTAAAAGGTACTTCCCAGCGGGTTGGCTTCGTTGCGGGGCAGGCCAGCGCGAACTATCGCTAGCGACAGAATTTTCAAATTGACTGTACATTGTACACATAACACATTGATAAATAACGAATTTAATGTGCACTCATATACACACTGTACAATCTATGATTATTTTTAGAAAAAGACTACATTGCTACTTGACAAGATAGTAACGTTATGTCTATTGTCGAATCAGGTGCCTGAAAAACGCCTTAAGCAACTAGCGGATGGATTGCCGAAACAATCTTTTTTCCGCAAATTTAAAATTTTGACTCATTATATGCGTATAGCGTATAAAGAGGTTTGTCGGGTGTGGTTACACTATACAATACCCTTATGGGAAAAGTGTAACGACGGACTAGTTGCCGTGTTTTTCAGCACCCGGCACTCTTTTAAAGTGTCAATGAAAAACATCTAACAACTAGGGATTCACAATGACTCTCATTAAAATATCAGAACAGGTTATTGATCAGGAAACTGTTCAAACCGTCAATGCTCGTGATTTGCATGCATTTTTGGGAATCACATCAAAGTTTGCAGACTGGATTAAAAATCGCATTAAAGAATGTAAGTTTTTGGAAAACATAAACTTTATAACGCTTTCTAAAAATTTAGAAAACGGTGGAAAGGTAAAAGAATACCACATTACCTTAGACATGGCTAAACACCTTTCCATGATCGAACGTAATGATAAAGGACATGAAGCTCGTCAATATTTTAATTTTTTGTTTGACAACATGTCAGTATTATGTCTATTGTCGAATCAGGTGCCTAAGAAACACCTTGAATACACAGCGGATAGATTGCCGAAACAATCTCTTTTCCGCGCATTAAAGGCTTTGACTCGTTGTAGGTTAAACGCATATAATGATTTTGTCGGGTGTGGTTATGCTATACAATACCCTTTTGGGAAAAGTATAACGACGGACTGTGTACCGTGTTTCTTAGCACCCGGCACTCTTTTGGAGTGTCATTAAGAAACGTCTAAACTACACAGGAGCCAACATCATGGCACAATATTTAATCGACATACACAAAACTACGATTGATGGTGATATCGTTCAGACAGTAAATGCACGTGAGTTACATACATTCTTAGAAGTAGGTAAAAAATTTGCGGATTGGATTACAGAACGTATCCACAAATACAATTTATTAGAAAATCAAGATTTTGTTTGCTTCCCTATTTTGGGAAGCAAAGGTAGAGGTGGTCACAATCGTAAAGAATATCACCTCACCTTAAGTGTAGCCAAAGAACTTTCTATGGTGGAGAACAATAAGAAAGGTAGAGAAGCTCGTTTATACTTTATTGAGTGTGAAAGACGGTTAAAACAAGCAGCTACTTTACAGATAGAAACACCACAAGTTGACTACTCCAAACCTGAAGCATTACTTGGTGTCTTGAATCATTTGCAAAGCCAAATCGAGCAAAAGGATAACACCATTGCCGAATTGACTCCAAAAGCAGAGGCTTTGGAAGGTTTAAAACGTTCGGATGGGCTGTTCGGTCTTATCGAAGCCGCGAAGATGTTAGAGGTGCGACCAAAGGATTTAACCGATTACTTACGTAGATTTGCTAAATTTTTATTTGACAATGTACTGTCAGTATGTCTATTGTCGAATCAGGTGCCTCAAAAACACCTTAAATCGATAGCGGATAGATTGCCGACACAATCTTTTTTCCGTGCATTAAAGGCTTTGACTCATTATACGCTACATGCGTATAATAGATTTGTCGGGTGTAGTTACGCTATACAATACCCTTTGTGGGGAAAGTGTAACGACGGACTATCGACCGTGTTTTTGAGCGCCCGGCACTCTTTTAAAGTGTCAATCAAAAACCTCTAATCGATAGGAGTTCATTATGAATACTCTTATTCCGATATCGGAACAAACTGTTGGACAGGAAACTGTTCAAACTGTTAACGCACGTGATTTGCATGCGTTTTTAGAAGTAAAAACCAGCTTTAAAGACTGGATTATCAGACGTATTCAAGACTGTAAATTTAAAGAAGGATATGACTTTTGCTCTTTTTTGAGCGAAAGTTCAGGTGGGCGTCCTTCTAAAGAATACCACATTACCTTAGACATGGCTAAACACCTTTCCATGATCGAACGTAATGATAAAGGACATGAAGCTCGTCAATATTTTAATTTTTTGTTTGACAACATGTCAGTATTATGTCTATTGTCGAATCAGGTGCCTCAAAAACACCTTAAATACACAGCGGGTAGATTGCCGAAACAATCTCTTCTCCGCACATTAAAGGCTTTGACTCATTATATGCTTGTGGCATATAAATGGCTTGTCGGGTGTGGTTATGCTATACAATACCCTCGCGGGGAAAGCGTAACGACGGACTGTGTACCGTGTTTTTGAGCACCCGGCACTTTTTGAAGTGTCAATCAAAAACGTTTAACTACACAGGAGCCAACATCATGGCACAATATTTAATCGACATACACAAAACTACGATTGATGGTGATATCGTTCAGACAGTAAATGCACGTGAGTTACATACATTCTTAGAAGTAGGTAAAGATTTTTCTACTTGGATTAAAGATCGCATCAACAAATATAATTTATTAGAAAATCAGGATTATTTAGTTTTCACCAATTTTGGGGAAAACCTCCAAGGTGGTCGTCCCTCTAAAGATTATCACCTCACCTTAAATGTAGCCAAAGAACTTTCTATGGTGGAGAACAATAAGAAAGGTAGAGAAGCTCGTTTATACTTTATTGAGTGTGAAAGACGGTTAAAACAAGCAGCTACTTTACAGATAGAAACACCACAAGTTGACTATTCTAAACCCGAAGTGTTGCGTGGTGTCTTGAATCACCTACAAAGCCAAATTGAGCAGAAAGATCATGTGATTGCTGAATTAGCGCCAAAAGCAGAAGCTTTGGAAGGCTTAAAACGTTCGGATGGGCTGTTCGGTCTTATCGAAGCAGCGAAGATGCTTGAAGTACGTCCAAAAGATTTAACCGATTACTTACGTAAACACGATTGGGTCTATCGACGTGCTCCGAGTGGCCCACTGTTACCTTATCAAGATAAGATAAAGAAAGGTTTTATGGACTGTCCTGCTATCACCATTCAAAGACCGGATGGTACAGAAAAGGTGCTCCCTTCAACAAAAATTACACCAAAAGGATTAGCTTGTTTGAGAGAACAAATCCATGGAGGTGTGCAATGAAGATAGACACCAACTTCTTATGCGATTTGTGGATGGCATTGTTTCAGTTTTCTAATGATGAAAATATCAACGAAAAAGAGTGTACAGCTCTGGTTGACATCATGAGTCTGGTAGAAAAGGTTTTAGTTTTAAAACTCCAAGATGATGTACCGAATATTGTTAAGATTTTAGCAGTTCTAACAGATTTTGGCGATTCAGAGTTACCACATAGCATGGATTCTTTGTTGCGCGCTTATGAACCAGATTTGGATAACCCTATTAAAAAGGTTGCTTAAAATGAAACATCCCCTTCCCCATCTTTAAGGTGGGGAGGTGATTTAAAGATCAAGTTGTGAATGAGAACCAAGACGCACTAAAACTAGCCTATCTTGACCAATCAAGCGATAAATCAACACTAGATCAGGTCGAATATGACAATCTCGGTAATTACTCCAATTTCCAGTCAATGCATGATCACGGTACCGTATCTCTAAAGGTTGATCGTTTGCTAATGCTGCGATGACTTTGCGTAAATCAGTATCTAAAAGATGCCGATGTTGTCCTTTCATCTCACGCTTGAAATCACGTTTGAAGATAGTCGTACGTTCAATCGTCCGCATAAAGATCATCAAATAATTCGTCTACGGAATGAAACTTTTTTAAGTTGCCTTCATCAACTTCAGCAAAAGCTGCTATGGTTTCTGCATTGGGTTGAAACAAAACAGATGGAATAGCTTTATCTTGCGCGATACGAGTCATCAATACCCTCACAACATCACTCACTGTCAAACCTGAAGCTTGAATAACTTGACTAGCGACATTTTGAATTTCTTCCGGTACACGTGCTTGAACCATGCGACTGGTAGCCATGATGATTTCTCCTCTCTCAACTGTATTTCAATGTAATACAATTGAAGTTTAATTTCAACTGTAAAGCATTATTTTTAAAGTGGAGAGATCGTTTGGCTTAACAATCGCTTTCTTTTTTAAGACTTCACCCACGTTTACAGCGCTCTTCTATTACATACTTAAAGAAGGAGGGTGGTAAAACTTCTTTAGCTGGTTTTAAGCGTGCAAGTTCTTCATCTGTTAGTGGTAGAGAATCCACGGCTTCCAAATCTTCTTTTGTGTAGCCACATCTTGTTTCAAAGTTTTTTTTGAAAACCAATAATCCTTATGTGACTTGAAGTGTATCCGTTCGCATACCGGAATATAGACCCGATTATACCGGATCGTCAATTATCTGTTACGTCGTAAAACCTTATAAGTGGAAAGATCATTAAACTCTACATTCAAATTTACTAATTTTGGAAAATTCATCTGCTTTTTCAGCTTGTAAGACACTGACATCGTAAGCAGCTTGCATGTTGAGCCAGAATTCAGCTGTTGTATCAAAAAAAGAGGCTAATCGTAGTGCTGTATCAGGAGTTATCCGACTATTTTCTGCTACAATCCGTTCTATCCGAGTGCGTGGAACATTCAAGGCTTTGGCAAGAGCATAAGCAGAGAGAGCATATTCTTTTAAATATTCTTCCCGTAAAATTTCTCCGGGATGAATAGCAATATAATTTTTCATCTCGACCTCCTACGGATCAATGATAATCGACGATTTCAACTTCATAGGCACCATTAGAACGCCACTCAAAACAAATGCGAAACTGGTCATTAATACGAATAGAATATTGACCTTTACGCTCTCCTTTCAATGCCTCTAAACGATTACCCGGAGGACTGCGTAAATCTTTGAGATCAACTGCTTTATCCAGCATAAATAATTTTCGTTGGACTATACGCACGAGAGTTGTGGGAAAACCTTTAGGTGGATTGCCTTCTAAAAGATCTTTACACCGCTTATCCGCAAAAGATTCAATTACCAAGTCACCTTCATTCGTTCTTTTATGTATCATAACATGATACTAATCTAAAGAAAAGGATGAATGTTGAAAAATATTTAGCAAAAGAGGTAGAAATGACAAAGAAGCATCGTGAAGGTCTATCGCTTCGTGCGTTTGCCAAAAAGATGCGTGTTTCACCGAATGCAGTGGTTTCTCGTTTTAAAACAGGAAAATTTGATCAGGCTCTTTTTGAAGATGGTTCTGTCAATGAAGCGCTTGCAACAGCTATCTGGAATGAGAATCCAACAAAGCGCCCAGCTCCATTTTTAGCACCAGATGGTCAACCGCGAACAAAGATCAAACAAGTCTCTACAGAGGGTGCCAATGAATACGAAATTAAACTGGAGCGAATGCAAGTTGCCCTTGAAAGCGAAAAGATTGCCCTTGAACGCTTACGCGAAACAACCGTTGACCGTGAAGAAGTCAAGAGAGCAGCGCGTGAGTTTGGAAGAGCACACCGTGATGCCATGTTGAACTTTCCTCATCGTTTCGGGGCAAGCATTGCCGCACAAGTTGGATGTGATGCAGCAAGCCTTATCGGTGCCATTGATTATTACATACGAAAAGCTTTGCTTGAAGCGGTTCATATTCCAGTGCCTTTTCATGATCCTCATTCTCCAGAGTTAGAGAACTTGCAAGAAACGAATAATGGATGACAATGCAGTCGAAGAATTTTTCGCCAATGCCAATGATGCAAGACAACCGGACCCACCGTATACGGTTTCGCAATGGGCGGACAAGAATAGATACCTTAGCACCGTAGCAAGTGCTGAACCTGGATTGTGGAGAACAAAACGCACCCCCTATTTGCGTGAAATCATGGATAACCTTTCCTCTCACAAACCGATTGAAACAACCATTGTCATGAAAGGAGCGCAGGTTGGCATGTCAGAGGCAGGATTGAACTTCTGTGGTTATGCTATTCATTATAGTCCTGGACCTGCCCTTTATGTCATGCCCACGGTTGAGACAGCCAAGAAGCTTTCAAAGACGCGGCTTGATCCCATGATTATGGCAAGCCCAGTTTTAAGTGAACGCATTGCCCCAGCGCGAGCACGTGACAGCGGTAATACCATGTTTTCAAAAGAGTTTGATGGTGGTGCATTGATGCTTACAGGAGCAAACAGTGCGGCTGGTTTGCGTTCTATGCCTATTCGTTATCTGATTTTGGATGAAGTGGATGCTTATCCTCTCAGTGTCGATAACGAAGGTGATCCGGTGATGATTGCAGAAAAGCGCACTTCAACCTTTGTGCAGAGAAAGATTTTTAAATTGTCTACACCCACCCACCGTGACACAAGCCGTATTGCTAAGGATTTTGTGCTAGGAGACCAGCGATATTACAACGTCCCTTGTGATGCGTGTGGTGTTTTACAACCCATTGTTTGGTCACAAATTAAATGGCCAAAAGGCGCCCCTGAAAAAGCTGTTTTTGTTTGTACGCATTGTGGTCATGAACATGCCGAGCACCGAAAAACAGATCTCATGTGTGAAGAAAGAGGTGCATGCTGGGTCCCAACCAGTGAGTCAAGCAGACCCAATTTGCGTTCTTATCATATTTCGGCACTTTATTCTCCTTGGCTTACATGGGGGGAATGCGCAAGAGAGTTTTTAAATGCCAAGGATGATCCAGCTCTTCTACAGCCTTTTGTCAATACAGTGCTTGGAGAGCCATGGGAGGACAGAACAGGCGAAGTTGTTGATCCAGACAGCCTCTATGCAAAACGCGAAGAGTATCCCCTTGCACCAGAACAAGCCGTCGTGTTGACAGCAGGCATTGATGTGCAAAATGACCGTTTAGAGCTTGAAGTGGTGGGATGGGGGCGTAGTGAAGAAAGTTGGCATATTGATTATCAAGTTATCCTTGGTGATCCCTCTTCTTTTGAAGTGTGGGACCAATTGGATGAATATCTTGCAAAGCGCTGGCCACATCCAGGCTATAAAGAGGGGATTAGGATAACAGCGGCTTGTATTGATACCGGTGGTGGACACACACAGGCGGTTTATAATTATGTACGCCCGCGTGAGGGGCGGCGTATCTGGGGGATTAAAGGACAGGCGGGATGGCGTGCGGTATGGCCACGCCGACCAAGCAAAAACAATAAAGGACAGATTAATCTTTATATTGTTGGGGTTGATGCAGCGAAAGATATCATTACAGCACGGTTTAAGAAATCGGGTCCTGAAGCAACGGGGGCTGGTGCAACACACTTTCATAAAAGCCTTGACCAGGAATATTTTGACCAGCTAACCGCTGAAAGAAAAGTCATTAAATATTTTAAAGGTTTCAAGCGTATTGAATGGCAAAAAAGTGAAAAGGCAAGAAATGAAGCCTTGGACTGTAGAGTCTATGCTTATGCTGCTTTACAAGGTCTGATTTCGGCAGGAATAAACCTTAATCGAGAAGTCGATATCTTAGAAGAGCGTTTGGAAAAACTTAAAATTGAAGGTGCTTTAGAGCAGCCAACATCAGAACATCCTCCCTCTCCTTCTCCAAGAAGATCTCAGACAACACAGCCTAAAAAGAAGCCATTCAGAACAGTGATAAGTCCTTATATGCGAGGGGACTGGAGGTAATTTATGCGCACAGACTTGAACCAAGTAAACAGCAAAACTGACAGACTGGAAAGTTTAAAAAGGCGGCGAGAACAAATTGAAGAGGCTCTTTATTCGGGAGCGCAATCAGTGCGTCACGGCGATAAGCAAGTCAGCAACCGCTCTGTTGAGGAACTGCGCAGAGCTCTTGAAATGATCAATACGCAAATAGCGGACCTTGAAGGACGCAAAGGTTCACGTGTTTTTTATTTAAATATCTCTAGGGGCTATTAATGGCTGGCTTTTTCAATAAACTCACAGGCTTTTTTACAATTTCTCGTCAACATAATCCGCCTTTTGAAGCTGCAAGCAAAAGCCGTCGCATGGGTGGTTTTGATCCCGCAAAAAAACATATCAATAAAGCAATTGAAGAATGCGGTGATACCATTGTTGCCCGTTCAAGATGGCTTTATGACAATGAATCTCTTTATGGATCTGCAACGGAGGAATGGGTCTCTGCGGCTGTGAGTGATGGGATTAAACCTTATCCTCGTATTGAAGGTTTTCAAGAAGAAAAGAAAAAGCTTTTAGACTTATGGTGGCAATGGGTTGATGAAGCAGACTACGATGAAGATGCCAACTTTTATGGTCTACAAGCAACGATTGCACGAGAGGTTTTTTTAACCGGAGAATGTTTTGTCAGGCTGCATTATGTTGACCTTTATGGGCGCTCTGGTGTGCCGTTTCAATTGCAAATTTATCCCACCGAAATGCTGGACCTTACCTACAATGGACCTGCTGAAACTGAAGGCAATTACATTCGTATGGGGATTGAGTTTAATGCAAGTGGCAAGCGTGTTGCTTATCATTTCTGGGAACATCATCCCTATGATGATTGCCCTGCAAACAGAGCCTTTAAGAGCCAAGACCGCATACGTGTGCCTGCTGAAATGGTCCTTCATATCAAAGAGCGCCGTATCGCAGGACAATTACGCGGTTCTCCCAAAATAACGCGCTCTATGACAAAGATCTTTCAACTCGAATCCTATGACGATGCAGAACTTGATCGAAAAAGGACAGCGGCTCTTTTTGCAGTGTTTATTACAGGAAAGGAATCTCATGATGCGGCATTAGAGGAGAATCGTGAACAAACGAGGCTCCCAAAGAAGCCTGAAGAGGCAGCTGACGTGGATAAAATTTACCCTGGCTCGGTCAACATGGTGGATGGCGAAAAACAAATTACATTTTCAACCCCTGTTGAGGTTGGAGGTTCTTATGAGGCTTTCCAATTTCGCAATATTTTAAAAATTTGCTCGGCTCTCAATATGCCTTATGCCGTTGTTACTGGAGACGTTACGCGCGGTAATTTTTCCAATGTGCGAACTTCTATCATTCAGTTTAGACGGCATGTCAAACAATGGCGTGAACATATCATTGCCTTTCAGTTTAACCGCATTGTTTGGGAACGTTTTGTTGAAATGGCAGTACTTTCTGGACGCGTTCACTTACCCGGATGGGAAGAAAATCCCTTGCCATGGCTTCAATGTGAAAGCTTTGCACCACCCCTTGAAATGATTGATCCAAACAAGGATATTTCGGCAGAAAAAGAAGAAATCCGTGCAGGCTTGAAAACACGACGCATGGCACTGGCCGAGCGCGGCTTTGATATCGACAGCATTCATGCCGAACTTGAGGAAGAACACACAGATGCTCGTGCACGCGGTTTATCTTTTGATACGGATATGGCGGCATCCTCTGGTGACAATCAAATAATTGATACCACAGATTCAGACCCTTCAGAGACTTATGAAAGCAACCAAGGCAGCGAGGCACACAAAAATGGTGAATAATCTCGACATGCCGTTTTTGGCATCACGGCTTTTTGTGGTTCCACACATGCTTGCCTCCACAAAGCTTGATATCATCCTTAATGCTCTTGCACCACGCCTTTTTGCAGGTGAAAAGTTTCCCATTGAAGCTTATTCGCAAGGTAATACAGAAGCTTTCAGACCACCAGAAACTTACGTGGTCCAAAACAATATTGCCATCATACCGGTTCATGGCACACTTGTACGCCGTAGCGCATGGCTTGGAGCTTTATCGGGCTTGACTTCTTATGAAGGTTTAAGGGCTTCTTTTCGTGAAGCCATTGCACAGCCTGATGTGAATGCTGTCTTACTTGATATTGATAGTGGTGGTGGAGAAGCCGGTGGCATCTTTGATTTGGTTGAAGAGTTTCAAACCCTTTCAAAACAATATGCCAAGCCCATTTGGGCGCATGCCAATGAATTTGCTTGTTCGGCAGCTTATGCCATTGCTTGTGCAGCTTCTCAAATATGGATTGCACGCACAGGTGTTGTGGGTTCCATTGGGGTTGTTTGCGCCCATCTTGACCAATCTCTTGCAGATGAGAAACAGGGACTTAAATGGACCTTTGTTTTTGAAGGTGATCACAAAACGCATGGCAATTCTCACGAACCCTTGAGCGATACAGCACAGATAAAAATGCAAGCCGATTGTGCCCTGCTCTACGAGATGTTTGTCGATTGGGTTGCAAAAAACAGACCTCTGAGTGCGGACGCAATTCGTGACACAAAAGCAGAAACTTTTATAGGCATCCAAGCTTTAGAGCTTGGATTAGCAGATGCGCAGGGCACCCTTGCGCAAGCTTTGGAAGCCTTAACGGATTCCATATCACAAACCCCAACAGCAACAAAAGAAGGACAAAACACATGGCACGCACACAATACCGCGCCGAAGAAGATGATGATGAAAAAGTTGTCGACGTCATCAACGAAGACGAAGAGGACGAAAACAAGAGCGACATTGATGAAGACTTCGACGAAGACGAAGATGAGGACGAAGATAAACAGGAAAGCGTAAAAGCTGCTCTTGAAAAGGAAAGAAAACGTGGCGAGGCACTGACAAACCTTGAAAGGCAAGCAAAGCGCTTAGGCGTTTCTTTTGATGCAGCAAAAGCCATTAAAAGCGGCATGAGTGTTGAGAAAGCAAAAAATGTTGTTTTAACCGCCGCTGTCTCGAAAAGCGCATCTTTAAAACTATCAACCACAGCTCCTCATAGGGATGGGACGAGCAAGGAAAAAATTCATGCAAAATGGGAAACAGCTTGGAGGGCAATAAAATGAGTCAAGTTTTTTATGAAGACGTACGCAATGGTGCTTATCTTGGACCCTACGATCCGGATATGTCCAATGAAGAAGTGATATTTGCATCAGGAGCATTCATTGAAGCCGGCACTGTTATGGGAAAAATAATGGCAACAGGAAAATATGTTCCTCTTAATCCATCAGCATCAGATGGCAGTACAAGACCTGTTGGGATTTCTTTTGCCACTGTTGATGCAACAGAGGCAGATCAACGCGCGGTGATTACAGCACGCTTATGCACCGTAAAAGCTTCTGAACTGCTATGGCCAGATGCCATCACAGACGATCAGAAGAAAGATGCCATTCAGTTTTTAGAAGACCATAACAACATTCTATTTCGATAGGAGAATGCGCACATGGATATGAATTTTTTTAAACATGATGCTTTCTCTGCCACCACAATGATGAAAGCGATTGAAAACTATGAGTTTCAACCGGGTCTCATTAGTTCTCTTAATCTTTTTGAGGAAGTGGAAACAAGCACCACAGTGGTTGGTATTGAAAGACGTGACAATACATTGTCCTTGATTCAAACCAGTGAACGTGGCGCCCCCTTGGTTGAAGGTGATAGAGATGGGCGGAATCTCCGCTTTTTCAAAACAACACGTATTGCCAAAAGTGATACGGTGAAATCAGAGGAAATCCAGAACCGACGGGAATTTGGTACAGAAGACCAGTTAGAGACGGCAATGAAATATATTGCCAGAAAACAAAAGAAACTGATTTCTGAAATCGAATTGACATGGGAAAACATGCAACTTGGCGCTGTCCAGGGTGTTGTGCTTGATGCCGATGGCTCTGTTATTGTCGATTGGTACAAGGAATGGGAAATCGCACCACCAAAGCCGATTGATTTTAAACTCAATAATGAAACAACAAATGTTGCGGATCATGTTGATCAAGTCATTATGAAAATGATTGAAGCTTCAAAGGGAGCATTTTCTGATCGTTCACGCATTATTGGGCTTTGTGGAAATGAATTTTTCTCCAAATTGAAAAACCATAAAACAATTCGTGAGACTTATCTCAACACAGCTCTTGCACAAACTTTAAATAGTGCTGGAGGTGTTGCAACACCAAGTGCGATTGGCTCTGGGAGCTTTGGCAGTTTTGACTTTGCGGGCGTCACTTTCATTAATTACCGGAGCATTCACAACTATAATGTGAGTGCGAAGGCTGGAACAAAGCGCGCCATAGGCATTAAGCCTGATGAATGTCAATTCTTGCCTGCCAATGCACCGGGAGTGTTTCAAAAAACCTTTGCACCAGGAGAAAGTTTGGATTTTGCCAACACGGTTGGAAAACCTCTCTACACCATGTTGATCGTTGATAACGACCGTAATGCATGGGTAAAACCGGAGGTCTATAGCTATCCGCTTTATATTTGCACGCGTCCTGAAATGCTCTTTAAAGCGGTCAGTGGAGGAAAATAACATGCGATGGCATGGGTTGCTTCATAAAATGATTCAAGACGTGCGCAACACCTTTGGGCAACCCGTCATCTACACGCGAAAGGATAATCAACAATCGTTTCAAATTACAGCGATTTACACCATTAAACATTCGGAATCGGAGGCTGGTGGCAGAATCCCCACCACAATCGCAAAAAAGGAACTTGATCTTTGTATCAATGATATCGGGGGAATACCACCAAAACCTCAAGATAGCGTTGTTGTGATGGCGCCTGAAAACACTGAAGACGCCTCTCAAGAATACTTCATTGTCTCAGATGTCCAAGCTTCAGAATCCGGTATGTATAAACTTATTTTACGGGAGCAAAAACAATGAGGTATCTTTGTTTGGTGTGTTTAAAATCAATAAGGCTATCCAAGCGTTCGAATTACTGCTGTAAACCTTGGACTTGAAAAAGCAGTGAATTGGTAATTCAGTGGAACACCGGTACGGCGACTGATTTGGCATCCTTTGTATGTTATAGCTACTGATGCAATTCGTGTCCAAGTAGTCCTTTCATTCCTTTCGGGACTTTCAAATACAATAGCTTTATCTGTAACCAAAAGACGTCCCAAAAGTCTGGTCTTTTTACTAATATCAAAGGAAACGCGTTCTTGAACTCCCAACAGTTTTTCATTGCGTGCTAAACGATAATCATACTCACTTGCGTCAAGTTCTTGAAGCATTTTACATCCTTCCTCAAAATTAGAGGGAGGAATGTCTGGTTGCAACATCGCAACTTGTTCTTCAAAAAGCTTTACTTTTTTATTTTCAGAATGGACAGCGACCCCCAAAAGTAAAACAATAATAGTGGCTACTAATAACCATGGTGAAATACTTATTATTGCTACTACGCCCCCAATCAATAGAGCACAAAGGAGAAAAATCTTGATCCCCTTTTCCAATCGTTCGTTTTTAAATGCCGGAGATGTTTTATTAACGACTGAGAAATAAGAAGAAGGATGTGCAGGAGGGAGCGACATTGAAACCTGTTCTGGAACTTTCTCTTCAAAACGTTTTTTGCGTTTATCTTGCCAATAAGCGAAAATGGAAAATGCAAAAAACGCAAAGAAAATTAACCAAAACCATCCCCAAAAGCCTAATCCATCATTTTCATCTGATTTATTGTCTTGAATGGAGGTGATTTGTTTATCAATACTCTCAGCTGGTACCTGAGTCATGCTTTCATCTTGAGAGCTAACATCTATTGACGAAGTTGAGGAAGAAGAAACAATTTCATTATTGTGTGCAACTTGATCTGGTTTGTCTTTGTGTACAGAAGCACCTACTATTGCAGAGCTGATAAATAATAGAACTCCAATACCAAGAGTTTTTAGTCCGTTTTTCCGCCATTTCTTTATACATACTAAAACGAGTCCGACAATCATCATTGGCAATGATAACAAGCACACGATCATCGCAATTATATTAAGTGTATCAAGCATTATTTTCCCCTCCGCTATAAATAAAAAAGTGAAGCGGAAAATCTAAAGCGAGTCGACAAATGAAGTAAAGACGTACTTATATAATTGAGAAAAATGTAATATTACTGCTTGACAATGTGGCGACAATATGAATAATCGAATCAGGGGCCTAACAAACACCTTGAATCCACAAGCGGGTAGATTGCCGACACAATCTTTTCTCCGCGCATTAAAGGCTTTGACTCATTATATGCGTATAGCATATAAATGGCTTGTCGGGTGTAGCTATGCCATAAAATACCCTTAATGGGAAAAGCATAGCGACGGGCTTGTGGCCGTGTTTGTTAGCACCCGGCACTCTTTTCGAGTGTCATTAACAAACATCTAACCCACAAGGAGTTTACAATGACTCTCATTAAAATATCAGAACAAGCAATTGGACAAGAGATTGTTCAAACAGTCAATGCACGCGAATTGCATGCATTTTTAGAGATAAAAGCCCGCTTTAATGACTGGATTAAAAATCGCATTAAAGAATGTAAGTTTTTGGAAAACATAAACTTTATAACGCTTTCTAAAAATTTAGAAAACGGTGGAAAAGTAAAAGAATACCACATTACCTTAGACATGGCTAAACACCTTTCCATGATCGAACGTAATGATAAAGGACATGAAGCTCGTCAATATTTTAATTTTTTGTTTGACAACATGTCAACATTATGTCTATTGTCGAATCAGGTGCTTGAAAAACACCTTAAACACATAGCGGATAGATTGCCGAAACAGTCTTTTCACCGCCAATTAAAAGCTTTGACTCATTATATGCTACAGGCATATAATAATATCGTCGGGTGTGGTTATGCTATACAATACCCTTATGGGAAAGGCATAACGACGGGCTATGTGCCGTGTTTTTCAGCACCCGGCGCTCTTCATAGAGTGTCAATGAAAAACCTTTAAGCACATAGGAGCCAAATCATGGCACAATATTTAATCGACATATATCAAACCAGTATTGGTGGCGACACTGTTCAGACGGTAAATGCACGTGAATTACATACGTTTTTGGAAATAGGAAAAGATTTCTCTACTTGGATTACTGACCGTATCAACAAATATAATTTATTAGAAAATCAAGATTTTGTTTGCTCCCCGATTTTGGGGAGCAAAGGCAGAGGTGGTCACAATCGTAAAGATTATCATCTGACTTTAAGCGTAGCCAAAGAGCTCTCTATGCTTGAAAATAATAAGAAAGGTAGAGAAGCTCGTTTATACTTTATCGAATGTGAAAGACGGTTAAAACAAGTAGCAACACCACAGATAGCCCCTCCACAAGTTGATTACTCCAAACCCGAAGCATTACTTGGTGTCTTGAATCACCTACAAAGTCAAATCGAGCAAAAAGACCATGTTATTGCAGAATTAGCACCAAAAGCAGAGGCTTTGGAAGGGTTAAAACGTTCTGATGGTCTGTTTGGTTTAATTGAAGCGGCGAAGATGTTGGAGGTGCGACCAAAGGACTTAACCGATTACTTGCGCAAACATGACTGGGTCTATCGACGAGCTCCAGGGGCGCCTCTGTTACCTTATCAGGACAAGATCAAGAAAGGCTTTATGGATTGCCCTGCTATCACCATTCAAAGACCGGATGGTACAGAAAAGGTGCTCCCTTCAACGAAAATCACCTCCAGAGGATTGGCATGCTTAAGAGAGCAAATCTTTGGGGGTGTACAATGAAGATAGACACCAACTTCTTATGCGATTTGTGGATGGCATTATCTCAATTTTCTAAACATGAAAATATGAATGATAAAGATTGTACTGCTCTGGTTGATACTATGAGTGTAATAGAAAAAGCTTTGATTTTAAAACTTCAAGATGAGATGCCAAGTATACTTAAAATCTTAACAGTTCTAACAGATTTTGGCGATTCAGAGTTACCGCATAGCATGGATTCTTTGTTGCGCGCTTACGAACCAGATTTGGATAACCCTATTAAAAAGGTTGCTTAAGTTCAAAAAACAGAAATCCCCTCCCCGTTCTCCAAAATGGGGAGGTGGCTAAGAGGCTTCTTTAGGTAAAAATTCGAAATAAATGGGTTTAAAACCAGTTAAATCATAATCCGTGAGATCGGCAGTATCAACAAAGTTCTCTACTTCCTCATCCGTCTTGAAAACGGGTATTTGTTTTAATTGAGAGGTTTCCATAAAAATTAATCTTTTTTTGGTGCGTATAAGCCGCCTTTAAAAGCTTTAAAGTTTAGAAGAAATATATCTATTTAAACTTACACCATTTTCGGCGGCTTGAATTGCGAGTTTTCTATGAAGTTCTGGTGGAATTCTTAATTGAAACTTACCACTATATTTACCATGTGACAAAGGCACGGGAACCTCTTCTCCGTTGTGTTGCATATCCTCAACAACCTCTGAAACGAGATCCATAATGCCTTTTAAAGCTTTCTCTGCTTGAGCGTCTAACCATGAAAGGGATGGGAATTCTGCACATAATCCGACATATTCCTCATCTTCTTGCGACCACAAAACACGATATGTATAATGATTATTGTTCATGTTTCATCCTTTCTATCGCTTGTAAGACTTGCTTAACCTGATAGACTTTTGTCTTATTGCCAGAATCTTTTTGAATATTCACACGAGGATCACCAAGCCACGGTGTTTTAAAAACAAAGTGGCTTGTACGATTGTTCCTTGGTTCTCCAAAGAAATAGACACATACAGCCAACAAATCTGAGAACTTGATGTTTTTTGGTGATGCTTTCATCAAGCTGATTATTTTTGCAACTTTATTACTCATAATCAATAATAGTATCATTATTAATCCTAGTCAATCATTTTATACACTTAATTGAACAGGAGCCCCCCCATGCACCCCCGCGAGACGATAAGAGAAACATTTGTTGCGTTAATAAAGGCAGCAAAAACAGTGGCTGGTGACAATGTTTTCAATATGCGTGACTTCAATTTATTTATTGAAACAATGCCAGCTATTAATATCTCAACGCAAAGTGAAACCATTGAAGATGGACATGATTTTGGCTTAAGGCGGCGTGTTTTAACAGTAGATGTTGAATGCTATGCAACATGTGAAGATGGCGCACGTTTTGTTGACCAATTAGCATGGGAAGTTGAAGAGATTTTCTATGCCAATCCCAATCTTAACAACACCGTTGAGACATGCCGCTTACAAAATATTGCTTTTGCCTTTGGTGATAATGGTTCCCTAGCACTCCATGGTGCAATTTTAACCTTTGACGTGACGCACATAACCAATATCCCCTGCCCTGATGAAGGAAAGGCAACCGTAGGAGTTGTTGAACCCCTTGTCGGTTTTAAACCCGAAACAGGTATGGGAAACAAAGACAAATACCATAAAATTGAAGGTGACCATGTTAGAGCGACGCGATAAAGAGATCACCGATTTAAAGAGACGTGTAGCCAATATGGTTGTGGTAGGGAAAATTAGCCATGTTGACCATAAAAACGCACGCTATCGAGTAAAAACTGGAAATCTTGTCAGTGATTGGATTCCAGATACCCAAGCCCGTGCTGGTAAAACACGCTCTTATGAAGGGCGCGATGTTGGAGAACAAGTGGTTGTTGTTTCATCATCAGGCGATTTATCACAAGGGGTGATTGTTGGCTCTATTCATACCGATGCAAACCAAGCAGCCGATAAAGGCAATCTTCATAAGACACTTTATCCAGATGGAACCACCATTGAGTATGACGATGAACAAAACAGCTATGCCCTTCACCTCACATCAGGAGGAAAGTTTAGTCTCACGATTTCTGATGGCGTATCGATAAAAGGGGATGGTAAAAAGTTAGAACTGCAAGCCGCAGAGGGCATCAAAATTATTTCACAAGGTGACCTGAGTTTAAGTGCAGAAAAAAACATTGCCCTGAAAGCAGGTGGAAGTGTTTCACTCCATTCGGATGATGGCATTGCTCTTCATTCAAGTGAGGGTGTTTCCATCCATTCTAGTGATTTAAAGCATAATGGCACCAATATTGGAAACAGCCATGTTCATGGAGGTGTTTCCCCTGGTGGCTCCATGACAGGAGGTCCAAATTGAACAGTGGAATGGACCGCACAACAGGAAAGCCATTGGTTGGCATAGAGCATTTGCGGCAGTCGATTATTGATATCTTATCAACACGCATTGGCACACGGGTGATGCGACGTGATTATGGTTCACGCATTGCAGAACTCATTGATGCACCGGTTAACAGCAGCTTTTCTATTGCTCTTTATGCCGCCGTTGCTGAAGCTTTAGACAAGTGGGAACCACGTTTTAAGCTCAAAAAGATTGATTTTAAAATGCTTGGAACCGGACAAGTTTCTCTGTCTTTTGAGGGCATGTATTTGCCATCAGGAAAGCCCATCACCATGGAAGGATTATTGATACAATGAGTAGAGCGCTTGCAAAACCGGAAATTATTACAGAACTTTCTTTTGAGGAAATCCGCGCTGCTGTTCTGACCCATTTAAAAGAGCTTTTACCTGAATATACATTTTTGGAAAGTGATCCAGCCGTAAAAGTCATAGAGGCTTTTAGCTATCGAGAACTGCTTTTAAGACAGCGTATTAACGAGGCAGCACGCAATAATATTCTTGATTTTGCCACCGGTGAATCCCTTGATGCTTTGGGAAACTGGCATGGTATTGCCCGCATAGAGGGTGAGAGTGATGAGAGGTATCGTGAACGCGTACAGCTTCATGCCCGTGGGGGAAATGGAAGTGGAACAGAACCCTATTACAAGCTTATCGCCTTAACAGCCGATAGTCGAGTGAAAGATGCCATTATCTATCGTAAAGGCAAAGATCCAACCATCTATGTTGCTATTTTTGGCAACAATGAAGAAGGGACAGCCTCTGAAGATCTCTTACAAACAGTTTCACAAGCTCTTCACAGAAAAAATATCATCATGACCAATGATACCATTATTGTGCATGCTGCTGTCAAAAAAGTGCTGGACTTAGAAGCCGATGTTTGGCTGCTCCCAGAAGCATCTTTGAAAATTCTCACGACAATGGAGGCAAATTTACGCACGGCTTGGAAACAAGAACAAGCCATTGGTCGCGAATTAAGCCTCTCGTGGTGGGTTTCAAAACTGATGATTCCTGGTGTCCAGAAAGTGATTGCCATTGCACCAACAAAGGACAGTGTGGTTTGTGATGAAGAAATCTTATCGATTGGCAAAATCACCTTAAACTTTAAAGGGCGGGCGCGCTAATGGTTGGCTCGCTGCTCCCCTCACATGCAACAGAATTTGAGAAACGCCTTGCCGATGCTTGCGACTTTCATCAAGATGTTGATGGAGCTGTTTTGGGGATTTCACGTGCAAAACTGATCACACGCCCTCCCCGCTTTTTGCCATGGTTGATTGAAGAATATGGACTTGGTGAACTCACGCCTTATGTTCCAAACCTCTATGATCTGATTGACCAAGGGCTTGCATGGCAGCGCTTGCGTGGCTCTGTTGCAGCCATTGAATTGGGACTTAAATGGTTAGAGCTTTCTGCACGCTTTACACCCGCATGGTCAGGGCGTGCATGGTGGAATTCCTTTCAACTTGATTTTGATCAATTGCCTGAACAAAGCAGCCTTGAAGCCATTGAAGCCATTGTCGACCTTTCCAAAAGCTTTCGCTCTGATTTTCGCCGTAGCACCTATGGTTATGATGTGGAAGCCACAGAAGGCGATATGTCACACCTTGATGACAGCATGCTGGATTTTGAAAGTGGCGTGCGCTTAACAGCTCGTGACACACTGTTTTCCTTTGGACGCACAACACAAATCAAACACACGCTCACAAAAGAAGAAGGCAAACTCATTGGCAACTGGATTGATGATGTGGATGAGGAGTTAAGCTGGAACCAAATCGATTACCCTTGGGAGTTGGCAAATTTCCCCTGGTGTTCGGTCAAAAAACACGAACGCGATATACTCATAGCAAAGTGGTTCCAAAACCGTCCCCTTTATTTGGCTTTAAGAGATCTCGATAACACTCTGATTGGCTATCGAAGATGCTATGCTGTACAGCCTGTCGAACAAGCGGTCGAGGGTGTTTACAGCCATTGCGGCAACAGATTTAATCCTTCTCCAACAGGGACAATGTTGTTTCTTGCAGCCCGCACAGATTTTGAGGATGTTGAGAACAAACAAGCTGCCTCTGTTCCCCTCCTCGTTCATGGCTCTCTCGTAGAACAAACACCCCTTGGTAAACTTTGGTTAGGGGCTGATGAACTACGTGGCGGTGTAGAAATTCTCAAAACACCCATCAACATTCCTTTGCGTGCTGATGTTCGCGAACAATTCAAGATTTTATTGAGGTTTTAACATGAAACATGAAAGCGGACTACCCTTTGCAATTGATAGATCGGTAGGCAAAGATGAACAACAAAGCGTGGTGTTTTATGGCAGGCGCTCTTTTCTTCAAGGTGGTGAACTCAATGAAATGCAAACCATCATAAGGGGGCGTCATGACCGTTTGGGGCGCCTTGTGGCACAAGAAGGAGACCGCGTTGAACGAGCAGATGCCTTTGTCAATAAAGACACAAAAACCGTTACCTTAACGGAGGGCAAGATTTATATCGCAGGCGATATCTTTCCCGTCTCAAATGCTGTCTTGGAGAATATTTCCATGATGGGGCGCGTGGAAATCGGTGTAAAGTTGCAAAAGAAATGGGTGACATATGAGGATGATCCAGAACTGTTAGGACAAGTTCCAGGCTCCTTGGCAGAAGGAGAGCCCGGGGCGGCACGCGAGGTCGCAAAACTTGTCTGGGCTCTCAAAGATGATGACCAGAAAGGGACTTTTTTTCCGGTCTATATTTTGCAAGATGGTGTTTTGATTGATCAAAAATCCCCCTCATTACTTGAACCCGCTATGCAAGCCATTGCAACGTATGATCGCGCCCATGGACACTATATCGTGGGGGGATGCCGTGTCACAGCTTTGGGGCAAGAGGGACAAAAGCAAGTGTTCAGTATTCAAGAGGGAGAAGCCAATATCAATGGTTTCAAACGCAAGCGTTTGGCTGCTTTGCGCTATGAAGAACTCGAGGATTTTTCGACAAGTGCCGTTCCTAGTGAAACCCATATTTTTGCACCTCCAAAGGGCAAGACAAGCTTTACCTTTAAAACCTATTACGCTCCCATTGCTGCTGTTCATTCCCTTTTGTTGACGAAAGAAAAAACCGTGACAATAACCCGCGGTGCAGTTGCCTCCGGGCGTGATGGGGTGGCGGACAAAAGCATCACCGCTTTTATCAAAATTGTTCAAGGAACCAGGGAATTTAAAGAAGGCAAGGATTTCAAAAAAACCGGAGACACCATTGATTGGGCGCCCATGGGCGATGAACCACTCCCCGGCAGTAGTTATAAAGTGACCTATCGATACCGCGCGAGCATAAAAGCGGATAAAGTAACAGCGCAGGAAATCACCGTCTCAGGAGGGGCTGAGGGAGGTGATATCATTGTAAGCTACACTTATAAACTCCCCCGCATTGACCGTATTGGTCTCAACACAGGAGGCAATGTTGTCTATATCAAAGGCGTCTCGGCAGACCAACCCATGGCACCCAGTGTCCCGGATGATGTGCTCTCCCTTGCTACCATTACCAACAATTGGCTTAGCACCCCCCAAGTGGCTAATGATGGCACGCGTGTTGCGCCTTATGATGAGATGTGGCGTTATTTTCAACGGGTGCTCTCTCTTGACCGCCTCATGCAATTAGAGCGCATTAAAAGCAATGTTGACTCTAAAGAGCCCGTTGCCAAAAAAGGCATGTTTGCAGACCCTTTTCTCGATGACAGTTACAGAGACGAAGGTTTTGAACAAACAGGAGCTATTGGTCATGGCATTTTACAGCTTGCTATTGATCCAACCTTTTACACCGCTCACCTGACCGCACCCATCACCCTTGACTGGACAAATGAAGTGATCATTGCACAAGAATTGACAACGGCTTGCGAAAAGATCAACCCCTATCAAAATTTTGCGCCTTTGCCCGGGACTGTTACCTTGAACCCCGCAACAGATTTTTGGCATGAACAGCGCACCGATTGGCTTTCAAGTGTCACCAATCAACTCAATATGGGATGGAATCGCGGGAGAACTATCCGTAACACGGAAGTACGTGATGACCTCATCAATGAGACTCGAGAGCAAATCGATTTTTTAAGACAAATTAAATTGAATTTTAAGATTGAAGGTTTTGGTCGTGGAGAAATCTTGGACAGTCTTACCTTTGATGGCGTGAATGTCTTGCCAACAAGCCGCCTTGTTGCCGATAGCAAAGGCACCCTTGAAGGGAGTTTCAAGATTCCTCCAAACATTACGGCTGGTACAAAGAATGTTATAGCACGAGGGAAAGGTGGAACAACAGCAACGGGGCTTTTTACCGGTCAAGGGGTGATTGATGTAAAGGTGATGCGACGTACCACCACAGTGAAAATATGGACACAAGTAGACCCGCAAGCCCAAGTCTTTACTCCCGATGAAACACGACAAATCACAGGGATTGATTTCCATCTTTGTAAAATAGGCAATCAAAACCATGATCTGGTGATTGATTTGGTCACTACCGAAAACGGTTATCCAACCGCTGATATTCAAGCACAAACCTCCTATTCAATGAAGGGTGCAAAGGAAGGGTGGACTGGCGCACGCTATGATGTACCCTTAACCGTCCCTGATGATCGTCTGACCGCCTTTGTCATTAAAACCGATGATGCGGATCATTCCGTATCACTGGCTAAACTTGGGGATTTTGATAAAGACAGCCAAAGATATGTCTCAAGCCACCCCTATGTGACGGGTCCGCGTTTTTCTTCTGTCAATGCGCAGAGCTGGAGCGCCCATCAAGATGAAGCATTAGCCTTTCGGGTGTTGGCTGCACGCTACAGGCAAACAGAAAAGATGGTTGATTTAGGCACCTTTGATCTTGTGGATTGTTCTGATTTGCAAGTGCGTGCAGCTGTCGAATTGCCTTCAAGCGATTGCTCTGTCATCTTTGAAATTGAACGCAACAACGGCACGATTTACCAACTGCTACCCTTTCAATTGCTAAGCCTTAGCGAATATATCAGTGAAAAGGTCAAGCTTCGCGCCATTCTTAAAGGCACAGAGAAGCTTTCACCGGTGTTATTTGCCCCGGTTCAGTTGATTGCAGGAAAGATTCATAAAACAGCAACTTATATCACGCGGGCTTTTGCCTTTGGGGAAAAGGCAAGATTGACCAGCTATATCAAAACCTTCTTGCCGGGCGGTTCCTCTTTCACCCTCGAGATGCAACTGGATGATGGTACCTTTGTCCCTTTAAAACTCGACGAAACAGAACAACTTGCTGAACCACTTTGGACAGAACGCAAATTTATCAGTGGTGACAAAACAGCACGACAAGCACGCCTTAAAATCACGCTTACCGGTGGACCTGCTGCACGCTCCATGGTGCGTGATTTTGGCGCCGGCATATTATGAGGGGAAAATGAGAGATGACAAAAACCAAAAAACTCGACATGGAATTGCCTAAAGAGGGGCGTTTTATCAGTTCTGAATTCCCTATTTTGCGTGAAAACTTGACCAAGATTGATCAGGCAATAGCGCAAGTTGAGAAAAAAATAGACGAAAAGGCACCTTTACAACACACGCATACCATAAGCGAAATCACAGATCTAGAAAGCGCTCTCAATGGTAAAATGGCAGCGGATAAAACCTTCACTTTTGCTGATTTAAGCGATATCGAGGGAGCAAAAGATGCTGCTAACAATTATGTGCTCTACAAATCAAGCAACAATAACTTTACCTTTGGCAGTGCTGTCTCCCTGTTAGGTGCGCACCAACATAAAACCGAAGATATCGTGGGGCTTGATGATTTTAGAGCCAAAATCAATCAAGATCTGACAAGCTATGGGCGCCTAGCAAATCCAAATGAATGGCGGAATTACAATAAATTTACCAGCAAAGTCACGATGAGTGGTGGCTTAGAGCTATTAGGAAATTCTCCGTTTAGCCTCACCCATAATAATGAAGTGGTCACCAACCTAAGCACAAAGGGAAGCTTGCTTAAAGGACCTTTAAAAGTCGATGGTGATCTTGTTTATACCAAGGCGCAAGTGGATGCTTTATTAGATTCTTTAATCAAAAAACGTAAAGAAGAATACGTTGAAATTACCATGCTGCAGAGTGGCAATATTCCCTGGCCTGACGGTGTCTCAGATGATACGGAAATTGAAATTACGGCTTGGGGAGCTGGCGGTAGCGGTGGTCAACGTGGAGGTGGTGGTGGCGGTGAATGTGTTACTCTAAAAATTCAAAAACGCCAATTGCAGAATAATGACGTGATAACGATAGGAAAAGGCGGATATGGGAATGGTGGGAATGGTGGCAATACATTAGTGGGGTCTGTTCTTACAGCTCGCGGGGGCAAGGGAAATAACGGTTATATTGGTGGGAATAGTGGCGGTGGTGTTTCAGGTGGTAGTGGCTCTATGTCCAACAACGAGAGTGGTTTTTCAGGAAAAAGCCATGCATGGCATGGAGGAGGAGGCGGTGGCGGTGGTACCAATAATGGTCGTGGTGGCAATGGGGGGGATAGTAGCTATGGTGGTGCAGGTGGAGGTGGTAGTGGAGGTGATGGTCGTGTACCTAATAATGGAGGGAATGGTGGGAAAAGCCAGTATGGTGGCAATGGAGGAAACGGCGCTGAATTAGGCAAAGGCGGTGGCGGTGGCGGCGGGTATCGAGATGGCGAGGATGGAACAGCAAGTGGTGCTGGACGGGGTGGAGATGGTGCAGTTAAATTAAAGGTTTTTGTATAAGTTTTTAAAGGCTTTATATGATTTTCAAAGCCTTTTTATTGATCTTTCAAAGCCCTTTTAAAGGTTTTTTTTGACTGACAGTGTCAGACTTATGAAAGGGAGCTCTTGTTGTTATGTTTTCTCCATTGATTTGGAGAGCAAAATGGCAATAGAATTTAAACTTCGTATTCACTTTATTAAGGATGGTAAGAGATCTGAGTTTTTAGCAATATTTGATCAGACAGTTATTGGTGTGGTTGTAAAATCCTTGATGTTGACGTGCAAGTTTATTCCCTCCATGAGTTTGTGCTTCTCTTTACGCATGAGTTGGAGAAACAGGATAGTGTTCGGCTTCATAAGCTTCAATTAATAATACAAGAGCCTCCATTTGATCAAATTCGGGAGTCCCCTCTTGAGGTTGATTATCAAACATTGCAGACACAATTTCTAAGGCTTCTTGATAATCTTGTTCAGTGCGAATAGGCTTGATGTTCATTTTTTAAATTTCTTTAAATGATATAATATCAATGGCATATTGTTTAAATTGTAACGGTTTTAAAATTAATTGCAAAGAAGACTATCCATGACCACACGTAATCCTAATCGTTGTCCTTCTCATCCAGGAGAAATTTTAGCTGAATCCTTAGAACATTTAAATGCAAGCAAAACCGAAATTGCTAGGATTCTTCAAATATCACGCCAGCACTTGCACGGTATCCTTAAAGGAGAACGTCCAGTCACAGCCGTAACAGCAGCTCGCATTGGTAAATTGTTAGGAAATGGACCAGCCCTTTGGCTACAGCTTCAAGCCAATTATGATACATGGCATGCCTTGAGGGACATTGATGTCTCTTCTATTCCAACACTAACAGCTAATGAAGTAGATACGCAAATGGAACATAGCCATTCGTAACCTTCTCCCCACCTTTAAAGACGAGGAGATAAAGCATGTTTCACCTTAAGCAGCTTTTACAATAGTTTTTTCTAAAACTTGCTTGGCTTCTTCAACAAGCGTTTTATAATGTTTACTCTCTTCTACTAACGTAAAGGCTTTAACAAGATGCATATGGAGAGGTCCATAAATGTAGACAGCTTTTTCAGTCGCTCCCATTTCATTCCAGTTGCTAGGAAAATCAAACCGTGTATCGCGGTCATTATCAATCAATTGATTTCTTAAATCATAAAAAGCTTTAACGAGAGCTTTTTTAAATGCGCGCACCGTGTCATTATTGCGCATATAAGTCATGAGTAAGGTTGCTTGTGGTTCATTGAGAATAGCAACTTCTCTCTTTTGACCGCCTTTACCGTCTCTTTTACTCACTTGGATTTCAAATCCAAGTGAACCAAACTCTTCAAAATCCTTACGATTATTGCGTACTAACTGTATAACTGTTTTATGCGTATTCCCCACACCCTCGGCAATTTTTAAAGAAGTTGTAACAGCAATACCAGCACTATCGATTGTTACTAAATTGTTCATGATGAACTCCTAATGGTTTTAATGTCTCTATTGACACCCCCAAGGGTGCCGGGCGTTAGAAACACGGCCATTAGTCCGTCGCTATGCCTTCCCCTCGTGAGAAGGTATTGTATAGTATAGCTACACCCGACAAAATCGTTATATGCCAATAATAGCATAAAAGACAATCAGTATTTTAAATGCATGGGAGAGATCTTACGTGACCTATCCGCTAATGGTTTAGTGTTTCTAGCACTTGTGATTCAGGTAACATGAGGGTTTATTAGTGTCAATATACTTTTAAAAAATTATTTCACATATTGTTGTTTTCAAAGGATCGCATTTGAAATGCTACCCTTTACTATTCACTCGCATTTGAAATGCGAGTGAACCAAAATCCTGATGATTTGCTGTTTTAAAGGGTGCGATTTCAAATCCAACCCTCATTTTTCCCCATTCATTTCTAGCCAATATTTCAAAGGAGTATAAAATGGCAACAGGTTTTTTACACGGTGTTGAAGTCGTTGAGGTTGACGACGGCACCCGCCCCCTTCGTGCAGTTCAGTCTGGCGTTATCGGAATTGTTGGCACAGCACCCGATGCCGATGAACAAGCCTTTCCTCTTAACACACCGGTTTTGGTAGCAGGCTCTCTTTCACAAGCCGCAAAACTGGATAGAACAGGAAAACGACGCGGTACATTACCCAATGCCCTTGATCTCATTTTCAAGCAAGTGGGCGCAATTGTCGTTGTCGTACGCGTGCAAGAAGGTGACAACGAAAATACAACACTCACCAATATTCTAGGTGGTGTGAACGCAAATGGCGCTTATGAAGGTGTTCATGCTTTCATTGGAGCACAATCCATTGTAGGACAAACACCACGCATTCTGATTGCTCCAGGATTTACGAATAAGCGTACTACAACTGATTTATCAATAGAAGGACTTGATTATCAAGACGAACCACTTGTGACAGTTGAAAGTTATGGGATAGCAGCAGAATTGATTGGCATTGCCGAGCGTTTGCGCGCCATTGTGGTGCTTGATGCACCCAACACAACAGATGAAGCAGCTCTTAGCACAGCAAAGGATTTTGATTCAAAGCGCGCCATTCTCATTGACCCGTTTGTAAAGGTGAATCGTGATGGCAAAATCATAGAAGAACCAGCAAGTGCAGCGGTTGCTGGTGTCATTGCCAAAACGGATTTTACCCATGGCTTTTGGCATTCCCCTTCCAATAAAGTGATCAATGGCATTGTGGGAACTGCGCGCCCCATTGATTTTTCCATTGGGGACAGATCAAGCCGTGCCAACCTTCTCAATGAACAAAACATCACAACCATTATTCGCGAAAATGGCTATCGTCTCTGGGGAAATCGCACGCTCTCAAGCGATACAAAATTTGCTTTTTTATCCGTGGTGCGCACCGCAGATATGATCAATGATGCTATTTTGCGCGGACACCTATGGGCTGTCGACCGCAATATCAAAAAAACGTACATGCATGATGTCAGTGAAAGCGTTAATGCCTATTTGCGTGATTTGAAAGCACAAGGCGCTATTCTTGGTGGGCGTTGTACACCTGATCTAGAGCTTAATACAGCAAGCGCCATTGAAAGCGGCAGAGTCTATTTCAATGTGGAATTTACCCCGACAACACCCGCAGAACACATCACGTTCCGTTCACAAATCATCAATGATTACCTAGAGGAGATCTTTTAATGACAGTACCTGTTTTACCAAGAGTTTTGAAATATTTTAACATTTTTGTCGATGGCATTCCCTATCAAGCAAAATGTGAAAGTGTCACCCTACCGAATTTGAGTTTGGTCGTTGAAAATTATCGCGGCGGCGGCATGGATAGCTCTATTGAAGTTGATCTTGGTCTTGAAACTCTCACGCTTAGCATGACCATTTCTGATTGCTCTCCAGAATTAATGGCACTGTTGGGACGCACGGATGTCAACATCTCATTGCGCAGTTCAATGCAAGCGCAAGGCACACCCGCAGAAGGTGTTGTCATGACCATGAGAGGACTTTGCAAAGGCTTTGAAATGGCAGAATGGCAACCGGGAGGCAAAGCAACTTCTACAGCAACATTCACATTGCAATATTTCAAATATGTCCAAAAGGACGTTGAAATTGTTGAGATAGACGTCCTCAATCTCATCAGAAAATTCAATGGCGTCAATCAACTCGCAGGCCACAGAGAAAACATAGGATTATAAAATGACTATACAACAAAGTGTTACCCATCAATTGCTTATCCCTATTACCTTTGAAGGAAAAGAGCACACCACAATTACCTTACAGCGCCCCAAAACAAAAGATTTGCAAGCCATTGATAAAAAAGAAGGCGTAGAGCAAACAATCGCTATGATCGCACGCCTTTCTGGATGGCCGCATGAGGCTATCAGTGAACTCGACATCAATGATTTGTCAAGCATTGGAGAGATCTTGGAGTCTTTTATCAAACGGCGGGATACCTCGACTGGGAAACCGCCGCAAAACTGATAGCCGATATTGCCATTGTGTTCCATTGGTCCCTTTCAGAGATGATGGAAATGGAACCACAAGAACTCATATTCTGGCGAAAACAAGCAGCAGAAAGGTATAAGACAAAATGAGTGAAAAAGTTGCTGATGCAAAGGTGAAATTGTCTCTTGAAGACGAACTCACCGCACCTCTTAAACGTGTACAAAAGCAATTTGATACATTGTCAAAAAAATTATCCCATAGTTTGGGTATTCCGCGCTTTTCTGCTGCTGTACAAAACATGACAAAAAGTCTTCATGGTGTTCAAGGTGCTCTTAGCACAGCGGCAAGTCGTGCTTCGGTCTTTACCGGTGTCTTAGGGCTTGCTGGAGGTGGTCTTGTGGCAAGTGTAACTGCCCTCACCATGAAAACCATGCATCTGGGCGATAGTCTTCACCATGCCTCACACCATTTAGGTATGAGTGTTGCATCACTTCAATTATGGGGTGATGCCGCCGATAATTCAGGATATTCTGCCGAACTCTTTCAACAATCCTTGGCAACTTTAAATAGGCGTTCAGCCCAAGCATATGCCGGACAAAAAAGAGGCATGATGGGCTTTGACGCGCTTGGCATTTCTGTCAAAAACGCTTCTGGAAAACTCAAATCAAACTCCGTTTTGTTGGAAGAAATTACCGACAAGATGAGTAAGATGAAAAATCAAGCACAAAGACAGCATATTGCTGCTCTGCTGTTTGGGGGTGATGGTAAAGAGATGGCATCCATGCTCTCACAAGGCATGGCGCCCATCAAAGAGCTGTTTGCAAAAGCGAGAAAAGGAAAATGGCTGATAGGTGCCGATGTTGCACGCTATGCCGCAGATTTGAGTGACAAGCTTGGTGCCTTTAAGAAAAAAATAGGGGGTATCGCGAGCTTTATTGGTGCACGTTTCATGCCCGTGATCAATGATATGGTTGACGGTTTTTCAAAGTTGATTGATGAAAACCGTGACCTTATTCAAACAACCGTTGCGCGCTGGGCGAAAACCTTAAGAAAAGTCTTACAAGATTTGCTTAATCCTACCTCTGATTTAAGAAAGGGCATCAGTGATCTCACAGAGAGGATTAAAGGCTGGTTTCGATGGCTAGAACCTCTGATTGGTGAAATAACTCTTTTCAAGGTGGGGCTTGTAGCTCTTGGTTCCTTCATTTTTGGTCCACTCATTGCCGCATTAGCAGCCGTGGGAGCTGCTTTTGTTAGCCTTGGTATCACAATCATGACGACGCCTATTGGCTGGATCATTGGTGGTATTACAGCTCTTGTTGCTGCCGGATATTTGCTCTACAAAAATTGGGACAAAATCAATGGCTGGCTGCTTACATCACTAGCCATAGTAAGCGCAGTTTTTATCAGGCTTGCTTTTGCTCTTTCAGGACCAGTGCTTGCGGCCTTCACTTCCGTTGGTTCTAAAATTACCGGTCTGGCTGTAAACCTTGGAAAATCCCTGCTCTCAAAAATAGTCGCAGCAGATAAAGCTTTTATTAGATTTTCTGCTACTCTGGGAAGATCACTGCTTTCAGCATTAGCCTCAGCTGCTTCCGCAGTTGCCAGTCTTGCTTTAACTCTTGTAGGTACACTGATTTCGGCAATAACTGCCGTTGGTTCTGCTTTTATATCGCTTGGTGTTGCTATCATGACCACACCTATTGGCTGGATACTTGGCGGTATTGCAGCTCTTGTTGCTGCCGGATATCTGCTCTACAAAAATTGGGACACAGTCATAAGCTTTATAAGCAAGTTATGGGATTCTTTTGCAAGCTTATGTAGTAATGCTTTCAATAACCTCTTTGCGCTCTTTAAAAACTTTTCACCACTCTCTTGGATTTCGAAAAAAATCAATGAACTCATTGAATGGCTGTTCGGTGTCGATTTAATGGCCGCAGGAACCAATCTGATTAACGGACTTTGGGAAGGTATCAAAAGCAAATGGAACGCTCTGTCTGACTGGCTTAGCGGCATGATGCGTAAATTAACCAGTTGGATGCCAAATTGGATGAAAGAAAAGTTAGGGTTTAATGTTTCAATCAACAAAACTTCAACGGAGACCATTAAAACCTTTACCGAAGAAACCAATACACGAGCAAAAAAAATGCTCGATACAGCCGTGGTTACAAATACCCCCCCTGAAAAACGCAAGAGTGGTTTTAATACAGGCATAGTCGAAGCAGGACAAATGCAGGCTACAAATACAAAAGTGGGCGCCTTCAAAGCTCCCAAGCCCATTACGGTTCATAAGCCAGTAGAAATCGATGCCCGCGTGATGATTTCAAATTTAAATATTTCCGTCCCCAATGGTTTAAAGGACGAAATCCGCGCCGCTGTCAATCAAGCCCTTGAACGCTATGCCAAACAGCAACGCTTGGCTATCGCCTCTAGCCTTTCGGATTAAACATCATGATGTTAGCTTTGGGTGGTTTTATTTTTTCCATTGAAACGGCCGCTTATCAAACCCTTGACATGTCTTATGGCATTCCATGGGTGGAGCAAGGGCGATTGGGGCGCAAAGCAGCACTTCAATTGCCTGCCGTTGCAAATGCGGAATTTTCTTTAACCGGTGTGATCTATCCAGATTTTAAAGGCGGTCACGGACAAATCGAGTATTTGCGACAAATGGCACATAATGGTCCTCATATCCTTGTGACGGGTCAGGGGAAAATTTTAGGAAAGTTTGTCATTCTTTCTGTAGAGGAAAAACAAAGCATTTTTCACCAAAATGGGACCCCCAAAAAACAAGAATTTACAATAAAGTTGAGAGAATATGGTGAAGAGCTATGAGTGATCTTTACGTGACAAAAGAAGGCGATATGGTTGATGCCATTTGCTGGAGATACTATGCCAAGGGTCAACAAGCCCTTGCTGTTGAACGCGTTTATGCAGCAAACTTTGGTCTTGCAGACTATGGACCCATCTTAAAAGCAGGCATCACAATCGTTTTGCCAATCCTTCCCTATCCTAAAGCCACACCGGTCATTAGAATTTGGGGCAGTCAATCATGAAACCTTTTTGCACAGTGATGGCAAATGGAGAGGACATCACAAGAACGCTGATGGACTATGTTTTGTCGATTGAAATTACGGATGAAGCAGAAGACAAAAGTGACCGCATCACCATAGAGCTTGATGACCGTGCCCGTGAGTGCGACAATGGCTTTCTTGATATCCCTCTCATCGGAACAATCATTTCTGTCACACTTGGCTATGAAGGCGGTAAAAACCGCGATATGGGAGCCTATCTGATTGATGAAATCTCTGTAAGCAGCCCCCCACAAAGTTTAAGCGTGACAGGACGCGCCGCCTCTATGAACACGTCTTATAGAACACCCAAAAGCCAATCCTATCACCAACAAACCCTTGGCAATATTATTCAAGAGATAGCAGAGCGCAATGGCTATACACCAAAAGTTGATCCTGCTCTTGCAAAAATTGTTGTGCGTCACATTGATCAAACTTCTGAGAGCGATATGGCTTTTGCCACACGCCTTGCAGAAGACTATGATGCGGTAGCAAAACCCGTTGATGGCAAACTTGTTTTAGCTAAACGGGGCGAAGGCAAAGCCATCACTGGTGAAACACTCCCCGTTGTTGTTATCCATGAGAAACTCTGCAGCTCTTGGGATTTTAAATACAGCGCACGGGATGAAGCAGGAGCAGCCAATGGCTTAGCAACAGAGGCAGGAGATGATCAAAAAGCCGCCGCTGATGCACGAGAACCAGAAGAAGTTGAAGAAGGCGAAGATGTTATCCATATGGACGAAAGTGACGCCCCCAATTTGCCTAAAGCAGAAACGGAAGCCAAAACACCTGAAAATCAAGAGCAAGATGAAGAGAAAAAAGGCGGTGTACTTGCAAGCTATCATGATATCCGTACTGGTGAAAAAAAGGAAGTCAAGGTTGGCAAAGCACCGTTTCATGAACTCAAATACACCTACCACAATCAATCAGAAGCTGTTGCAGCCATTGCGGCTTATCGCAATAAATCATCGCGTGGGAAATCTTCTTTCTCATGTGATATCGGAGGTGATCCCTTTGTGCAAGCAGAAGCCAAGCTTGTTCAAGAGCCCCCTTTCCGCCCCTATATTCCAGCAGAATGGCGCATAAAAAGCGTTAAACACAAGCTTGATAAAACAGGTGGTTATACCACAAAAATAGATTGCGAGCTTTTTGATGAAACCCAAGAAGATGCGGCTGGAAACGTTGCAAACACCACACCAGATAAAGATGATACCCTTGATCCAAACGCCCCCCCTAACGCATGTGATGAAGGCGAAGGCGTAATCCATATGGATGAGGAAGATAGATAAATCAAATTAGCAAAAATGTAAAAAATCTCGAAAGCCGCTTGACAATGTAGCGACAATATGAATAATCGAATCAGGTGCCTCAAAAACACCTTGACGATAAGCGGGTGGATTGCCGAAACAGTCTTTTTTCCGCAGATTAAAAGCTTTGACTCATTATATGCGTATAGCATATAAATGGCTTGTCGGGTGTGGTTATGCTATACAATACCCCTTGGGGGAAAGCATAACGACGGACTTATCGCCGTGTTTTTGAGCACCCGGCACTCTTTTATCGAGTGTCAATCAAAAACATTTAACGATAAGGAGTTCTCATGAACACTCTTATTCCGATATCGGAACAAACTGTTGGACAGGAAACTGTTCAAACTGTTAACGCACGTGATTTGCATGTATTTTTGGGAATTACATCAAAGTTTGCAGACTGGATTAAAAATCGCATTAAAGAATGTAATTTTCGAGAAAATATAGACTTTATAGGTTTTTCTAAAAATTTAGAAAAAGGTGGGCGTCCAAGCATAGAATACCACATTACCTTAGACATGGCTAAACACCTTTCTATGATAGAGAGGAATGAGAAAGGACATGAAGCTCGTCAATATTTTAATTTTTTATTTGACAACATGTCAATATTATGTCTATTGTCGAATCAGGTGCCTAAGAAACACCTTAAATGCATAGCGGATGGATTGCCGAAACAGTTTATTTTCCGCACATTAAAGGCTTTGACTCATTATATGCGTGTGGCATATAGTGGTTTTGTCGGGTGTAGTTACGCTATACAATACCCTTATGGGAAAAGCGTGACGACGGACTATGCACCGTGTTTCTTAGCACCCGGCACTCTTTTTGAGTGTCATTAAGAAACGTCTAACTGCATAGGAGTTCACATGAACACTCTTATAGAAATATCAGAACAGGTTATTGATCAAGAAACTGTTCAAACGGTCAATGCGCGTGATTTGCATGCATTTTTGGAAATAAAGTCTGAATTTAGAAATTGGATTAAAAACCGCATTAAAGAATGTAAATTTCAGGAAAATATAAACTTTGTAACTGCGGTAAATTTTTACCGGGGTGGAAAAGTGAAAGAATACCACATTACATTAGACATGGCTAAACACCTTTCTATGATAGAGAGGAATGAGAAAGGACATGAAGCACGTCAATATTTTATCAAATGTGAACGGCTTTTGAAACAAGTAGCAACACCACAAGTTGACTACTCCAAACCTGAAGCATTACTTGGTGTCTTGAATCATTTGCAAAGCCAAATCGAGCAAAAGGATAACACCATTGCCGAATTGACTCCAAAAGCAGAGGCTTTGGAAGGTTTAAAACGTTCGGATGGGCTGTTCGGTCTTATTGAAGCAGCGAAGATGCTTGAAGTACGACCAAAGGATTTAACGGATTATTTTTATAAAAATATTACATTGCAACTTGACAATGTGGCAACAATATGAATAATCGAATCAGGTGCCTAACGAACACCTTAAACCAATAGCGGATAGATTGCCGATACAATCTTTTCTCCGCACATTAAAGACTTTGACTCATTGTATGCTACGTGCATATAATAATGTTGTCGGGTGTGGTTACACTATACAATACCCTAACGGGGAAAGTGTGACGACGGACTATTGGCCGTGTTTGTTAGCACCCGGCACTCTATTTAGAGCGTCATTAACAAACATCTAACCAATAGGAGTTCATGATGAACACTCTTATAGAAATATCAGAACAAGTCATTGATCAAGAGACTGTTCAAACGGTCAATGCGCGTGATTTGCATGCATTTTTAGAGATAAAAGCCCGCTTTAATGACTGGATTAAAAATCGCATTAAAGAATGTAAGTTTCAGGAAAATATAAACTTTATAACGCTTACTAAAAATTTAGTAAACGGTGGAAAGGTAAAAGAATACCACATTACATTAGACATGGCTAAACACCTTTCTATGATAGAGAGGAATGATAAAGGACATGAAGCTCGTCAATATTTTATCAAATGTGAACGGCTTTTGAAACAAGTAGCAACACCACAAGTTGACTACTCCAAACCTGAAGCATTACTTGGTGTCTTGAATCATTTGCAAAGTCAAATCGAGCAGAAAGATCATGTTATTGCTGAATTAGCGCCAAAAGCAGAAGCTTTGGAAGGCTTAAAACGTTCGGATGGGCTGTTCGGTCTTATCGAAGCAGCGAAGATGCTTGAAGTACGTCCAAAAGATTTAACCGATTACTTACGTAAACACGATTGGGTCTATCGACGTGCTCCGAGTGGCCCACTGTTACCTTATCAAGATAAGATAAAGAAAGGTTTTATGGACTGTCCTGCTATCACCATTCAAAGACCGGATGGTACAGAAAAGGTGCTCCCTTCAACAAAAATTACACCAAAAGGATTAGCTTGTTTGAGAGAACAAATCCATGGAGGTGTGCAATGAAGATAGACACCAACTTCTTATGCGATTTGTGGATGGCATTGTTTCAGTTTTCTAATGATGAAAATATCAACGAAAAAGAGTGTACAGCTCTGGTTGACATCATGAGTCTGGTAGAAAAGGTTTTAGTTTTAAAACTCCAAGATGATGTACCGAATATTGTTAAGATTTTAGCAGTTCTAACAGATTTTGGCGATTCAGAGTTACCACATAGCATGGATTCTTTGTTGCGCGCTTATGAACCAGATTTGGATAACCCTATTAAAAAGGTTGCTTAAGTAAATATATACTCCCTCCTCGTTCTCAAAAATGGGGAGGGGATTAAGAGGCTTCTTCTAAAGCTTTTTGCTCCTTACAATTCTTTTGAATAGGTGTTAAACTCATTTGTAAATCTAATGCACTTAACACACTAAGAAAAGTAGAAAGCCGTGGATCACCTTTATCGCTTAAAGAACGATAAAGAGACTCTCTTGATAGTCCAGTATTTTGAGCGATTTTACTCATTCCTTGGTTTTTTGCTATTATACCAAGAGCATGAGCAAGATACTTACTATCTTTGCTTTCAAGAGCATCTTCTAAAAGAATCCTTTGTGTCTCAGGTGTCTTGAAATATTCACTTGTGTCAAATTTAGTAATTTCCATGTTTCATTTCCTTTACTAATTGAAGAGCTTTTTCGATATCCTTTTGTTGTGTAGATTTATCACCAGCATTTAATAACAAAATGATTTGTTTACCTTGTTTTACAAAATAGATTCTATAGCCAGGACCATGATGTATTTTTAATTCTCCAATTCCACGGAAAAATTTTACATTTCCAAGAAATCCCGTTTCTATTCTTGCTATGCGTTTAACAATATGTGCTTGCGCAATCTCATCTTTTAAAGAATCTAACCATTTTATAAAATGCTCTGTTTTGTATATTGTAAACATCTGTAACTTATAAGATACAATTTCTATAATGTCAAATACATTCTTTTGTTCCAATGAAAAAGCTACATAGGTTTTAACAAGCCAACCTTCCGAATGGGAAAGAGGTCAATTTTTAAATCCAGCTCTGCTTTTTGCAGGGCTTTTTTTATGGAGAAGCATATGAGAACAATATCACAAGAAGGACTAGCACTGATTAAACAATGGGAAGGTTTGCGTTTGAATGCCTATAAAGATGCCATTGGGGTATGGACAATCGGTTATGGACATACAAACAATGCCGGAAAACCTTTTGTTTACAAAGGCATGGCAATCACTGAAAAACAAGCTGAAGAACTTCTTTGCCAAGATTTAAGACAATTTGAAAATACCGTTGAACAAGCGGTTCAAGTTTCCTTAACGGATGAACAATTCGCGGCATTGGTCTCCTTTTGCTATAATGTAGGAACAACAGCTTTTTGCAATTCGACCTTGTTAAGGAAACTCAATAGTGGCGATTATGAAGCGATCCCAACCGAATTACAGAAATGGACCAAAGCCGGTGGTAAGCGCTTACAAGGTCTTGTACACCGGCGTGCAGCTGAAGCAGGATTATGGGCGAAAGGTGCTTTTGTTTCCTCGAATTACCAAACCGTAGAAACGCAAGCACCAACAGGGCTTTTCAAAGCCGAAGCCCTTGCACCAGTCATTGGTTCTTTTTCTGGGCTTGGTGGCTTATTAGCCGGCAATGGTCCAGTGCAATGGGCGCTCGCCACTATCATGGTTTTAGCCGCCTGTGCTGGCATTTTCTTTGTTGCTAAACGTTTTCAGGAACACCGTTTATGATCTTATGGATGAAAAGAAATCTACTATTAACAGGCGCGGCTCTAGCCGCTTTTTTTATGGCTTTGGCAAAAGCTTTTACCCTTGGAAAAAAAGCAGAACAGCAAAAGCAAAAAGAAAAAACCCTAAAGGCAGCAACAACACGGCTGGAGGTGGAAAATGAAGTTAATCAGAAAAGTGATACTGATGTGCGTGCTGCTCTCTCTCGTTGGTTGCGGAACAAATAAGTATGTCTCTTGTGTTGGTTGGTTACCAATTTATTTAGAGAGGCAAGATGTTGACGTCATCAGTTCCAATTTAGCAAGAGAGATCTTAAAGCATAACAAGCAGGGCGAACGTGTGTGTGGGTGGAAACATGGCTAGGAAAAAAACACAAGACGATATAGAGCTTACAGAAGGAGAAAAAGAAATCCTTCAAGAAATTATCATGACCTACAAAAGTATAAAAGTGATGTCACGTTATACAAAATGGATTGTACTCATTATACTCTTATTAGCGCTTGATTTTTCACGTCTTATAGATGCTGTAGGAAATATTTTTACACAAAAACCAAATATCCGACTCTAAATACATTCTCAGATGTGCGAAACTGTTTAGCAAATGAATTATCAATTTCGCACGTCTCACAGATACGAGAGATAATGTCGTTGCACATATGAAACAGTGGTTTTCAAAAAATTGAAAAATTATCATAAACGCAGTTCAGAATGTGAACCAAGCCGCAAAAGTTCTAAAGTCTCATCATCAGGCTTTCGATAGATCAAAACTAAATCTGGTTTAATATGGCAATCACGACAGTTTCGCCATTGCCCTGTTAGTGCGTGATCTCTCCACTGCACTTTTAGGAGCTCGTTTTCCGCTAATGCTTTGATCACAAGTAGCAAATCTGTCTCTTCTGTCTCTAATGTATCAGCATATCGCCCTTTACTTTCACGTTTCAGATCACACCGAAAAGATTTAGTATAAACAATTTCCCGCATAGCTAACCAAAGTCACTTTGCAGACTTACATACTTCGGCTTTATCATCACGAATCATGGCTCGCAAACCATCTAATGACGTACGTTCGACACGTCCCATTTCAGCATCCTCGATAGCCTGTAATGTTTCCAGATTGGGTTGAAATAGATCAAGCGGTAATGCTCTATCTCTAGCAATGCGGGTCATAAACATACGTACCGCATCTGATACAGTTAAGCCCGTGGATTTGATTACTGCGCTTGCAACTTCCTGAACTTCATCAGGTATGCGTGCTTGAATTTTACCCATTCGCTTAAACCTCCTATCTGTTTGTACTACAATGTACTACATCTAAAGATTATGTCAAGCGATTTATCCAATAATCCCCTCCCCGCTTTTGAAACGGGGAGATGAAATCGCTTTTAAAACTAAGCAGCTTTCGTAACAGATGTTGCTAAAACCTGCTTAGCTTCTTTAATAAGAGCTTTATATTTTCTATTCTCTTCATCCACTCTAAAAGCATCAATAAGACGAACATGGATAGGACCTAAAAGATATAAAGCTTTTTCACCAGCATTCATACCCTCCCAATGGCTTGGCAAATCAAAGCGTCTATCAACATCATACTCAACAGATTGACTTTTTAACTTTTTCTCACACTCAATAAAGTAACGACGAGCTTGCCTGCCTTTCTCATTGCGTTCAACCATTGAAAGCTCTTTTGCCATGTCTAGAGTAAGATGATATTCGATACTTGGACGACCGCTTTTAGGTTTTACTCTTTTTTGAGTAAAACTCATAAAGTCTTGATTTTCTTGAGGGGCATTAGGTTTCGCTAAAATTTTAGCGAAACTTATAAAGTCCTTATTTTCTAAGAATCCGTAGTCCTCAATGCGATTTTTTATCCAATCTCTAAAATTAGATTTAACTTCCAAAAATGTATGCAACTCACGTGCATTTACTGTCTGAACAGCTTCCTGATCAATTGTTTGTTCCGTAATTTTTATAAGAGTGTTCATAACGAACTCCTATCGATTAGAGGTTTCTTATTGACATTCCAGAGGAATGCCGGGCGCTAAGAAACACGGTCGATAGTCCGTCGCTATGCTTTCCCCATAAGGGTATTGTATGGCATAGCTACACCCGACAAAACCTTTATATGCTACACGCATACAACGAGTCAAAGTCTTTAAGGCGCGGAGAAAAGATTGTTTCGGTAATCTATCCGCTATCGATTCAAGATGTTTCTTAGGCACCTGATTCGACAATAGACACATTGTTATAAGCCTGTCAAGTCGCTCCTGTTATAAATGCAGCCCACTGTTCCATAAGGGTATGTCGTTGTTCTAAAAAATCTGTCCGCATATAAGCTTTTGTCACTGAACTCCCAACTGAATGCGCAAGAACAGTTTCAGCAATCTCAAAGGGTGTTGACGTTGTTTCTGCTATCCAGTCACGAAGACTAGATCTGAAACCATGGGGTCTATAATCAAAACCTTTGTCTTTCATGAATTTAGAAAGTGTTACATCAGATATAGGCTTTCCAGAACTCCCAGCAAATAAAAAACCATTCTTTTCAAAGGGGAGGGATTTCTCAATCATTTTCAAAGCTTCATGACTTAATGGCACGCGAAAATCTGAAACTTTCCCTACAATACCCTTCATATTTTCTTTGGGTATCGTCCATATATCTTTATCAATTTGTTCGAGGCGCAAATAGCGCAATGGATACGACCGTACTCCAGTCAAAATCAAGAGCTTCAGTGCTAAATTTGAAAGAATCTTATCATCCAAGCTTTGATAAAATGCCGGAACCTCTTGCCATGGCATAGCAGGAATATTTGTTGATGTAGCACGGGGTTTTCCTAAAAGGGCGCGTGCTTTCATACAAGCTTGTAAATCAACGTCCAAACCAAGAGCCGCAGCATATTTCAAACAAATGTTAATACGGTTTAACGCTTTTCGTGCTGTGTCTGCTTTTTCATGCCAAAGAGGAGCAAGAACATTGCGAATGATATTGGCTGTTAATTTTTCTATAGAGAGGCTGCCTATGTGTGGAATAACATGCAATTCCAGCGGAGAAAACCAACGCCCATTTTTGCCTTCATTTTTTAATTCGGCTTTTTTACTTTCAAAAGCCGCTGTTGCAATCTCACTGAATATGTTGCTTTGCTGTTTTAAGACGGTTTGTTCTCGAAAGACAATAGGGTCATTGCCTTCTCTGAGAATAGCACTATAATGCTTGGCAAGTTCGCGCGCTTCTTTTAGAGAAAGTTGTGCGACTGGACCGAGCCCCATTTCACGGCGTTTGTTATGGTATGTATAACGAAAGAACCAAGAGCGCGTATTGTCTTTTCGAACATTCAACCACAGCCCTGCCCCATCACAATATTTACCCTGAGAAGCAGACTTGACAAGTAATGCTGATAATCGATGAATCCCCCTCACTTAATTTCCCTTCTCGTCCACCTTTTCACACATTGCTCGTCCACCTTTTTGGGTCCACCTTTTGGACCACCTTAATTTTTTGATTTGAGATTTTTTCTTTAATTCTTAATTTTTTTATTGGAACATAAAAAATTATAGACATCAATATGCTCTTGCACACTTGATACAACTTGATTCTTGTTGCTAAAGCCCTGTCTGCCGCGTCTGGGCACCACTTCTTTTATTGAGCATTTGTTTTTATATATCTTTTTAAAACATGCGGAATGCATAAATAAAAGTGATGGAATAGGATTTTCGAATACAGCTCTATAGAGTACCTTCTTTTTTGCCAACTTTTTCTAATAATTTTTTGAATGCTGCTAAATCCTGTTGTGACAAACATTTCAAATTTCTAAAAAACATGCCAACAATTTCACGACTAAATGAATCAGAAGATTTGATTGTGAAGTTCTTTCGACACAGGCATCAGCTTCTTTTTTTAAGAGAGAGGCCATAGCTTTATCTAAGCTATAAAACTCTATGATCTTTTCTTCCATTCCTACTGGAACGGATTTCTTGCCAATTTCTACAGAAGATAAAAAGGCTACAGATACGCCTGGTTTATCAGCCATATCTAAGAGGCGTTCTGAGTGATCAATGCGAAGCTTGCGTAAAGTTTTGCCAAATGATGTAAGCATCTAGAAAGTCCTGTTAAAAGAAGAAATATCTCTTGTGATTCTAGCAAATATTTTTGAGATTTTCTCAATTATTACGAATCAGAACTTCTTTTGAGGTGTTTTTTTGAGAGCTTTTGTAAAAGATTTTGGGGAGCTAATTTTTTGAAAACAACTGCTTTAAATGTGCAATGACATCATCTATCGCATCTATGAGGCGGGCAAAATCGAGGATAAGCAAAAAAAGAAAAAATGCACTCCACTTCATAAAGCTAGACATTACTTTCACACTTTGGTAGGTAATGATCATTTCTTGAAGCATTACTTTTTCTGCTTCTGTGAGCTCTGTGTGTTTTTCAGCTTTTTTTCTTACCATGTTTCCACCCACACAAGCGTTCTCCCTGCTTATTATGTTTTAAGATCTCTCTTGCTAAGTTTGAACTGATCACGTTCAGATCTTGCTGATTTAAATAAATGGGCAACCAACCAACACAAGAAGAAGCATATTTATGGATCCCGCAACCAGTCAGAGAGAGCAACACGCACATCAACATCAGTTTTTTTGTTAACTTCATTTTCCACCTCAAACCGTGCTGTTATTGTCTTTAAAATATTTTCTGTTTGCTTTTGCTGTTCAGCCTTTTTTCCAAGAGTGAAAGCTTTGGCTAAAACTATAAAAAAAGCGGCTAAAACCGCACCTGTTAGCATCAGATTTTTTTTCATCCATAAGATCATAAACAGTACTCCTGAAAGCGCTTAGCAACAAAGAAAATACCAGCACCCGCTGCTAAAACCATAATAGCAGCGAAAGCGCATTGGATGGGACCATTGCCAGCTAAAAAACCACTAAAACCTGAGAAAGATCCAATGACTGGTGCAAGGGCTTATGCTTTGAAAAGCCCTGTTGCATGCTTTTTTTCTACCGTTTGATAGTTGGAGGAAACAAACGCGCCTTTCGCCCACAACCATGCCTCTACTGCACGACGGTGTACGAGATCTTGTAAACGTTTTCCACCTACTTTGGTCCATTTTTGTAATTCGGCAGGTACCGCTTTATAATCGCCTTGGTTGAGTTTTTTAAGTAATGTAGAATTTTGAAAAGCTAAGATCCCTATATTATAATAAAAGGAAACAAGAGCACCAAATTGCTCATCACTTAAGTCAATATAAACCGTTTTTTCTACAGCTTGTTCATATTGCCGCAAATCTGCTACAAGCATGGTTTCAGCTTTTTTTCTGTAATCATCATGCTTTCAATAACTGTTGGTTTACCAGCTTTCCCCGTATGTCCATAGCCAATAGTCCAAACTCCAGAGACATCTTGATAAGCCTGTAATCGTAAACCTTCCCACTTTTTTAAACAGTATAAACAGTCTTCACTTATTTTCCGTGCCATTGCTTTATTCCATCCTATAAATATACCTTTATAAGTACTGCTCCGTCACCGCCATCGCCGCTTGATGAGGCTGTTGCATCTTTACCAGGGAAATATCTACCGCCACCGCCGTGACCACCATAACTACCTTTGCCAACCCACATACTATTTCCCCCCTCGCCTTCACCCACTCCACTATCGTGGCCACCTCTTCCACCGCCACCGCCAAAATACTGTTTCCACCGCGTCCACCAGTGCCATTAACTGCTCTGCCATTCTTACCATCATTACCGCTTCCGCCAAAACCGCCGCCACCGCCGCCTCCATAAACACTGGTACCACCAATAACCACCACTGCCCCCCAGCTGCCACGACTACTCCAGTTACCAGAGGCATCATGTCCTCCTCTACCTCCATTTCTAATCAAGGCTAACGACGGTATAAACTCTATACGCGTTTTGCCATCACCATTCTTATGGGCTTCTTTATTCATGTAAACTTTGTTGTCATAGCGAAATTATTTATAGGTAAGCGCAACAGCATTGCCATAAATTTTAGCGATACTTCGCATCTTGACATGCCCGTAAACTACAAGCATTGCCAAAAATCTGCGCGTTGTTATATGGTGGCATATTTAAAGACTTGGCATTTCCAGAAACCGTAGCAAAGCTATTACCCCCAAAATCATCTTTATGATTTAAGTTGTCTTATTTTTCTATAAAGCCGCCTAAATCATCGGCCATAATATCATCAAAGTTTTCTAGTGTACTGATACGATACAGCCTGCGCCTATTAAATAGACATTCACCATCGCTGACGAATTCATATTTTTTCTACAGCCAAGATCATATCCTTAAGGAGATAAAGTTTCATACGCGCTACCAATACTAGAATTTTTACAAATTTCGACATTCCGGGTTTGTCCCTCTTGCATTAACAACTGCAAACATTTAGGAGGATAAAAGAAATCGCAAGAGCACAAATCTATCCCATTTGCACGTGCATAGTTTAATAATTGTGTTTGATAAGTCGACGGGGATAATCCGTTAGAGTTATCTTTTTCTTTAGAATACGTGACGCGATAAACAGTACCTTTATATTTCTATAAAATACCTGAAAAATTAACAAAACCACCTAAATATTTTTATTATACGCAGGTTTTTTTCTTATAATGAGGAAATTTCATATTTTTGATTGATTTTTCATTTAAAAGGCATGGCTTAATGAGCAATTAACTAAAAATGGGCATGATAGTAAGAAAATGCTCCCCAACCATTTAGGAGTGTTGCTATATACTTTAACTAGTATGTTAAATGCTTCATATACAAAAAGATCAATAAGAGCAGGTGAATTAATAGAGATTATTTAATTTTTTGGTGAAATCCCCCCCTTTTTTAATGAAAGAATCTGAACAGTTTATTCGACCTCTATTATAAAGCAAAGCCTAAAATTCAGAAAGCTGTTTTAATGATTCTTGAGAATTCCTATTCTTCAGACAAAAAATAATAGGTGCCCTCACTTTTTTATCTCCATAATTGTAAAATTCTTCTAACATTGCTTTATCCATAATTAACCTCCACTTTCATAAAATTTCATATCCTAAGAATTAACTGGTACCAATAGAAAGGACAATTTTGGGCAAACCAATTTCTATAAACTCTTATGCAATTTTCTTAGTAATGTACCGTGAGGAAACTAAAAATATCACATACTACAGCACATCATATACAAAAAGTAGCACAGCATTTATTTTTTTAGATGATATAGAATAAAAAACAGTATGATGATAAAATTTGTGGCACTTAAAAAGAGCAAAACCGTCTGTGCTTTTATGATGTCATTCCAAACTATTCAAGTTTATTCAAAGCGTTTTTAAAAGCCTCCCTTCTCCCATTATAATCGATAAGACTAAACCTATGAACAGTAATAAAGGGAATGAAGTGAAAGGCAAAACGGGTTACGTTCAAATGGTCAATGCCCATGCACTGCATAATAGGTGGTTATAAACATCACAAGATTTTTCCACTTGATTTCAATGATTATATTGCAAAACATAACCTGAGAGAGAATGTGCATCTCATTTTTACAAAACAAGAAGGTGACAAAAAAAGGGTTTACAAAATCAGAAATATAAACAGATCAAACTTGATAATCATCACTTTAAAATTTACGCACGTCCTAAAAGAGGCGATGGTATTATCTCTGTGATTTCTATCAACGGCTGGATCATTAAATCAAACCCTAAATTTGATGATGTAGACTTTCAAGATCAACTCGATAATAATGGTAATCTCATTGCTATCAAATGTGCTATATATCTGTCTGAAAAATATTAAAGACCCTATAGAGATCACTGAATATTTAAACAAATACTACCCACAAAAAAGACACTTGGCAAAAATATCCAGCGCACATATTGTGTCATAAAACAACTATAATGTGCACTCTCTATGCTTTCAGGCTTTCAGACATTTATAAAGAAGGTCAAACTACACAGATCAATGAAGAAAACTGCTACACACAAGATAAAATAGTTTCTTATGACATTCTTGAACAAATCAAAAAATTAATGGACAAAACATAAACAGCAGAAGAAAAGATATTTTCTTTTGTAAAAGTAAAAGGTCTAACAGAAATATCTCATAAACAAATATAAATGGTTTTAGAAGATTTGGAAAAAAGAAAAATATGCAAAGAGAATGAGCACAACTCTCTTTTACCACAGCAAGAATAAATAGAAGTTCCTATACAAAATGCCGAATATATTCATATTCAAAATATCCCATATGCGTAAAACAACAAGAATGAAAAATGGTAGCGTGAGATGGAACAAATAACAGCAGAGTAGTTTCAAACTCACTTAGGAAAAGTTATCGCATCAAATATTTACAACGTACTCAGTAAAACAGCAAAAGGATTTCCTACAAACAAATTATGAAGACTACAAAATAAGCTTATTACAGAGCAAACAGGAAAAATAAATTCTTACTATGAAACCAGAGTTATGTGATGAGGAATTGAGAATGAAAATAATGCCTTGCAAAAGTATAGCTTCATTCATGACGTCAATGTAATAAAGGCCGAATCCACTCAACACCCCACAATACAAATAGCCGCAGTAAACCCTGATGGACCTATTGATAAATACATGTTAATTGAAGTTCAATGCCCAAGATCAGAAATCTACATGGGGATTTTTTTTGAGATCTATAATCAATATAACCTCAGAAAGTAACTTCAATTCTCGGAAATTTTTGTTAATCAGCAAATTTAAATCATCATCACAATTGAAAAAAATGCTCTTTAAAGTTTATTCTACGAGAGATATATTTGAACAGTTTGAAAATTCGCTAGTGAAGCAAATAAACATTAACGATAAGGCAAAGTGTTTGCACCCCTATTCTCTAATGTTAAGTACATGCAATAAAATATGTCTATGATTGGTTAAAAAAAACAATTCTATCACCTTGGAAAAAAGACACTAGATATTTACATTGTAAACACCCTTGATTTCTTTACTTATACGTTTGCAATCTCTAATCTCTTGCCTGATAATGTTGTTCTTCCAACAAAACTTGAACTCACTCAAGCATATTTATTGCTTTTGCTGTAAAAACCAAGCTAAAGAACATTCTATAATCTATTTCCTTCTACCGAAATATGAAAAATAGAGAAGAGTGAGTATAAATATAGCCCTAAATTAGGGTACACGCATCTTACTTTCTGAAAAAAAATGCTACATTTTTCCAAAATACAGTATGATTACCCGGATGAGTAGGTAGGATAAATTTATTTAATAAAGGATTAACCTGTTCACCAAAAAACAAGTCTTTCTTAGAAAAATTATAAGTAATAATAACAGGTATTTCTTCTTGAAGAACTATACGATCAGTTTCTTTTACAAAAGAGGAAAGACATGAAAAAATAGTGCATACCACAAAGAAAAACTTTATATTCATAGCTTTCCTTTACATAAATAATCTTCTTTAATAATCTATGATGAGTTTAATATTAACAACATTTTTTTAATATACACTGGAAATGATATAATTGCAAAAATAATAGAATTCTATATTTAAACACTATTAAATTCTATGAAATTATAGATTAAATTACTCACTCCTATTTTTGAAACAAAAATACGACCAGAGTACTAATTTTTACTTTCTAATTTTAACAAAAAGCTTGTAAAATTTTCTCACAAAAGAATAACATTCTTCATGTTGTATCTTTAAAATGTCACCTGAATTTTTAATAATACTATTATTCCTAATTCAGCTAAAAATAAACTAAACTGCTTATCAATTGCCATTTTTATGCTTTTCATATCTCTGAATTAATAATAGATATGAATTGTACAACACTTCTTTTTGAGGTAATCACTTCAATAAAATACAATAAGCTTCTTTTATCCTTCATATCTTCTCTCCACCACAGCACAAAGAAACAGGATAAAGAACTTTATCCTGTTATCTTTTTTTATCTTCACATGTTACCGCAATACAAAATTTCATTCAAAGTAAAAGAATTATTCTTCCTTTGATGAAATAAGAGGAACAGATTTTTTAACGGTAAGTGCAACAAAGGAGGCAATGAGCACTTTTAAACAACCACCGATCAGAAAACCTGAAGAAGCCACTAAAACCTTCAATAAAGAGATTTTAGTTATATATGCCGTCCATGGTATTCCAAAAGCATAGACCACCCCTATACCACCTAGAGCATTTATCACAATTAATGTTATAAAATTTAACCGCTGCCAAAATAATTCAACCATAAAGCCAATAAAAAATGCAGCAAATGGAAAACCTATTAGATAACCACCAGAAGCTCCTGAAAAGACTCCGATCCCACCACGACCACCAGGCAATAAAGGAAGTCCAATAGCAACAAGAACAAGGAAAAGCAGCGATGCTAAGGCTCCTCTTTTTGCACCAAGTATAGATCCTGCTAACATCGGCCCCATAGATTGCGCTGTAATAGGAACCCCAAGAAGAAAAGGGAGGGAAATAGGAGGAAAAAAACTCAAAACGGCGTAAATAGCGGCAAATAAAGCAATATAGGTTAAATCTTTTGTATTCATTTGATAATCCTTTTTATGAGAGATTTATGTTATCGCTAGCTATTGTATCAACAGTATCAGCATTATAAGAACGTGCCTCCAATGCCTCAGCAACTTCTGAAGCCATTCTTATAGTTCGTATAATTAAAGGTATTGCAAGAGTTGCAATATTTGTATTAAATCCGCGTGCTCGTTGTGCTTCACGTACTTCATTGAACTTTTCACTCAAAAGAGGAATAAATCTGATAGACATAGAGATAACCATACTCAATTGTGATGGATTTATACCAAAGCGACGAAAGGGCTGAAGCCCTACTTCAATCGAAGCTACCATGTCTGAAACTCTTGTTGTGAATGAAACAAGTGATGATAAAGAAAAAAGAATAATAAGGTGTAATATAACCTCAATACCTATAAGCCAATTAACAAAAATAGCTTGAAATACAAATATAAGGGCTAAAAACAACCCCATCGATTTAAACTGCTTTATAACAGTGCCAAAAGGAATCTTGGCAATTTTGTAGAATAAGATTACGAACAATAAAAGTAGTACCAAAATAGGTATAGATGAAACCATTAATATAGTAGTTCCACACACCGTAAGAAATAATAACTTAATACCTGGTTTTAAGTTATGGATAAAGGTATCTCGCGGAATATATAAACCGATCATGACATTCTTCTTATATATTCCTTGATAGCAACCAAAGGTATATCATCAACAACTATCTCCCCCTTATCAAAAACTAATACTCTATCAAAGTTTCTGATAAACTCCAAATCATGTGATACAACAATTGCCGTTTGTGATAATTCTTCTATAACTTGCGTAATGAGACGCTTGTTTCGCAAATCAAGTAATGTTGTTGGCTCATCAAAAATAATATAGTCTGGTTTCATTGCGACTACACCGGAAATCGCAACGAGTTGTTTTTGTCCACCACTTAATAAATGCACTGCGTGATTTCTAAAATTTTGAAGATCATAGCGCTGTAAAATTTCATCTACACGCTCCTTAACTTCCTCTTTACTCAGTTTTAGATTTTTGAGACCAAAAGATAAATCCTCTTCCACTAATGGTAAAACAATTTGATTATCAGGATTTTGGAAAACAAATCCTACTTTATGCTTTATTGCCTTTGCATCGTTCTTGGTATCAAGCCCATCAACACTCACAAAACCATGAGAGGGTAATTGTAGCCCATTGATGAGACGAACAAATGTACTTTTTCCAGAACCATTCGCACCAATAACAGCGATTCGTCTTTCGGTAAGCTGTACGGTAATATTCCTCAACACATACAAATCACCAAAGACTTGTGTCACCTTATCAAACTTTATAATCCCCAAGATTTATTCCAATCAATCCCTTTATATCACCTTTTCTACCGCTATCGCTTAAGTTTATAGCCTAAAAATAAAAACAAACACCATAGAGGAATAATAACAACGGCCAAACTCATATCAGGCATCTGCATAGGTATATATGTTTCAAGAAAAGACATCTTTATTCCTATCATATCAAAAAGCCTAGTCATTAATCCATTTTTTCCAAAGCCACTTACAAACATAATGCAAAATAATAAAGCAAGAAAGCAGAGGCAAAGATAGTTAGCGTAAGGATATAAACCAAATGCATACATAAAGTCTTCTTTTTTGTTCTTATGTGCCTTTCGAAATTTCAAATGAACAATAATAATGATAGCCCAAGTAATAACCGCTGCTGCAGTTGCAAGAGCCATGATCCGCATAAAACTATTATCAGGAACAAGAGCATTAATGACAACGATTATCGCTGTACAGAATGATGAAAAAAGAATAGCAATATAAGGAACACGAGCAGTACTCAGTTTACTGAAAATATATGGTGCATTTTTTTGTATAGCTAAACTATAAAGCATACGACCATTAGAATAAATGCCACTATTGTAAACAGAAATAGCAGCCATAATGACCACAAAATTCAAAATATGACCAGCCGCAGGGATTCCTAAAGTTTCAAAAATTGTAACAAAAGGACTACTGTTTTTTTCAATCATATTCCATGGACTAATTATCATAATAACGCTGATAGAACCAATATAAAAAATTATAATCCTCCACATAACTTGACGAATAGCTACTGGGATTGTTTTTTGTGGATTAGATGTCTCTCCAGCAGCAATACCAATAAGCTCTGTTCCTCCAAAAGAAAACATTACTACAGAAGTCGCCAAAACAACCCCTATTGCTCCATAAGAGAAAAAACCGCCATGACACCAGAGATAATGAATACTCGCTTGATTTCCTCCTACTCCAGTGACAATGAGAAAAATCCCAAAAATAATCATACTAATAACAGCAGCAACTTTGATTAAAGCGCAAGCAAATTCAAATTCTCCATAAAAACGAACATTAAATAAGTTCACTAATGTAATCAACAAAAGAACAATGAAGGATGACTTCCAATGATCAATCAAAATCCAATGATCAAGGTAAAACCCTATCACTGTAAGTTCAGTCATGCTCACAAGAATATAAAGAAACCAATAATTCCAACCTGTTATAAAACCAGCCAATCTCCCCCAATATTTATAGGCAAAGAAACTAAAAGCTCCTGAAGACGGTTCTTCTACTGACATTTCTCCAAGCATTCGCATAATGAAATATATAATAAGTCCCCCGATAAGATAAGCTAAAATGGCTGAAGGACCAGCTAATTGAATTGCTTCTTTTGATCCATAAAAAAGTCCTGTCCCAATAACGCCACCCAAAGCAATCATTTGAATATGGCGATTTTGAAGGTTACGCTTCAATTCATTATTCGCATCATTAAGCACTCTTCTTCACCCCTCCTTGATATTGATTTTAATCTTTATAGGAAAAGCTAATGATAGTTTTAAAATATTTCTTTTAAAAGAAATTATAAAAGAGAATATAAATTTATTTTTCTTATCACAATGCAACTCCTTGTCTTTCTGTGCATTATGGGATTATTCTGTTAAAATTATAGGAGAAATATGCTTCGCCCTTTACTTAAACTAATGGCTTTCATTTTCATTGCACTAACAATCATAGTATTGGCTATTGATAGCGCCCACTCTGTAAGTACATCCCATTGGACAACAACACCTCTCAATACAATGCTTGTGAACTTCCTGCAAACAGATATCTATGGACTTAACCAATCTATACGTAATATCATGCCACCTTTTTTGTCCTCAATTTGTATTACTCTCATTTGTTTACCAGGATGGTCTATTTTAGGAGCTGTATCAATAGGATTTTGCCTCTTGAATTACAAAAAACCAAAGCCTTTTCACAAAATCTCGTACACATAAAGAGAAATATATTTGATATTAAAGACGTTCCTCTAAAATCCATTTTTGCTATACATAACTGACACATCTTAGAGAACTTCACCTCATCGAGATAGCTAAAAAGCCACTTCATTAATGAGTATAAATGAAAAAAATCTATTATTAACACCTTACTGATTACTATAAGCTATTACGACAACAATGCGCTTATTTTTGTTAATGAAGATACTTAACAACTCAAACTTTACCTGCAAGTCCATCTGTATGAAAATCCGTATGGAAAAACCAAGTCTTTTTAAAGGCTACAATTGTCTATAATTTCTGGTTTATCTGCTAAAAACTTCCCTCTGTTTTTCAGTACTGCGCTTTTATAGAAAAAATGCACTAAAAATAACAGCATACTTTTTATGGAAATGATAATAATATGGCGCTTGCAAAAACCATTCCTTACACGGCTGCCAAAATACATTAAACGAAAAAATCTGAACAGTAGACAATCGTAATATTGATAAAAGAACTTTCACACAATTGGAGCTTTTTTATGCATCATATCCTGAAAAACAGCAAGCTTTACTGGAAAAACTTGAAAGTTTCAGGTATCCCTATTCATGAAAAGATGATACAATAAAATTTTTAGAAAAACTTTGTTTTTCTAAATCTGAAAGTCACCTTATTAAAATATTATTTTTTAGATATTTCATCTAAACTTTTCCATTGCTCAATTATTACGCAAAATATTTCGTCAAGAATTTTTTCTTGATCCATCAACTTTATTTCTAGTTCTGTCCGCCGATTTTCATCTGACATAGTTTCTGTTATTCCATCTTAAATAAAAAAATATTTAATTGTATCAAATTATTCATTTTACCCTTATTCTTATAAGAATAGCTTTTCTATAAAACTATATACAGAGCTTATTGTCATATTATAAAAACTGATAGCAGTTTCTTATTCACCAAATAGCGTCTCGAAAAAATTTTCCTTTTTCCAATAAAAAGGCAAATGTCTTTATCTGTACAAGGATATCTTAACACCACTTCTTTCTTAAATGGGCTTTTATAATACCTCTAACATTGAACGCAACCTAAAATGAGGAAGCATATTATCGACAATTTTATAACATTAAGATCAAAAAATATCGCTTTGTAACTAACGTTCAGCAAATCACTCTTTCTACCTTAATAACGGCAGAATCTTATAAATTATCAAACAAAATGCATACTTGCTTTTATAAATTCTTTTGGCTATTACCATCAAAATGACTTTTGTCTGCTTAATCTATAAGCTTATGCCGCATTAGCTCAGTTGGTAGAGCACATCATTCGTAATGATGGGGTCGCTGGTTCGAATCCGGCATGCGGCACCATTTTTTGTTTTTAGTGCATTGAAATATATAGATTTTCTCTTTAATTCTCTGTTTTAAGACTTCCTTTTACTCTACTGTAGTTTGTCAGTGGATTTTGTATATTTTGACACTAGATTTTCTACCAATTCATTTTTTTCAACGGGCCCTTAAAGAGTTTTCAAATGTCCTTTAATAAGTTTTTTCCTTCTTCTAAAGATCGCAATTGATGATAATCAATTCCTTAGAAGAAAACGCATTATTTGAAGGGCAACATGTATAAGATATGGTAAACTTTGTATAGTAACTTGACTGAAGGTTTTTTTGGATCTCTAGCGCATCATTTAAAGACAGCAGAAATTTTCCGTTTCTTTGAGCAATAGGATAAACAATACCCAATTGCTGTGTTACCAAACCAAGGTGTAAAGTTTGTACTTTGATCTCATTTAGAATTTAATATTTTACCTCCAATGTATACATTTACGTAAATTGATTACTTTAGAGTACGATCCAAAATACAATCACCAGAATTTAATTACTCGATGGAAATGAAATAATCTCTAAATTACTTTAAGCTCTAACCTTTAGCTAAAAAACTCACATATTTTCTTCTACGAGATAAAAGAGAAATTCTTGCGTAAAATCGTATTCCATCAAAGACAATATCATCTCCATACAAGCTATTACTCCATAAAATTAACCTAAATATTATAGGAATTATAGAATATGATCCGTTTTTATTATAACTATAGATTGCAATAATATATAATTTATTTTTTTACGCTAATATGGAAAAATAATTAATGTATTATATTTTAGATTTTTTTATAAATAAGAGGAAAAAATATTTACGACATTATTGATAGCTATTTTTTCTATATCAACAGTTGTGGTCTCTTTAATGGCAGCGCTTGTTCCTTTTATACTTAGAATGAGCTTTATCAACAAAGTGAATAAAATATGTACGCAGTGTTGTTTATATTTTTTCTGTGTTCATTATTATTAGACCTTTCCTCTCTACTATTATCGTCGTTATTAGGTGCTTTCTATCATTTTATAGGGGGACTTTTGAGCTTTAATATCAGCTGTCAACATGTCTGTAAAACATAAAAAATATGCCTCTCTATAAGAAAGATTTTCTTTAAACGCAGTTGAGAGTATTTTTTTCATTGCTCAAAAACATCTGGACTTGCTAAACTTTCCCGTGTGATCTCTTTAATCGCGCGTACACCTGTCAATGTCATCGCCACGCGCATTTCATTCGCAAAAAGATCAATGAGGTGCGCAACACCTTTCTCACCTGCTGCTGCAAGCGCATAAACAAAAGCACGACCAATCATAACAGCATCCGCACCTTGTGCTATCATACGTACAACATCAAGGCCAGAACGAACACCAGAATCCACTAAAATAGTCAAATCACTCTTTACAGCCTCTGCAATTGCTGGCAATGCACGTACTGTTGATAAGACACCATCAAGTTGGCGTCCACCATGATTAGAAACAACAATACCATCAGCACCAAATTGTATCGCTTCTCGTGCATCCTCTGGATCAAGGATACCTTTCAGAATCATTTTCCCCTTCCAAAAATCTCGAATCCATTGTAAATCATGCCAACCGATTGATGGATCAAAATTTGCTCCAAGCCAACCAATATAATCGTCCAATGCAATTTTCTTTTGCAAATAGGTAGAAACATTTCCAAGATCATGTGGACGCCCCATAATACCAACATTCCAAGCCCAATGTGGATGAATAAAAGCCTGCAAAATACGGCGCAACCCAGCATAAGATCCAGACATTCCTGAATGCGCATCACGATAACGTGCACCAGGAACCGGCATATCAACTGTAAAAACCAAGGTGCGCACCCCAGATGCCCAAGACCGCTCTAATACATCACGCATGAACCCTCGATCTTTAAGAACATAAAGTTGAAACCAAAATGCACTTCCAACTGCTTTCTGCACTTCTGCAATGGGGCAAACTGAAACAGAGGATAGGGTAAAAGGAATCCCTTTTGCAACAGCTGCACGCGCGGCTTGTACCTCACCGCGACGCGCATACATACCTGTTAAGCCAACCGGTGCAAGTATAATGGGCAAATCAAGCGTTTGATCAAAAAGCTTGGTTGAAAGATCAACTTCACCAACCCCTCTCAAAATCCTTTGACGCAGTGCAAGTGCTTGAAGATCTGCATAATTGCGTCGCATTGTTTCCTCAGCATAAGCTCCGCCATCAATATAGTGAAACAGAAAAGGAGGAAGCCGACGTTTGGCTGCTTTACGGTAATCTAATGTTGAGGAAATAATCATGAATAGCACCATTGTTCTTGAATAAGAAGCAAAACACCCTGAAATTAATAAGAATTAGCCTGTGCGCTTTCCCCTCCTTTTAGACGTCATCCCAAGACACTCCATGTAGTAGATGGAGGGAACTAAGATTGCAATCAAAAAAAACAAATTGATATAAACAACATCTTTATTGCTTTTTTCCAAATTAAGAATCTCATGGTAATAAGCTTTAACTCCTAACCTATAACGCACAACTTATTAATATGTATCCAAGTAATTAATGTGATAGCCTTTTTATAATCAATGCTCTACGAAAAAGATGAATAAGACGTTCATAGAACAAAATCGACTTGCCACAGGCATCAGTTTTTTCCATCAGTACCTAAAAAATATTGTATTTTTTGCTTATGGAAACTTATCAGAATAAGCATTTTTAAATTTACGTAGGCATTTCAAATATGAATACGTATAAACAAAAAAATTTTATCTTTGGTCGAGTGGTGTTCTGGTCATATTATAAATTTGTTATATTACAGAAGGCTTAATTTGTATAAAATTATCAAACTAACCTTTGAATCAAAAATGAGATACAATGAGATGTATAATACTGCAGTCAAAAATTTTTTATTGCAGTGTGACTGACAACTTATATTTTTTCTCTTTAATAACATTTTATACGAAACAAAATATATGATATCTTCATTTAAATTTCAAAATGGAATAAGTGGTGGCAACCGATTTTGCATATCCGTTTGAGAAACAAATAAACTAAGCATTTATTATTTCTGTAAAAATAAGGCTTTTCCTTCAATGAATACTCTTTCTGAACATATTTTATCAAAGTTCGCTTTCAAACTCATCTAAAATGCTTGGATAACTTTAATCCTTGTGCTTGATAATGTGATCCAGAATCTTCTCCATACAGTGCCAACGGCCTCTTGAGCATTTGTTCATACACTAAACGACCAATAATTTGACCATGCTCTAAGATAAACGGAACTTCATGGCTACGCACTTCCAAGACTGCTCTTGCCCCTTTTCCACCTGCTTCCATATGCCCAAATCCTGGGTCAAAAAAACCTGCATAATGCACCCTAAATTCACCAACTAAGGGATCAAAGGGGGTCATTTCGGCTGCATAAAGCGGAGGAACATGCACAGATTCTCGTGAAACTAAAATATAAAACTCGTCAGGATCAAGAATTAATTCCCTTTGACCACGATCAAAGAGAGGTTCCCAAAAATCTAGAATGTTTGCAACGGCATGTTTATCGATATCAATAACACTTGTATGGCGTTTACCACGATAGCCCACAAGCCCATTTTCATCGCCTTTTAAATTAATGGAAAGCCCGATACCGCCTGCACTAATGTTAGGTAAATCATCTGATATCAACGTTTCATCCCTATGCAAAGCATGCAGTTCAATTTCATTTAAATAACTATGTCCCTTGCGAAATCGAAGCTGAAATAAACGCGAACCGGTACGCACCAAAATGGGAAATGTCCGTGGACTAATTTCAAGATAAAGTGGACCATGATAACCAACACAAATTTTATCAAACTCTTGAGCATTATCGGTAATTACACGTGTAAAAATATCTAATCGTCCGGTAGAGCTTTTAGGATTAGCGATTGCTGATAAAATTTCCGGTAAAGCCAAATTTTCTAAAAGAGGAACAATATAAACACAACCTGTTTCCAAAACTGCTCCGTCTCGCAAATCAAATTCGTGCAACTTTAACCGTTCGAGTTTATCTAAAACTCTTACATCAGCCCCCGGCATAAAGGAAGCACGTATACGATAGGCTTTTTCCCCTAAACGAAGATCAAGACTTGCGGGTTGTATTTGGGCTGCATCAAATGGCCAAAGAGCCTTGAGAAAGTTATTATCAATCAAAGCTTGTATATCACTATCTGCCAAAATACCGCTTAAACGCGCCATATGCTTTGCCTTCCATTTTTACTTCATTTCTTTTTTTGTCCCAGATGATTGATGAGTACAAGATTTTTAATTTGTAAGGTTATTCACTTCTCATTTTACCAATCAATTTTCTGCTACAGTTCATCATAGAATGTTAAAAACAATGAGATAGTACTTGATACAAAACCCTTTGAAAGTAAATAAGTGTTATTTTGAGCATAAGACCTTTCACACACTCTCATTCTTGAATGTTGCACAAATAATGCTATCATATGTCAAAACTTCTATAGAATCCTTAGGAATCTTGTTAGATTTATTATGATCATACGCCATCTCAGCGAAAATATTATTAATCAAATTGCCGCCGGTGAAGTTATTGAACGGCCAGCAAATGTTGTCAAAGAACTTGTTGAAAATGCCATTGATGCTGAAGCAACTCGCATTGAAATTGTTACAACAAATGGTGGAAAAAATTTTATAAGGGTGAGTGATAATGGCTGTGGTATTCCTGCCGATCAGTTAACTCTAGCTGTTTCTCGCCATTGTACCTCAAAAATTACCGATGATGTGCACAATATCTGCTTTCTAGGATTTAGAGGAGAAGCTTTACCCTCTATTGGTTCTGTTGCTAAACTTAAATTAACCTCACGAACACAAAATGCTGAAAGTGCTGCTGAAATTATCGTTACAGCAGGAAAAATTGTCGGTCCCAAACCGGCTGCCGCAAATCCTGGAACAATCGTTGAAGTTCGTGATCTCTTTTTTGTCACGCCAGCACGGCTAAAATTTATGAAAACTGACCGCGCTGAAACGAATTCCATTACCGATATGATTAAACGAATTGCTATTGCATTTCCACATATACACTTTTCTCTTTCAGGTTCAGACAGAACTTCTCTGGAACTCCCCGCTACAGCAAATAATACTCAAGGACAATTACAACGTATTACACAAATCATGGGTAAAGAATTTGCTCCCAACAGTATCGTATTGAATGCTGAACGCGAATCAGTTCGTTTGACTGGATTTGCTTGTTTGCCATCTTTCAACCGTAGTAACAGCCTGCATCAATTTGCTTATGTTAATGGGCGTCCAGTACGTGATAAATTTCTCTGGGGAGCAATCCGAGGAGCCTATGCTGACGTCATGACACGAGATCGTTATCCTGTATCCATTCTTTTTATTGATCTGCCACCTGCTGATGTAGACGTTAACGTGCATCCAACCAAAGCCGATGTCCGTTTCCGTGACCCAGGGTTCATTCGTGGTTTAATCGTTGGAGCAATTCGTGAAGCATTGCACCATACTGGTGTTCGCTCTACTTCAACGCGTTCTGAAGCAATGTTAGCTGCATTTCAAACACAAAAACCATTGAAAACTTTTAAAAGTACTTATAAGCCTTCTTCTTACAGCCCACAGCCTTATCATGTTGAATCAGCATCAATGGTAAACAAACCATTGGATATTATCAGCCCTGTTGGTTTAAAAGAAGATGCACCTCCTCTTATGGAAGGCTTAGATATACCAAGCGGTGATGCCTACACTCCAAACACTCCAGCTGCATCAGAAGAATGCTCTTATCCATTAGGAGCTGCTAGAGCACAAATCCATAAAAATTACATTATCGCTCAAACCCAAGATAGCTTGATCATTGTCGATCAGCATGCTGCTCATGAACGATTGGTCTATGAAGCACTCAAGAATGCCCTTTATTCTAAACCACTGCCTTCACAATTATTGCTTATCCCTGAAATTGTAGAACTCTCTGAAGAAGATGCAACATGCCTTCTCACACACAAAGATGCTTTGCAAAAATTTGGCTTAGGAATAGAAGCATTTGGACCTGGTGCAATCGTTGTGCGCGAAACACCCTCTCTACTAGGAGAAATAAACGTAGAAGCACTTATTAAGGATCTCGCAGATGAAGCTGCTGAATATGATACGACAGATAATTTAAAAACAATGCTTGATTATGTTGCAGCAACTATGGCTTGTCATGGCTCAATACGGTCAGGACGCCTTTTACACCCTGAAGAAATGAATGCCCTCTTACGGCAAATAGAAGCAACACCCAATACAGGTACGTGTAATCACGGTCGTCCTACTTATATTGAACTCAAATTGGCTGATATAGAGAGACTTTTTGGTAGAAAATAAGTGTCCTTCACCATTTTGGTAAGAAAGAAATACTTTTTTAATTTACTCTCGACTTTATAAGGCAGCTTATGGCACTGTCTTCGGATTATCTCTCATACAAATAAGAAGGAATTATAAAAAATGTTTTCTAGCAATGAACGCGAAGCAAAAATTCATTATTCTAATAATGGATATAAAATCATAGAATATGGAACTTATACCCTTTGTGCCGTCAGTGGACAAAAAATCTTGATAGATGATTTAAAATATTGGAATCATCACCGTCAAGAAGCATATGCTAGTTGTGAAATTTCCTATCATCGCGAGCTTGAATGTAATCCGTATCTCAATCAATTATTAAAAGCCCAGAAAAAATAACTCATTGAGAGCTCTGAATTCAACTCTTTCTTCAAAAATGCAAATTAAAGGGAATGTTTGCGTTCTCTAAAACGGATCATGACCTCTTGAAGTAGCACACGGCAAAAATTTTTTTGAACAAAATTAACGTTAATATCAAATACAACAAGATTTTTTAAGTCTTCTTGCATCTTACTTGTCTGTATACGTATATAATCTTTAGCCGTTGTAGCTAGCCATAAATTGTGCATTTTAGCCCTTTGGACAAGATTTTTTAAATCTGTATTGGTAAAGAAATAGTGATCTGGATAAAAGTAAGTTTGTACAACATGACCGGATAGTTCTTTAATGGATTTTAAAAACTTATCTGGATTGCCAATACCTGCAAATGCCAAAAATGATTTTCCTGCAACCTTATCAGATGCTAATGATTCGAGATGAGCATGATGCAAAGATTTTCCAGTGCGATTGACAAGAAAAGCAATATAATCACACGCATCTGAATCACCAATCAATAAAACACTGTCCATTAAAGAAAACTGTGTTTTTAAGGGTACACGCAAAGGCCCTGCTGGAAAAACAGCTCCATTACCAAAACCACGCATTGCATCTACGACAAGCAACGCATAATCCATATAAAGACGACGACTTTGAAAGCCGTCATCCATTAAAATAAGATTACATCCTTCTTTTTTGAGTCTTTGTGCCGCCGCATAACGGTCAACTGATATAGCAACAAAAGCATGCCGTGCAAGTAAAAGTGCTTCATCGCCCACATCGTACGCATTGTCATGCTCCTCATTGACAAGATGTATCCCCTTAACCCTTCCACCATAACCACGTGAAACAACACCAGGCACGAAACCAAGCTCTTTTGCCACTTTTGCAAAAGCAATGACAACGGGTGTTTTGCCTGCACCACCACATGTAAAATTACCAATACACAAAACAGGAAGATCAACAATTGGGGGGTGTCTTGCCATACGGCGACGTGAAAAATAAGCATAACCCCACGAAATTGGAGCTAATAAAAAACGCAAAAAGCTTTTATTTTTCCACCAAAAATGAGGCGCGCTAAGATGCATATCTACTCCGATACTGACTTAAACCTGTTTGTATTACAAGAGGTTGCAAAAACGGATCAAGAATTTTTAATGTGCGTTCGAGTGCACCTGCCATACCTGTTGCTATTTCATAGGCTTTATCAACCATTTCTCGCCGTAATAATTCATTTGTTAAAAGCCTATACACCTGAATAGCAAGCTGCTTTTTATCTTGAACCATATATGCTGCATCACGCATTAAAAATTGTTCAAACATCTCTTGAAAATTTGAAACATGAGGCCCTGTCAAAATAGCTGAACCAAGCAAAGCTAACTCCAATGGATTGTGTCCACCCTCTCCACATAACGACTTCCCAAGAAAAGAAACTTTCGATAAGCGAAGAAAAAGCCCCATTTCCCCAATCGTATCTCCTAAAAAAACATCCGTATCCCTCTCTGGAGCAGCAGAATTGCTTCTACGAATAAAATGCAAACCCTTATTGCTGCATTTTTTGATAAGATCTTCCGAACGCTCAGGATGACGGGGCACAATGATTGTCAATAAATCTGGCAAATAATTTTTAAGAATCTTATGAACCTCAAAAGCAATCTCTTCTTCCCCTTCATGGGTTGAAACCGCTGCCCAAACTGGGCGATTGCCAATAGCATCACGATAATGTGCAAGCAATGCTTGATCTTCCACCCAAAAAACATCAGCCTTAAGATTGCCAGAAAGCGCAACAGATTTTACTCCAAGTGCATGGTAATACGCTACATCTCTTTTGTTCTGAGCAATAACCAGGTCAATATGCCTAAAAATATGCCTGGCAAGAACGGGTCGTTTTTGCCAGGCTTTAAAAGAATGTTCAGACATACGAGCATTAACCAAAATCTGTGGAATACGCATTTTGGCAAGTTCTTTAATACGGAGAGGCCAAACTTCTGATTCACAAATTAATGCTAAATCAGGCTTCCAGTGACTGATAAAACGACGCACTGCCAAATCTAAATCCAACGGAGCATATTGATGAATTAACCGTTTCCCAAAATGCTTTTTCACAAGGGAAGAGGATGTTACAGTCCCTGTTGTCAATAATATATTGATTTTTAATGATAAAATATAATTAATAAGCGGAAAAAGAGCAAATGTTTCCCCAACACTTGCTGCGTGCAACCAAATTAATGGGCTTGGAGGGCGTACTTGATAGCTTTTACCTAAACGCTCTTTTTGACGGCACCACTCTTCTTTTCCACGAATAGTACGAACAAACAAATAAAAAGGGACTACAGGACGTAAGCAAAAGCCAATCATCCGATAGATTAAAAGAGCCGCATGTGCCTTTAATTCTACCATTTAAAATCACCTCATTCACTCGTTTTGAAGTCTCTATAAGCTTCTTTTGTTAAAAAATTTATCAACTCTGTTCATTGCACCCAATTTTTTATCTCACAAAACACCCTTCATATTTTTGGAAATAAAAAAATCTCTCCCTTGAGAAGAATTAAAACTCTAAAGGGAAGAAAAATTGCAATTTTTCGCGTATTTTTTCAAGAATTTTCTCCTGTAGAACAGGCCATGTACCAAAGTATAATAAGGCAAAAAGGTAAATTTTTTACACAATAATCCTTTTTCTAATTTCATGCGCTTTTTCATATGAGATATCCACATTCATAGCTACTTTTTCTAAACTTAAGGGCATTTTGAACGCTAAAAATACCTATCTTTCCTTTTATGAACATGATATGTTTTATCTGAACCACGCACAATTTTAAAATCTCACTTTTTTGTAAATTGCATCTTTATTTCTACACAAAAAGAATGAGAAAATACAGCAGCGACCTTTTCATCTTGAAAATGAAAAAAGACTTCATGATATGCTGTTCATGCGAAAAAGTGATAATAATTGGATGATAAACACTTTGTGCCTTGACAATATCATCTAAGCTTTTAGCTGCAAATTGATCACATAAACAAAACACAGACACAGCTAACATCTCCACAATAAAACTTTTATAAACCATATTTATATCGGGAAATGCAACTTTTCTCGCCAAAGTGACTTTTAAAAGCACTGCTTATTTTTCTGAATTACCTTACTCATTCTGATTCAAAGCTAGAAAATTTAATCTTTCTACACGTATATCACTCAAAAGAATAATGATCAAATATTCAAACTTTACTCTGCATCGCCATTTTCTAGATCAAGAAGCCGATGCAAGTCTAGAATGTAATAACGTTGCAATGCGTTGTCTACAGTGCTTTGCGCTTTCGCATGCCATGCCTCTTGCGCTGATTGGTAATCAGGAAAAATACCAACTACATCTAAATCATCAACATTCTTAAATTGATTACTATTGAGATTTTTTAATTCTCCACCAAATACAAGATGCAAATATTGTTTTTTTTCGTTGGTTTCAATCATGTGTGCCTCCATATCATTTAGAGATTTTAGCGCGTTTTTATGTGATTAAACTAACTTTGCTTGACGAACAACATCTATCATATTTTGACAGCAATTATTTTTGCCAGCAACTAAAAATCCATATTGATAAGGTTCAATCCCATACGATAAAAAAGGTGCATCAAGTGGCAGAAAATACCCCCCACATTCCTGCAAAATAAGATCAGCAGCGGCAATATCCCACGCATGACAATTCGGACGAATTAACACAATATCGATCTCACCTTGTGCAACAAGAACAATACGATAGGCAAGAGAAGGAATGTGACGGTAAAAACTAACCTGATTACAAAAATCATCCGGCAATTTTTGAGCTAGCGATTTGTCAAGCGAAACTTTATATTTTCGATTAACCTGAGATGGCAAAAGAGGAAGCTTTATGCCATTTAACGTCGCCCCTTCACCAGTAACAGCTGCATAAACGTTCCCTTGAGCAGGACACTGGACAACACCTATGATGGGGCGCCCATTCTCAATAATGGCAATAGAAACACACCAATAGGTACTGCCAGAAAGAAAACCACGCGTTCCATCAATAGGATCAACCACAAAAGAGCGTTCATAGCTCCGTTGACTCCGATTATCTTTTGTTTCTTCTGAAATCCATCCATAATTCGGACGTGCTACAAGAAGCCTTTCCTTTAAAAAGTGATCAACTGCTAAATCTGCCTCACTGACTGGTGAATTGCCCTCTTTAATCCAAACATCCAATTCACATCCAAAATACTTCATCGCTAAATTTCCTGCCTCTCGACAAACATCAAGTAAAAGATTTAGGTCAGAAGAATGATGTGTGTTATTTTCCTGCAAGAGTCATTCCTTCAATTAACAATGTCGGAGCAGCTGTACCATAACGCCGATCAATATCGCTCGCGGGTGTTAAATGTGCTAACATATGGAGCAAATTAGAACCTAACGTTACTTCACTCACTGGATAAGTGATCTCACCATTTTCAATCCAAAAGCCCGAAGCTCCACGACTATACTGGCCGGTAACAAAATCAACGCCATGCCCAAATAATTCTGTAACATAAAAACCGCTCTGCAAATCTTTTATCATATCGTGAGGTGATACTAAACCCGGCTCAATAGCAAAATTGGTACGCGCAGGCTGAACCGACGACGCCGAACGCACACCGTGACCATTGGTTTTAAGACCTAATTCACGCGCTGAAGATGATGAAAGAAGCCAATTTTGTAAGATACCATTTTCAATAATATGCAATGTTTGCCCCTCTACCCCTTCTCCATCAAAAGGACGAGAAGAATTTCCACGTAATCGCAAAGGTTGATCTGTCACATTCACATAAGGCTTCATCACCGCTTTTCCCAAAAAATTTTGTAAAAGACTTGTTTTGCGAGCTACAGATGCTCCATTCACCATATGCGCGATATGTCCAGCAATTCCACGAGCCGTACGCGGATCAAAAATAACATCAACACCCCCAGTTGCAGCACGAACTGCTCCCAAACGTCGAACTGCGCCTAATCCCGCATTTCTGCCTACAATTTCTGCTGCTTCTAAATCAGAAAAATGTAAAGCAGTTGTATAATCATAATCCCGCTCCATCGCCGTGCCCTCCCCAGCAAGCGCACTGCAAGAACGTGAAAAAAAACTGGAACGATAGGCTCCACAAAAACCATCGCTGGTCACAAGAACAAATCCGCTACAGCCATAAGCTGTCGCAGCTCCTCCAGAATTGCTTACCCCTTTAACGCTAAGAGCTGCTGCTTCCATTTTTAAAGCATCTTCTGTTAAAAAATGACTGTTTGGAACAAAATTATCAAAAAGATCAAGATCTTTAGGATGCGTAGCCAAATACTCTTTATCTGCTAAACCTTCAAATAGACTATCCGGAGAAGCTTTAGCCATCGCAACAGCACGTTCTGCTAGTTCTTGCGGAAAAGTTGCTAAATTGGCAGAAACACTTGCTACTTTCTTACCGACAAAAACCCTTAACGTAAAATTATCGCTCTCTGAAGCTTCTGTCGATTCGACTTTTCCAAAACGAACCGATACACTGGTAGAATGTGCGCGAACAATAACAGCATCAGCAGCATCTGCCCCAGAACGCTTTGCCTCCTCAACCAACGAAGCGGCTTTATCAATCTGGTTCTTGTCAGTCATTATGACTCCTTTAAATATTAATCATTTACATTGATATGTAATTTGGCCAATTTATACAAAGATGTAACTCTTGTATGCTCATCGATAAAAATTATGCACTATTCATGCATTTTTTTCCTTCAATAAATCAAAAAACTTCTCTTTTAGCTGCTTTCCAAAAAGACACAAAATATTGTAAATTTCTTGAGCTTCAACCTTTTTAATTCGCTTCTACCATTCCACCAAATAACTTTATAGTACCATCGAACCAAGAGAAGATCATGCAATAATTCTTAACCTTAACCAAACATTTTCAAGTCCCCCAATAATCACAATCACAAAATGATCTAAACAATTTTTTTAAACTCATTATCTTTTTGAAATACTTATCGCTACAAAATAGTTCGATTGTCAGCAAGAGCATGACAACTCATTGCAAACATTGTATCGCGAAGATGTAATATAATTTTCGATCCAATAATCACTCCCAAAAGGAGATAAAGTAAGCCAGACATCGTTATCGTATGACAAATTTTGTTGTTTGGAGAATTTGACTCCGTTGAAGTAATATACTCATGATTAAAGATCATGCGCGTAAAAGGAAGTGTAGTATAATTAGAAAAACAAATATTTTTATCACTTTATCAAGAATAAAAATCACTTTCGGCCCTTTTTTAGGCTTCATACATTCTACAGTTCCTGCTTTGTTCCCCAATCAAGTTTATGATCCCCATAATGGCTAAGTCGTAACATCTTCCCACATAGCCCAAACTTGCTCTGCACTTGCTGTGTATTAATTTTTTTGCTATGTATTCCTTTAAACATTCAGGTCCTCTTCTTTACAATTTATATTTTAAGTACGTCAAAAAGTAATGTCAAAGTGACCATTTACAGCAATGGCAGGATACTTAAAAACTGCCATAATTTATTTGTTCTACAGTGATTAACATATATTATATCTTCAAATTATCAGATTAAAAACAGAGATGTGCAGGATAACAAAAATTCTTAGATTTAAAATCTTTCTTTCTATTCTAGATCAGTTGTAAAAGAAAGTGCTATCGCGAAGGTTACTAGGCTCTACAAGAACAAACATAGTGTTATAAATGCAAGTACTATTAAGATAAAGCATCGGCAAAATACCAAAAAACTCAGAAACAAAAGTTGTTACTGCAAATACAAAAAGCGTTCTTAATAAACAAAAACAGAAGGTTTTTATTCACCCTCCTCATTTCATAAAAGTTTTATAAAGAAAATCCTGTAATCTTTTTCTCAGTACACCTGCAATCCTTAGCTTATAGATACGACAATAAAGGTATAAGTTCTTTCTTGTATTCTCAAAATCTAGATTGTCTTAATGCTACACGTTTTTTTCTAACATACATAAAAAGTATATTGTTGCCATTTTTTTCACGCAACAATCAAAGATCTGATTACTCTTAAATCTTGGAAAACTTTCATAAAACATTATGAAACGTAAGTTGAGACCAATTGATCATTTTAAACTCTTGCCGTAACCAACTGAGATCCTTCAAATTTCTATAAAAAATCTTTTCTCACAAAAATAGATGAATAATTCGCTTTTAGATTACCATTGCTTCACGAATTCAGACTACATCATAAGTTGTAATTTCAAAAAAAACCCCATCGCGCTAACATTCTCCAATGAGAATTGGTTAAAAACACAAGTCCTTGAACTTTTTTTAAAACAACCGATTGTGCCTGTTTATTAAAAATAACCCTTTTTCGAAAAGGTACAAAATGATGTGCTTGCTCAACTTGATAAACATAGTTATCTTTAATTATACATTGAAACTCTATTCTTTGAATAACCTGATCAGAATGCATTTCACATCGGAGACAATAAATAAAGACTTCATCTCTCTTAGAGTTTTTTTGAAGTGGCTCTGCCCTGCCATAATAAATTTGAAGCAAGCCAAATTCGGTTGCAAAGCATGCGTGAGATAGAGAAATTTCAGCTATCCAATGTTTCGTTCATACCCATTCTTTCATAAAACAAGGAACATTCTTTATACGACATGAAATGTCTCTTCTTTATTTAATTATCACATAACGAAAGTGGTCTTTCCATACCGTTGAGGATAAAAAGAAAACTGAGTGAATTAAATCTGTACGTTTCTGATGAGCTGTTGATTACAACGGTGCAGCTAAAAAATTAAGCCAAAAGAAGTCATAGTTATTGCCTTAAAATATATCTCAAATCATGCATCACCATCTTTGAACTTATGAAGGTACAAGCCAACACCATTATTCTATTTACCAATTTAAAATGGTGCGACTTCTCTCACATTGAGACAGTTCATAAAGGGCATTTTACTCTTTTCTTAAACAAATTTTATAACCACATTGCTTTCTCTTAATGACATATAAGCGAATGGTTTTTATTGATTCATCATGAACCGATTTGCAATGAGAAAATTTGACTTTATTCGAAGCTTGAATTCAACATGAAAAAGATAAATTACCTTTATAAATCAATTTCTTGTTACGAAGATGCTCTACAAATAGTTACCGGATTAGAAGCAAAGTTTGAAATTGCTAAAATTCTTTCTCAAGAGATAAAACATTCTCCCATGCATTCGTTAAAAAAATACATTGCATGGTTATCAATCATCTCGTTTATACTATACTTGCCATATCTTTAAGGTATTAAAATGCAGAAAGACTGCTATAAAAATCAATACATAAAGAAACCATTTTATTTGGCATGATCGTAAAGCTCTTGATGAAAAAATAAAATTTTATAATCTTTGCTCCATCACTTACGTTACAAAGCAGAACGTCTAAAAGAAGAGCACATGAAAAAACTGTACAGAATAATTTTTTTCATCTATCGAGTCAAAATGAGAACTTCTTAAACCTGAAGCGATGATCGCAGTTTATAAAAACGTATTGTTGTCTCACCATAAAAACGCTCATCATCTAGATAAAATATCTCAGGTAAATGAATAATCGCGTCTTTCTTTTCTTCAAGCACGAAGAGTGTATTAGCTTTTGCCCACCCTCCCTGTAACACTTCCATAAAAGCACGCTCACCTAAACAACGACCATAAGGAGGATCCGCACAAATTACATCAAATGGAAGCATTGTGCCAATATTGCCAAGTTTGGTAGCATCACGACGCAAGATGCGCCCAATTGACTGTAATTCAAGAGCTTCAAGATTTTTTTGTATCAGTCCACGCCCCTCAACAGAGTTTTCAACAAAAACAGCAGCTTTTGCCCCACGCGATAGAGCTTCTATGCCTAAAGCACCAGTGCCGGCAAAAAGATCAAGAATACGTTTGTTGACCCAAAATTGCCCTTCTTGGCTTGCAAAAATATTGAAAAGACTTTCGCGCGTACGATCACTCGTTGGACGAATCGACTGCCCTACAGGTGCAAACAAAACACGCCCAGCAAATTTACCGCCGACGACTCGCACGGGACCCTCCAAATCGCTTCGCTGTTTTTGTATGACCGCTATGCGTTCTAGATTTCTTCATAGTTCCATCAAATGATTTCGCTCTTCGCCTATTTTCAAAAGGATGCTCATCATGACTGTCTTTCATAACCTTTCCTTCTTTCTTAAAAAAATCACCCTTTTTGTTAGAAACACGCGCCTTACTATAAGAAGTTTTGCCCCGTTTTTGATCAAAACCAACGCCCTTTTCTTTCCGCAACTGATCTTTTGACTGTTTTGCCCTATGGAAAGATCTGTTAACGGACAAATCGCTCTTATGAGCATGATGAATACCCTCACTATAGAAAGATTTTCTATGTGCACTTTGCGGACGTGCACCAGGTGCCATCCAAACATTAGAATGGCGAGAACGAGGCAAAAAACGCTCTATTTTTCCCTCCTCGCTCTTCTCTTTGCCCATAAACTTCTTATCTAGTTTTGTACTCAATCGCGTTCGACCGCGCTCAGCAGAGCTCTTTCTCTGTCTGCGCCGTAAATCTCCACCATGTGAAGAAATCCAGCCATCATTTGCAACAGTAAGATCTTTATGACTTCGTTTTTCCGCAACAACCGCAGTATTCGAAAAAGGCTTGAGAATAGGAGCATCAAAATCTGCATTGGCTTGCATAATTAAACGCTCCCCTAATTGATCACGTAGCATCCGACCTTTTATCTCACGAACTGCTCCTTCTTCTAAATCAGAGAGCTGGAATGGACCATAAGATATACGAATTAAACGATTGACCGATAATCCTAACGCACCCAGAATATTCTTTATTTCACGATTTTTTCCTTCACGCAAAGCTACAGAAAGCCAAATATTTGATCCTTGTTCACGTTCAATCGATGCTTCAATTGAACCATAAAAAATACCATCAATTGCAATGCCATTTTTAAGGTTATCAAGCGCACTCTGTTTCACTCTTCCATGAGCACGAACACGATATTTTCGCACCCATCCCGTTAAAGGAAGCTCTAATACACGTGCTAAACCACCATCATTGGTTAACAACAAAAGCCCTTCCGTATTAATGTCAAGCCTGCCCACAGAAAGAACACGAGGCATTTCCTTCGGCAAATTGCTAAATACTGTCGGCCTTCCTTCAGGATCACGATGCGTCGTGACAAGCCCTGCTGGCTTGTGGTAAAGCCATAAACGCGTTCTTTCTATAGGAGACAAAGGCTTGCCATCAACTTTAATAACATCTGAGCGCGTAACATTCAAAGCAGGAGTCGTCACAACTGTGCCATTAACAACAATACGACCTGCAAGAATCATCATTTCCGCATCACGACGCGATGCAATACCAGCACGTGCTAATCTTTTAGCAATTCGCTCACTCTCACTGTTTTCATTCATTTGCTTTTCACACCAATCTCTTCTAGTACGTTCAGCAAATTGTTCACACGCACCATACTGCTTATCCTGAAAAAGGGGAGTAGCACAATCGTTTATCATTTTCTATCCTTTAGCAGCATAATGTACCCATTTACTTGCAAGTTGGTTTTAAATAGTTTCAAAAGCAATCACATCCCCTTTGTTAAATAAGAAAGAGCTCATTTACTTCACAGCACACCTCTCTATGAATAGAAGAAGCCTTTTGGCTCTCTAAACTTTAAAGTAGAAAGAACAGTATGACTTTAACTCCCATGGAAATAGCCCTGTTAGAAGCACAATGGGCAGCAAAAAAAGATGAAGTCCCTGTAGGCGCAGTTATCACCCGCGGTCAATCAATTATTGTACGTGCTGGGAACTCTATAAAAGCCGCATATGATCCTACAGGACACGCAGAAATCCGCGTTATCCGTATGGCTTGCGCAGCATTCCAAAGCGAAAGACTTCCTGATTGTGACCTTTATGTAACGCTCGAACCTTGTGCTATGTGTGCTGCAGCCATTTCATTTGCACGCATACGACGTCTCTACTATGCAACAAGTGATCCAAAAGGTGGTGCTATTGAACATGGACCGCGTCTTTATAAGCAATCAACATGTCATCACAGTCCTGAGGTCTATTCTGGTTTCAAGGAAAAAGAAGCCGCACAATTACTTAAAGATTTTTTTGCTCAAAAGCGGTGTTAAGGATGATTTCTCTTTTTATCTCCAAAACTGACCTTTAACAAGATGAGTTCTCTTTTAAAAGATCACAAACTCTTCTTATCAGATCGCATTTTCGAAGTATTTTTTCTTTCACGCTCTTTTAAAGCTTCAACTTCATCTTTATCCTGTTGACCGACAGGCGCAATCCTTGCCGGTTGACGATAACTTAAAGGGGGCTCAGTGAGATATTGGCGATACTGTGCACTTCCAACTTGTGCTCTTTGAAGACGTAAATATTCATATCGTTGCTTAGTGCTCAATCGTGAAACACTTTTTGAACTATCAATATCCCCATTCATTGAGGATACTTTTTTGGGGAAACCAAAAACTTTACCACTACCAGTATGTTGATTCAATGTCGCTTTCCCATTGAAAGAGCTCTCTTGTGCCACATCTTGCTGCGGTGGTGGCAAAAATCGAAGAGCACTAGAGCTTGGCATCACAAGTTTTGGATGAGGCTTCATAACAAGCTGACTATTGTTGTTTGTTGGTGTTAACGAAGTAATATTAGCAACATCTTCAAAAAACTGTAACGAAGCTGGCTTACCTGTACCATAAGTAGGAGCAGAGCATCCCGTTAAAATAAGGTACACACCTAACATGCTTGTTGAAAATATTTTTACTTCACGTTTTTTCACTGCTTATCCATTTTTTAAGTATATGGTTGACAGATATTTGCCCGATTTATTGAAGATTAATTCCATACACCCCTCCCCAAAGATAAAACAACGAACCCTTTTACTATCATAAAACGTTATAGGCATCAATCACAGAATTCAAACAGCAATAATGCTGTTTTCATCCTGTATTTTTTCCCTTTAATCCAAAGTTTTTTAAATCTTTCCGAGCACCTGTAATTCCCGCAAAGCAGCAGCATCACGGGCAGAGACATCAGGATAAGTTGGATCACTTCCAACATCTTGTGTATAGCGCCATGACCGTGCACATTTTGTACCCAAAGCCTTCCTTGGATATACACCAACACCTTCAACATCACTTAGAATAAAAGCATCTGAAGGTGGGACACCCTGAGTAATTGTTAAAGCACTGGTGATACAAATTTCTGCCATATCTAAATTTTCTAACGCCTCTCTTAAAACCGGATTAGAAATAAAAACAATAGGCGCTGCTTCTAAAGATGATCCAATACGCTTATCAGCGCGTTCAAGCTCTAAAGCACCCGTCACAACTTTACGAACCTGCCGGATCTTTTTCCAACGTTCAGCCAAAGATTCGTTCTGCCACTCCATTGGTACAGGGCGGAACTGCTCCAAATGCACAGAGGTACTTTCTGGGTAACGTTCCAACCACGCTTCTTCCATGGTAAAAGGCAACATTGGCGCGAGCCATATGACCATTCGCTCAAAAATTTCACGGACGACCTGCAAGGAAGCTTTACGTTTTTTTGATGAAGGCGGATCACAATAAAGAGAATCTTTGCGAATATCAAAATAAAATGCTGATAACTCAGTGATGGAAAAATCTAACAATGCGCGCATAATCTTTTTAAAATCAAAATCATCATACGCTCGATTCACCAATTGATCGAGTTCAGAAAGTCGATGTAATATCAATTTTTCCAGATCTGGCAACGCGCAATAAGATATTTCTTCTCCTTCATCATGCGCTAAAGTTCCAAGCATCCAGCGAATTGCATTCCGCAATTTACGATAGGAATCGACATTTGTCTGAAGAATTTGTTTGCCTAAGCGCTGATCTTCCCAATAATCGGTTGTCATGACCCAGAGACGAAAAATATCAGCACCGAATGTTTTAATAATTTCTTGCGGAACAACTGTATTCCCCAAAGATTTAGACATTTTTTTGCCATTTTCATCCAAAGTAAAACCGTGTGTGATTACCGCTTTATAAGGGGAACAAGCGCGCGTACCACAACTTTCTAAAAGAGAAGACTGGAACCATCCACGATGCTGATCAGACCCTTCAAAATAGACATCAGCAGGCCAGTTCAAATCATCTCGATCTTCTAATACAAAACTATGGCTTGCTCCAGAATCAAACCAAACATCAAGAATATCAACGACCTGAATCCAAGACTCATGCGCACGTTCACCTAAAAAACGTTCACGTGCTCCTTCAGCAAACCATGCATCCGCCCCTTCTGCTTCAAAAGCACGCAAAATGCGCTCATTCACACGCTCATCTTTAAGAATGACGCCATCCTCATTGGCAAAAATACAAATCGGAACACCCCATGCACGCTGGCGAGAAAGAACCCAATCAGGGCGATCTGCTATCATAGAAGCTAAACGATTTTGGCCAGAAGAAGGTACAAAACGCGTCATTGAAATAGCCTTTAAAGCCCGACTGCGTAAGGTTGAACCATCTCCAAGATCTTTATCCATCGAAATAAACCATTGGGGTGTATTACGGAAAATAATCGGTTTTTTCGAACGCCAACTATGAGGATAGGAATGTTTTAAACGACCCCGTGCAAATAACCGATCCGCTTTAATTAAAGCGTTAATAACCTCTTTATTGGCATCACCCATTTTTCCATTATCATCAATAACACGTATCGCTCCCCCTTTACGGTCTGGTCCAAAACCAGGAGCATCCTTCGTATAAAAGCCAGCATCATCAACGGGAAACGGTATAGATGAATCAATACCAGATTGCTCCAACAGTGGTTTATATGCATTCCAAATTTCAAAATCCTCACGTCCATGGCTGGGCGCTGTATGAACAAATCCTGTACCAGCACTCTCTGTTACGTGGGAACCATCAAGCATCGCAATCTTATTATTATAACCTCCAGCTAATCCTTTGAGTGGATGAGAAAGAACAAGAGTTTTAAACTCTTTAGCAGAAATAACACGCAAACGCTTTAAAACAAGTTTTGCTTTTTCCGCACAACTCATAACCAGAGCATCAGCAAAGAGAAGTTTTTCACCAACTTGAGGACCAAAATCATTTTCTGCACTTTTGACTTCATAAATACTATAAGAAATCTGCGAAGAATAACTCACCGCACGGTTAGCTGGAATTGTCCATGGAGTCGTTGTCCAAATCACGACATAAGCATCATATAAATCCTTAGAATCCGCTTGAAGAACAGGAAATTTAACCCAAATAACATCCGATTCATGATCATGATATTCAATCTCTGCCTCAGCCAAAGCCGTACGCTCTACAACAGACCACATGACAGGCTTTGAACCACGATAAATCTGATCTGAAAGAGCAAACTTCATCAGTTCACTGGCAATGCGTGCCTCTGCATGAAAAGCCATTGTCGTGTAAGGTCTGTTAAAATCCCCAACAACGCCAAGGCGTTTAAATTCTTCACTTTGAACAGTTATCCAATGTTGTGCAAATTGACGACATTCTTGACGAAATTCGTTCAGAGGTACATCATCCTTATTTTTTCCTTGCGCACGATATTTTTCTTCAATCTTCCATTCAATCGGAAGCCCATGGCAGTCCCAACCAGGTACATAATTCGCATTAAAACCACGCATTTGAAATGAACGGATAATCACATCTTTTAAAACTTTATTTAAAGCATGCCCAATATGAATATGGCCATTCGCATAAGGTGGACCATCATGAAGAGTATAAAGTGGGCGGTCTTTTGCTTGCTGGCGCAACTGGGCATAAAGTCCTCTCTTTTCCCATCGCTCCATCAGTTCAAGTTCTTTTTGTGGCAACCCCGCACGCATCGGAAAATTTGTTTGTGGTAGATAAAGAGTTTTCGAATAATCTACTGTTTCATTTTTCACAGTCATTGTGAAATATTCCTGTCTACTTTTACGATTTTATTTTTGCATAACTTCCCTGAACCCTGCAACTCTGGTTTTTTGATCTATGAGGAAAGCCGAGCCAATCATTCGTATTAGGCAGCGATCAAGAAGATATATCATCACATTTTAAGGGCTTTATCATGAAACTATCAAGAAAGGAAACCCTAAAATGATCCTCTTTAAAAATAAAGGCTCCACCTCTGGCAGAGCCTCTTCAAAATTTAATCTCAAAACAAATTAGAATTTGTAAGCGACACCAACACGGAAATCATTGGTTTTATAGTTAATTTCAAGTTTTTCCTTTGCAAATTTCTTTTTACCAAAGTCCGAATAACGATATTCCGCACGAAGCAAAACATTATCGGTCATTGCAAAGTCAACACCACCACCAAGAGTATAACCAATCATTGTCTTTTTCTCATCGGTTAAATTCTTAGAAGTAACAACGCTCTCATCGTTTTTCTTAATTGATATCGATATAGTATCATGGAGCTGGGCATAAGCAATGCCGCCAGCAAAATAAGGCATAACGCGATCAACAGAAAAACCAACACGCACCCGTGTAGCACCTGCCCAATTCTGCTTTAAAGTATGACTTAAAGTTTCAACATTACCATATTGACTAAGACCATGTTCATAGGCCTCCTTCTTTACCTGCTCTATACCATATATACCACTAGCATTCTTCTCCGCAACTTTTGTACTTTGTGTAGTGCGTCCAGCCATATTCTGCGTACCATGCGGATTAGAAGCGTGCGGATTAGCAACATGTGAATGAGCACCCATACTATGTGGATAAGCTCCATTTCCAGCACCATGATATGTACTATGCGCATCACCACCCTGTCTACCAGAGTGACCGTGAGCATGAGTACCTGTATTAGCAGCTGCCGGTTTTGCTAATGTTAATGCTGATTCTATTACTGATGATGATACCGCTGAGACTGATGACTGTGTTGTTGTTGATGTATTCCCTGATGCTGAACGCGTTGATCTACCAGATCTTGCTACTGCATTTTCTACTGCAGCATTATCGTCTACGCCTATAATAATTGTCTTTGTGTGTTTTTGACCGGATAATGTTAAATCTGTATCGACACCAAAAATGAAGTCATCGCCAAGATTAATATTAGAACCTGCGTAAAAACCACCTTCAAAACCAGAAAGTTTAGGTGATAAATCTTTACTTAATGGTACAGTTTTGTCTTTACCAACAATACTTAGATCAGTTTTACTCGAAAAACCACCCGCTTGTATTCCTGCATAAAAACCTGTCCACGTAAAAGTAGGTGCTGTAATAACCGGCGAAGCAGCTAATACTGATTGACGAGGAATTCCCACATCAGCTGCATGCGCTGTTGAAGCTGCAATCAAAGCCCAAATAGATACTGTTATTAAACGTTTCGTATTCATAAAATATCTCCAAATATCCAAAACGATATATATATAGAGAGATAACTTTAAAATATCTGTAGTAAAAATGCCACAGTCACAAAAAAATAGAGGATTTGTTAAAAAAAGGGCTGCTTATATTTTTCTACTCAATGAAAACTTGTAAGCGAAACCAACATGCAAAATCATGTTATCAATCATTGCAAGGTCAAATTCCCCATCAAGGATATAGCCATCTATCTTCTTTTTCTTATAAGATAAGGAATATGCACAACTGCTATAGATTTTATTTGCTAAATCATTTTTATTGAAATCAAATGGACAGGCTTACAACTACATATAAATAATATCATCAGTAACATAAGGCTTTATAATAATCATAGCTATAAAGCCAATACATATTATCCATGTAACACTTTTCTTTAAAAGATTTGTCGTAAAAATAACATAGCTATAAATAGAGGCCCAGTCAAAAACTGAGCCTCTTATAATTTAAATCTGTGTTAATTCACAATCAATTAGAATTTGTACGCTACACCAACACGGAAATCATTGGTTTTGTAGCTAAATTCGCTTCCTTCCTTCTCAAATTTCTTTTTACCGAAATCTGAGTAACGGTATTCTGCGCGCAATAAAACATTATCAGTCATAGCAAAATCAACACCACCGCCAAGAGTGAAACCAACTAATGTCTTTGTTTTATCAAACAATTGAGCAGTAGCGATTTCTGCATCATCTGCTGCTTGTGTTACCTTAGTAGAACTGACAGCTTGTACCTGTGCATAGGAAACACCACCAGCAACATAAGGCATAATGCGATCAGCGGCTGTAAAACCAATGCGTACGCGAGTAGCACCAGACCATTTTTCCTTTAAAGCTAAACTATCTGTATGCTTATCCACTGCCGCGACATTATCACTTGTTTTACCTTGAGCAAAAGCAGCATTAGCTTTTTTAAGGGAATCCCTAAATGTTTCAAGTTCATCCTGTCCAATAGCTTCAGCAGAAGAGGTTTTTGCGTCTTCTCTGTCAGCCCAAACCGCATCGGTTTCAACTCCTAGAATCATATTATTTCCAAGATCCATGTTGGAACCTGCATAAATACCACCCATGAAGCCTGAAGGCTTAGGTGTATCATCTTTACTGAAAAGTTTATCTTTTTTATTCGGATCAGTTATTTCAACCTTACTCGAAAAATTCCCAACTTGACCACCAATATAGAAACCTGTCCAAGAAAAAGCAGGGGCACTAATAACTGTTGGCGCTACTTCATGAGGAACGATAACATCAGCAGCTTGTGCTGCAGAAGCTGAAATCAAAGCGATAACAGAAGTCGTCATTAAAGATTTTATATTCATAAATTTTGCTCCTAATTTATTTATGCTGTAATGGTAAACACTTACGCAAAGAAAATCTGTAGTAAAAATACCACAGTTATAAAAATAGAGGCCCCGTTACAAACGGAACCTCTTAGTCATTTCGTTTTATACGAAAACTTGCAAGTTATACACATGCATAAATCATTGATCTTAAAGCTAAACTCCTGTTTATCTTTTGCAAAATTTTCTTAAAAAAATTAAGCTTCATGATATTCTGCCTGCACAATAACATGGGAACTGTGATAATAGTGCCACAAAAAATACTAAAGATGCTCTCCCCAAAAATCTTTTAGTAATTTAACTTACGATATATTAAAATTTATAAGCGACACCAACACGGAAATCATTGGTTTTATAGGAAGTTTCATATTTATCGTTTGAGAATTTCTTTTTACCAAAATCCGAGTAACGGTATTCCGCACGAACGATGACATTATTGGTCATTGCCAAATCAACACCAGCACCAAGGGTGTAACCAACAAGCGTCTTTGTTTCATCAGACAAATTACCAGAAGCTATTACTTTCCCTGTCTCTTTTTTTGTTATTGATATCGACGTGATATCTTGAAGTTGTGTATAAGCGATACCACCAGCAACATAAGGCATAATACGCTCAGCAGCAAAACCAATCCGTACCCGCGTAGCACCAGCCCATTTTTCTTTAAAAGTGAAACCAAGCGCTCGTGTATATTTACCAGCTTCAAGCTTATTATCACCAATATTAATGCCAGCGTCTTTCAGCATCTTATTAACATAATTCACGTGATTTTCAGCAATTTCGTATGGTGGCACTGTCTTCGTATCATCTTTATCAGTCCAAATGATATCTGTATCAACACCTAGAATCAGGCCATTGCCGAGATCAACATTAGAACCGGCATAAAGCCCCCCCATGAAGCCAGATAGTTTAGGCAAAAAGTCATCACTGACAGGAATGGTTTTTCCTTTACTCAAAATATCCATCTTCGTTTTACTCGAAAAACCACCAATCTGCCCCCCAATGTAAAAACCTGTCCATGAAAAAGTTGGAGCAACAATAACTGGTGCAACGGGTGTAGGGCTGGGAGGAACAACAATATCTGCTGCCTGCGCCACTGAAACAAAAGTGAAAGCAGAAGCCGTTATTAACCATTTTATATTCATAATTTTCTCTCCATAGCTGAATATTTGAACACGCGATTTCATATAGAGCCACAACTATAGATATCTGTAGTAAAAATGATACACCCATAAAAAAACAAAAAGACCCCCTACCGAACTTCTGCCTAGAAGTCGTTTAATCTGTTATCAATGAGGATCTGTAAACTATCGTAGAGGAGAGTTATTAACTCCTTGTCCAATTTTATGCTGTTCTTTATGATTCTTACAAAATTTGAACAACAACGCTCTCTATCCTACATAAGTTCTACCACGCATTGTAAAATGCACACTAGCTTTACCTTGTACATACCACTGCCTTCACTTAAAAGCTGCCATCCATGCCTAAATAACACCGCAAACGATACAAAACATTATACAAACTCGATGAAAAGCATTACCCTCTTGACTTTCGCACATTTCCTTTAAAAATAAAGCTCTTTACACCCTTAATTTTTTTGAAGCACAAATTTTATCCTTTTATTTTCTTGTGGCTTACACTCTTCTAAAGAAACTTTTTTAGAGCGATTACGTAATCTTGTATAAGGCACCATTTACTTTGTAGTCTTTTAGTACTTCAGAGGTGCTGAAACTACATTCACCCTCAGAATAGAAAAATTGAAGCATATAAGCTGTCACTTCAATGGAAAAACGCAGGCAGATATATCCTACCCCACCCCTCTCAAAAAATCATCAATCCTTCCCAAAAAACACCCCGCGCTGACTTCTGAGAAAATATGATTTATAATATACTCCTGAGATAAAACATTAAAAACATATTTAAAATAGAACTCTTTAATACTCTTAAATCACCAACCCGCCCAACTCCACAGTTTTGACTCTCAAAAAGCAAGCGAATTTTAACCTACATAATCATAACCTTCACCACCTTACCGAAATCGGAATACTTGCCCCTTAACATGAACGGTATATTCATACCCTAAAATCTGCACCACAAACACCGTGCGATCTAACTCTTAAGTGAGCAAAAACGCACCCTTCTCTAAACATTACCACTTAGAAAGAGTAAAATCATACCTTCTGATATTACTGCTTTGCTTATTAAAAACTCATAGGACCTCGCGAAAATTGAGGACGCCCTCGTCTTCCCCCACCCCTTGAACCTCTTCTTTGAGTCGAAGAGGCTACAGTTACCAACTCAACCGCTTTCCCTTGGTTATTATCAAGGCAAGCAAACTCTGCTCGTAAAACTTTATCCAAAGATTTGCTCCTGTATGCATCAGAAAGAAAACTTCTAGAAGAAGAAACTCCTTCTACCAGCTTTTGAGTAGCCACAACACTAGCTGTAGCCACTTGTGCCACAGAAATCGAAACAAAAGTGGCAGAAGCTGTAATAAAATACTTCATATTCATAATTCTATCTCCATTTGTAATATCCATAATGAACTTTAATTAGTACCCCTACTTCAAATTTCCATAGAAAAAATGATACGCTTATAGATAAAAATGGAGAACTCTCTAAAAACAGAGCCTTTTTAGCACTTTGATTTTAAAATAAATAGAAATTTTTAAGCCATTTCAACCAGAAATTACTGCTTTTGTAACCAAAAAAAACACAATGCATCATGAAATGTAAAAATACTAAACGGATGTTTAGCAACATATCTTTTGCGCAAAAAAATTTTTTCCGTATGACCAATGTAATTTCGACAGCATTCGTAGGATAGAAAACCCATGTAATATTATTAATGACATTTTCTGCCCCTCTAAAACTACCTGTTTCTTTTTGCTTAATCTTAAAAAAACAAAAACTGCTACAAACATACTAAAGCGCACATTCATAAACGCGTTTTTATTGTGTAATCATGAAAGAGCAATCACTCCATAAAGATGATTTCATAAACGCAGTAATCAAAACAAAAAAGAAAAAAATGCAAATGCTTATAAAAATAGAAATTTGCATTTTAGATTACTCTATTTCAAGTCTGAAAACAGGTTTTTAAACTTAGCTATGCGCAAAAATATCAATCTCTGACCATCCCAAAAGATCAAGATTCGCTCTCATCGGCAAAAATTGAAAACATGCCTTCGCAACACTTTCCCGCTCTTCACGTTTTAAGCGCTCTTCAAATATATCTTTTAAACGATGCAAATATAAAACATCTGATGCAGCATATTCAATTTGTGCGCGTGACAAAGTTTCCGCTGCCCAATCTGAAGATTGTTGCTGTTTAGAAATATTCACATTCAGCAATTCACCACAAATTTCCTTCAATCCATGACGATCCGTGTAAGTACGCGTGAGTTTTGAGGCAATCTTTGTACAAAAAACGACATCTGGCATAACACCAAATGTATGTGCTAAAATAGCAAGATCAAAACGCCCAAAATGAAATATTTTAGTGATATCCCTATCTGAAAGCAATCTGACCAAATTGGGAGCACTCTTCTGTCCTTTAGCAATCTGTATAACGTCAGCAGTACCATCTCCAGAAGAAAGCTGAACAACACACAAACGATCACGGTGTGGTTGTAATCCCAAAGTTTCAGTATCAACTGCAACAGCATCGATTCTATAATTGTCCAAATTTGGTAAATCACCTTGATGAACACGGATTTCCGTCATCTATCCTCCTGTTTTTGCTAAAGTGGCAAGAATACGTGCCCAAGACCGCTGCCCCTTATGAAACGATTTTAGATTATATTTTTCATTGGGAGAATGAATACGGTCATCAGCCAATGCAAAACCAACCAAAAGAGTTTCCATATCAAGAATTGACTGAAAGTCTGCAACAATGGGAATCGAACCACCCATGACTGTTAATAAAGCTGGGTTGTTCCACTCTTGCGATAAAGCATCCTTTGCTGCTTTGATAAAAGGGGAATCATAGGGGAGCTGAATTGCTGGAGAAGCACCATGCTCCTTAAATACAACACTACAGTCAGCAGGAATAAGACTGCACACATAATCACGAAAGGCTTGACGTATTTTCTCTGGATCTTGCTTATGCACTAAACGAAATGATACTTTTGCACTTGCCTGAGAAGCAATAACTGTTTTTATCCCTTCTCCCTCATAACCACCACTAATACCATTAATTTCTGCTGTAGGACGCGCCCACACGAGTTCTAAAACGCTCCGTCCTTTTTCACCAGCAGGAAGCGAAAGCCCTATAGGACCAAGAAAATTTTCAGCCGTACAATTCAATGCATTCCATGATTGCAAAATATGTGGAGGTGTTTCTTCTACTCCATCATAAAAGCCAGGAAGTGTTACCCTATTATTTTCGTCATGAAGTCCTGCCAACACTTTAGTTAAAATACGAATGGGATTGGCAGCTGCTCCCCCAAAATAACCAGAGTGCAAATCACGATTAGCTGCTGTGATGATAATCTCTTCTCCCAGAATTCCCCGAAGAGCAACGGAAACAGACGGTGTATCGGCATCCCACATCGACGTATCACAAACCAATGCGCAATCAGCCTTAAGTTCATCTTTATTCGCTTTCAAAAAAGGAACAAGGGAAGAAGACCCGCTTTCTTCTTCACCTTCAAATAAAACAGTAACTCGAACAGGAAGTTGCCCTGTTTCTTTCTTAAATGCACGACACGCTTCAATAAACGTCATCAACTGTCCTTTGTCATCTGAAGCTCCACGTGCACAAATAACTTTTTCTCCCTCTCTCTCTTTTAAAGAAGGTGTAAATGGGTCATCTTCCCATAAATTCAACGGATCAACAGGTTGAACATCATAATGTCCGTAAAACAATACATGCAGACAATCATCTGAAGGTCCCGGATGATGACCAACAACCATTGGATGCCCTGATGTATCGCGCCGTGAGGCTTTAAAGCCTATGCTTTTCAAATCCTCCACTAACCAATCAGCAGCTTTACGACACTCATCCTTATAAGCAAAGTCTGTAGAAATTGATTGAAAACGTAAAAGAGAAAAAAGGCGTTCAAGGCTCTTTTCTATATTCTCATCAAGATGTGTTAGCACTTTATTCAGCATAAAAAAACTTTCAAGCCTTTGTGTAATTATAAATATAAATTTGTGACTTTAAGCTTCTTGGAGGATTTTGCAAGACATCTTATTCATTTTTGACATTGTGAGCAGTAAAAACTTGAACGTCCAGATTGCAAAATACGTACAATAGGGATTCCACAATGCAAACATTCCTTGCCTTCTCGTCCATAAACTGAAAAAGAGTGTTGAAAATAACCAAGAGAGCCATCTGTACGAATATAATCACGTAAAGTAGAACCACCAGAAGAAATCGCCTCAGTAATCACATTACGTATATTCTGAGCTAAGGAAGCTGCTAATTCACGTGCACATTCAGTTTTCAATGCTAACGTAAATGCACCACGCTGTGGAGATAAACGACTACGCCAAAGCGCTTCGCAAACATAAATATTCCCAAGACCAGCAACAATAGACTGATCAAGCAAAACTCCTTTGAGAGATATTTTTTTATTAACAAAAACTTCCTGTAAATAACTCCCAGAAAACGCATTACTCATAGGCTCGAGCCCTAGCTTCTTTAAAAGCGGATGCTCATAAAGACTTCTTGTATCTACTAAAAGCATAAACCCAAAACGACGAACATCATTATAAGTAAGATGATAAACTTTACCATCCTTTGCTTGAATATCCATAACAACGTGATCATGCTTAACAAATTTACTTACAGTAGAAGATCTTTCTCTTAAAAAATCATCTTCTATGCGCCATGACCCTGACATTCCTAAATGGCTTAAAATCGTTTCGTTCTGCGAAAGATGAAATAATAAATATTTCGCACGCCGACCAAGTCCCATGATCGTTCTGCCTATAAGCCGCTCAGAAAACGCCTCTGGGAAAGGAAAGCGCAAATCTCTCCTATTAAGTGTAACAGATACAATCTTTGCACCGGTTATAACAGGTTCAAGTCCACGACGAACTGTCTCTACTTCAGGAAGTTCAGGCATCTATCTTCTTAAAATAATTATGCTTTTTTCAACAATACCATTAAAAAAAATAATACTATTAAGCCCATTCACCCTTACGAAATACGGGAACTCTCATCCCTTCTTGCGTAATGCCATCTATATCAATTTCACCTGATCCAATCATCCAGTCAATATGAATCACACTTTTATTACCACCACGCGCTGCAATTTCTTCTGGTGTCAATGACGCTCCATTTAAAAAGCATTTGGAATAACACTGCCCCAAAGCAATATGACATGCAGCATTTTCATCAAATAATGTATTATAAAAAAGAAGATCGCTCTTAGAAATTGGTGAAGAGTGCGGAACAAGAGCAACTTCACCCAACCTACTTGCTCCCTCATCACTTTGCAAAACCTGTTGTAAAACCTCCTGCCCCTTCGAAGCACGTGCCTCAACAATACGCCCTGCTTCAAAACGTACCTCAATATTCTTGATCAGTGTTCCTTGGTAAGAAAGTGGTTTTGTCGAACGAACAAAACCTTCAACCTTATGGGCATGAGGAGTAGTGAAGACTTCTTCTGTCGGAATATTCGGATTACAGACAACACCATTTTGAGCAACTGATGCACCACCCTGCCATTCATGATCATCTGCCAAACCAACTGTTAAATCAGTCCCTGGACCTTTAAAGTGTAAAGCAGAAAAACGCTGCTCATTAAGCCACGATGACCGTTGCTTCAAATTTGCATTATGAACACCCCACGCGTGAACCGGATCTTCTCCTGTAACACGTGAAGCAGAAAAAATTGCATCAGCTAATTTCTTAATCGCTTCATTTATTGGCAACGCGGGAAAAATCGTTGCAGCCCATCCTGCTGTCGGATAAGCAACTATCGACCAATTCATAGCAAAATTCGATATTTCTTTAAGAGCAGGCTGGTAAGCTATTGAAGTGGCCTTACTCAAACGCGCAACCTTATTAAAATCCTGATTAGAAAGTAGCGAAGGATCATCACCAACAATAGCTAAACGCGCAGCCCCATTTCTAAAAGCCTGCGCCATCCCCTCATAAAGCCAAGAAGGTGCACAATCAAAACTAGCAGTATGGGCATTTTCAAAACGTGTAAGCAATAACATATCATCACTAAAAAGTGGTATAATCACACCAGCACCAGCCTTATAAGCATGATATGCAATACGCCGAACAAAAGGTAATGCGGAAATTGGTGCAGTCAAAACAAGATCTTGCCCCTTTTGTAGATTCAATCCTACTTTTACCGTAATTTCGGCAAGACGATTAAGCTTCTCAGATGAAATTGTTTCATGAATATCAAAGTACATTACCAATATCCTTCCTTTGATTGTGAAAAAACTACCGGCTTCTGTATCGTTCTTCTAGCATTGCAACAACTGCATTTAACTGATCTGATGAGAGCAGTGTATAAGCCAAAGCGGGTTTGGTTTCCTCGTTTGTACGATTAGGTGCATAAGTGGGAATAGGAACTTTATCAAGCTGCACCACAACAAAAGGCGTAGTATGTGCTTTGTCTACCTTTGCTACCTCTATCGAAGGAGATGCATTTTGTCTTTCCTCTGTTTTTATTTCCTTGCTTGCTAAGCCCACATCCATGAAACTTGGCACATTGCCAGAACGTTCTTGGGCAAAAGCATAAGCAACATCATAGGGACGATCATTATGAGGAACCTGAAGAGATCCATCACGTGAGCGCTTTTCATAAAAGGCATTTCCTCCCGCAATACGAACATAGTGCATATTTTTATAAGGAAAAGATAAACCAGCGGTATGAAAAAACTTAGCGTTTTTGACTTTCTTATCCCGTTCGCCGCGTAAAACAGCATCAGCAGCCTCTCTAACACGCGCAACAGATGCCGGCTCTGTCATAGGACGTGTTAAAACACCGGGAGCAAACTGTTTGTACTGACCAACAACACCGCAAATTGTTTTTGGATAAGCACTTGAATTAACACGATTCATAACAACAGTGCCAACGGCAATCATTCCTTCACGGCTGGTACGATTTGATTCAAAATACATTGCGCGCATCAGACATTGGCGCTCGGTCAATGGATACACTGCTGTTTTTGCCTTCTTATTATCACCCACTTTTCCAGCATTAAAATGATCTGAAGCACACCCCACAATAACAAATGGTGCTAGAAAACAGCTAATAAAAGCAGTCAAAAAATTTTTTTTCATTTTATACAACACATCCCCATATATTTGAAATCTTCAAAATTTGAATGAGTTTTAAATGTATCTTCAAAGAAAGTATACGGCTAATTGTTACCACCGAGTAAAATTTTAATACAAGAAGTAATTAAAAGGTATTTATAAAATAAAAAATAAAAAAACCTTAATTTACAGATCTATATCGTTATTATGAATGAAAAAAAATAGCCATGCTACATCACTCTTTACACTTTAGAATTGCAATAAAATAATATAGCTTCGAAAACTTTCCAAAAATTCTACATACGAGAAAGATTGGAGTAATAAAACTATCCATATCAATCCTGAAGAAACTAACACAAATATCTCTTTCGATACAAATTCAAATACTGATCCAAAAGAAGCCTCCCCTCCTGCCAAAATATAAACAACGGTACTAGCTCATATCCAAATCCGTCAAATTAAGAATTAAAAATCCGCACTATTAAAAACCTCTTTGCTTTTTTGCCACTGTCCAAACGCATATATCATATCCCTTCTCCTGCTATTCTCAAAAAATGCCTAATTTTCTTTAAAAAATTATTTTATGCATCATTGTTGAAGGTTCATTTGTATGACTGCTTAAAAATTAGTTTAACAGTACCAATTGGTATAGCTTCTCAAAAACTCTATAAAAGCACAAAATGAACTTTCTAATAAAAGCTTCCAACTCTATGGGAAACATTCCTTATAGGCCAATAAAAAGACTCATCTTATAGTCAGTGTTAAAAGGCGTAAAAAAAACCAACAATGGCTAAAGAAACACTGCATAGACTTTTTTAATGAGCAATTGAATGCAGTCTTTTAGACGATGACCCAACTTTAAGAATCTCCCTCTTAAAAAACAAGGGACGATTTCTTGTTGGACAGAAGAAGAGGTTGAGAAATATTATTAACCATTTGTCACATGGCACCCACGAACGTATCTGGATTGATGCCCTATTTTACAAAGGCTTGCGTCGTAGTGATGTGGTTTGTATTAGCTGGAAAGACGTCAAATATAATATCTTCCCTCTTAAAAAAGAGAAAAGTAAATTCAAAACAGATGTTCTTCTTATTTTACTGGAATTAGCGGGAACACTTAAAATTACTCCCATAGGTAAGTAAACATTCATTTATGGTAAAGCAGGCTTCGGAGTTTTATTTTATAAGGCATACATTCAAGTGAACACAAAAAAGTCAGAACACAGTTTGAAAAAATTAGCAGCAACATGCGCTGCTCACTCAGAATCAACAGTATTACAACTCAAAGCACTTTTGAGATAAAAAGATGATACTATGCTATCTTATTAAAACAGCGTAGACCGTAAAAAAACTTGCCCTTGGTTAATAAAAAAAATTCCCCCAAGATGAGAGTTAGAAGCAAAAATATGTAATATAATATAATCAATCCCCCCTTACTTCTAAGATAACTTATTGACTTCATTTTCATTTATTTCATGAAAGAAAATTTTAGTCTATTTCCTTCTCATCTATCCCAACTTTATAGGTAAGATCATCGCGAGGACGATCAAAAGACATATGGTAACCCGTTATGATATAGTGCAGTGTTTCAGCAATATTTGTGACATGATCTCCAATTCTTTCAATATTTTTTATACAAAAAAGTAAATGCGTACAAACCGTAATATTGCGCATATCTTCCGTCATATAAGTTAAAAGTTCACGGAAAAGAGAAGTATACAGAGCATCAATTTTACCATCACGCTCGCGGACTGCATCAACATGATCCAATAAGCGACTCGTGTAAGCATTTAATACTTCTTTTAACTGATTGAGTGCCAAAGTTGTAATCGTTTCAAACCTACAGTAAAAGACTTTAGGTTGACGTATCTCTGAAAGTGCAACTGTTCGCTTAGCAATGTTTTTAGCCATATCCCCAATCCGCTCAAGATCAGAAGAAATGCGAATAGCACCAACAATTTCACGTAGATCAACAGCCATCGGTTGGCGTTTGCAAATAATCGTAATCGCTTTTTCATCAATGTCGCGCTCTGCTTCATCTAAAAACAAGTCATCGGCAATAACTGTAGCAGCAAGCTGAAGATCATTACACACTATTGACGCAACAGAACGTTCAATCATTTTTTCCGCGTAACAACCCATTTCTGTAATCTTTTCTTCCAAATATTTTAGTTCCGCATCATAAGCACGAACAGTATGTTTCATAGACATATCCTATACTCCTCAATTCACCTATCCAAAACGTCCTGTAATATAATCTTGTGTACGTTGCTCTTTTGGTGAGGTGAACATCACTTCAGTTTCCCCAACTTCTACCAAATGCCCCAAATGAAACATGGCTGTATATTGAGAAACACGTGCTGCCTGTTGCATCGAATGTGTCACAATGACGATTGTATAATCCTTTCGTAATGCATCGATAAGTTCTTCAATACGTGCCGTTGCAATTGGATCAAGAGCCGAACAAGGCTCATCCATCAAAATAACTTCAGGACTAACCGCAATAGCACGCGCAATACACAAGCGCTGTTGCTGCCCTCCCGACAGACTGGTTCCCGCCTCATGAAGACGATCCTTTACTTCTTCAAATAAACCGGCCTGCCTTAAACTCTTTTCAACCACATCATGTAATTCAGCGCGCGATTTGACTAAACCGTGAATGCGTGGACCATAGGCAACATTTTCAAAAATAGATTTTGGAAAAGGACTGGGTTTTTGAAAAACCATACCAACACGCGCACGCAATTCTACAACATCAATACGCGATTCATAAATATTTTCCCCATCTAAAGTAATAAGCCCGGTTATTTTAGCGCCTTCAATCGTATCATTCATACGATTAAAACAACGCAAAAAAGTTGACTTTCCGCAACCTGAAGGACCTATCAAAGCAGTGACCTGATGTTCAGGAATATCAAGAGTAATACCATGGAGAGCTTCTTTGCTTCCATAAAAAACCTTCACATCTTGACCACGCATTTTAATCTTCATTACAGAATTCACCTTACTTTAAAATACAAACGTTATCGAAATTCCTACTTTATAAAAGTTACTGACGGCGTTCAAATCGTCGACGTAAAAAAACCGCAGAAATATTCATAATAGAAAGAAAAATCATTAATACGATAATAGCACCCGACGTTTTTTCAACAAAAGCGCGCTCTGCTTCACCTGCCCACATAAAAATTTGCACAGGTAGAGCTGTAGCAGGATCCATGGGTGTTGCAGGAATATTTACAACAAAAGCAACCATTCCTATCAAAAGCAAAGGTGCAGTTTCACCCAGAGCTTGCGCTACACCAATAATCGTACCAGTCAAAATACCAGGAGCAGCTAAAGGAAGAACATGATGAAAAACTACTTGTGTTTTTGATGCCCCCAATCCTAAAGCTGCTGCGCGAATAGAAAAAGGAACAGCCCGTAAAGCAGAACGTGTTGCAATAATGATTGTTGGAAGCGTCATAAGAGCTAACACAAGACCACCAACAAAAGAGGCTGAACGTGGTAATCCAAAAAAATTAACAAAAACCGCAAGCCCTAAAAGACCAAAAACAATCGAAGGAACAGCGGCAAGATTATTGATATTAACTTCAATAAAATCTGTAAATTTATTTTTGCGTGCATATTCTTCCAAATAAAGAGCCGTTGCTATCCCTATTGGCAATGAAATCACTAAAACGATGATGATCATATAAAAAGAACCGATGATCGCAACACCCAAGCCGGCAGTCTCAGGACGACTTGAAGCACCAAATGTAAAAAAACCAAAGTTAAATGTTTTATAAAGTGTCCCATCATACGCTAAGCGTTTCATCCATTCTACTTGGCGATTAGAAATCTTGCGGTTTTTTTCTGCTACATGCAAATCAATCTGCCCTTTATAAGCAGAATCAATATCCGCTGCTGCCAAGACTTTGATTTTTTGTGTTGTACCAATTAACTGTGGATTCTTTGTCACTATTTCACGCAGTTGAACGCGTACACTATTTGAAAACATACGGTTAATATCCCGCAATGATGCACGATCATTTTGATCTATATTAAGCTTTCTTGCCAAAGCATTGCGTACAAGAAGAGGATAATTGGCTGTTATAAGTATTTGTGGATTTGCCAAACGCTGACCACTTGGATCAATAACTTTCTCATCCAAATAAATTGATAATGTCATTTCAGTTTGAAAAAAAGCTGTATACCCTTGACTGATGACAGACCATAAAAGTGCAAATAAAAAAAAGAGACCAATAAAAATGGCAATCAAACCATACGCACGGAAACGACGCTCAGCCCAATATCGGCGTTTGAGGCCAATATTGCGACGAGAGAAAGAAAAGTCTTCATTCATTCATATTGTTCCCGATATTTACGTACGATATAAAGAGCAAGAATATTCATCAAAAGAGTCATAATAAAGAGTGTCATTCCTAAAGCAAAAGAAACAAGCGTTTGGGGAGAATTAAACTCAAAATCACCTGTCAATTGATTAACAATCTTAACCGTTATCGTAGTCATTGCTTCGAATGGATTAAGTGTTAAGTTCGCTGCAACACCTGCCGCCAAAACCACAATCATCGTCTCTCCAATTGCACGTGATGCTGTAAGCAAAATCGCCCCCATAATTCCCGGAAGCGCTGCCGGTATAACGACTTTTTTAATCGTTTCAGATTGCGTTGCTCCTAAACCATAAGATCCCTCACGTAAAATACGTGGAACAGCTGTAATAACATCATCTGACAAAGAGGAAACAAAAGGTATCAACATAATTCCCATCACAACTCCAGCGGTCAAAACACTTTGAGCCATAATAAAACCAACACCACCAGAGAGAGAAACAGAGAGATCACGTAAAAATGGTCCGACAAACTTCAGAGCAAAAAAGCCATAAACAATGGTTGGAATACCCGCAAGAACTTCCAACAATGGCTTTACTATTGATCGCAATCGAGCCGAAGCATATTCAGCCATATAAAGAGCTGAAAATAATCCTATTGGCACAGCAAAAAGCATTGCTACAAATGCAATATAAAGTGTGCCCGCAAGCAGCGGTATTAAACCGAATTGCCCCACTTCACCCTCCGCACCACTCGCTGAAAAACGTGGATCCCAAACCGTTCCTAAAAAAAAGTTTGAAAAGGGTACAGACTGAAAGAAACTCATCGTTTGAAAGAACATAGAGAGTGCAATGGCGGCTGTCGTCAAAACCGCAACGATAGATGCACAAATCAATCCAATAACAATCAAACACTCAACCTTATTGCGCGCACGCTGACGTGGAGAAACTTGCATAATTCCACAAATAAAACCACAAGATGCAATGACAAAAAGGACACCATGACCGATAAACTGTAACTTTTCAGAAGAATTAACCCATGACTGTGCTATCCTTAACACATCATCTGAGACTTCATGAGGAAAAACAAATCCTTTTGCCAATAATTGTGCTTGCACTTCTTCATACGAAGCAGTGGTGAGATCCCCCTCAAAGTAAGGAAGTCTTTTGACCAGGCTTCGAACAATCCCCAAAATAAGATCATGATTAACAAGCTCTTTCACATGCGTACTGCATGCCTCAATCTCTTGAGAAGCGCTATACTCTAAATAAATTGCACTGCCACCATCCCAAAAAATTAAAAAAATAAGAGCTGGAAAAACAGTTATCAAAAAGGTCCACCAGCCGTAATAATACGTACGAGAGTGCATCTTGTATTGTGTGTATTCAAGAGTACGAGCTCGTATATAAGAAATACAAAAACCAATACAAGCAAAAATTAATAACAGAGAAATAAGGAAGGAAATGCGCATATTGTCTTTCAATTTTCATAAATAAAGCAGCACAAAAAAACTCCTACACCGGTAAATCCAGAAAATTATTTCAAACTCATCACTCTACCAGCAGAAAAAGCAGAACGCTGCGCTTGGCGCTCTTTTTCAGAAGCAACGACCAAACCATATTCAGCCAATGGACCATTGGGACCAATCATTTGATCAGAAAGAAAAAAGTCTACATATTCCCGCAAACCTGGAATAATACCTAAATGCGCTTTCTTAACATAGAAGAAGAGTGGACGAGAAACTGGATATTTGCCACTAGAGATTGTTTCAACAGTTGGTGTAAAACCACTAATATCTGCAACCTTTAATCTATCAGCATTATTTTGATAAAAAGACAAACCAAAAACACCAACCCCTGTTTTATTAGAAGTTAAACGCGCAAATGTTTCAGAATAATCACCATCAATATCAATGACTTTACCATCCTTACGCACAGCAACACAGGCAATGTGTATTGCCTTATCATCCATCCCCAAAGACTTCATCGCATCCACTGCTCCACTCTCCTTACAGCCCGCAGCTAACAATTTTTCTTCAAAAACTTCACGCGTTCCATGTTTCTCTCCAGGAATATAAGCTGCTATCGTCCAACCAGGAAGAGCACTATTAACTGCACTCCATTTTGACACGTTATTAGATTGCAATTTTCCGTCTTTCATAATCCGAGCAGCAAGCGCTCTATAAATATCCACTGGTTGTAACTTCCAATCAGGACCATTTATATCTGTTGCAAAAACAATGCCATCATATCCAATGCGTATCTCTTCAACATCTTTTACACCAGCATCAAAACAAGACTGTAATTCACTTAGCTTCATTGCCCGTGAAGCATTCACAATATCAATTGCATTCTCCCCAATGCCACGGCAAAATTCCTTAATACCACCCCCCGTTCCACCCGATTCGATAACTGGAATCTTAAAATGAGGGTAAATTTCTCCAAATATCTCAGCAACAATTTTTTGATACGGTAAAACGGTAGACGAACCAGTTATCTGAATTTGATCGCGTGCATTTCCAACATTCACTGAAAACAAAACTGCAAAAATCACTCCCACTCCACCGGATAATAATCTGCTCATCCATAAACTCCCTCGCATGTGAATTAAGATCTCTTGTTTGTACTTTATGGTTATTTAAATTCTAATTCACATTTGCAGCATAACAAATATAAAAAAACAATATTCATAATTTTTCTGATAAAATTACCTTTTAGCTCTTGTTAAAAAAATTAATTCGAACGCTTAAACTCAATAACATCCCAAAAAAGATGAGCAATATCGGTGCCACTAAAACGCTTAATTTCACGAATTCCAGTAGGAGATGTCACATTGATCTCTGTGATATAATCTCCTATCACGTCAATCCCTACAAGAAGAAGACCACGTTCTTTTAAAGCTGGACCAATGCGTTGGCAGATCTCATAATCACGTTTTGTTAAATCAACATTTTCCGCGCGCCCTCCAACATGCATATTAGAGCGCACATCTGTTTCTGCGGCAATTCGATTAATCGCTCCAACAGGTTTACCATCAAGCAAAATAATTCGCTTATCCCCTTTTCGTACAGCATCCAAATAACGCTGAACAATAAAAGGTTCACGATAAATTTGTGCAAAAATTTCCAACAGCGATGCTAAATTGCGATCATCCTGTTTTAAATGGAAAACACCCGCTCCCCCATTGCCGTAAAGTGGTTTGACAATAATTTCACCAAAGGTAGCTCTAAAAGCCGTTATTTCTTCAATGTCTTTCGTAATTAATGTTTCTGGCATTAAATCAGGAAATTCAGTTACAAAAATTTTTTCTGGACTATTGCGCACCCATGCCGGATCATTCACAACCAATGTCTTAGGATGAATACATTCTAATAAATGAGTCGTGGTGATATAATTGAGATCAAAGGGAGGATCTTGGCGTAAAAGAACCACATCCATATCCATCAACTGCGTGCGGATAGGTTTCCCCAATTGGTAATGGTTTCCTTCTTTATCATGTACGGTCAATGCTTCTAATTTTACAATCACACAACCATCGCGCATAGATAAACGATCTGGTGTATAATGAAAAAGAGAGTATCCACGTTCCTGTGCTGCTAAAGCAAGTGCAAATGTCGTATCACCTTGAATTTGAAGTGTTGAAATATGATCCATTTGAATGGCAATCTTCATAAATAAAACCTCCCTATAACCGAAAGCGGACTGGTCTATGCGCCATAAACTTAGTAAACTATAAAAGAACTATGACAAGAGAAAGCCTATGATACAAGAAGCTAATACAAAATTAAGCAATGAAGAAATCGAACGCTACGCACGCCACATCATTTTGCCTGAAATTGGTGGTGTGGGACAACAAAAGCTCAAAGCTGCACGTGTTCTGGTTATTGGCGCAGGCGGTCTTGGTGCTCCTGTTCTCACATATTTGGCGGCTGCTGGCGTTGGCACCCTTGGAATTGTTGATAACGACATCGTTTCACTCTCCAATTTACAACGCCAAGTGATTCATAAAACAAACACAATTAACCAATGTAAAACTGACAGTGCTAAAGCCACTATAAACGCAATAAATCCTCATGTTACGGTTGAAAAACACACCCTACGCTTAGATAAAAGTAATGTGGGTAAATTGCTCAACGCCTATCACATCATTGTTGATGGGAGTGATAATTTTGCCACACGCTATCTGCTTGCTGATCATACAGCCCAATGTGCCAAACCTTTAATAAGCGGTGCTGTAGGACGTTTTGACGGCTCATTAACAGTGCTCATGCCTTATAAAGACAATAACCCTCACTATCGTGATTTATTCCCAAATCCACCAGCTCCCGGCACTCTCTCAACATGTGCTGAAACTGGAATTATCGGCGCTTTACCCGGAGTCATTGGAACACTCCAAGCAATGGAAGCCATTAAACTTATCACAAACATCGGTGAACCTTTAGTAGGAAAAATCCTCCTTTATAATGGATTATCAGCGCAATTTAAAGTTATTACTTATAAGCGATCAGATTCCAATGCCAATTAGCAGCTATCAAGCTTTGCGTGTAAAAATTTGAGAGATTATGATTTACTCTCCAATTTACCTGACTCGAATATATACTGAAACCAGAATCATCAGTATTTTATCGTAAACCATCGCGATATTCCAAGCAATGGAAGCCATTAAACTTATCATAAACACCGATGAATCCTTAGTAGAGAAAAACCTCCTCTATAATAGATTATCAGTGCAATTTAAGGTCATTACTTATAAACGATCAGATTCCAATGCGAATGCAGCAGCCATCAAGCTTTGCGTGTAAGTATTTTGGGGGCAAGAAAAAATACGATCAGCAGAGCCATATTCAACCATTTCTCCATTACGCATGACAATCACTTCATGTGCAAGCGCTTTGATAACTTTTAAATCATGACTAATAAACAGATAACCTAAATGATATTTTTTTTGCAGATGAAGTAAAAGGCTAATGATCTGTGCCTGCACACTTACATCAAGAGAAGACGTTGGTTCATCAAGCATAATAAAGCGAGGTTTGAGGATGATTGCACGTGCAAGAGCAATTCGCTGTCTCTGCCCACCAGAAAACTCATGAGGATAACGATAACGAGTAGAAGGGTCAAGATTAACCTCATGTAAAGCTTCAATCACACGATCATTGCGTTCAGAATAAGAAAGCTTTGGTTCATGAATTGATAAGCCTTCAGCAATAATTTCACTCACAGACATACGTGGAGAAAGTGAACCAAAAGGATCTTGAAAAACAATCTGAATATGACGACGCAAAGAACGCATTTTCTTAAAAGTAAAATTGCTGATGTCAATATCATCAAAAATAATCTGTCCCTTGGAAGATAACATCCGTATCAATGAAAGCCCTAATGTTGTTTTTCCTGAACCCGATTCTCCTACAACACCAAGTGTTTGACCAACACGAATTGTAACATCCATATCTTGAACAGCTTTTATATAACCCTTTGTGCGCCGCAATAGACCCTTTTTAATCGGAAACCAAACACGAACTTTCTTACCTTGCATCAAAATGGGCGCACTCTTGTCTGCTTGAAGAGGATAGCCTTTAGGTTCTGCTGCTAACAATTGTTTTGTATAGGGCTTTTGAGCATTTGCAAACAATTGATCAATTGGAGCACTTTCAACAATTTTTCCTTTTCTCATCACATAAACACGATCCGCAATACAGCGTACAATGGCTAAATTATGAGTAATAAAAAGCATCGACATATTGTTTTGCTTTTTAAGGTGTACCAAAAGCTCAAGAATGCGCGCTTGAACAGTTACATCAAGCGCCGTTGTTGGCTCATCAGCAATCAATAATCGTGGATTATTGGCAAGTGCCATTGCAATCATCACACGTTGCCGTTGCCCACCTGATAATTCGTGAGGAAATGACCCCAAACGTTTCTGTGGTTCATGAATTCCTACTTGTGTTAGCAAATCAATAATATGCGCACGCAGTGATTGATTTGTCATATCTGAATGCATTTTGAGAACTTCACCGATTTGGCGTTCTACATTATGCAAAGGATTAAGAGCAGTCATCGGCTCCTGAAAAATCATGGCAATATCTTTACCACGAACTTTACGCAAATCTTCTTCTTTCTGCTTTAATAAATCCTTATCATTAAAGAGAATTTCTCCCGATTGATAAAGCGTTTTCAAAAAAGGTAATAATTGCAAAATAGACAGTGCTGTTACCGATTTTCCAGAGCCAGATTCCCCCACCAGAGCAACTGTCTCCCCTTCTTTAATTTCAAAAGTAACTTTTTCAAGAATGTATCTTTGTTCTTGCCCTTGGCACAATGCAATCGAAAGATCACGAACTGAAAGCAAATTTGTCATTGTAATGTCTTTCGCGGGTCAAAAGCGTCACGCGCTGCTTCACCAATAAACGCCAACAAAGACAACATAACAGCAATAACAACAAACCCTGTAATACCAATCCAAGGAGCGTTCAAATTAGTGGTAGCTTGCCGCATCAATTCACCTAAAGAAGCATAACCAGGAGGAAGACCAAATCCCAAATAATCAAGTGATGTAAGTAATGAAACACCCGATGTTAACAAAAAAGGCATATAGGTCAAAGCTGCAACCATCGCATTAGGTAATAAATGCCGCATCATAATAGTGCTATTAGGAACTCCTAAAGCACGTGCGGCATTGACATAGGTAAAATTGCGTGCACGCAAAAATTCCACCCGCACCACACCAACCAATATTACCCATTGAAACAGAAGCATAACCCCCAATAATACCCAAAAGCCCTGTGTCAAAACCGCAGCCATGATAATAACTAGATAAAGTGATGGTACTGAAGACCATATTTCAATCAAGCGCTGCAAGATTAAATCAACCCAACCACCAAAATATCCCTGAATAGCCCCTACTGTCACACCAATGATAGTGGAAATAACCGTTAAAAGAATACTAAAGGCTATCGATACTCTAAAACCGTATAAAACGCGGGCGAAAATATCACGGGTCAGATCGTCTGTTCCAAGCCAATTCCATCGACTTATTGTACATTCTGGATCAGAACTTCCTTGCGTGTAATTGATACAACGCTCCTCTTTACTTTGAAGCCAAAAAGGTGGAGCCAATGCTACCGTTTTATTCCCCATGACTGTGTTATAGGAATAACGCACCAGCGGCCACAACGCCCAACCATGCTTAGCAATTTCATTTTGAATAAAAGGATCGCGAAAATCGGCTACGACTAAATCTCCACCAAACTTTTCATCAGGATAATCAAAAAAAACAGGAAAAAGAAGCTCCCCTTTATAAGAAGCAATAATTGGCCGATCATTGGCAATGAACTCTGCCGAAAAAGAACAAAAACATAAAAATAAAAAGAGCCATAAAGACCACCAACCACGGCGATTTCGCTTAAAATTGCACCAACGACGTGCATTCAGTGGAGAAAAAAAAGGCTCTTTCTGCAACTTAAAACTTTGCACACATTCACCTTTTGTCTCTTGCATCACAAATCCTTTTTATCAAAATCAATACGTGGATCAACGAACATATAAACGATATCAGAAATGAGACTCACAATCAGACCAATGAGCGAAAAAATATAAAGAGAAGCAAATACAACAGAATAATCACGATTGACAATAGACGTATAACTTAAAAGCCCCATACCATTTAATGAATAGAGCATTTCAATCAACAAAGATCCGCTAAAAAATGATGCCATAAAAGTTGCAGGAAAACTGGCAATCACAATTAAAATTGCATTGCGAAAAACATGACCATAAAGAACTGAGCGTTCGCTTAAACCCTTAGCGCGTGCTGTAATAACATATTGTTGACGAATTTCTTCTAGAAAACAATTTTTTGTTAGCAAGGTCGTTGTAGCAAAAGAAGAAATGATCATTGCTGTTAAAGGGAGAACCAAATGATAAAGGTAATCTAATATTTTACCCCCAAAGGATAATTGGTCAAAATTATCAGACGTTAAATGGCTTAACGGAAACCAATTTAAAAAAGACCCTCCAGCAAAAAAAACCATTAAAAAAATACCAAAGAGGAAGCTCGGAATAGCATAGCCAATAATGATAAGTGCACTTGTCCATACATCAAAAGGCGCACCCTCTTTAAGAGCTTTCTGAATTCCTAACGGTATAGAAATAGAGTATGAAATCAACAATTGCCAAAACCCAAGCGAAAGAGAAACGGGTAAAGCACTCTTAATCAGTTCAATAACTGAACGCCCTTGTGTATAAGAATCGCCAAAATCAAAACGCAGATAACGCCCCAGCATTGTTAAATAACGTTCCAAAGGCGGCTTATCAAATCCAAATTGCTTTTCGAGCTTGGCAATAAATTCTGGATCCAATCCTTGCGCACCGCGATACTTAAAAACTCTAGAAGAAGACGATTCAACCTCTGCACCATCCAAGATAACATCAGAAGAAAGACCGAGATCACTCCCACCCCCCACTCGTCCTACAGCATCACCGCCTGTTCCTTGTAACTGGGCAATAATATTTTCAATAGGCCCTCCTGGCGTAAATTGAACAATAATAAAGGTGACTGTTAAAATACCAATCAGTGTCGGTATAAGCAGAAAAAAACGCCGGAGAATATAGACTACCATTTTTTATTTTCACTTTCCGATACAGTCGATCGAGTCAATATAAAATAATGATACACCTTTTTTGATAAATCTATAAAACTCAAATTACAAACAAAAAACAATTGCACCTCTTCATAAAATAGGCGCTTCTGGCATAGTTCAGCCTGGCTTGTCTTCTTTTTTATCGTTCGGTAAGGGAACAGGGTCATCGGATAAACCCCGTAAATAAAGCAAAAGATCGGCACGATCTTGGTCATTTTTGATCCCACGAAAAAACATAATCGTCCCTGGAAACGCTTCACGTGGTGATTGCAGATAACGATCCAAAGTCATAAAATCCCATCTCTGATCAGAATTTGCACGCAATACACGTGAATAAGCAAAATCTGTCTTAGCTGCCAAAGGACGGTCAATGATCCCCCAAAGTGCTGGACCAACACGATTAGATTCATGACGCCCCGAGGTATGGCACAGACCACATTGACGAAAAATCTTACGTCCATTTTCAATATTGGCTCGTTGAAGACGATCATTTAATGATAAAGAAATATCAGATGTCTGCTGTTTTTCTTTGAGTCTATCATTTTTTGTAACTTTAGAAGGTTGAACCGACGCAGAATTATCATAAATCCTGTAGCTTAAAATTCCCACCAAGATAATCAGCAAAAATAAGCAAGCAAAAACAAAATAGACAATTTTTGAGCGATTCATAAAAATTCAAACATTTATATTGTCATTCCCGCTTTTAGTTTAAGCTTTTTCCATATAATACACAACATTATAAACACATCATACACACGATATTTGGAATTTTGCAATGGCTCTTGAACCAATTATTCTTATTCCCGCTCGTATAGGCTCAACCCGTCTTCCTCAAAAAGCTCTGGCAGAGATTGCTGGAAAGCCAATGATTGTTCATGTTGCTGAACAGGCAAAAAAAGCCGCATTCGGGCGTATTATCGTTGCAACAGATCATAACAATATCGCCAAAGTCGTTACCGCTTATGGACATGAATGTATCATAACATGTCGTGATCATAAATCTGGATCTGATCGTATTTATGAAGCTTTAACCCATATTGATCCTGAACGACGCTACAATGTCATTTTGAATGTACAAGGTGACTTGCCAACGATAACGCCCCATGAAATCATCAGTGCTTTACGCCCTTTAGAAAATAGCTTAACTGATATTGCAACTTTGGGTGCAAAAATCGTCGAAGAAAATGAAAAAACAGATCCGAATATTGTCAAAATTATTGGTACACCGCTTTCTCACAATCGCTTTCGTGCTCTTTATTTTACCCGCGCGACAGCGCCTTATGGAGATGGTCCCCTTTACCATCATATTGGAATATATGCCTATCGACGCGAAGCGCTCGAGAAATTTGTAGCGCTTAAACCCTCTCCCCTCGAGCAACGTGAAAAACTTGAACAATTACGCGCACTAGAGCATAATATGCGTATCGATGTAGAGATAGTCGATACAATTCCCTTAGGGGTCGATACACAACGTGATCTTGAAAGGGTACGCAAGATTTTAGCATGAAGATACTAAAAAAAACCAATAAAATCTCATTCCAAGGAGAATATGGCGCTAATTCCCATATCGCCTGTACTAATATGTTTCCCAATATGGATGCTCTACCCTCAACAACTTTTGAAGACGCGCTTAACTTAGTGGAAAATGGACAAGCTGATCTTGCTATGATTCCTATTGAAAATACTCTTGCTGGCCGCGTTGCCGATATTCATCACCTTTTACCACAATCATCTCTCTATATTATTGATGAATATTTTTTGCCTATTCATTTTCAATTAATGGTTTTACCCGGCGTTACACATAAAGAAATTGAAACCGTTCATAGTCATGCGCATGCCCTTGCACAATGCCGTAAAATCATTCGTAATAATGGCTGGCAACCTGTAACTTCTGCTGATACAGCTGGAGCTGCAAAATTTATTAAAAAAAACGGAAAGCGTTCACAAGCAGCCTTAGCACCTCTGATCGCAGCGGAACTCTATGGACTTGATATTCTTGAAAAAAATGTTGAAGATAGCCCTCATAATATTACCCGTTTTGTCATCCTTTCACGTTCTCAACGGCACGTGCCCAAACCCCAAAATGGCGAAAAAATTATCACTAGCCTTCTTTTTCGAGTCCGCAATGTCCCAGCTGCTCTTTATAAAGCTATGGGAGGATTTGCCACAAACGGTATCAATATGACAAAATTAGAAAGCTACCAAATTGGTGGCAATTTCAATGCAACACAATTTTTTGTTGATATCGAAGGGCATCCTGAAGACCCCATGATGCAACTTGCCTTAGATGAGCTGTCCTTCTTTTCTGCTGAATTGCGCATTATTGGCATTTATCCTGCTAAAAATGGTCGAAGATCACACATATAAAAATTAATTAAATTGTACATTTCTCGTGGAGATTGAAGGGCATACTAAAGATCTCACGATACAACGCCCCTTGAAAAACAGCGGCTTTCTTTTCTGCTAAACTTCTTTTCATTATGAATACTGAAGAAGAATATAAGCGACAGCATCCATTATCGAAATGTTCAAATACCCCTATAACATTTCTGCAAAAAATACACATCAATTCAGCCGAAATAAAACCAATACAGAAAAAAATGCAAGCACCAAAAATAAAAGTTTCTGTAACCATTTATATCCCTCATACGAGAGATAACTCCTTGAGAATACAAACGATACCTCCAGGATAGTTTATCTCAAAACGTAATAACGATAAGAGAATTTTTATAAAGCTAAAAAGAACAGTTTAGCCCTGCATTTCTGAGTCAAATTCAATCTTTCATATTTATAAAAACTGATTTATAATCAATGGTATTTTAGGATAAGAGAGAAAAACATAATGAGAAAAATTCTCACTCAAGGATTAGTTGTTGCAAATATTCTTGCGTGTTCCACTGTTGCATTTGCTGGATTTAGTGAAACAAAATGGAATTTTGCTTCAGATGAAAGTGTTACTATTAAAGCAGCTGATACAATACACCAAGGCGTTGAATATGCTTGCAAAGCATTTAAACCCAAAAAAGCATCCTTTGTTTTATCGTACTCTTCCCCTTCTGACTTAGACAAACTAAAAATTGTTGCAGATAACGAAAAGAAAATAACGCATGATAAAGAACATAAGGTCTTTACGCTCAAAGGTGTAAAATCCCTTCACATAAGCTTCCCTTCATCGGGACATTATACTTTTAAAAATATTACGAAGAAAAAAGTTATTGGAATAAATTGTGATACAGGGGATTATGATTAATAATTTTTCTAAGAGCTCCTAATTTTTAACAGGTCTACCCCATTGCTTAGGTGGGCCTTTTTCATAATCAAGCGTAGTGAATTTTCAAAACGTAAAATTCTATAAGTTCGAATTTTTAATATTTGTCCTCAAAAATCAAATTATCCATTAAAATAAAACATTAAAAAACTTTTTTAAGAAATTGAATTGTCTTGTATTTTCTTTATAAAAACATGATATCTAAATTTGTAGTTGGCTTTTCTCATAATTTTTACAAACTCCATCATATATCAATCATATACACAAACAGAGAAATAAAAAAAGCTACATAATCTATAAGTTTGTTCTATATCTGACAAAATAGAGTAAAAATATAAAATGACAGCTATGTTCTACATGCTAATAGTAAAATGAATACTGCAGTAATCACAGGCGATTCTAGCTTCATTTTTAGTCATGCAAAAACTCATAATCAAACCGCCTTTCAGACTACAGTCATGCAAGCCTTCTCACAGCAAGATTAACCTTTTTTCTCTCATTTTTAAAGAATGCATCAACTATTTGAAGCGATAAAATACCTATACGGATTAAATTGTGCTCTTCAAAAATGATTTTCTTTCTTCTATTTTCTAACTTCAACCAATTAAATGAACCTTATGCTTCATTTTCTCTTTTACTGTTTCAAATTTCCCATCATGCGTTTAGCAAATTTATAAAATACGTCCTTCCACCACTCAATCCCTCACCTTAGCCAACGAGCATCTGCTCAATTCAAACCCATTATGTGAAAAGAGCGCATGATTTGTTCATAACAAATCACTGTGGGACCCTGTTCCAATAAACATTGATAAATCTCGAACATATTTGTAATGCGTAATGCACAAATTAAGCTCAAAGGGGAATTTTTGATCGTTCTTTCCATATTCTTCGTTTCTTAGCTTGATTTTTCATTTTAAATCGACAATATAAACGTGGGAGGTTGGTGGTGGACGCACTGCTCGCCAACCGGGTCAGGTCTGGAAAGAAGCAGCCCTAACGAGTTCTGGTACGGGTCATCGTACCAGCCTCCTATTTTAACGGGATAAGTTATATTTTTATCGCTTTTCAATTTTTTTCTTCAATTTTTAGAGTAACTTTTGCCTAGAGCAAAGAGATTTGGTTATCTTTACGCCAATATTTTCACTTCTTAAAAAATATTGATTGAGAAAAAATCCTTTTATATTAGAGTACAGTATTAGCTTGTCTCGCATGTTATCGAAAATGTCCTACAAACGCTTTAAAGTTGGAATCATTGATGAAAAATATGCCGGTAGAAACAACCTATCGCGTTCTTGCTCGTAAATATCGACCTCAAAATTTCTCCGACCTCATTGGTCAAGAAGCGATGGTGCGCACTCTTACTAACGCCTTTGAAACAGGACGCATAGCACAAGCATGGATGCTCACGGGAATTCGTGGAGTGGGAAAAACCACAACAGCACGTATTTTAGCACGTGCACTCAACTATAAAACAAAAGATATTGACCAACCAACAACCGTATTGAATACACTTGGTGAACATTGCACGCAAATCATTGAAGGACGCCATATTGATGTTATCGAAATGGACGCAGCTTCACATACGGGTATTGATGATATTCGTGAAATTATTGAACAAATACGTTATCGTCCTGTTTCTGCGCGCTATAAGGTTTATATTATTGATGAAGTACACATGCTCTCAACACAGGCATTTAACGGCTTATTAAAAACACTTGAAGAGCCACCACCACATGTAAAATTTATTTTTGCAACAACAGAGATTCGTAAAGTTCCTATTACGATCCTTTCACGTTGCCAACGTTTTGACCTACGGCGTATTGAATCGGCAGTTTTGAGTGCACATCTACGCCAAATTGCTCAACATGAAAATGTGGAAGTGGAAGATCAAGCGCTCTCCATGATTGCACGCGCTGCAGAAGGCTCCGCACGAGATGCACTCTCTATTTTTGATCAAGCAATTGCTCATAGCAATGGCAAAATCAGCGCTGTTACAGTGCGAGCAATGCTCGGCTTAGCTGATCAAGCTCGTATTATTGATCTGTTCGAATTCCTCATGAAGGGGAATGTTGTCAATGCACTCCATGAATTACGTAGCCAATATGATGCCGGTGCTGATCCCCTTACCATATTGACAGAATTAGCCGATTTCAATCATCTGGTCACACGTTTGCGTTTCACACCAGAGATATTGGAAGATCTCTCACTTACTGAAGACGAGCGTTTGAGAAGCTTAGATTTTTCAAAAAAACTTTCCGTTCCTGTTTTGTCTCGAAACTGGCAAATGTTACTGAAAGGTTTACAGGAAGTGAATCAAACCGCGCGTCCACTTCAAGCTGCTGAAATGTTATTAATTCGCCTTGCTCATGTTACAGATCTGCCAACTCTTGATGAAGCTTTAAAAAAGCTTATGCAAGAAACAACACCTCTTACAATCGTTTCCAATTCTTCTCATCAAGAGTCCACAAGTACGAATAATACAACAAAAATAGAAGCTGCAAACGCCTATTCTTCTTTACAGGTTGCAAACCCGTCGTCACACCAGCCAGATTGCAAAACATCCGTGACAAACCACTTAAATGATTGCTTACAATCGGAAAATTTACTCAAATTTCAAAACCTCGAAAGCTCTCACTCTCCTGAAGTCACAGAAATTCTTGAAACTTCTCAATCTGTTACCAATCCTCAAAATATTACAAATTTACCGCATCCCTCCACACACACAACAAAGCAAGCCACTCAACCAAAAGCTATAGTTATTGATTCTTTGCACGATATTGTTAAATTAGCTGAACAGCATGATGAGATCACTTTTAAACTTCTCATTACAGAATTTGTTCACCCTGTTTCTTTTGAACCAGGACATATCATTTTGAGGATTGCTGAAAATGCTCCACATTCACTTAAGAATGACATAAAAAAAATGCTGTCTCAATGGACTGAAAAACGGTTGACTATAACCTTTGTTAATGAAGGAGGAGGACCAACCCTACAAGAAGAAAGTATGGCTATCCAAAAAACTCTTTTTTCCAATGCAGAAGCAGATCCTGATATAGCGAAAATCCTCTATCATTTTCCAGAAGCAAAAATTGTCGATATTCGCCTAAATAAACAAGAAAACAACCTTGATTTACTCCCTAATACCTTTAAAAATGCCGATACCTTTAAAAATGAAAATGATATCGATGATGAATAAGGATACCTATTCCTATGCGTGATATGATGAACATGATGAAAAAAGCCAAAGAAATGCAAGAAAAAATGCAGAAAATTCAAGAGGAAATGGCAAATCTGCAAGTGACAGGGACTGCTGGTGGTGGACTTGTCAGCATCACCTTAAACGGTAAAAATACCATAACAGCAATCAAAATTGATCCTTCATTACTTAAACCTGAAGAAATTGAAATCCTCGAGGATCTGATTATGGCTGCTTATAATGAAGCCAAAACAAAAATTGAAATCGCTATGCAAGAAAAAACCAAAAGCATGACAGCAGGGCTACCACTTCCACCCGATTTCAAACTCCCGTTCTCATGAAACCAAATTTTACTGAATTCTTTGGAAACAGAGTATGTCTAAACATATTGCAGGACCTGAGATTGAGCGTCTTATTCAGCTTTTAGCCCGTATACCAGGTCTGGGTCCTCGGTCAGCACGTCGTGCTGCGTTGCATCTCATCAAAAAAAAGGAAACATTGCTGGAACCTTTAGGAGCAGCAATACAAGCAGCTGTACAAAAGGTCTGCATTTGTTCTGTTTGTGGAAATGTAGATACAATTGACCCTTGTTCGATTTGTACAGATCCACGTCGTGATGATGCAACAATTATTGTTGTTGAAGATATTGCTGATCTGTGGGCTCTAGAACGTGCAAAAACTTTAGCTGCACGTTATCATGTCTTGGGTGGAAAGCTTTCTCCTTTAGATGGAATAGGTCCTGATGAACTCAACATCGCTCCCTTAATACAGCGCGTTGTACAAAACCCAATTACAGAGATTATTCTCGCTGTTAATGCTACTGTCGAAGGACAAACAACAGCGCATTATATCACTGATCAGCTTTCCAATTTTTCAGTTAAAGTTACCCGACTCGCTCATGGTGTGCCTGTAGGAGGTGAACTTGATTATCTTGATGATGGGACTTTAGCAGCAGCCTTACAAGCAAGAACAAATCTTTAATTTTTTTTCTTTTACCCGTTATTTTTTTTATTTATTGACTATCATTTCTTTATTTATGGAGAGGAACATTATTTATGGGAAGGAACATTAAAATTATAAAAAAAAATCTCGCATTTTTAAACGACTTTTCTCCTGGTATCCTAGCATGTTTAATTATATCAGTCTTGGCTTATGGTTTAGAAATCTTAGAAAAACAACTTTTTGGGCAAGCATGGCTTGAAAGCCTTGTGTTGGCAATTCTCTTAGGATCCATTACCGGTAGTTGTTTTACTTTGCCAAAATATTTTCAAAAAGGTATAACTTTTTGTGCAAAAACACTTCTTGAAATTGCTATTGTTCTTCTAGGAGCAAGCATTAGTGTTAATGCAGTTCTTTCAGCCGGTTGGAATTTACTTGCTAGTATCATATTTGTTATATTTGTAACGCTTATCCTCAGTTTTACCATCGGTAGACTTTTCGGGCTTTCTTCGCATTTAGCGATGCTCGTCGCTTGCGGGAATGCTATTTGTGGCAATTCAGCAATCGTCGCCGTTGCACCTGTCATTAAAGCAAAACATGAAGAAGTGGCATCATCAATTGCTTTTACTGCTCTTTTAGGGGTTCTTATTATTCTATTTCTTCCTTTTTTACATCCATTTCTGAATCTGTCATTTAGCCAATATGGTGTGCTTTCCGGCATGGTTGTTTATGCTGTACCACAGGTTTTAGCAGCAACAGCATCTGTCTCTTTTGTGAGTGTTCAAATTGCAACAGTTGTTAAATTGGTGCGCGTTCTCATGTTAGGTCCTCTTATTTTTGCTCTGTCAATCCTCTATCATCGATCAGCACAAACACGATTGCGCTTACACACTCTCGTCCCATGGTTTATCATTGGTTTTATTTTTATGATGCTCATCCGCTCAAGTAATCTTATCCCTGAAAAGACTCTCATCCCTATTAGATTTATTGCTCAGTTATTCACTGTCATTTCAATGGCAGCATTAGGTTTAGGCGTTGATATTCGATCCTTAAAAAAAGCAGGATGGCGCGTCATTCTAGCTTCAACCTGCTCCATACTTATTCTCGGTGTTTGCAGTCTTATCATGATACAATTAAATGATTTAAATCCTATAATGTTTTGAAATATGCGTTTTTAAATATTTTTGCTTTTTTCAATTCAGCATGCAATCACTCCAAAGGTGTGACACTCTTGAAGCAGCTCTTTTATCAAAACAGGTTAAAATTCCAAAACTCTCTTTATCATTTTTACAAATTATATAAAAAATCAAATTGCTTTAAACTGAGTAGCAAGAGTAGAAAGCTGTAAAACTGCTTATTCAAACGGCTTTTCAGCAGACAATTGCTTGCAACTAAACAGTATAATACAAAAATATATCATTCATCATAAAACAATGCCGCTTTTTTTATTTCATTTGCTCTCACAAAATAACGTTTTTATAAAAGGCTTACAGAATATGCTCTTACTTAGGAAATAAACAAATGGGATTTCATGGCTTCTTTCTTTTAAATTGCTTTTACTCACTCTGTATTACAACAGGATAGAATGAGAAAAAATAAACACTCACCATATCTTATAAGAAAGATATTGTTGGCTATTCGCACTAGCAATCTTCTTTAAATATTGCAAAACACACAAAAAAATAAAAAAGAATAAAAAACACTGTAGGTCTTTTGTTTATCATATTATTCAACTAAAATATTTTTATGCTCATCCTTGCTCTAGACACTGCTTCAATTTATTGCGCTGTTGCGCTCATTCGTCAGAAATCTGTCATTGCTCGCATCAGCGAGCGTATGAACAAAGGACATGCCGAAAAACTTATTGGATACATCGCACAAGTAACCAATCAAGCGAATACGACTCTTGATCAAATTAATCGCATTGCTGTCAATATTGGTCCTGGATCATTTACCGGTGTGCGTGTAGGTGTTTCAACAGCACGCGCTTTGTCATTAGCGCTCGAAATACCAGCTGTTGGAGTAAGTGCACTCGAAGCGTTAGCAATGCAAGTAAGCAATAATAATACTGGATTAGCAATCACCGTTGTTATTGAAGCTGGTAGAGATATGTTCTACCATCAAAACTTCAGTGAAGATCTCATCCCTTTAGGAGCACCAGGATTAAAAACAATTGAAAATATCATTGAAGATTTACCGCAACAAACGAGATTAACTGGTCCAGCAGCTGATATTATTGCTCTGCATATTAAAAACAATAAGATAAACAAAAAAATCTTACGAGACAAAACCGTCTGCGAGGCAGCTGACATTGTAAACTATGCCCATCTTGCTGCAAAAAAACAAACACAAGATCACCCCCGTCCACTCTATTTACGGAGTGCTGACGCAAAACAACAAACTGATTTTGCTCTACCACGAAAAAAATAATGTCCAAACTTTTATCGAAAAAAAAGCATTTTTGGATTGCTCCACTAAAAGCTGATGATAGTGTTCCACTTTATCAAATTCATCAGCATTGTTTTGTCCCTGCTTGGGAAAAAAAAACTTTTGATCATTTCTTAACAGATCAATCTATCTTCGGATATAAAGCCTCTCTTATCGGACGCCCTGATGAAATTTTAGGCTTTTGCCTCTGCCGTCTCATTCTTGATGAAGCCGAAATCATCACAATTGCTGTCCACCCTCATTGTCGTCGACAAGGAATTGGCACCTTGCTTATTGATAGTACACTTCGCCATCTCCACCACGAACGCGCTCTAAAACTCTTCTTAGAGGTAGAAGAAACCAATCTTTCTGCTTTGAGCCTTTATAAAGGTTTTGAATTTCAAAAAATTGCTAAACGCTTCGCCTACTACCAATCAAAAAATAGCCGCACAGATGCAATCATTATGCAAAAAACTTTTAAGCAAATAGATTGAGATTTGCGTAAAAAACATTTACAAATGCGCTATGAATAAAGCAAATCCTAAAAATATTCCTCCTTTGGCTCCTAAAAAGGTTTTTATCAAAACCTATGGATGCCAAATGAATGTTTATGACAGCCAACGGATGACTGATAGTCTTAGTTCAAAGGGTTATGTCGCTACACAAACACCAAACGACGCTGACCTTATTCTTGTTAATACCTGTCATATCCGTGAAAAAGCAGCAGAAAAACTCTATTCAGATCTTGGTCGCTTGCGTGTCATGCGTCAAGAACGTACACCTGACAAACCCTTGATGGTTGGTGTGACTGGTTGTGTTGCACAAGCAGAGGGAAGTGAAATTTTGCGCCGTGCACCAATAGTGGATCTTGTTATCGGACCGCAAATGTATCACCGTTTGCCAGACTTGTTAGAACAAACCAAACAGGGCAAAAAAATTGTTGCAACAGAGTATGCTGTTGAGGACAAATTTGCTCATTTACCACCTCATAATAAACGTGCTGTAAGAAAACGAGGCGTTAGTGCATTTTTAACAGTACAGGAAGGTTGTGATAAATTTTGTACTTTCTGTGTCGTTCCCTACACACGTGGTGCCGAAATATCCCGATCTGTTGAGCAAATTACCGAGGAAGCCCGTCAACTCATTGAAGCTGGTGTTAAGGAAATTACCCTGCTTGGACAAAATGTGAATGGTTGGCATGGACAAAATGTGAATGGTAAAACTTGGCGGCTTGGTGATCTTCTTTATCATCTTGCCAAACTAGATGGTTTAAAGCGTTTGCGTTATACGACCAGCCACCCACGAGATATGGATGACAGTCTTATTGCTGCACACCGAGATCTTGACATCTTGATGCCTTACCTGCATTTGCCTGTTCAATCGGGTTCAGATCGTATCTTAAAAGCGATGAACCGCCAACACAAAAGTATTCATTATCTTCAGCTTATCGAAAAAATTCGCAATGCACGACCCGATATTGCTTTTTCAGGCGATTTTATTGTAGGATTTCCAGGAGAGACAGATGAAGACTTTGAAGAAACCATTAAACTTATTAAACAAGTGGAATACAGTTCAGCCTACTCCTTTAAATATTCACCTCGACCTGGAACAGTTGGTGCAACAATGAAGAATCATGTTGAGGAAGCTGTAAAAGATGCCAGGCTCCAGCACTTACAAGTTCTTCTCTTGGAGCAACAAAATGCATTTTTGCGTTCTAAAATTGGACAAACAACAGATGTTCTTATCGAAAAAGCTGGTCGTCACTCGGGACAAATGGTAGGTCGTTCACCTTGGCTTTTACCTGTTGTCGTGGATACACAAGCCTCTACAGGCACCGTAATCCCAATTCATATTAAAAATACAAGCTCAAACAGTTTTGTCGGTGAAATGACAAATATGTAAGCATATCTCTCATGCCTTATTTACAACAGAGATTTTAGGAGAACCCTTTTATTTTTTGAAGAAAATGATTACATTTAAAGCTCGCACTCTATGAAAAAGAGACTGTCTTTATATACAGTTTACCCAAAAAGTGTGCAATATTTGCTAGATATGGGAGAATAGGTTGAAAGCTTCAACCCAAAAAGTAAAGCGCGTTAAAGAGAAAATAAGTACTTGTTCTGAAAATACCGTTATCTCGAAAAAAGAAAGCGCATCAGATGTTCATCATGTTGTTCTCATTTTTGAAAACAATAAATATGCGAAAACAGTATTTGGTAAATTCGATGAAAATCTGACTTATATCGAACAAAAGCTTGGGCTTAGTCTTCATCCGCGCGGTAATGAAATTTTAATCCATGGAAAAACGACGGCCACAAAGCATGCACAATATGTATTACAGCAGCTTTATGAACACGTTAAAATATATCAAGAGCTCACTTTAGCGGATATAGAAGGAGCGATTTCTATGGCAAATTTGCCACATAACCAGCAAGAATCGCCAACAAAAACACAACCTGTAACAAAACGTATACCCGCACGGTTAAGTACCCATAAAAAAACAATCCACGCCAGAACTCCAACACAAGACGCTTACATACACGCAATGGAATCCACTGAACTTGTTTTTGGAATAGGACCAGCAGGAACAGGCAAAACATATCTTGCTGTTGCTCATGCTGCAATGCTTTTAGAGCGTGGTATCATTGAACGCATTATCCTCTCACGTCCAGCCGTTGAAGCTGGAGAACATCTAGGCTTTCTTCCTGGTGACCTTAAAGAAAAGGTCGACCCATATTTACGTCCGCTTTATGACGCCCTCTATGATATGATACCCATCGAAAAAGTAGAACGCATTCTAGCTTCTGGTGTCATAGAAATTGCTCCTCTTGCTTTCATGCGCGGACGAACACTTGCTCATGCCGCTATCATTCTTGATGAAGCGCAAAATACTACACCCATGCAAATGAAAATGTTCCTCACGCGTCTTGGAGAAGGCGCACGCATGATCGTTACCGGTGATATAAGCCAAATTGATTTACCAAAAGGACAAAAGTCTGGTTTAATCGAAGCAATACGTATTCTTTCAAATGTAGAAAATATTACAATTATTCGTTTCGATGAAAAAGATGTTGTACGCCATCCCCTTGTTGCCGCTATCGTTTGTGCTTATGACCGTGATTCTCGAGCAAAAAACAAAGAAACACCCTCTCATACTTCTCATTAAAGAAACGAATTTGATTTATTATGATTACAATTGATATACTTGTTGAAAGCGATGGGTGGAATGACGAGAAAATGCTTTATAACATCACCGAAAAAGCATTAAAAACGATAATGCATCATCTTTCATTGGAAAATGTTGTAAGCGAAATCAGCTTGCTTTTTACGGATGACAAACATATGGCACAAATTAATGCACAATGGCGTGGTAAAAATAAATCCACCAATGTGTTATCTTTTCCTGCTTTTCCCCTTAAAGTTGGAGATTCTCCTGGACCCATGCTTGGTGATATCATTATTGCACGAGAAACTGTTGTTCTTGAAGCAGAAAATGAAGCAAAATCATTTCAGGATCACTTAACGCATATGATTGTCCATGGTATTCTTCATCTGCTTGGCTATAATCATGAAACAAATGAAGAAGCCTCTCATATGGAAGAGCTCGAAAGAAAAATTCTTCAAAAGCTTTCCATTAAGGATCCTTATGCTGAATTATCTTAATAAAAATGATAAAAATTAATTTTTAAAATCAATATCACCATCATAAAATTTAAAATACCCTATGCCTTTCTTACAGAAAAAAGTTTAGAAGATCTCAAAACCATGGCAAACAAAGTGAATGCACAAAATAATAGTCAAACACCTTCTCATATTGAAGAACATCCTCCTCAACCAGCGAATCATACAGAAAAATACTCCCTGATGAATCATTTGTTTTCGTTCTTACGTGGCCGCAATTCTACGTCACTGCGCAATGATCTTACTGTTGCACTCACTGCTGACAATGAAAAGGATACGGCACTCTTCTCACCTGAAGAACGTACTATGCTGCATAATATCTTACGTTTGCGCGAAGCACGCATTGATGATGTTATGATTCCACGTTCTGAAATTGAGGCATTAGACATAAATACCTCTCTTGGAGAAGCACTCAAATGTTTTGCAAAAATTGGACATTCTCGCATACCTGTTTATGCTGAAACCTTAGATGATCCACGAGGAATGATTCATATCCGCGATATCCTCAATTATATAACGCGCTTTATTACCAAATCAGCTCAAACCGAGCAAACATCCGATTCACTACAGTTAACCTATACAGATTTGCATACCCCTATCGGCGAACTTGATCTTATCCGAACAGTTCTCTTCGTTCCTGGCTCCATGCTTGCAAGCACATTATTGACCCGTATGCAAACCACACGAACACAAATGGCTTTGGTAATTGATGAACATGGTGGTACAGATGGTTTAGTTTCTATGGAAGATATTGTCGAATTAGTCGTTGGTGATATCGAAGATGAACATGATCATGTTGACAATGCTATCGTGCGCGAACCCAATAATAAATGGCTTGTTGATGCGAGAACTGAACTAGAAGATGTGGAGAAAGCTCTCGGTCCTGATTTTATTGTAGGGGAATATGGTGATGAAGTCGATACCATCGGTGGTTTGATTGTTTCTATTCTTGATCGCATTCCCGCAAAAGGTGAAATCATTGAAGCGGTGCCAGGTTATCGATTCCGTATTTTAGAAGCTGATAAACGTCGGATTAAGCGCTTACGTATTTTTCGTATTCCGGAGAATGAAAGTTTTAAACAAAATGTCATCTCCGAAGAGTAACTTCGTGTTTTTAAACAGTGTCAAGATGTCCTTGTTTTCCCTCACTGGTTGGAAACGGCAAGGGGTGTTGTTTTTATGTGGTGCATTGACATCCTTTGCACTTCCGCCCTTTTATTTAACACCTCTCTGTTTTTTAACTTTTCCTGTCTTCATTGTTTTACTTGATAAAATCAGTGCTCTTCAAAACAATAGAAAATGCCTTCTGATCTACGCTTTAAGCTGTGGAACCTTTGGCTTTGGTTATTTTATTTTTGGTTTTTGGTGGCTGTGTAATGCTTTACTGACAGACCCAATTACTTTTGGATGGGCTGTGCCATTCGCTATTTTCTGCCCTCCCCTTTACCTTTCTCTTTATTGGTTTTTTGCCGGTTTTATTGTCGGTTTTTTATGGACAAAAGGAATAGCACGCTTTTTTATTCTGGCTTTTGCGCTTGGACTAGCAGAATGGTTACGTTCTATTTTATTCACAGGCTTTCCGTGGAATGCTCTTGGTTATACAGCTATGCCAACCCCTATGCTTATGCAATCCGATGCAATCTTCGGACTGTATGGAATGAATATCCTTGCCGTCTTCATCTACAGTTTACCCACTGTTTTATTCACAGATGAAAAAAAGAAAACCGCACTTTTTCTTTGCTTAGCGCTGATACTAGCCCACTGTGGTTTTGGATTTTATCGCCTCAATACTGCCCCTAAAATGACTGATTATCAAAAAAGCAGTTATTGGGTGCGCATTGTTCAACCTTCTATAGAGCAAAACACAAAATTGAGCAATACTGAGCGAGAGGCTATATTTGCAGCTCATATGAATCTAAGTGCAACATCAATAGTGGAACAGCATCCAGAACCCGACTTTATCGTATGGCCTGAAGCATCTATTCCTTATCTTCTCTATGATAACTCTACTATCACAATGCGCATTGCCTCTCTTCTCAAGCCAAAACAATGGGCTATTATTGGTGCTATACGTGCCAGTAATAATCCTCTCAATGAAAAAACGCAGTATTTTAATACAATTGCAGTCATTAATGCTACAGGAAATATTTTAACTACCTCTGATAAACTTCATTTGGTTCCTTTTGGTGAATATCTGCCTTATCAGAATTTATTGAAAAAAATTGGATTGCATGCCCTTGCTGATACTATTGGTGGATATAGTACTGCGAGTGTACGCAAAACTGTTATGATGCCGAATGGATTTTCTTATCTTCCTCTAATCTGTTATGAAGCAATATTTCCTAATGAAATGGTTTTTAAAGGTTCTCCTCCTCAAGCAATCATTAATGTTACAAATGATGCATGGTTTGGCGTAACACCCGGTCCATACCAACATCTTCAACAAGTGCAGCTTCGTGCAGTTGAACTGGGAATCCCTCTTATAAGAGCAGCCAATAATGGAATATCAGCTGTCATTGATTCTTATGGACGAATCGTTGTAGCTCTCCAGCAAAATGCTGTTGGCATTGTTGATTCACCAATTCCATCACCCATTACCCCCATAGGAAACAATGAATACAGGATATTCTCTACTTTCATCTTATTCATTCTTATGCTATTGTGCGGACTCGGTTTTGGTTCTACAAAACAGCTTAAATGATCGGATGCCCACATTCCGGTACCGTATCATGTGTACCATTAAAGTTGGGAAAAACTATTACATATTGTTTTATTGTATGATAAATCAACCTCACATAAATCTGACGTTGATTTGGAAGTAAAGTGCTGGAAATTTAAAGAGTTACATTATGACCGAGACTAGAAAAAAACCCGATCCTATAGATGTCTATGTCGGAACCCGTATTCGTTTACGTCGTAATATTTTAGGACTCACCCAAGAAAAATTGGGTGAAAAGCTAGGTATCACTTTCCAACAAATCCAGAAATATGAAAAAGGGACAAATCGTATCGGTGCAAGCCGTCTTCAAGCGATTGCTGAAATTATGGATGTCCCTGTTTCTTACTTTTTTGATAAAGGCGTTGGTACACAGCAGGTAGAAGGTTTTGCTGAAAGTGATAATGATTTTATGGACTTTTGTTCTAGCAGTGAAGGAATCCAACTTATGCGTGCTTTCACGAATATATCCGATTCTAAAGTACGTCGGAAAATCATTGATTTGGCAAAAGCACTTTCTGAAGAAGAAGATTTAACAAACAAACTATAAAATAAAAATTATATCTTTTCTCTCGCTCACCTTATCAATCAACATTGATGATTTGTCATGGGATTGGCAAATAAGGGCAATTTTAATATAGAGTTGGTTTTCTTTGTTTAAGGAGTTCCTATGTCGCATCAAGATTATCTTTTTACAAGTGAATCAGTATCGGAGGGACATCCTGACAAAATTTGCGATCGTATTTCTGATGAGATCGTTGATATGATCTATAAAGAAGCTCAAAAAACTGGTACTGATCCATGGTTAGTACGCATCGCTTGCGAAACCTTAGTAAGTATCAACCGCGTTGTTATTGCTGGTGAGGTACGTGTTCCTGATACACTCTTAAAAAGAGATAAAAATAGGGAATTTATCTACGATGAAACTGGTTTACCACGCATTAATCCTGCACGTTTTCGTGCAGTAGCACGTCGTGCTATTCGTGCAATTGGTTATGAACAAGTAGGCTTTCATTGGAAAACCGTTAAAATTGATGTTCTTTTGCGCCCACAATCAGTTGACATTGCACGGGGGGTTGATAATGCTAGGGATCGGCATGATGAAGAAGGAGCAGGTGATCAGGGCATCATGTTCGGATATGCTTGTCGTGAAACACCAGATCTCATGCCCGCGCCAATTTATTATGCACATAAAATTCTCAAACTTCTTGCTGAAGCGCGTCATAAAGGAGAAGGAGAAACTGGAAAATTAGGGCCAGATGCAAAAAGTCAAATAACAATACGGTACAAGAATGGAAAGCCTATAGAAGTAACATCCATCGTTCTTTCTACACAGCATTTAGATGAAAGTTGGGATTCCCATAAAGTCCGCACAGTGGTTGAGCCTTATATCCATCAAGCTTTGCATGATATTCCTATTTCCGATCAATGCAGTTGGTATATTAACCCAACAGGAAAATTTGTTATCGGTGGCCCCCAATGTGATGCTGGACTGACAGGACGTAAAATTATCGTTGACACTTATGGAGGTGCAGCCCCCCATGGTGGAGGAGCTTTTTCAGGCAAAGATACAACAAAAGTTGATCGTTCTGCAGCTTATGCTGCACGCTATCTGGCTAAGAATATTGTTGCAGCTGACTTAGCAGAACGATGCACTATTCAACTCTCCTATGCAATCGGCGTTGCACAACCCTTATCCATTTATATTAATTTCCATGGAACAGGAAAAGTCGATGAAAGTATTATCGAAGCAGTAATCCGGAAAATAATGGATCTTTCACCGACAGGAATCCGGAAACATTTAGATCTCAACAAACCGATTTATACAAAAACAGCCGCTTATGGTCATTTTGGACGCAAACCAAAACGTGATGGTTCATTTTCATGGGAAAAAACTGATCTCATTAAAACGCTTCAAAAAATGATTAAGGTACCATGATTGATCATAATATACGTACAGGTAAGGCCTTTTTTGGTCGTCGAAAAGGAAAACGGCTACGGAACAGTCAGCTTGTACTTATAAAAAAGCTTTTTCCAACTCTGGACATTAACTTAAATAACTCTGTACCCCTAAACTTAACGTCCTTATTTTCCAGAAAAGTAAAAGAAGTTCGTCTTGAAATTGGCTTTGGTGGAGGCGAACATTTGCTCCATGAAATGAAACATTTTCCACAAACCGGTTTTATCGGAATCGAGCCCTTTATCAATGGCATGGCAAAAATGTTAATGTCTCTTGAAGAACATAAACAGTATCAAAATCAACTTCGCCTTTATAATGATGATGCCACAGGCCTCCTTGATTGGCTCCCAAATGCATCACTTGATGGAATAGACCTCTTCTATCCTGATCCATGGCCTAAAAAAAAGCATTGGAAAAGACGCTTTATCAACATGAAAAATCTTAATCGTTTTGCTCGCGTTCTTAAAACAGGAAAAAAATTCCGCTTTGCCAGCGATATAGAAAGTTATGTAAACTGGACCCTTTACCATTGTTCAAACCATCACAGTTTTGAATGGGAAGCAAAAAATCCTAAGGATTGGAAAACACCTTATACGCTATGGTCAGGCACTCGTTATGAAGCAAAAGCTTTACGCGAAGGACGAGCACCTACTTATCTTACTTTTATCAAGAAATAGATGATGAAACGCTCTTCTTATAAAAAAACTTGAAAAATTTTTAATTTAAGAGTATCAATGGTTAAATTCTTGGTCTTATGATGAAGAGTGGGCCGTCTGGACCCGCTCTTTTTTATGTCATAAAACTAATGAAACTGACTTGGATAAAGTGTATGAGCAAAACTGAAAGAATAAGCGATATTGATGAGCCGCGTCTGTTTGAAGAAAACGGCGTTGAAGCACATATTGCTGCTTTTGTTATGCCATTGCTCAAACCTTTAGGTTTTCGTTTGGTTCGCGTAAAACTTCTTGGGCTCAATGGTTTAACGCTTCAGATTATGGTAGAACGCCCTGATGGCTCTATGACCGTAGAAGATTGTGAAACTGTTAGTCGAACTGTTTCACCCCTTCTTGATGTACAAAATGTTATTGAACGCAAGTATCATTTAGAAATTTCATCTCCTGGAATTGATCGTCCATTGGTAAGAAAATCTGATTTTTTTCATTGGCAAGGGCATATTGCGAAAATTGAAACCAAAATAATACTTGAGGGGCGTCGAAAATTTCGTGGAACGCTTACAAATATTACGCAAGATGGATTTACTTTAAATACCGATAAAGCCGCTTATGGAGAATCCATGTATATTTCTATTCCTTTTGATGACATCATCGATGCGCATTTGGTGCTTACCGATGAACTTATTCGCGATGCGTTGAAAAAAAATAAAGATTTAAGCCAACAATTTATCTCAGAAGATAATCAAAAACTCTCAAAACAGGAACGAAATTACAAGAATTAATATCACTGGGATCAATGCCCATCGTGTGGTACAAAGAAGGAGAAAATCGATGGCTACAAGCGCTAACAGGCTTGAAATTCTGCAAATTGCAGATGCTGTTGCACGTGAAAAGTCGATTGACCGTGAAATTGTCATTTCTGCGATGGCCGATGCTATTCAGAAAGCGGCGCGTTCTCGTTATGGTCAAGAAACCAACATCCGTGCTGAGATCAATTCAAAAACAGGTGAAATTAAATTACAGCGTCTCCTTAAAATTGTTGATATCATTGAAGACTATACAAGTGAAATTACTTTATCTGATGCACTCAAACGTCAAGCGGATGCTAAAGTGGGTGATTTTTTCGCCGATCTTTTACCCCCCATGGATTTTGGACGCATCGCTGCGCAATCTGCTAAACAAGTTATTGTACAAAAAGTACGCGATGCAGAGCGTGAACAACAATATGAAGAATTTAAAAATAAAATTGGTGAAATTATTTCCGGTACGGTAAAACGTGTCGAATATGGCAATGTTATCGTTGATCTAGGACGCGGTGAAGCTATTGTGCGTCGTGATGAATTAATTCCACGTGAATCTTTCCGCTATGGAGATCGTATTCGCGCCTTTGTTCACGATGTGCATCGCGAACCACGCGGTCCGCAAATTTTCCTTTCACGCACACATCCCCAGTTTATGGTAAAACTTTTTACCATGGAAGTGCCAGAAATTTATGATGGTATTATAGAAATCAAATCCGTTGCCCGCGATCCAGGTTCACGTGCTAAAATTGCGGTTGTCTCACGCGATGGCTCGATTGATCCCGTTGGAGCATGCGTTGGAATGCGAGGAAGTCGTGTACAAGCTGTTGTTGCAGAATTACAAGGCGAAAAAATTGATATTATTCCTTGGTCACCTGATGCTGCAACATTTATCGTCAATGCACTACAACCCGCCGAAGTTTCTAAAGTCGTCCTCGATGAAGATGCTGAACGTATTGAAGTTATTGTGCCTGATGACCAGCTTAGCCTTGCTATTGGTCGGCGTGGACAAAATGTCCGTTTAGCTTCCCAACTAACAGGATGGAATATTGATATCTTAACGGAGCAAGAAGAATCTGAAAACCGTCAAAAAGAATTTACTGAACGCAGCAAACTGTTTATGGAATCTTTAGATGTCGACGAAATGATCGGGCAGGTTATGGCATCAGAAGGCTTTTCTTCCATTGAGGAAATCGCTTATATTGATCTTGAAGAAATCGCTTCTATTGATGGTTTTGATCATGAAACTGCTGCTGAAATCCAAAACCGTGCACAGGAATATTTAGAACGCAAAGAAAAAGAACTTGATGAAAAACGTAAAAAACTCGGTGTTTGTGATGAACTGCGAATGCTTCCTGGAATGACAAGTGCTATGTTGGTTGCTATTGGTGAAGATGGTGTCAAAACAATGGAAGATTTTGCAGGCTATGCAGTCGATGATTTGGCTGGCTGGAGAGAACGTAAGGAAGGTCAAACACAGAATTTTTCTGGTATCCTGACTCCATTCGATATTACACGCGCTGATGCTGAAGCTATGGTTTTAGCTGCACGTGTGCAAGCAGGCTGGATAAATCAAGCTGACCTTGTTACAGAAAATTCTGCAGAAAATGAAAAATAAATAATTTCAATGTGGATGCATTTTAAATGAATGAACGGACCTGTATTGTGACAAGAAAAAATGCTTCAGCAAAAGCGCTGATCCGTTTTGTTATTGGTCCCAATAATCAAATTGTCCCTGATCTTAAATCAAATTTACCTGGGCGTGGCGTCTGGGTATCATCCCGCCGCTCTGCCATTGAAGAAGCAATCAGAAAAAAAGCTTTTAACAAAAGTTTTAAAACAGATGTCGAAGTCGCCTCAAATCTTGCCCATATTGTAGATACACTTTTACTAAAAGCTGCTCTTGGCAGCCTTTCCATAGCGCGAAAAGCAGGCGCCGTTGTTATGGGGGCAACCAAAGTTGATGCAGCTATTCGCTCTGGTCAAGTGATTTTTGTCCTTCATGCTAGAGAAGCTACAGAAAATGGGAAACAGAAAATTTCACAAGCCATCCATACAATACAGCAAAAAACAAATCAGGACATAAAAACTACATCTTTATTTACAAGTTATGAAATGCGTGTGGCTTTTGGAGCTAATCCTGTAATGCATGCTGCCTTATTGAACATGAAAGCCGCAGAAGGATTTCTTAAAACGATAAACAAACTAATTGCCTATCGTGATGACAAGCACAGTAAGCCTGGTGAGATGACGGCACAAGCCGTGAAGGAAATACAATGAGTGAAAATAATAACGACAAAATAACAGTCAAGAGGACACTGACCCTAAAGAGGTCCGTCCTGGAAACAAGCACGGTCAAACAAAATTTTAGCCATGGCCGTACAAAGGCTGTCGTCGTCGAAACCAAGCGGCGCAAAATTACGCGGACTGATGAAAAAGCTGAAACACCACAGCCAATTACGAAACCACATGTGGCTCCCCAACGCTCTAGACCACGATTCGAAGATGCTAAACCCAATGAACCTACGGCTAAAAGTAATCTTTCATCAGCTGAAATAGAAGCAAGACTTCGTGCGTTAGAAGAAGCACATATTCAAGAAAGAATAATACGTGAACAAGCCGAAGAAGAAGCAAGACGTGCAAAAGAGCGTGAAGAAAGTTTGCGGCAAACTATTCAAAAAACTGAAATAGATGAAACACCTCAAGAAGAGGAAGAACCTACGCTACAGACACAAACTCCATCTCTTTCCCCTGCTCAATCCCAAATAGAACCGATAAATATCCCTATCACGCCTAAAAATACAACTGTAATTGAAAAACGCAAAGCAGATGAAACCAAAGAGGATGATCGAAATAGCCGACGCACTAACCTTGCTAAGTCAGAAGTGCGTGCACCCAAAGTTTTAAAAGGAGCCGATGAAAAACGTCGTGGAAAGATTACTCTTAATAGTGCATTGGACGAAGAAGGAAGTGCACGTGGGCGCTCCATGGCTGCAATGCGCCGCAGGCAGGAAAAATTTAAACGTGCGCAAAACCAAGAACCAAAAGAAAAAATTTCTCGCGAAGTTATTCTTCCTGAAACCATTACCATTCAAGAACTTGCACAACGTATGACTGAACGCTCCGTTGATGTGATTAAGTTTCTTATGAAACAGGGACAAATGATGAAACCTGGCGATGTGATTGATGCTGATGTTGCCGAGCTCATCGCCGTTGAATTCGGCCACACTGTTAAACGTGTTTTAGAATCTGACGTAGAAGAAGGTATCTTTAATATAGCTGATAATCCTCAAAAAATGCAGCTACGCCCACCTGTTGTAACAATTATGGGCCATGTCGACCATGGAAAAACTTCTCTTCTTGATGCTATTCGAAAAGCGAATGTCGTTTCTGGTGAAGCAGGAGGAATTACACAGCATATTGGTGCTTACCAAGTGGAGAAAAACGGGCAAAAAATTACCTTTATTGATACACCTGGACACGCTGCCTTCACAGCTATGCGTGCTCGTGGAGCTCGTGTTACCGACATCGCTGTTCTGGTTGTTGCCGCTGATGATAGTGTTATGCCGCAAACAATTGAATCAATCAATCACGCAAAAGCTGCTGGGGTACCCATTATTGTTGCCATTAACAAAATTGATAAACCAACTGCAAATGCGCAAAAAGTGCGTACAGAACTTCTGCACCACGAAGTGTTTGTTGAAACAATGGGCGGAGAAACTTTGGAAGTTGAAGTTTCTGCTAAAACTGGTCAAAATCTCGATAAACTTCTCGAAGCTATTCTTCTTCAAGCTGAAATTCTTGATTTGAAGGCTGATCCCCAACGAACCGCTGAAGGTGTTGTCATTGAAGCGAAACTGGATCGAGGACGTGGATCTGTTGCAACGGTGCTTGTTCAAAAAGGAACATTGCATCCTTCTGATATTATCGTTGCTGGCAATGAATGGGGGCGTGTACGTGCTTTGATTGACGACCATGGTCGTCATGTCAAAGAAGCTGTTCCCTCTACACCCATCGAGATTTTGGGCATGCAAGGAACACCACAAGCTGGTGACCGTTTTGCTGTTGTCACTCATGAAGCAAAAGCACGCGAAATTGCTGAATACCGCCAACGATTAGCACGTGATAAAGCTGTTGCTCGCCAAACTGGTTCTCGCGGTTCTCTTGAACAGATGATGAGCAAATTGCAAACCACTGGTGTTAAAGAATTTCCTCTTATTATTAAAGGAGATGTGCAAGGGTCAATTGAAGCAATCGCTTCAGCATTAGAAAAACTAGGAAATGAAGAAGTGCGTGCACGCATTGTGCATTCTGCTGCTGGAGGAATCACTGAAAGTGATATTTCTCTTGCTGAAGCTTCTCATTCGGCTGTGATTGGTTTTAATGTTAGAGCTAATAAACAAGCACGTGATTGTGCCAAAACACAAGGAATCGAAATTCGCTATTATAATATCATCTATGATCTTGTTGATGATATTAAAGCTGCCATGTCAGGATTGCGTTCACCAGAACAGCGTGAAACTTTCCTTGGTAATGCTGAAATTTTGGAAGTCTTTAATATTACAAAAATCGGAAAAGTTGCTGGATGCCTCGTTACAGAAGGTAAAATAGAACGAGGAGCTGGTGTACGCCTTATCCGCGATAACATCGTTATTCATGAAGGAAAACTTAAAACACTCAAACGCTTTAAGGATGAAGTTAATGAAGTACAAAGTGGTCAAGAATGTGGAATAGCATTTGAAAACTATGAAGACATACGTACTGGAGATATCATTGAAACCTTCCACATCGAACATATTAATCGCACATTATAAAATAATCCAATGGCTTTACTCTTTATAAAATGGGAAAAGTTATCCGATTTACGCTCAATGCCTCTATTCTTTTTTTTTATGCTTTAATTGGATCGAGAAAAGAGGAATTTTAACGAGGTAAAACTTCGATGAAAAATGCAGAGCCATCACAACGGCAACTAAGAGTAGGAGAACAAGTACGCCATGCGGTAGCTCATATACTGCAGCAAGGTATTTTACTTGACAATCTCTTGAAAAATATGGTGATTTCTGTCGTTGAAGTGCGCATGTCGCCAGATTTAAAAATTGCCATTTGCTTTGTTTCTCCACTCAGTACTGTTCATAACGCTTCTCGTGCTGATGTTGTGAATGCTCTCAATAAACATAGCCGTTTTATCCGTGGAGAAATAAGTCATTCATTGCGACAAATGAAATACATGCCTGAACTGCGTTTTCGACTTGATAACAGTTTTGATAATTTTTCAAAAATAGATGCTCTCCTGCGCTCACCTGAAGTAGCACGCGATCTTCACCATAACGATAAAGTTGGAGATTAAAGATATGGCACGGCAAAGCAAAAAAAAAGGCCGTCCTGTTTCTGGTTGGATTATACTTGATAAACCAAAAGGTATGAGATCAACAGAAGCTGTCTCACAAATTAAATACCTCTTTCATGCGCAAAAAGTAGGACACGCCGGCACGCTTGATCCCCTTGCTTCTGGTCTCCTGCCAATTGCATTGGGGGAAGCAACCAAAACCGTTCCCTACGTGATGCAAGGTACAAAAACCTACCGTTTTCACATCGCTTGGGGAGAAGAGCGTTCAACAGATGATTTAGAGGGTGAAATAACGCACACATCTTCTAAACGTCCAACACGAGAAGAGATACTTGCTCTTCTTCCTCAATATACAGGTGTTATTTTGCAAACACCCCCACAATTTTCGGCAATTAAAATTGCCGGTAATCGAGCCTATGATCTAGCACGTGAAGGTGAAGTCGTTGAAATCCCACCACGTCAAGTGGAAATAGAAACTTTCAAATTAATAGAAATGATAACCAAAGATCATTCTATCTTTGAAATCACCTGTGGAAAAGGAACCTATGTGCGCTCCTTAGCACGCGATATGGGACGTGATCTTGGTTGTTATGCGCATATTGCTGATTTAAGACGTATTGCAGTCGCACCTTTTTGTGAAAATGATCTCATCACATGGGATGAACTCAAAGCAGTTGAACTAGATAAAAGTGCAAAAAATGAAAAGGATGCTCCTTTTGAAAGAAATTTCATAAAACTTGACGAACTCTTAATTGAAACGATTTCTGCACTAGAATGTCTCTCTCATTATACCCTTAGCCAAACTCAAGCACAGCAAGTTATGAAAGGCAATACAGTGCTCCTATATCATCACGATGTACCTCTTGATGAAGATGAGGTTTGTGTCCTGTATCAAGACCAACTTCTTGCTATAGGCGCTCTTGAAAAAAACCAATTCAAGCCAAAGCGTCTTTTCACAATTTAATCCGCTTTTTCTCACAGCAATTTCTTACAGAAAAATACTTTTCATATTAATAAAGGGAAGAAAGCTCTTTTCACTGTTTTAAACTTACCTTTTCACGATAATTCATATCAGAGCCTAAAATCTGTGATATACTCATAATTCTGACTCTAGCTTGAAAATAAAGCACAAGAATTTGTCTTTGTCGTTTTAAATCGTCTCTTTGATCATTTGGATATATGCCATATGCTCTCTCGTTAAAAAGATTTTGTAGAATGAAAACTCAGGTTTGAGCCTAAAAAAAAATCGCAATGCTGATGAGCTCTCCAACTGTTTTTTCAATAAAAAGCTGTCCTCAAATTATCAACAACATAAAGTGTTCATTAAAACATCTAAAACTTCTGCTGTTCTGTTCATTCCAACAAATTCATCTATAAAAATAGTATCATACATATTTTACAGTTTCAAAAAACTGTTCTAGCTCTCTTATCATTAAGGTAACTGATCCGCAGAGGACTTTAAATGCATTTCACTGACATTTGGTATCGTTTGCCGCTCAATCATGCGGTGTACTCTTATACCGTCAGGAGCACGATTTAAGCGACGCAAGAGTTTATTGACCTCTGCATCTGCTTTTATGCGGCGGTGATTATGGCGCAAATAATCTACCCATGTTGGCATATGATACGCTTCTCTCCAATATTGGGGCCTTTCAAGATCGCGTAAGAGAACCCATTGGCGAGCACCATCACGTAAACGAATATGGCGGCGACGTGTCATCACTTTGAGAAATTCTTCTAGATCATCTTCATGAATTTGATAATCGATCATAATCATGATTGGACCACTCCTTGCTTTTAGATCGAGTAAAAGCTCTGGTTCTCTAAAATGATCAAGCGGATCTAGATCTATCCGAGGAATTTCCTGAATTCTAAATTTTATCCCCGCAAGTGCTCCAAAAATCAAGAAGAGAGAACAAATACTTAAAGCAATTGTTGGAGAATAACCATCAGCTAAAACGCCCCAAATCATGCTTCCAATAGCCATCCCACCATAAGAAGCTGTTTGATAAAGTGCTAAAACACGTGCAACAACCCAACGAGGTGTAGAAAGTTGTACAGATGTATTAAAGAGTGATAACGCTAACACCCAACATAAGCCTGCAGGAAATAAAGCAATATGGCTTATAATCAGTGAACGGCTCATTGCTAAAAAAAAGCAGGAAAAAGAAAAACCAATAAACGCACTTGCAATAATTGTCTCTAAACGAAAATAATTTCGTACAGATGCATTAATAATACCAGCTGTCATAGCTCCAAGACCAAAACAACCAAGTAATGTCCCATAAAGAAATGCGCTTCCCCCAAGAATTTTATGCACAACAATTGGCAAAAGTGCCAAAATCGAAATCGCTCCAATACCAAACAGAAACGCCCTGACCATAATACTGAGAAGATTAGGTGACATTGCAACATAACGTAAACCATCTGAGACAGCTCCAAAAAGTCTTTCTCGTGGTAACGTGTTGTTTTCATAGATCGGTTTCCAAAAAAACAAAGTACCAATTAAAGGAATGTAACTTATTGCATTAAACAAAAAAGCTGCAGCCACACCTAAAGTTGCAATGATAGCTCCCCCAATAGCAGGACCTACACTACGCATTAAATTAAAGCCAACACTGTTTAAACTCACAGCAGCAGGAATATTTTCCCTGCTCACAATGTCTCCTATTGTTGCTTGCCAAGAGGGATTATAAAAAGCAGTTCCACACCCAATCAAAAATGTAAAACATAATAAAAGCCAAGGTGTTAGAAAGCTCATAGAGGATAAAATAGCCAAAATCATTGATATAATCATCATCATAATCTGTGCGTACAACATAATTTGACGACGATTAAAATTGTCTGCTAATGCTCCTGCCATCAAAGAAAACATAACAAGAGGCAATGTTGTAGCGCTTTGAACAAGCCCTACCATAGAATGCGAAGAACTAATCAATGCCATTAACCACCCTGCTCCTACAGCCTGTATGAGCCCCCCTAAATTAGAAATGAGAGTGGATGACCACAAATTTCGAAATACCGAATTACGAAAAAGTTTGAATGTTGAAATGCTCTGCATCTTTTGCCTCCAAATCGGTATTCTATCGCTTTTTTTTTACAATATACATTCTGTTAAGCAGGAATCTTTGTCTCAAAAGGATGCATAATTCTTTAAAAATTTTTCATAAAACAGTATAAAAATCAATCTTTCAAAACAAAAGCCTTTATTTAAAAAGAGTTTCAAAATGCTTTGAAGGACTAGTATTTTGACCTTCTTTCCTATATAAATGTTACGATAAATAAGAAGTCTTTGACTCTTCTTGTTTTCTCACAGACCCTTGCTGAACGACATCTCGGCTATGGGTGACTTTTGTTTATTCATTTTTTGAAAGGATAAGACGATGTCGATTACAGCTGAACGTAAAAAAGCTATTGTCGCAGAATATGCCAATAAAGTCGGTGATACAGGATCACCAGAAGTGCAGGTCGCTGTACTTTCTGAACGTATTGCTAACTTGACTAATCATTTTAAATTTCACAAAAAGGATAACCATTCTCGTCGCGGTCTTTTGAAAATGGTGTCTCAACGCCGTCGCTTACTTGATTACCTTAAAGGAATTGACCAAAATCGTTATCAGACACTTATCAAGAAGTTAGGTTTGCGCCGCTAAAACAAAAATGGGTGAATGGTTTTTCTACAAAAATCCACCCATTTTTTTCGGCTTTCTGCTTTCAGTTGAAAGCTTTAAAAACTAATGAATAATCATCATGAGGCAGGATTGCTAGTTGCTTCGCGTTTTAAATTGCGATTTATTCCTCTCTTCTCGCGAAAAGACAGAAGTGTCTTGTTATCCTGCCCATAGCTTTAAAATATGCTACTCAAAACCAGAATGTGACCACTAAAAATGTGAACACTGGTCATTAAGGATAAAAAATGTTCAAAACACACAAGATAGAAATTGAATGGGCAGGCAGGCCACTAACCCTTGAGACAGGGAAAATAGCGCGTCAAGCTGATGGCGCAGTCATTGCTACCTACGGTGAAACTATTGTCTTAGCAACCGTGGTATCAGCAAAAAGCCCCAAACCAGACCAAGACTTTTTTCCACTCACCGTTAATTATCAAGAAAAATCCTATGCTGTTGGTAGAATCCCCGGTGGTTATTTAAAACGTGAAAGCCGACCAAGTGAAAATGAAACTTTAATTTCACGTTTAATTGATCGTCCGATTCGCCCCCTCTTCGCTGACGGTTATAAAAATGATACACAAGTCATTGTATCTGTTATACAGCATGATCTTGAAAATAACCCAGATATTCTCGCAATGATTGCATCTTCTGCTGCATTAACTCTGTCAGGTGTTCCTTTCATGGGCCCCATTGCCGGAGCTCGTGTTGGCTATTGTAACGGACAATATATTCTCAATCCCCATATCGATGAAATGTCCGAATCAAAACTCGATCTCGTTGTTGCCGGAACAGAAAATGCTGTATTGATGGTTGAATCAGAAGCTCAAGAATTGCCTGAAGACATCATGTTGGGTGCCGTTATGTTTGGACACAAAGGTCTTCAACCTATTCTTGATGCTATTATCAAACTTGCCGAAGTTGCTGCAAAAGATCCACGCGATTTTGTTCCCGAAGATCTCTCTGATCTCGAAACAGCTATGCTGGAAATGGCCGAAAAGGATATACGAAAAGCCTATACAATTACCGATAAACAGGAACGTTACGCTGCACTTGATGCACTTAAAACAGAAATCATCAATAAATTTATGCCAGAAACAGAAGAAGACTGTAAATTTAGTGTAGATCAAATTGCAACCGTTTTCAAACAGTTGCAAGCAAAAATTGTTCGCTCAAATATTCTTGATACGAAAAAGCGTATTGATGGACGCGACCTTTCAACAGTACGTCCCATCCAATCGGAGGTTGGTATTTTACCCCGAACACACGGATCGGCACTCTTTACCCGTGGAGAAACACAAGCAATTGTCGTTGCAACACTAGGAACCGGTGAAGATGAACAATATATCGATTCTTTAACGGGTATGTATAAGGAAACATTCCTCCTTCATTATAATTTTCCACCATTTTCAGTGGGTGAAACAGGACGTCTTGGCTCTCCTGGTCGCCGCGAAATCGGGCATGGTAAACTGGCGTGGCGTGCCATTCATCCTATGTTGCCAAGTAAGGAATCCTTTCCTTACACCATTCGTGCTGTTTCAGAAATCACTGAATCCAATGGATCTTCTTCCATGGCAACAGTTTGCGGAACTTCCCTTGCTCTCATGGATGCCGGTGTTCCTCTGGCACGTCCCGTTGCAGGTATTGCCATGGGCTTGATTAAAGAAGGTGAACGTTTTGCTGTGCTCTCTGATATCTTAGGAGATGAAGATCATCTTGGAGACATGGATTTTAAAGTAGCCGGAACAGCAAATGGTATTACCGCCTTGCAAATGGATATCAAAATTGATGGTATTACCGAAGAGATTATGAAAATCGCGCTTGAACAAGCCAAAGGTGGTCGAATCCATATCCTTAATGAAATGGCCAAAGCTTTAACCAGTGCACGTGCTGAACTCAGTGAATTTTCTCCACGCATCGAAGTTATGAACATTGCTGTTGATAAAATTCGCGATGTTATCGGTACTGGCGGTAAAGTTATTCGAGAAATCGTTGAACAAACTGGAGCAAAAATCAATATCGAAGATGATGGAACCATTAGAATTGCTTCTGCCGATGCCAAAACTATTGAAGCAGCAAAACGCTGGATTCATTCGATTGTTGATGAACCTGAAGTTGGCGTTATTTATCAAGGAACAGTTGTAAAAACTGCAGAATTCGGTGCATTTGTAAACTTTTTTGGCTCACGTGATGGGCTTGTGCATATCTCTCAACTTACAACAGAACGTGTCACAAAAACAACAGATGTTGTTAAAGAAGGCGATAAAGTTTGGGTTAAATTAATGGGTTTTGATGAGCGTGGTAAAGTTCGCTTATCAATGAAAATCGTCGACCAAAAGACCGGTAAAGAAATTATTGGTGAGGATTCGATAAAAGCAGAACAAGAAAAATACACAGAGGAAACACATAAATCTGAAAACAAGCGCCGTCGTAAGAAAAAAGAAGAGTAAACTTCTCCTTTTTTCATGAAATTAAATGCCATCCCAAATTGGAATGGCATTTTTCTCTAAAAGAGCCACATGTGTTATTATTTTTACCTTTTGAAAAGTATGCACTTCCCTATCCTGATCCAAGCCAATCTTGGTTAAGTTTTGGTTTAACGGAAATCCCTGTTCCAGAATGGACAAAAAACTTAGAAATTATAACGCCTTGGCGACCAGATTTTTTAAAATTTGCTAACGCTCAATTTCGCTGTTCTCCTGAAATCAATCAAACTTGCACCCATGATGGTGCACTTTTGCAATTAAGCAAATATCGTGGTTTTAACCAAAATTGTTTTCTTGATTTACTAGAACGCGTTAAACCTGGTGGATGGATCATTATCGGTGGAAATAAAACGAGTGGTGCTGACTCAATGATGAAATGGGTCAAAAAAATTGTACCCATCACCAATAAATTTTCCAAAAATCACGGTCTTGTCTTCTGGATTCAAGTTCCACAACAAATAGAAAAACAAAATACTGCACAATTGCGTTCACCACCGCTCACTTTTGAAAACAAATTTCAAACCACTTCTGGCATGTTCTCGCACGGTCGTATTGATCCAGGATCTGCTGTACTTGCTTCGCATATGTGCAAAACTATTTCTGGAAAAACTGCTGATTTTGGTGCTGGTTGGGGCTTCCTTTCTCACGCTGCACTTGAAAGAAGTGAAAAACTCACTGCTCTTGATCTTTATGAAGCGGACTACAACGCTTTAAAAGCAGCCAAACAGCACCTAAAACACATAACAACTTCTCTTCCAATCCATTTCTATTGGCATGATCTTGTGCATGAACCAATCACAAATCTCTATGATACAATCATTTCAAACCCACCGTTTCACACACAACAAACTACAGATGTCTCATTAGGACAGCATTTTATTATCAATGCTGCAAAATACCTAAAGCCCGGTGGTAATCTTCTTCTTGTTGCTAACCGCCACCTGCCTTATGAAACATTGTTAAAGAGGCTTTTTCGCACGGTATTGATATATGAAAAAGCCCATGGCTTTAAAGTTATTGAAGCATACCGGTAGATAAAAATAAGCGTTCACTTTAGAGAATAAAACGGGAAAGATCGACATCCGCGGCAAGATCACCTATAGATTTTTTGACATAAGCAGCATCAACTTTAAACGAGGTTCCAGCTTTATCAGGTGCAGTAAAAGAAATCTCATCCAAAACGCGCTCCATTACCGTTTGTAAACGGCGTGCCCCTATATTTTCAATCCTTGCGTTTAAATCCACAGCAATATCTGCTAAAGCATCAATCGCATCATCGGTAATTTCTAAATGAACCTCTTCCGTTGCCATTAAAGCAATATATTGCTTAATCAGACTGGCTTCAGGTTCGGTTAGAATACGTCGTAAGTCTTCCCTTGTTAAAGGATTTAATTCCACGCGGATGGGCAAACGACCTTGAAGTTCTGGCAATAAATCAGATGGCTTGGAAACATGAAACGCACCTGATGCAATAAAAAGGATATGATCTGTTTTGATTTGCCCATATTTTGTGGCAATTGTTGTTCCTTCAACCAAAGGTAAAAGATCTCTTTGAACGCCCTCACGCGAGACAGCAGCACTTGCGCCCCCATCTCTGGTCGCAATTTTATCAATCTCATCGATAAAAACAATTCCGTCATTCTCAGCAACACGAAGTGCTTCTTGAATAATTTGATCCTGATCAAGGAGTTTTTCAGACTCATCATCAATAAGTGGTTTAAAAGCGTCCTTTACTGTTGTTTTGCGAACTTTTGTACGATTCCCCATCTTGCCAAAAATTTCTGACAAATTCATAATTCCCATTTGTGCACCAGGCATACCAGGAATATCAAAGGTCGAAGTACTATTACTGTTATTATCAGAGACTTCAATTTCAATCTCTTTTTCATCCAATTCACCGTCACGCAATTTTTTACGAAAACTCTCACGGGTAGCGGGACTTGCTGTCTTACCAACAAGGGCATCTAAAACACGCTCTTCAGCATTAATATGAGCCTTTACTTTTACTTCATCCCGTTTTTTTTCACGTACAAGAGAAATGGCAATCTCAACAAGATCACGAATAATTTGCTCAACATCACGCCCCACGTAACCAACTTCAGTGAATTTAGTTGCCTCTACTTTAACGAAAGGCGCTCCAGCAAGTTTTGCTAATCGACGCGCTATACCCGTTTTACCAACACCTGTTGGTCCTATCATCAAAATATTTTTGGGCATAACCTCATCACGCATCGGACCATCAAGCTGTTGTCGACGCCATCGATTGCGCAGCGCAATAGCCACAGAACGTTTTGCATCACTTTGGCCAATAATAAAACGATCAAGTTCAGAAACAGTCTCTCGAGGGGAAAATACAACACACATTCAAATAGCTTTCTCTAAAGAAGATAATTCTGCATCCAATGTTTCAATTGTGAAATGATCATTGGTATAAACACAAATTTTAGCGGCAATATTCATAGCTTTACGAGCAATGGTTTCTGCATCCAAATCCATATCTATGAGGGCCCGCGCAGCCGAAAGAGCAAAATTGCCTCCAGAACCAATTGCCATAATACCGTCTTCTGGTTCTAAAACATCACCAAGTCCTGTTAAAGCTAACGTTATTTTCTTATCAGCTACAAGCATCATTGCTTCAAGACGACGCAAATAGCGGTCTGTTCGCCAGTCTTTTGCAAGTTCTACACAGGCACGCATGAGCTGATCAGGATATTGCTCAAGCTTCGTTTCTAATCTTTCCAGCAAAGTGAAAGCGTCCGCTGTAGCACCTGCAAAACCAGCAATAACTGCTCCACTCTTCCCAAGGCGACGCACTTTGCGTGCATTGCCTTTCATAATCGTCTGCCCAAGAGAGACTTGACCATCACCGGCCATTACGACTTTACCACCTTTTCGTACAGTAATAATAGTTGTACCATACATTATGTCTGGCTTATGTTCTGCCATAAGGAAACTCCTTACTATTGACTTCTCTTCATTAAATGTAAAATCTAATCACTCTTGTCTTTTATTTAAGAACATATAAAGCAAAACACAATGATTAAGAAAAATTCAATTTATTGGAATAAAAAAAAGATATCGTTGTTGTCAATGCAAATTGTTGCTAAATAACTTTATGTAAATAGTTTACGCCTTTTAGAGGAAAAATCATGAAAAAAATAGCCATAGGGACATTGGGTGGAACAATTGCAATGGCTGCTGACAATTTGGGTCAAATGCAACCGATTTTAACTTCAGATATACTGATCAAAAGTGTTCCTGATTTAGATAGCGTTGCTGATATTCATGCTCAAACATTAATACAAATACCAAGTGGCTCTTTATCTTTCAAAAGTCTTTTTGAAATTATAGAGTGGGCAACACAACAAATAAAAGCGGGGGCAGAAGGTATTGTTTTAACCCAAGGTACCGATACAGTGGAAGAAACAGCTTTTTTTCTTTCCCTCTACTGGAATAAAGCCGAACCACTTATTGTAACTGGTGCTATGCGTCTACCTCATGAAGCAGGTGCTGATGGACCAGCTAATATTTTGGCCGCAACCCGTGTCGCTGCTCATCCACAAAGTCGAAATAGAGGTGTTTTAGTTGTAATCAACGATACAATTCATTCACCTTATTGGGTCCAGAAAAGCCATACCATCAAAATTGAGACATTTCAGTCAAGTCCGGTAGGTGTTCTAGGCATTATTTTGGAAGGAAAACTGATTTATTTTACTGATCGAAATTTTTTTCCAACAACTTTTGATCTTCCCAAAAACTATGATCACCAAGTTGCAATTCTATACTCTTCTCTATCCTCTGATACACAGTTAATGAAATTCTGCTTTGAAAGTGGCCATTATGCTGGAGTTGTTATTGCAGGTTTTGGATCAGGACACTGCAGCTTTGAAGAAGCAGATATCGTGCGACAATATACACAAAAAATGCCAATCATTATCGCTAGCCGTACCTACACTGGCCCTACAACCCGCAAAACTTATGGCTATAAAGGTTCAGAAGTCGATATGATTGCTTCTGGCGCCCTCATGTCTGGTTATTTATCAGCACTAAAAGCACGTTTACTTTTATGGGCTTTTTTGGCACAAGGGCTCTCATTGGAACAAATTAATGCACATTGGGATGACTGGACTATAAGCTAAAGATTATCTATCTTAAAGAAGAAAACATGCAAAATAAAGTTCATTTAAATACAAAAGGGCCTGCCTGTCTATCCTTAATCAATTACTTCGGCAAAAAAATTCTCGACTAATACAAATGATTGATACAATTCTCCCAAAAATTAATCAGGAAGATAATTTAGTCAAATCGATTTCCGATCGATATTCGCCCTATCGTGTCTTTACTGCACAAGAATGGTCTCAATTTCGTGCAGATACACCGCTTACTTTGACCTTTGATGAAATCAAACGTTTACGCTCAATTGATGATCCAATTGATCTTGAAGAAGTGCAACGTATTTATCTTTCTTTATCACGTTTGTTATCATGCCATGTTGAAGCTGTACAAGAACTTTTTCACAAGCGTCAACAATTTTTATATCAAGAAGGAACGAGAAAAACTCCTTTTATCATTGGAATTGCTGGCTCTGTTGCAGTAGGAAAATCAACTACCGCTCGTATTCTACAAGAACTTTTGAAACGTTGGACTTCCAGTCTTAAAGTTGATTTGATTACAACGGATGGTTTTCTCTATCCTAACGCTGTTTTACAGCAAAAAAATCGTATGAATCGTAAAGGATTTCCAGATTCCTATGATATTAAGAAATTACTGTGCTTTCTTTCTGCTATAAAAGCCGGTATTGGTAATGTACGTGCCCCACTTTATTCGCATATGATTTATGATGTTTTAGAAAATCAAACAGTTACCATTGATCGTCCCGATATCTTAATTGTTGAAGGGATTAACGTGTTACAAGTCAATGACCTCCCTAAAGACGGTAAAATTATTCCTTTTGTTTCAGATTTTTTTGATTTTTCAATCTATGTAGATGCTGAAACAGAAGTCATTCGACACTGGTATTTGGAACGTTTTAAACGTTTGCGTAAAACAGCTTTTCAAAATCCTAAGTCCTATTTTCATCGTTATGCACTCATGCATGAAGAAGAGTCCTTAAAAATCGCTGAAAATATCTGGCAAACAATTAATTTGAAAAATTTACAAGAAAATATATTGCCAACACGACCACGGTCTAATCTCATTCTACGCAAGGGAAAAAAACATTTGGTTGAATATGTGGCACTTCGACGACTATAGACTATAAAGGTTTCTAAATATGCATTTACATCACATTCATTTTACTTCAACACGTATTGATAATAGTTGTCCCATATTTTTGGTAAACCAGAGAAGTCTGGCTGATTTATCGCTTGATGCATCAACAACAGCATGGATAAAAGTTAATGATTTCACTGGTAAAGCAGGGCAAATACTCTTCATTCCTCACGAAACAGGGCATTTAAAAAAAGTTCTCTTTGGACTTGGTAATGGTGATGAACCTTTTATCACAGGGCTTCTCGCTAAAAATCTTCCTGCTGGAAATTGGCACCTAGAAGGAACTGCCTCTCATGAAATAAATAACTATCTTGGTTTGGCATTCGGAAGTTATCAATTTAACCGTTATCGTCAAAATTCTTCTTCAAAGTCCTTATCATTTTACGTTAACGATACGGTTGATCTCAATGAACTTAAACGAATTTATGAAACTGTCTTTTTTGTTCGTGATCTCATCAATATTCCTGCCAATGATATGAACCCCGATATCCTCGAGAAAGAAACACGCCATCTGGGAAAAACCTACGGTGCTGATGTCCAAAGCATTTGTGGAGATGAACTTTTAACACATAATTTTCCAATGATCCATGCCGTAGGACGAGCTAGCAATACTGTACCACGACTCATTGAGTTACATTGGGGGCAAGAAAACCACCCTAAAATAACGTTGGTTGGCAAAGGCGTAACCTTCGATACTGGAGGACTCGATATTAAATCAGCCAATAATATGTTGCTCATGAAAAAAGATATGGGAGGAGGTGCACATGTTTTGGGGCTGGCTAAACTTATCATGGATGCCAAATTACCCTTTCGTCTGCGTGTTTTAATCCCAGCTGTTGAAAATGCAATTTCCGCCAATGCTTACAGACCAGGCGATATTCTCAAAAGTCGTAAAGGTTTAAGCGTTGAAATTGGCAATACAGATGCGGAAGGGCGACTTGTCCTTGCCGATGCGCTCGCCTATGGTGATGAAGAAAGTCCACAATTCATGCTTTGCATGGCAACTTTAACAGGAGCAGCGCATATAGCGTTAGGACCAGAGCTTCCCGCATTTTATTGTAATGATTCAGTATGGGCACAACAAATTTCTCAATCTGCACATTCTGTTTATGATCCTCTTTGGCAAATGCCACTTTGGAAACCTTATGAGGAAATGTTATCATCACCAATCGCTGATCTTAACAATATAACTGGAAATAACTTTGCTGGCTCCATAGTCGCAGCTTTATTTCTGAATTCTTTTGTTGAAAAAACTAAACATTTTGCGCATTTTGATCTTTATGGATGGGTTCCAAAAGAAAAACCAGGCTTTCCTGTTGGCGGTTCAGCACAAGCTATCCGTGCTCTTTATAACCTCTTTAAAAATTAAGCTTGACGCAAAATGTCCACAAAGATGGATAATTCTGGAGCTTCAGGAGCGATTGCCTATCACCTTGAATTTGCTCTGCGCTTCCTTTGAAGATAAAATTGTATAGATACAGTTTTGATAAATCTGTTTAAAGGTTAAAAAATGCTCTCTAAAGATCCAAGATTATATGCATTCAGAGATGATCTAGCAGATAAACGGTTCGAAACAGAAATTACGGCTCAACGCTTTATTCAAGGTGAAAAAAAACGTGTTAACACAGCTGTCGCTGGACTGTTTAAAGAAAATAACAAAAAAAGTGAAAAACAAACAGAATGCTTATTAGGAGAAGAACTTCTCATCTTTGAACAAGGGAAGACCATGTCGTGGGGGCAATCTCTCAAAGATGGTTATGTTGGTTATATTGATACAACAATTCTTTGTACATCAGCGATAAAACAGACACATATCGTTTCAGTACCACGTACTTTTCAATATTTACAAGCTGACTTGCGTGGACCAATGGAATATCCCTTATCCATGGGAAGCAAAGTCAGTGTTGTAGATGAAACTGAAGTGCGTGGCACAATCTATGCTATCCTTGAAAGTGGGAAAGCAATCATTACACGCCATCTTAGTCCCATTGGGCGCGTGTATGAAGATTATGTTACAGTTGCCGAAACTCTTATCCACACACCTTACCTGTGGGGAGGTGTCAGCGGCTTTGGAATTGATTGCTCAGGTCTCGTTCAGCTCTCTATGATGATGACTGGCAAAATGGTTTTGCGTGATACAGATATGCAACAAAAAACCATAGGAAGAGTACTTACAGACAGTGATAAACTTAAACGAGGTGATTTGGTTTTTTGGAACGGCCACGTTGCCATTATGATTGATCATGAAAATATCATCCACGCAAACGGCTACTCTATGGACGTTATGATTGAACCATTAGAAGAAGCAGTGACACGTATCGCTAAAAAATACCAATATCCCATAGAAAAACGTCGACCAATTCAAGAAATGTAATACATGCTCTTCTATAAGCATGATGGATAAATACCCTCCGCTGTTAAATTCTTCCATGAATACATGGCAAACTCTTAAAATAATAATTGCGGACTACGGCTCATTGCTGATCATTATATGAATGAAAAAGCTTTCTTCACAAAGTTATTTATTGTCGACAGGGCTCATCACTTGATCTTTTCTTAAATCTCATATTCACCGTTCATTCAAAAAAAACTTTTATTAATATTTACGTGTTTTTTTAGATATTTTGGAAACGAGCTCATTCAACTACTGAAGAGCTTTGATGAAAACATCGCATGTTATATGCAAGGTATTGATTTAAAAATAAATCATCATTACACATATCAAATCAGATTTTTTCATATTGCCATATTTCATTGTTTCAAACATTCTTACTCTGAATCAGAAAAAACTGTTCAATGAGTGATCAATAAAGGGGTAATAGATAAACGGAGGAATATATTCATTTTGGAAAAAGATGAATTATAAAATTATTGCTCAGCTTCACAGCTCTCAAAAGTATTTAGAGCAAATCTCTTTTAATTTAAATAATGCAAATTGCGCAGTGTCTTACATTTTTGTTTTTCACGTTCTTTAATGGAATAGAGGATCTGCTTGAATATCTTCCACACCATTGTATTGCGTATTCACACAATTGTTTAGATATCTTTACTTTCGCCTAATCTGCTATCTGAGTGTTGTCTATAAATGTATCATGCACAATCACTATACAATCATTTTTATGTTCATGAAGTTATAAAACAGCCTGATCATTTTTAATTTACCCTTAATGCTATTCTTTCTCTTACATTTAAACAGTTGATGAATCATATGTTTCATCCCTTCTAAAACTCTACTTTTCAAATTTAAAGGCTCCCTATTTTATAAACCTATCCCAATCACTTTTTATTGATCACTCATGGCACAATTTTTCTGATTCAGAGTGTTTGAAATAATAAAATATGACACCAAAAGTCTGATTTAATATGTATAATAATAATTTATGTTACAAATCGATTTCTTGTCGCATAAATGCAATACGATGATGATTAAACAGTTGGTCACGCAAAAAAAATCTCTAATGACAACCACACTGCTTTTTCTTCGAAAGAGCCCTCTCGAATCTTTCCTAACATCAATATTACGATACAAATACCCCTTTATTTGGCAGCAGTATTGCCTTCTCATACACTCATTAAATAAATTAAATAAAGAAATTTTTTAATACCTGAACTAATGGCTTATCAGCTTCAGGCATAGGATATTTATCAAGATCGTTAATAAAAATCCATTTTAAATTTTGTCCTTCTCGTCCTTGTGCAACCCCCTTATAATGGGAGCAAAAATACAATGGCATTAAAAGATGAAATGTTTCGTAGCCATGGCTCGCAAATGTTAAGGGGAATAAATTATCTGCCTGAACGTGAACACCAAGTTCTTCTTCTAGTTCACGAATTAACGATGCTTCCGGAGTTTCACCTTGCTCAACCTTTCCACCAGGAAACTCCCACAAACCAGCCAGTGATTTTCCTTCAGGACGTTGTGTCAACAAAACACGATTATCTTGATCTAATAATGCGCATGCAACAACAATAAGAAGTGAACTTTTTATAGGCATAGCGCTCTCCACCCGGGATAATAAAAATAACTGTCTCTTCTCTCATCCCCCTACTTCAAGATGAAAGAGTTCAAATACTTAGTTCTCTGCTAAGAAACATACAGATATCCAATGTCAAATTTATGGTGCACCAATTAACTTCTGTAATCGCCATTGATCATAACGTATTCTTTCGTTAAATCGCAAGACCAAACAGTGGCTTTACCAGTACCTAAGCCAATATCAACACGAATTGTAATGTGTTTATTTTGCATATAAGCGCCTATTTTCTCTTCACAATATTCAGGATCTCGTTCACCATTGATCGCCAAACGATGTTCACCAAACCAAATCGTTAACAAATCACGGTCTACTTCAACACCTGCTTTACCAACTGCCATAACCACCCGTCCCCAGTTAGCATCTTCACCAGCAATAGCTGTTTTTACAAGTGGTGAATTTGCAATTGATAGAGCAATAATCTTCGCAGTATTGTCTGTTGTAGCACCAATCACATGAACTTCAATTAAATGACGCGCCCCTTCACCATCACAAACAACTTGTAATGCAAGCTCATGTAAAAGCGCACGCAATTGTTTTGAGAATACCTCATAACGTGGATCAGTTTTACTTGTGATGCAAGGAAAACTTTCTTTTCCTGTTGCAAACATCATGAGGGTATCTGATGTTGAAGTGTCACTATCCACAGTGATCGAATTAAAAGATTCCTGAACCGCTTCTGATAACATGGATTGGAGCATCTGCGAAGAAATGGCTGCATCACTCACCACAAACGAAAGCATCGTTGCCATATCTGGTGCGATCATACCAGCACCTTTTGCAATACCGTTAATGGTAATAGTTTCTCCCCCACAATCAAATCTGCGCGTAGCAAGCTTTGGAAATGTATCCGTCGTCATAATGGCTTTTGCAGCCTCCAACCAATTTCCTTCTTTTGCTGTCTTAGCCATACTTGGTAAAAGATTTACAATACTCGATGCCTCCATCGGCTCACCAATAACACCTGTAGAAGCTATAAAAATCTCATTTTTTTTAACCTTTAAAGCATTCGCAGCAGCACATATTATTGTATCTACTGTTTGCTTTCCTTTGCGTCCCGTAAAAGCGTTTGCATTGCCAGAATTAACAACAACACCTCGAGCAACTCCATGAGGAAGTGATATACGACAATGCTCTACAGGAGCAGATGGGCATTTTGAGCGCGTAAAAACACCTGCCACACTTGCTGACTTATCAAATACGATAAAAAGAAGATCCGTACGATCTTTATATTTAATCCCAGCTTCAGCTGTTGCTATCCGCACACCAGATAATGAAGGAAGCTCCTGTATATTTTGAGGAAACAAACGAGATATTTCTAAAGCCACACTATGCTTTCCACGACAATAGATGAAATGACCGCCGATAAATGCCCTGTGTCAAACAACTGCTAGGCTTTTTGAATAAAACCAATCTATCAAATCGCCTAGCTTTCAAAGATGCTATTCTGCTTCTTCTTCATCGGATGTCTCATCCGAAAGCGGCGCTTCATTTTGATTAAGCGATTGCATGAGTTTTGTAACATTAGGATCAGGATATTTTACATCTATCTTTTTACGCAAATCAGCAATGAGTTTTTGGTAGCGCTCTTTTATCAGTTGTGTACGCAACATCTCTTTCACATCATCAAATACAGGAGGTTGTTTTACACGGCGATCTTCTATCTTGATAATATGCCAACCAAATGGACTTTCAACAGGCTTTTTTGTGTATTCGCCAACTTTCAAACCAAACGCAGCATCTTCAAAAGGCTTTACCATTTGACCATGACTGAAATAACCAAGATCGCCACCAACAGCAGCTGAACCATCTGTTGAATTCTTTTTTGCAATCTCTTCAAAACTTTCCCCCTTGTTTAAACGCTTAATGATAGCTTCTGCTTCTTTTTTCGTTTTGACCAAAATATGACGTGCTTTAACCTCATCTTCTTTGGGTAAAGCAGCAACTTCCTTTTTATAAAGTGTTTCCAAATCAGCATCTGAAATCTGATCAACAACTGTCTGTTTAAAATAAAGCTGCTGAAGAACATTGTCACGCATAACTGCCATACGTTTATTGTAAGTTTCACTCTTATCGATACCTTCTTTAATTGCCGCTTTAGCAAGCGCCAGCATATCCAAGTAAGCTTTTAAAACTGTTATACGGCGTTGTTCATCAGAAAAACGTGCTAAACCAGGATTTATTTCGAGAGCTAACTCATCTAATTGCCCTGCTGTAACTTCCTTCCCATCAATAACTGCCATAACATGAGAAGGAGCAACCGTTTTTTCAGAAGCTTTCTCCAAAGTCTTTAAATCATTCGACACAGACTTCACGCCTTCTTGGGCCATCACCCCTAAATTCGTGCTTGCCAATAAAGTTGATGTCAAAAACAGCGTGATAAAATTAAATTTCATAAATATACTCCTTAAGAATGAACGCATGTTCAAGATCCCAATTTTTTATCTGTAGCATTTTAATCTCTAAACATAGATAAATAAACTGATAATTTTGTTCAAAAAAACATAAACTTTTTTCTTTTCTCAGACTATCCTTCCCTACCTCATAATACTGAAAAAATCATATAGAAAATGCCATATTATACCCTAAGTTACCCTGTAATATGATAATTAAACAGCATTACTAAAGTTGACATGGTGCACTTATCCCCTTATCTCTACTTTAATAATTGAAGTGAAAAATTGCGCACCAACAAGTATAATGGTACTATCTGCGTTTGGTTATATTAAATACCTTACGAGATTTAGAGTGTGGGGATAATATATGAAATACCCAGTAATAGTGGCAACAAATAAAAGAAAGGGCCAGGGATGGTCGGTTTAGGTGTCTTTGCACGTAAATTTTTTGGTTCAGCTCATGAACGGCGCCTCAAGGTTCTTCGCAAAAAAGCCGAACAAATTAATGTTTTGGAAGAGCAATTCCAGAAGTTAAGTGATACACAGCTTTGCAAAAAAACCGATGAATTTCGTAAACGTCTCGTGGAAGGTGAAACCGTTGATTTGCTCTTACCAGAAGCTTTCGCAACTGTCCGTGAAGCAGCAAAACGTGTTTATGATATGCGTCCTTTTGATGTACAGCTCATTGGTGGAATGGTGCTTCATGATTGTGGCATTGCTGAAATGCGCACCGGTGAAGGTAAAACATTAATGGCAACTTTGCCAATTTATCTCAACGCATTGGAAGGAAAAGGCGTTCATGTCGTGACAGTAAACGATTATCTTGCCAATCGTGATGCTGAAACAATGGGAAAAATCTTCGGTTTTCTAGGACTTACAACGGGCGTGATTTTGCATGATCTTGATAGTGACGCCCGCCGAGCAGCCTATGCATGTGATATCACCTATGCCACAAACAATGAATTGGGTTTTGATTATCTGCGCGATAATATGGCTTTCGACCGTAGTCAAATGGTCCAACGTGGGCATCATTATGCAATCGTCGATGAAGTTGATTCGATCCTCATTGATGAAGCACGTACTCCTCTTATTATTTCTGGTCCTTTAGAAGATCGGACTGACTTCTATAACCTTATTGATACATTTATCCCTGCCTTAACTCCAGAAGACTATGAAATAGACGAAAAACAAAAAACAACAACCTTTACCGAAGTTGGTACTGAAAAAATTGAAAAAATGCTCGAACAGGCAGGGCATCTTAAAGGTGAAAGTCTCTACGATATAGAAAATGTCGCTATCGTCCATCATATCAATAATGCTCTAAAAGCCCATAAGCTCTTTGTCCGTGACAAGGATTACATTGTCCGCAATGGTGAAATTGTTATCATTGATGAATTTACAGGTCGTATGATGCCGGGGCGGCGTTATTCTGAAGGGCTTCATCAAGCATTAGAAGCAAAAGAGCACGTTGCTATTCAACCAGAGAATCAGACTCTTGCTTCCATTACTTTCCAAAATTATTTCCGTATGTATAGAAAACTTTCTGGCATGACAGGTACTGCTATAACAGAAGCAGAAGAATTTAGTAATATTTATGGTCTTGACGTTATCGAAGTTCCCACAAATTTACCGATACAGCGTCGTGATGAAGATGATGAAATCTATCGAACAGCAGAAGAAAAATATCGTGCTATTGTACGTGATATTCGTCAAGCACATGAAAAAAGACAGCCTATTCTTGTTGGAACAACTTCTATTGAAAAGTCAGAACAATTGGCAGAACGTTTGCGAAAAGAAGGCATTACCAATTTTAGAGTTCTGAACGCCCGCTATCATGAACAAGAGGCATACATTATTGCACAGGCAGGAGTTCCTGGAGCAGTAACTATCGCAACCAATATGGCTGGTCGCGGTACTGATATACAGCTTGGTGGTAATATCGAAATGCGCATTCGACAAGAATTACAGGATATGCCCGAAGGACTAGAACGAACTGCAAAAATTGAAGAAATTAAAAAAGACGTCAAGCAACTCAAAGAAAAAGCATTAGCTGCTGGTGGTCTTTATGTTATTGCTACTGAACGTCACGAAAGTCGCCGTATTGATAACCAACTACGTGGACGTTCTGGTCGCCAAGGCGATCCCGGTCGCTCAAAATTTTTTCTCTCTCTTCAAGATGATCTCATGCGAATCTTCGGTTCCAACCGCATGGATGGGATGTTGCAAAAACTTGGATTAAAAGAAAACGAAGCTATTATTCATCCATGGATTAATAAAGCCATCGAAAAAGCGCAAAAAAAAGTTGAAGCAAGAAATTTCGAAATTCGTAAAAATTTATTAAAATATGACGATGTGATGAATGATCAGCGCAAAGTTATTTTTGAACAACGTATGGAGATCATGAACGCAGAGGATTTAACTGAAATGATTCTCGAAATGCGCAACGAAGTGGTTGAAGATCTTGTCGAAACCTACATTCCCTCTGGAACGTATTGCGAAAAATGGGACATTACAGCTCTACAAGAAGAACTTCATCAGCTCTTTAATCTTGAACTGCCAATCGAGACATGGGCAAAAGAAGATGGAATTGCTGAAGAACAAATCTTAGAGCGTATATCAAATGCTGTTACCAAACTTGAAAACGAACGTATTGAACGCTTCTCTCCAGAAGTTATGGCTTATTTCCATAAGGCCGTATTACTTGAAACCATTGACACATTGTGGCGTGAACATCTGGTACATTTAGACCATCTCCGTTCCGTTGTCGGTTTTCGTGGTTATGCACAACGTGATCCTCTCAACGAATATAAGACAGAATCATTTGAACTCTTTCAAGCCATGCTTAGAAATTTACGCAGAATCGTTACCTCTAAACTCATGCGTTTCGAGATCATTCAGCAACCCATAGAACCGCGCATACCTGAACAAACGGATGTTGGTGATCCTATTTTGAATGATCAAAATAAAAAAAATAGTTCTACCTTGTGGACACCATCACAAGAAAATAAATTCGTTAATCCGAAAGATCGTAATCCTAGTGATTCAACCACATGGGGGAAAGTGGGACGGAATGAACGTTGTCCTTGTGGTTCAGAAAAAAAATACAAACATTGTCACGGCGCCTTCGTCTGAAAAATATAACAGTTAAGATGCATAAAAAGCGAAATTATGAGCAAGAATTACGCACTGCAGGTTTAAGAGTGACACGTCAACGACGTATTATTCTTGATATTTTGGTCGACACAAAAGATCATCCTAATGCATTTGAAATTTTTCAACGTGCTAACAAAATAGATTCCAGTATTTCGCTCTCAACTGTTTACAGAACCATGAAGATATTAGAAGGAAATGGGACGATTCATCGCCATAGTTTTAGTGGTGGTCCCTCTCGTTTTGAGCAAGCAGATGGGCACCACCATGATCATCTCATTGATTTGGAAACAGGGCAAGTTATCGAATTTCATTCTGATATTATTGAAAAGTTGCAAGAAGAAATCGCTAAGTCCCTTGGTTATGATATTATCCATCACCGCCTTGAACTTTATGGGAAAAAACGTAATTTTTAAAATTATAGTTTCTCATGTGTCATCAAAAAATTCTTCCTGCAAACAAGATTTTACACAAGTTCTCTTTAAAAGCCTGCAGTTTCCATTGGCAAGAAAGATTTTCTACTTTATTACCCCTTTTTATAGGATGCTATAAAACACTCTATCACTAATATTACAACAAAAGTATTATAATAAATGAGGCCAATATTATCATGGTTTCTTTGCCACAAGATCGTATGAGACAGCTTGAAAAGCGCTTTGAAATAATTGAAAGCCAAATGGCTAAAAACCCGAATGCTGAAATTTATGTAAAATTAGCTTCTGAATATGCTGAATTGCAACCAATTGTTAGTTCCATACGAGCATTAAATGCTCTTTACGGAGAGATCACAGATCTAGAAACTATCATCAGTGATAAACTCACAGATGTAGAGATGCGTACTCTTGCTCAAGAAGAGCTCCCATTATTATGTCAGAAAATGGAACAACTTGAGCAAAAGCTTCAGATTCTTCTTTTGCCCAAAGACGTTGCTGATGAAAAAAGCGCCATTGTTGAAATTCGAGCCGGGACAGGTGGATCAGAAGCAGCACTTTTCGCCGGTGATCTCTTTCGCATGTATGAACGTTATGCCGCTTCTCGTAACTGGAAAGTGGAAGTTGTTTCGCTTAATGAAGGGGAAGTTGGTGGATATAAAGAAATTATTGCTACTATTTCAGGGAGAGGTGTCTTTTCTAAACTCAAATTTGAATCAGGTGTTCATCGTGTGCAACGCATCCCTGAAACAGAAACAGGTGGACGCATCCATACATCTGCTGCTACCGTTGCAGTGCTTCCAGAAGCTGAAGAAATTGATATTGAAATTCGTCCAGAAGATATTCGCATTGATACAATGCGTGCCTCTGGAGCAGGAGGACAGCATGTCAATACAACGGATTCCGCTGTTCGTATCACACATATTCCAACTGGGATTATGGTCGTACAAGCAGAAAAATCACAGCATCAAAATCGCGCACGGGCACTGCAAATTTTACGTGCACGCTTATTTGATATTGAACGACAAAAAGCGGAAAATGAACGCTCAGCATCCCGTAAAAGCCAAGTTGGATCTGGTGATCGCTCAGAACGTATTCGTACCTATAATTTTCCACAAGGACGTGTCACGGATCATCGTATTAATCTCACTCTTTATAAACTTGACCGCGTTTTAGAAGGAGATCTTGATGAACTTATTCATGCACTCATATCCGATCACCAAACAGCCCTCCTTATGGAAATGGATCATCATGAATGAACAAACATTCTCTCAACAATGTCATTCGACAAACTCAAGAAAAATTGCGCTCTCAAGGAGTTTCTGAAGCCAATCTTGATGCAAAAATACTGGTCGAATGGATAACAGATACAAATATATCTGATAGAGTTCTCCAACCAGATCTTTGCCTCTCTTTTGAACAAATATTACAATTAGAAAAAGCCATTCAACGACGTATTGCTGGTGAACCTGTCTACCGTATTATCGGAAAACGAGAGTTTTATGGTATATCCTTCGCACTCTCTCAAGAAACATTAGAACCACGCTCTGATACAGAAACGCTGGTGGATCTTGTTTTACCACCCCTCAAAAAATATGGTGAAAAATCAGAAAAAATAACACTGCTGGATATGGGAACAGGAAGCGGTGCTATTGCCATTGCGATTCTTAAACAAATTCCCCAATCCTATGCAGTAGCTGTCGATATTTCTGAAAACGCTCTTAAAACAGCCACAAAAAATGCAAAAAGTGCGAAAGTTATAAATCGCTTTACACCTCTTCTGAGCGATTGGTTTGATTCTGTTACAGGGCAATTCGATCTCATTATTTCCAATCCACCCTATATTCCAGAAACAGATATCACAAAGCTTGCAAAGGAAGTACATCTGCATGATCCCTTGCGCGCATTAATTGGTGGAAAAGATGGTCTTGATTTTTATCGAAAGCTTTCTGACAAAGCAGCAAACTACTTAAAAGAAAAAGGTTCTATCGCTGTCGAAATCGGCTACTCTCAAGAAAAAGAAGTCTGCGACTTATTTGAAAAAAATGGCTTCAAATGTTTAGAAATGCGCAAAGACTTAAACGGTATACCCCGCGCCCTTCTCTTTGTATGTAACCCTTAAAACTCCCAATCATCATCCGTGGTAGCAACCGCCTTGCCAATAACATAAGAAGAGCCAGCTCCTGAAAAAAAATCATGATTTTCATCAGAGTTTGGTGATAAAGCGGCTAAAATAGCAGGATTAACACGACAAACCTCAGACGGGAAAAGAGCTTCAAAACCTAAATTCATTAAAGCCTTGTTTGCATTATAATGAAGAAAAATTTTAACATCTTCTGTCAATCCAAGTGCATCATAAAGATCTTCAGTATATTTACATTCAATATTATAAAGGTCAAAGAGCAAGTTAAAAGCAAAATCCTTAACTTCCTTCTTTTTGGTTTCATCAAGTTTTGCAAACCCTAATTGAAATTTATAACCTATATAATAACCATGGACTGCTTCATCACGAATGATAAGCCGAATGAGATCAGCTGTATTGGTCAATTTAGCACGGCTGGCCCAATACATGGGTAAATAAAAACCAGAATAAAATAAAAAGCTTTCAAGTAAAGTCGAGGCAATCTTCTTCTTGAGTGGGTCATTTCCTTCATAACGCTCAAGAACTAATCTGGCTTTTTTTTGTAAATGAATATTTTCCTCTGACCATCTAAAAGCATCATCAACTTCTACCGTCGAACACAATGTTGAAAAAATAGAAGAATAAGAACGTGCATGAACCGCTTCCATAAAAGCAATGTTCGTTAACACTGCCTCCTCATGCTCTGTTATCGCATCAGCCATAAGCGAAATAGCACCTACAGTATTTTGAATCGTATCCAGAAGTGTTAACCCTGTAAAAACACGAATGGTTAACTTGCGTTCTTCTTCCGTTAGACTTGCCCATGAAGGAATATCATTGGAAAGCGGCACCTTTTCAGGCAACCAAAAATTTCCCGTTAAACGATTCCAAACCTCAAGATCTTTCTCATCATGCAATCTATTCCAATTGACAGCGCACACAACAGGATTTTTAGTTGTAATCTTTGTCATATGATTATCTCCTACAGACTACATGAAACGCAGCCATCCACTTCTGTTCCACTTAACGCTACTTGCCGCAACCGTACATAATAAATACTCTTTATCCCCTTTTTCCAGGCATAAATTTGTGCGCGGTTAATATCACGTGTAGTGGCCGTATCAGGAAAAAACAACGTTAACGAAAGACCTTGGTCAACATGCTGTGTAGCAGCAGCATAGGTATCAATAATTTTTTCAGGACCAATCTCATAAGCATCCTGATAAAAATCCAAATTCGTATTATCCATATAAGGAGCGGGATAATAAACGCGTCCAATTTTTCCTTCTTTACGAATCTCAATCTTTGAAGCAATCGGATGAATAGAAGAGGTCGCATGATTAATATAGGAAATAGACCCCGTGGGCGGCACTGCCTGAAGATTGCGATTATAAAGCCCGTACTCAATAACTAATTTCTTCAGCTCCTGCCAATCTTTTTGGTCTGGTATCACAATATTATTCCGTGCAAAAAGCTCTTGTACAAGCGAAAATTGTGGTTTCCATTCCTGCTCAATATATTTAGCAAAAAAACTACCATCTGCGTAAGCTGACTTTTCAAACCCTACAAACATTTTTTGACGTTCACGTGCAATTAAATTGGAAACACGTATTGCGTGATATGCTACGATATAAAAATAGATATTTGTAAAATCAATTGCTTCCGGAGATCCATAATAGATCTGTTCACGTGCTAAAAAACCATGCAAATTCATTTGTCCCAAACCAATTGCATGACTTTCAGCATTACCTTTTGCAATGGAAGGAACACAAGCGATATTACTCATATCTGACACAGCAGTAAGAGCACGAACAGCAGCTTCTACCGTCCGCCCAAAATCATCACTGTCCATTGCTTTTGCAATATTCATGGAACCAAGATTACAAGATATATCACTTCCAACTGTGCGATAAGTTAAATCCGCTTCTAGTTCACTCGCCTCATTCACCTGCAAAATCTCTGAACATAAATTGCTCATATTTATACGTCCAGCTATTGGATTGGCTCGGTTGGCAGTATCCTCAAACAAGATATAAGGATAACCTGATTCGAATTGTATTTCTGCCAATGTCTGGAAAAAGACACGTGCACTTATTTTCTTTTTACGAATTTTTGCATTATCAACAAAGGATCGATAATGCTCCGTCAAAGAAATATCGCTAAAGGGTTTGCCTGTAACACGCTCAATATCATAAGATGAGAATAAATACATATCCTCATTATTACGCGCAAGCTCAAAAGTAATATCAGGAATAATCACACCAAGCGAAAGAGTTTTAATTCTGACTTTTTCATCAGCATTCTCACGCTTTGTATCCAAAAATTTCATAATATCTAAATGATGGGCATGCAAATAAACAGCACCAGCACCTTGCCGTGCACCAAGCTGATTAGCATAAGAGAAAGAATCTTCCAAAAGTTTCATCACCGGTAAAACACCTGAAGACTGATTTTCTATTTGCTTGATCGGTGCCCCTGCTTCCCGCAAATTTGTCAAACAAAGCGCTACCCCTCCACCGCGCTTTGAAAGTTGTAAAGCTGAATTAACCGAACGTCCTATCGATTCCATATTGTCTTCAACCCGCAACAAAAAACACGATACCAATTCGCCCCGTTGTTTTTTTCCTGCATTCAAAAATGTCGGGGTTGCAGGTTGAAACCGTCCTGTAATAATTTCATCCACAAAGCTCTCAGCAAGAGCCTTATTCCCTTGCGCTAAATATAAAGCTACCAAGCAGATACGGTCTTCATAACGCTCAAGATAGCGCTTTCCATCAAAAGTCTTTAGTGTATAGCTGGTATAATACTTAAATGCGCCCAAAAAAGTAGGAAAGCGAAACTTAAACGCATAAGCACGCTTAAAAAGCTTTTTGATAAAAGAAAAATCATAAAGCTCAAACAAAGCTTTTTCATAATAACCTTCTTCTATCAAGTAGTCTATTTTTTCCTTAAGATTATGAAAAAAAACCGTATTTTGATTAACATGCTGGAGAAAATACTGTCGCGCAGCAAGTCGATCCATATCAAATTGAATATGACCATTTTCATCATAAAGATTAAGCATTGCATTCAGCGCATGATAATCCGTGATCTGATCTGATTTCTGCGACTGTTCTATACCAACTGTTTCCAAAATCTTTCCAATCCCTTCTTTACACAAATAATATCTTCCTCAGTTCCACGCAGCTCAAAACGATACAGACAAGGCACAAAACACTTTTCAGCAATGATCTTGCTCGCTAAGCTGTAATAGCGACCAAAATTACGATTCCCACCACCAATGACCCCCCGAATCAATTTTCGGTTCTCATCTTCATTGAGAAAACGAATAACTGCTTTCGGCACAGCCATTTTCCCTTCACCATCTGCATACGTAGGAACAACCAACACATAAGGCTCATCAACTAACATCGACGGTTTTTTTTTATCAATTTTGAAGAGTCGTTGATCAAGCTGAGAAACAAAATACTCAGTATTACCCGTTGCACTCGAATAATAAACGATAAGTCCCATTAAACACAAAGACCACTAATCATATCTGGTCTAAAACCAGACCAATGATTTTCACCACAAACAACTACAGGAACCTGACGATACCCTAAAGACTGAACAAAACTATATGCTTGTTCATCCCGAGAAATGTCAACCACACGATAATTAATGCCTTTAGCATCGAAAGCGCGGCGTGTAGCATCACATTGGACGCAAGATGGTTTGCTATAAATAGTGACCGGCATTTTTTCAACTTTCAAAATTCCAAAAAATTAACTCTTTTAGAGTTAATTTTGACGATTTTATAGATACTCAAGAATAACAAACAACAGCAAGCATACACAAATATGTGCAGCTCTACTCTCGTTCAAACAATACATAGCTTTCTGAACGTAACAGAAATCCTCATCAAATAATTTTAAAATTACAACGAGAATAAATGATTATCTTACAACAAAAATGGTAAAATAGCTCAGTTATAAAACAATCTTCTGCTTGCATTACAATACCCTCCTGCTGCCTAAAAAAACCAACGACCCCTAAAACGTCTCCAGCAGTCGCTCCTCAACACTAATTTTACTCTGTTTATGATACAATCAACTCACAAACACGAAACGGAATTACCCCTCAAGAGATACTTCAGCAGAAATACTGCTTTCCTCTTGCGTCAATAAACTTTTTTCTATCACATTATGGAAATAACTTAGATGCCAAACGAAACACACTGTACCCTCACTTGTGCCTATTTAGAATCACCAATCATTTTTAATACTATATATAGTATACACACACTCTCTTTCGTCAAGGAAAATTCAACCATTATTTTTAATTTTCCACGATCTTCCCACGAAAATAATTAGTTCCAAAATCTATGTAATAATATAACATTTTGTTGACAAATGTTATATTATTACATATCTATCCTAAGAGAGATAATAGAAACGGTATGAATTATGAATCTGCATTTTAATGATGCAACATTAGGCTATGGAAACAGGATAGCAATAGAAAATTTTTCAGCAAAGTTAAAAGCTGGATCGTTAGTAGCAATAATGGGTGATAATGGTGCTGGAAAATCTACACTATTAAAAGCTATAGTCGGATTGATTAAACCTCTCAAAGGAAAAATTACAAAACCAAAGAAAAGCCGAATTGCTTATCTTGCTCAGCAATGTAATATAGATCAAACATTTCCCATTGATGTGAGAGCACTTGTAAAAACGGGACTATGGTCTTTTTGTGGATTATGGAAAAACCAACGCCCTTATTACTCTAAAATTCAGAATGCACTTGAAATAGTTGGGCTCACGGCTTTTGCCACCCGTTCACTTGATACGCTCTCAAGTGGCCAATTACAGCGCGCCCTTTTTGCACGTATTATTGTACAAGATGCCGATCTTATCTTGCTCGATGAACCTTTCAATGGTGTAGATCGTAAAACCCAAAAAGACCTTCTTACTTTAATCGCACACTGGCAAAAACAAGGACGAACAGTTCTTACAGCGCTCCATGACCCCCTCATTGTACAAGAATATTTTCCACAAATGATTCAAATTAATAAACAAAATGCCTTCTATGGAGAAACAACACAGTTTTTCTCCGACACCATTCACCAGGCTATATCACCTGTTATATCCAACTCTTTTCGTATCAGCGTGCTAAAACAATATCTTCCCTTCAATGATTCTTGTTCTATTGGATTATAATACGTGTACGCATTTTTTCTTGCCCCTTTCGTTGATTTCCATTTTATGCAAAGTGCCCTTATCGGTTCAATCCTCTTATCCATCAGCGCATGTCCTGTCGGCGTATTTTTGATGCTGCGTGGAATGAGTTTAGTAGGAGATGCTGTATCTCACGCTATTCTTCCTGGTGTTGCAATTGCTTTTCTTTTTTGTGGATTCTCACTCATATCTATGACACTTGGTGGCATCCTAGCTGGTATCATCGTTGCTTTAGCAACCGCCTTAATTTCACGAAATAGCTTTCAGAAAGAAGACGCATCAATGACTGTTTTTTATCTTATTGCACTTGCAGCTGGTGTCATTATTGTTTCACTTAAAGACTCAACAATTGATCTGCTTCATCTCTTATTTGGCTCAGTACTCGCAATTGATACACAAGCCCTTTTACTAATCACCACTATCATGTTGATCACAGTGTGCAACCTTTGCATTTTCTGGCGCGCACTCGTAGTGGAAAGCTTTGATCCTCTCTTTTTTAAATCACTCTCTCCACTGAGTAAATATATTCATGTATCATTGCTCGGACTTGTTGTATTGAATTTGGTGGGAGGCTTCCAATCACTTGGAACATTACTTTCTGTTGGTATTATGATGATTCCAGCTATTACAGCCCGCTTTTGGCTTTCGCGTCTGGGCCCTATCTGCATACTTTCCACCCTTTTGGGAATCGTTGCTAGTATATGTGGTCTACTGCTTTCTTTTCATCTCTCACTTCCCTCTGGTCCCGCTATCATTATTGCCGCAGGATTTATTTATCTTTTTTCATGCTTTATAAGTCCACGTGGCTTTATTGTATCATGGTTTCCAAATCTCTTTTATACCTTCCTGCCCACTTTAAGGAAATAATGTGCCTAGACTTATTCAAAAACTTGTTCTGCTTGGAGTCTTCTTACTCCTTGTGCTTTTTTCGTTTTCTGCTTCTGCGTATAATAAAATTAGAGTTATCGCGAGTTTTTCTATTCTTGCAGACTTAGTAAAAAATGTAGGAGGTGATCATATTTCTATGATTACTTTCGTTGGTCCCAATGCAAATACCCATACTTATGAACCTACCCCCCGTGATGCTCAAGAGCTTAAAAAGGCTCATATTATTTTCATCAACGGACTTCATTTAGAAGGTTTCATTGACCGTCTCATCACAGCAAGTGGTACAAAAGCACTGGTTGTTGAAGTGAGTGCTAACATCTCCCCCCTCGAAATTAAAAACCAAGAACAGAGTGCCCAACACCGCCACAGTAATATTGATCCACATGCTTGGCAGACTATCCCAAATGTTGAAATTTATATTAAAAATATTGCCACTGCTTTTTGTAAAATCGATCAACAATTCTGTGCAACCTACAGCAAAAACGCCAACTCTTACATCCAAAAACTTAAAGAAAAACAAGAAACATTTAAAACAAAGATTGCAACCATTCCAAAAGATAAGCGTATTATTATCACATCTCATGACGCCTTTGGCTATTTTGCTCAAGAATATGGCTTCACTATCCTTGCACCCCAAGGGATTTCTACAGAAGCTGAAGCGACTGCAGCCGATGTGGCCAAACTTATCAAGCAGATTAAAGCCAACAAAGCAACTGCACTGTTTGTTGAAAATATCTCTAATCCTCGTCTCATAGAACAGATTTCAAAAGAAACAAGTTTACAAATTGGTGGAACACTGTATTCTGATGCGTTATCGAACAAAAATGGCCCTGCTGCAACCTATCTCGATATGATGGAACATAATGTAAAAACTATTATCGACGCGATAACAAAGCATTAAGGCGCGTCATTATATTATAAGTACAAAACATTGATTTATGAAAATAATTCACCATTTCATCGATTGAATGCGCGTTCCAATACCCTAAGACTTTCTTATTTCAAATTTTTGCATTTAAAATCAGAAAAAACATTCGCTTGCATTTCACAAACAGAGTTGTCGTGATGTAAAAACTACTTCAGAAAAGAGTAAAAATACTTCTTATGAACAGTCTCAATGCAAGAACCTTTGCAACATTGAGAGCTAGTAAATAGAATGATGAGGCCGGCGTGAAACTTCATAAGCGTAAAGAAATGGTAATGTACAACGGCTTTCACGATATACCATTCACGGGCACTTACTTGAAATAGGCTTAGGAGTTTAAGAAGACCAACAATGTGGATAAAAGCCGTCTTAGAAAAGACTCAATATGCCCCTCATGAACCGTCTCAGTACAAGAACCTTTTACAATATCGCGAGCGGTAAATAAAATGATGGGAGTGACTTACCCCCTCATAAGTGTAAGAATGTGGGGTATTCAATGGATCTTACGTTATACTCTTCACATCCACCGTGAGATAGACTTGAAATCAATGAGAGATGTCTTTTAAAAAGTAAGTGCGTGAATGAGCAAAACGACGGTGTTCTGTTTTCCTTGAAGGACTAGTCGCATAAAGAATACGATAAGCAAAAATGTGAAGAGTTGCATAATTTCCATTACTTAAAAGATATTGTTATGGAAGCTTTTGAAAGTAAAACTGAATTAAAATAGGGTAGGAAAGATGAAAATTGTTTTTTACCTTTACAGCTTTATATTCATCCCCAATGAGGCTGTTTACCCGTTTGAGAGATTACCCAAACAGAAAGACGCAATATTCTTGCATTGACCTAGCATAGGAATGCTGGAATTATACATAAGGCACTGAAATATCTATATATTTTCTTTGAACATGCAACTGCGTTAACATTGGATGCTAATTGACAAACAAAGGTAAAAGCACGCTCTTTGTTCGTGTGGGATGCAAACAACCTTTCTGGAGATTGGCGTTTAAAAGTGATAAGACAAACACTATAAAAATTAAAAAACACTTTCCTAAAAACCATAACCAGAATATCACAACTTCTCCTATTGAATGATTGCTACTGTTTATATAGTTGAGCTTCCCTTCTCACTCTTCTCATTTGAATCATTTCAATTTTTTACCAGATTTTTATAATGATCTTTTCAGAACACAATAACCATCACAAAGGGAAAACTGCCGAGTCTAAACAAATTCGTTTGACCTTTTTGTGGTTCCTGTTTAAATGGGTCAAAATATTTTTGGAATAATACTGTCACTGCATGTTCACGTGTAATACTATAAATTTGGTAAAATCCGTATTCCATCACTTTAGAAAGGGTGAACCATGAGTCGTTTTTATCTTTCTATAGCGGCATTTACTGTTGCTATCAGCGTGACAACAGCGGGTTTTGCGCAAACAAAAATCAGCTTTTGGCATTCTATGAGCGGTGAGCTAGGAAAACAAACTGAAAACCTTATTAACGACTTTAATGCTAGTCAATCTGAGTATAAAGTTATTCCTTCATTTCGTGGTGAATATGAAGAAGGTATGATCTCGCTCATTTCGGCATTCCGTGGAAAACAACAGCCGGTTCTCGTCCAAATTTATGAAATTGGCACTGGAACTATGATGGCTGCAAAAGGTGCAATTTATCCCATTTATCAATTGATGAAAGATACAAAACAAGAATTCGATCCTACAGATTATTTGCCTGCTATAAGTGGTTATTATTCTGATGTTCAGGGACGAATGCTATCTATGCCTTTCAACGCTTCAACACCAATCCTTTATTATAATAAAGATATCTTTAAAAAAGCAGGACTTGATCCAGAACAGCCACCTAAAACATGGCAAGATGTCGAAAGTTTCTCCAAAAAAATTCTTGAAACTAAAGCAGCAAGCTGTGGTTTTACAATGGCTTATGCATCTCAATGGATTGGCATAGAAAACTTTTCAGCATTACACAATATTCCTTTTGGGACGAAAGAAAATGGCTTTAGCGGACTTAATTCAAAGCTTACCTTTAATGGGCCATTACAAGTGCGTATGTGGACTGACCTTAAAAAATGGTCTGATCAAGGCATTTTCCGCTATGGTGGCCCTGCCGGCGCATTAGATGCAACACCAATGTTTATGACACAAAATTGTGCAATCTTTATGCAATCTTCAGGATCGCGTGCAGGTATCCTTTCTGAAGCAGTATTTAATGTTGGATTTGGTATGCTCCCCTACTACGACAATGTAGAAGGTGCACCACAAAATTCAATTATTGGAGGAGCTTCGATTTGGGCTTTGAAAGGTCATACCCCTGAAGAATATGCAGGTGCAGCTGCTTTTCTTAAATTTCTCTCAAAAGCTAATAATCAAGCTAAGTGGCACCAGATAACAGGTTATCTTCCAACTACAAAGGCTGCTTACGAACTAAGTAAAAAACAAGATTACTACAAAAAAAACGTTGGAGCAGATATTGCTATTAGACAGATTACTCTTAACCCACCAACCGTTAACTCAAAGGGTATCAGATTTGGTAATTTACCGCAAATTCGTTCCATACTTGATCAAGAATTAGAAGCTGTACTCAATGGCTCAAAAACACCAAAAGATGGATTGGATGAAGCCGTTGAGCGTGGGAATAAACTTCTCCGTGAATTTGAGAAAGCCAATCATTAAGGTTTCATTATTGTTGTTAAAGATCAAAAACTCTACAAAACAGTTGAGTTTTTTTAATTCTTTTTTATTCACCTTTCTAAAGTCTCTCTCTTTAAAGAGCTCTACGAATGCAAGAAAAACATGCATATTTCAAAAATAGTCTACTTCCTTACTGGTTGCTTTTTCCTCAGCTCCTTGTGACTTTTTTGTTTTTCTTTTGGCCTGCTATCCAAGCAATAAAATCGTCTTTTGAGCGTGAAGATCCTTTTGGCTTTACTACAACCTTTATTGGTTTTGAAAATTATGTTACAATTTTCTCTGATCTTGCTTATCTCAAATCGCTTCTTATAACCGCAATATTTTCCATTTCGGTAACTGCCACTTCAATGACCATATCTCTTCTTTTGGCTGTCTGTGTTGATCGTGTCATCCGCGCAAAAAAAGCTTACACAACACTTTTGCTCTGGCCTTATGCTGTTGCTCCGGTATTGGCAGGTATATTATGGTTGTTTATCTTTCATCCAACTGCCGGAATTGTCCCTTTTTTTCTCCAGAAAATAGGTATTATATGGAATTATCGTATTAATGGCATTCAAGCAATGATTATTATTGTGATTGCAGCCAGTTGGAAACAAATCTCTTATAATTTTCTCTTTTTTCTTGCCGGTCTTCAATCTGTTCCACGTTCCCAAATAGAAGCAGCAGCAATTGATGGTGCTGGTCCTTTTAAACGATTTTGGACTGTGGTTTTTCCGCAAATTTCACCGACAACCTTTTTTCTTCTTATCGTTAACATCCAATATGTTATGTTTGATACATTTGGCATTATTGATAACATAACCTCTGGAGGTCCTGCGCGTGCAACAAGCACTCTTGTCTACAAAGTGTACGATGATGGTTTTAAAAACCAAATAATTGGTGCATCAGCAGCACAATCAACAATATTAATGTTGATGGTTATTGTCTTAACATTTATTCAGTTCCGCTGGATTGAACGCCGTGTACAATATTAGGAAGAAAATCATGGTTGAAAATCGCCCTGTTTTAAAATTTCTAACCCATATAACCCTTATTATTGGCATTTTCATTATTTGCTTTCCAGTTTATGTTGCTATCATTGCCTCAACCCATAACTCGGCGGCATTTAGTTCAGGAACACTTCCTCTTTTACCAGGAAAATATGCCCTGGAAAACTATAAGACAATCTTTGGTGATGGACTTATGCAGCTTGGTTTGCCTAATCTCTGGCCACTCTTAATGAACTCCCTCATTATGGCTGTTGGTATTAGTATTGGAAAAATTATTATTTCACTCTTTTCTGCTTATGCAATTGTCTACATGCGCTTCCCTTTTCGCAAAACTGCGTTTGCCCTTATATTCATTACATTAATGCTACCTGTCGAAGTTCGTATTATCCCAACATATGCAGTCGTCGCACAATTAGGCATGATAAACACCTATGGTGGAATGATTATTCCACTCATTGCATCTGCAACTGCTACATTTTTATTTCGTCAGTTTTTTTTGACTGTTCCTGACGAACTCTTAGAAGCTGCTCGTGTTGATGGTGCAGGACCATTTAAATTTTTTAAAGATATTCTTCTTCCTCTTAGCAAAAGTAATATTGCTGCTTTATTTATCATTATGTTCATTTATGGATGGGTACAATATCTTTGGCCTCTTATAGTCACAACTGACCAAAATCATCAAACTATTCTTATTATTCTCAAACAGCTCATCGTAGAATCACTTCAACATAACCCTCAATGGAATATACTCATGGCAGTATCGGTTGTGGCCATGGTGCCACCTGTTCTAGTCGTTATTTTCATGCAGCGACTTTTTATCAAAGGCCTTATTGAAACGGAGAAATAACTGTGGCCATAATCCAGTTATCAAATATAAAAAAACAATATGAAAATGGCATTCTAGTCATTGATGATTTAAACTTAACTGTTGCCGATAAAGAACTTCTTGTCCTTGTAGGTCCTTCAGGGTGCGGAAAATCAACTCTATTACGCATCATTGCAGGACTCGAGCAAGTCACTTCAGGTGAACTGTATATTGACAATGAGCGTATCAATAATCGTGAACCAGCTGATCGTGACATCGCTATGGTTTTTCAAAATTATGCACTTTATCCTCATATGACAGTTCGTGGAAATTTAGAATATGGTCTTAAAAATCGTAAAACACCTAAAGATGAAATAAATAAGCGTATCACACACGCTGCAAAGCTTTTGCAAATAGAGCCATTTCTGGATCGTAAACCACGGCAATTATCAGGAGGACAACGACAGCGTGTTGCAATGGGGCGTGTCATTGTTCGTCAACCACGTGTTTTTCTCTTTGATGAGCCACTTTCAAACCTCGATACACAACTGCGTGCGCAAATGTGTATCGAGATTAAAACACTCCAGCGTTCATTGGGAACAACTAGCCTCTACGTGACTCATGATCAACTAGAAGCGATGACACTAGCTGATAGAATAGTTGTCATGAATAAAGGGGCTATTGAGCAAATTGGAACGCCAATGGAAATTTACGATTATCCAGAAACAACATTTGTTGCTGATTTTATTGGCTCTCCCTCTATGAATTTTCTTGATCGCAAAACTTTAGAACAGCATTTAGGTCATTCATTGTCTTATAGTCAAGAAACTGATCTTTTAGCATTCAGACCTGAAGTAATCTTGTTAGGCGAATATCCAAATCAAGGAGCTGTCTTTCACACACAAATTGAACTTATCAAACCTGTCGGAACAGGATGCCATGTTTTAACGCATTGGAATAATAATATTTTTACCATTGAAATAAAAGAACGTTTGACACACGATTATGGTCAAAAACTAAGCTTTACTGTTCCCCATCAGAGTTTTCATAGTTTTAACAAAAGTACTGGAAAACGCACACGTGAGAATTAAATAAAGTAAAAATTTTAATCTTATAAGCACCATCAGTAAATAATCCGCACTTCTCTTTTTTATCAACCTCATTTTTTTAGGGTGGTGTTATTTGCTTTATATTATAGATTGTGTGCTTTTATTTTTCCGTACGTAATTGTATAGCAAGGTCAGGTTGATCTGTTGTGATATAATGTACAGGCATATCAAGCCAATGCGATAGCCGAGGTCTCCCATTAATTGTCCATACCCCCACAGTAAAGCCAGCTTCAAGCGCAGATTCAATAAAGTCCTGTGAAACAAGAGAACCATCTAAACTCAGATCAGAATAGCCCAATTTTTTCCATTTAGAAAAATGCTGGTACATATCACCTTCAAAACGATCAATACATGGACCAGATGTTATTCCTGCTTCAATAAAAGGATGAAGGCTTATAGGATCAAAACTGATTGCAGAGACCCGTTCTGTTAAATTTCGATTTTTTATCAACGCAAGTGCTTTTTGAGATAAAAGCCTTTCACGCTCAACTTCACCACATGTTTTGATTTCAAGATGAAGCGCAACATTAGTTGATCCTAAAAGATCAAGCACCTCTTCTAATAAAGGAGGAGCTTCAGTACTTCCTTTCACATGAAGTTGTTTACGTGTTTCATTATCAATATTGTGAATATATTCTTTTTTTCCAACCAGTTGTTCTAGATAAAAATCATGAAATACAACTACTTCACCACTTTTAAGAAGATGAACGTCGCATTCAATCTCATCGACTCCCAACGCAATGGCGTTACGAAATGCTGAAAGTGTATTTTCGGGATAAAGATTAGCCCCCCCACGATGCGCAACAATTTTTTTCTCAGACATGGGAAACTTCACACTTCTCAAATTTAAACGATACTCGCTCATACATAATGAGATCATAACTTTGAAGAGCTAACTCCGGATAAACAACAACTTTTTAGGAAGCTCGTTTGTTTCTGTCCACTCTTGCTAAGATTAAAATCTAAACAGTACTCTCTTGTTAAAAATGCTTAATTGAATTTCAATCATTCCCACTCAATAGTGCCAGGAGGTTTTGACGTTACATCATAAACAACACGATTAATACCTCTCACTTCGTTAATAATACGTGCTGCTGTTTTGCTTAAAAACTCCATATCATAGGGATAAAAATCAGCGCTCATTCCGTCTACAGATGTTACTGCACGAAGAGCACAAACAAATTCATAAGTACGTCCATCACCCATAACCCCGACAGTTTGAACAGGCAGAAGAATAGCAAATGCCTGCCAAATTTCGTCATAAAGACCGGCTTTACGGATTTCATCAAGGTAAATAGCATCCGCTTCACGTAGAATTTCTAACTTTTCACGTGTCACTGCACCTGGGCACCGAATTGCAAGACCAGGACCTGGAAAAGGATGACGGCCGATAAACTGCTCTGGCAATCCTAACTCTTTCCCTAGAGAACGAACTTCATCCTTAAATAGCTCACGCAATGGCTCTACAAGTTTCATGTTCATCCGCTCCGGTAATCCCCCTACATTATGATGGCTTTTAATTGTTACCGATTTACCAATAGCTGATATACTCTCAATGACATCTGGATAAAGCGTGCCCTGCGCTAAAAATTCTGCACCGCCAATCTTTTTGGTTTCTTCTTCAAAAACTTCAATGAAAAGGCGGCCTATCGTTTTGCGCTTTTTTTCTGGATCTATCTCACCTTCTAGAGCATTGAGAAACATATTGGCGGCATTAACATGAATAAGCTTTATATTATAATGATCTCGGAATAATGTAAGAACTTCTTGAGCCTCATTTTTGCGCATCAACCCATGGTCTACCAAAATACATGTCAGTTGATCTCCTATTGCTTCATGAAGGAGCACTGCCACAACTGATGAATCCACACCACCTGAAAGACCACAGATGACACGACTTTTTCCTACTTTTTGCCGTATCTTAGCAATTGTCTGCTCACGATAAGAAGCCATTGACCAATTGCCTTTAAGATTAGAGATTTTAAGAACAAAATTTTGCAAAAGTTTTGTACCATCTAACGTATGGACAACTTCAGGATGAAACTGCACTGCGTAAAGGCGCCTTTTCTCATCAGCAATAGCAGCATAGGGAGCGCCTTTTGAGGTCCCTATAACACGAAACCCCTCTGGTAAAGCCGTCACGCGATCACCATGACTCATCCATACTTGATAACAAGAGCCTTTTTCCCAAACACCCTCAAAAAGTGCACTGTTTTCTTGTACCTCTAAAAAAGCCCGCCCAAATTCACGCTCATGTCCTGATGCAACTTTTCCACCAAGCTGAACGCACATGATTTGTTGACCATAACAAATACCAAGAACTGGAATATCCATTTCAAAAATTTCCATCGGAGCACGCGGTGAACCTTCATCAATAACGGAATAAGGACTGCCTGATAAAATAACAGCTTTTGGTTTTATCCTTTGCATGCCCTCTAAAGCTAATTGAAAAGGAACAACTTCACAATAGACACCCATCGCTCTTACTCGCCGTGCGATAAGCTGTGTAACTTGTGAACCAAAATCAATAATAAGAACAGTGTCTGAATGTGATATGCTCATAGAAAACCAATCAATAATTGTAAAATATAGCCCATAAGATTTATTGTTCAATTTTTCTCTCTTACAAGCCTATTTGCTTAAGAAAAAGGTCATTCTCATAAAATTTAAGATAAAAAATGCGAAAAGATGTCTCAATGTTTTTTTTGCAACACAGATAAAAAGAAACCATCTGTTTTTGTTGTTGCCGGCGATAAAGTAAGTCCATAATTTGAAAAGACCGGTTGCACAGATGAAGAACTAAAATGTTGCTTCCAAAGCGCTCGCATATCTATTGCATAAAAATTACAATGCTGTTGAAGAAAACGAGAAATTTGCTCTTCATTTTCATCCACAAAAAGAGAGCACGTAATATAGACTAAGCGCCCATTCAATTTAAGATAGTCTATAGTCTCATTCAAAATAGCTCTCTGTTCCCTTTGGCGTTGTCTTACCTGTTCTAACGTTAAACGCCATTTCGTATCTGGATGCCGCCGCCATGTTCCTGTACCACTACATGGAGCATCTAGCAAAACTCTATCCATCCGACCTACTAAGGACTGCAATTCTTCTCTTTGCGCCCGCGGCTGTACATTACGAACACCAGCGCGTCGAAGACGATCAAAAATAGGAGCTAAACGGGCTTTATCGGAATCATAAGCATAAATTTGCCCTTGATTCTTCATACTGGCAGCTAAAGCCAAAGTTTTTCCACCAGCACCGGCACAATAGTCCAATACTTGCATTCTTTCTTTTGCTTCTACCAGGTGAGCAACAATTTGGGATCCCAAATCTTGTATTTCAAAATGCCCCTTTTGGAAAGCTGGTTTAACTTGAACATTGGGATGACGTCCAAATTTTTCAATCGGTGCAATTCTTAAGGCTTGCCGAAACCATGAAAAGGATTGAACTTTGTTTTTTGCTAACTCCTGAAAAACCTTCTCTGGCGTTGCCTTCAAACTATTCACACGTAAATCTAAAGAAGGACGTGTTGCTAATGCAGCAGCTTCAATGACCCAATTGTCGGCAAATAAAGGACGCAAATGCGCTTGACACCATTGGGGAATATCACCACGAATATAGTCTGGTGCATCAACTAATTGCCGCCTTTGCCATGATTGACGCTGCCTCATCCCTAATAACTGCGGTGCAAATCGATCCCCTTCTAATTCACCGTCAATTTGTTCAATGGTCATTTTATTAGTATCTAATAAAGTTCCAAAAACACTATCCCGAATATCATCACTCTCCATACGCCATTGTAAAGAATAACGTCGTCTTAAGACATCATAAACAATTGTACCAATTGCTGCACGATCACTTGCTCCTGCAAAGCGATGACAAACTCCCCAATCTTTTAAAGCTTCACCTATTGGGCGATGCCGAATTTCTATCTCTTTTAGAACATCTATTGCTGCTTGCAAACGCCCACCTAAGCGCATTCATCTCTCCCATTGAATTCTATAAAAACCTAAAAAATTTAAGAAAAGAACAACATTATCTCTCTTACTGCCAATGGAATCCTCTCAAAATTACCTCAAGTTTGCATTGCATATTGTATGATTCTGATTACGTTTTTTGATAGTAGCAAAACTTTTTCCCTCACGTACTATCCGTTCACATTGCTCTCATCTTAAAATACACATAAGTCTAGCTTGATATTACAAAACAGAATGTACCCTTAAAATCCCTCTTCCAATAGAGGTACGCAGAAATTGTCACCACCTTTATTCCTTTATAAATGAATTTTCATAGCTCTCTATAAACAGTACAGAACATCCGATATCCACTATCTTGAAAATGCTCTCTTTCTGAAAATGAAAAGAAACACTTTTACTAAGACCTGCACAGTTATCTTATTCCTAATAAAATATTAACTTTTTAGAAAATGCTTGGAACCACTATTTGGCATTACCGTTTTTACTATACTGGCCATAAGCCAGATAATTTAAAAGGAGAAAATAATGAACACTTACAATAATGGGAAAACAACTTCATCTAAAGGCCGTCACAATACACTGCCCTCAAACAATGGAAAGAAATCCATCCAAAGTGATCAGGCTAACACTCGCCAACGCGCGTCAAAATCAGAGCGGAAGACGACAAAAAGTTAATTCCTTTAATTTTATATAACTTACAGAAAGAATTGGAATGTTAACCTCCAATTCTTTCCCTCCGATTGTTTACCTTTGTGCTTTTTAGACTATTGTATCAAATCACAAGAGAAAAAACGACTATTTCCGTACGGTTTTCTAAAAAGTCTTCGAGATTTTTACAAAATGACTCTAAGCTTTTACGCATCAAACAGGTCTGCGATAATTTGGACTTTCCCGTGTGATAGCAACATCATGTGTATGACTTTCATGAAGTCCAGCATTCGTAATACGAACAAATGTTGCTTTTTCGCGAAACTCCGCTAGATTTTTTGCCCCAACATACCCCATCGACGCACGCAACCCACCAGCTAGCTGATGCAAAACCGACGCTATCGGCCCTTTATAAGCAACTTGACCCTCAACACCCTCAGGCACCAATTTAAGTTCATCACGAACTTCATCTTGAAAATAACGATCTGCCGACCCTCCCACCATAGCACCAACAGATCCCATACCGCGATAAGCTTTAAAAGATCGTCCTTGATAAAGATAAACCTCACCAGGGCTTTCTTCTGTACCCGCCAAAAGAGAGCCAATCATAACAGAACAAGCCCCACCTGCCAAAGCTTTCGCAAAATCTCCCGAAGCTTTGATCCCACCATCAGCAATCACAGGAATACCTGCTTTGTCAGCAACTTCTGCAGCACTCATAATGGCCGCAAGTTGCGGAACACCCACCCCTGCAACAATGCGCGTTGTACAAATAGAACCAGGACCAATACCAACTTTTACAGCATCTGCACCACTATCAATCAAAGCTTGTGTTGCTTGTGGAGTTGCTACATTACCAGCAATAAGAGCTGGAGAAAACGCCATTTTTTTAACACGTTCAACTGTTTCTAGCACACGCTGAGAATGTCCATGAGCCGTATCAATTACCAGCACATCTACTCCTGCATCAATTAATCGTTCAGCTCGCTCAACACCATCATTGCCTACACTCATTGCAGCAGCAACACGCAAGCGACCTTGCGAATCTTTGGCAGCATTTGGATTTAATTGTGCTTTTTCAATATCCTTCACTGTTATCAAACCAACACAGCGATTGTGTTCATCCACAACCAATAATTTTTCAATACGGTGATGATGTAAAAGATATTTCGCTTCATTGAGTTGGACATTTTCACGCACTGTGATCAAATTTTCATGCGTCATTAATTCATAAATTTTTTGTTTTAGATCTGATGCAAAACGCACATCTCTATTCGTCAAGATACCAACAAGCCGTCCAGCAGTCTCACCTTTAATGCCATTTTCAACAACCGGAATACCGGAGATACCATGAGAGCGCATTAAAGCTTTTGCCTCTTCAAGTGTTGCATCAGGACCAATTGTTACGGGATTAACAACCATACCAGATTCAAACTTTTTTACTTGACGGACTTCTTCAGCCTGCTCTGTAGGAGACATATTACGATGGATAACGCCAAGACCACCAGCTTGAGCCATAGCAATTGCCAAACGCGATTCTGTCACAGTATCCATTGCAGCAGAAAGCAACGGCAAATTCAGCTTAATATCAGCTGCAATACGCGTGCTAAGATCTACTTGACTAGGCATTACAAGAGAATGACCTGGCTGTAAAAGCACATCATCAAAAGTCAATGCTAATGCACCTGTCCCTGTTTCAACAATCTTTGCCATAGCCAAATTCCTTTATATAAAAAAACACTGTCAGTAGTTTTGAATACAACTGCGGTTCTCATAAATTGTGGATTGACACAAAATTATGCCATGCTTAAAAAAAAATGAAAAGAAAAATAAAAATAATTTTTTTGATTATAGTTTATAAAATTTACAATTGTGATTCAATCGGTAACCAACTTATTATTTTTGCAAACGCACGACGCCAAAAATTGCTTTCTGGCTCATAATTAACGCTATACTGTTTTTCGTTTTCAATAAAATCCCAATAAATGCGGTTGTTGTCATTAAGACGGAGATGATAACTCATTTCACCCGTCGTTTCTTCAGCAAAAAGCAAATCTAATCGCGTTGTAATGGGGGCACATTCAAAAAGAATACCCATTTCTGTATTCAACGCAGCTGATCGAGGATCAAAGTTTAAAGATCCAATAAAAGCAGTTTTACGATCAACTAAAAAAGCTTTGGTATGTAAACTAGCCTTACTTGATCGAAACAGTCGCAACCCGTGCATATTTCCACCTGGTTTTAACTCATAGAGCTTAACACCACTTTTCAATAACATCTTACGATAAGGTACATAACCACCATGCACGAGTGCCACATCAGTGGCTGCTAAAGAATTCGTAAGAATTTTGACATCAACACCTTTTGAAACCAAATTGCTAAAATTCTGCGTACCTACCTTACCAGGAACAAAATAAGGTGATGTAATCTGAACCGTTTTTTGGGCGTCTTCAATAACCTGTGAGAGTGCTTTCATGAGCCAATTTTCTGCTTTTTTGCGCAATACTTTTTCCGGAGGATCAGAAAGAACAACAACTTTATCTGCTAAAAATAATCGCTTTCCTGTCTGAATAAAACAGTCAAAACTAATATGCTTCTTGACATAATCTAAATAAACTTTTGCAGCTTTGGAATCACGAAATTGTCGTAATTTTTCCCTCCAAAAAGCAAGATCATTTACACTTTTAGGAACAACTAAAGTGTGAATCGGTAAAACGACAGCGCTATTCCAAAAATCATCAAAGATGTTTTCCACCTTTTTAACCGAAGGACCTATTAACATCAAATCTAAGTCTCGAAAATGTGATTCTTTACCAGCGTCAAAATAAGAGTCTGCAAGATTACGTCCCCCTACAAAAGCCATACGACCATCCACAATAAAAGCCTTATTATGCATTCTGCGTGTTACAGTAATTGCCCGCAATATAATCTCTAAACCACGGCGTACACCACCCTTACGTGATCGCCCTGGATTAAACATTCTTACTTCAATATGGGGATGTTTATCTAGCGCCATATAAGCTGGATCACGTGCCTGAGCGTTAATATCATCTAAAAGAAGGCGCACACGAACACCCCGATCAGCAGCCTCCACTATTTCACTTAATAATAAGCGTCCTGTTAAATCATCGTCCCAAATATAATACATGAGATCAAGACTACGCCCAGCCTTTGCTGCTCCTACCGCACGAACACAAAACGCATCCAAGTTGCTGATGATAAGCGAAAGAGCATCTTTATCAACCCCTAACCCATCGGTTTTCTCCGCTAATTGACTTATTATACGGTCAAGCTTGGTTTCATCTTTCTTAACAGTCAGCGCATAAGAATGCTCCCCCCGAGCATTTTTAACAAAACGCCCATAAGTGTAAATCGCTAACATAGACGCAATAAAAAAAAATATGATAAAACTGATAACAATCTGTAACAGAGTCAAAGAGAATCAACTTTCTATTTTTAAGCTATCACACTATTCTAGATAGGAACCAAAACAACTAAAACCAATAAAATCAATGATTCTACCTTAATCGTGCAAAAGGTAGAATGTCACTTCTTGCTTAAGAGAATATAAACCCAACATCAATGATTCCAGAATTTTAGCTTCAATGCCAAAAAGCGTTAAAGCTATTCTTATCATCTTAAATCAAATTGCGCTAAAGTCAGGAAAATTGAAACAAGAAAAAAGCTAAAAACAATTGATCAAATAAAATCTAAACTCATTGTGTTTACAAAATTATCCTCAACCCTAAGCTCTGTAATAAATGACATTCTTTTTAAACGCTTAAATTCCTCTGTTGTCTTCATCAGAAACTTCTACACTTTTTTACATCATATTTCTCGTGAATAGAGATTCGTCATGGATTTTACTTCCGTTCTTGACTGCTTATTGCTCTCAATCCCTCTATTTTTCGATAAAGGGTAGAACGCCCTATACGAAGACGGCGCGCAATCTCACTCATATGTCCCTTATAATGTTTAAACGCTTTTTCAATAATATCACGTTCCATCTCAGCAAAAGTACGAACATGCCCGTCAACATCCAAAAATTTTACAGATTCTTGCTCATGATCCTCTTGCATATTACTTTCAATAATTTTTGGAACATTCATTAATGAATTTCCCATTAATTGTGGAAAATCTCGAACAGTTAACAATGGCCCATCACTGAGTAAAATCGCACGAAATAAAAAATTCTCAAGTCCATTCCGATTACCAGGCCAATCATATTGCATAAGCAATGAAAGAGCCGAACCTGCTAAACCATGTACATGGGACCGCCCTGTTTCCGTAATAATGCGATCAATCAAACGTTGTGTAAGATCTGGAAAATCATCCCTTAATTCTCGTAAAGCAGGAACACTTATAGATAACTGAGAAAACTGTTCAAACAAACTATGTAAAAAAAAGCCTTCTTTAACGAGATCAGAAAGCCGAGACGTTGAAATTGCAATGATCCGAAAAGGAAAAACTTTGTCCTTCGTAGCCTTTTCCCTTTCTTTAAGGTAATGCATGAAACGCTTTTGCTGTATAGGCTCGAGTCTATCAACATCACAAAGGCATAACGTTCCCTTTTCAAGAGAAGAAACCAGTGGTATAAATTCTTTAAACCACTGGTGATTTTCTTCTTCTGGATCAACGATAGCTAAACATTGGAAGCGAATAAAATCTCCCTCTGACAACAAACCCTCATGATGAATAATGCGGGCTAATGTTTCGCGGCCAGTTCCAACTTCACCTTCTATCAAAAGATTCTGTAAAGAAGACGCTGCTCTTTTCGATTGCTCTAAAACTATCTGCATTGCCCTACTTTTTATGGAGAGGTCAGAAAATCGCAAATGATTTTCTTTTTTTCGCCGAATATAATGAACCTCACGCTCCAATGCAGAAATGAGGGCAAGAGTATCTAACGTGACTCTCAACCGTAGTAATGTCACTGGATGAATCCAATAATCAATAGCTCCAGCTGTTAAAGCTTTCTGGAGTAATTCTTGATTCTCTTGCTGTGCTATCACAACAATAGGAACGGCAACACCAGCAACTCTAATCATTTTAATCAAATCACCCACACTCAAATCGCTCATGACAACATCAAGGAGTGCAAGCACAATATTTTTACGTCTGTGTAAAAGATCGATTGTACGGAGGCCATTTTCTGCTTCAATAACACGGTAACCAAAGCCGCGCAGCATAGCAGAAAGCTCTACACGCCTCCCATAATCTTCACTCGCAACAAGAATGGGACCAACCATAATTTTAATAATCTCCTTTGAGACTACTAAGCAGCTTAATGTAAGAATCGTTGTAAACCATAAGAAATATTTCGCCTCTTGTGTTTCACATGTGAATTTCACCAAGCGGTTACTTAAATACAACATTAAGGCATTTTTTTCCATTTTTTTGCTTTTTCATTGATTTTCATCAAATTTTTCATATTGACTCATGGAGTAATTTAACAATCTTATAGAAGCAAAAGAGCAGGATAACACAAATAGAGTAAAAAAAATGAAGCATACTTGCCGTATTTTATGTCTTATAATCACAGCTTTAGGATTAGGTGCCTGCGGCTTTTCGCAATATTATGGTCCAAATATACAAACAGGAATTGATGGAAAATGGCTTGATGAAAACGGTATTATTTCCTCTTTCCAAAATGGTGTTTTTGAAACGCGAGCAGCAGATACAGAAGAAAAACTATCAGAAGGTACCTATAATTATGTCAGTGCTCAACATATAGAAATTGAAATACGCTCCATTCTCCGTGGAACAATATCTAAAGTCAGTTGTATGATATCGCATAATGCAACACAACTTCTCTGTACATCACAAACAGGAACACAATTTTTCCTTAAGAGAAAATTTTAAATAAAATAAACAAAGTCAAAGCTTCTATTAAAAACATAGAAAGCATCCTTATAATAGGAGGACACAAATCTCCCTGCGCGAGAAAAATATCCTTTAAAATACGAAAAACACTCCTCTTTTTCCAAAAAATATCTCAATAAAGCTGTTGCACAAAACAAAATTTTATCGAATGTGGGTATTTTTTACTTAAGCAGCACCAATGCGTAAAAGATCGTGAAAGTGAACAATTCCTATCGGCTTCTTATTTTCAACCACGAAAAAAGCCCCAATATGGTGCTCATTAATAAAAGCTGTTGCAGCACCAACCAGTGTATTTGGCTCGACAATTTTGGGATCCTTTGTCATTAACTCATCAACATTAAATTTCGATAAGTTAACGTGAATGTTGCGTGCAAGATCACCATCCGTCACAATTCCAATTAATTCACCTTCTTGATTCACAACACCCACACAACCAAAATGTTTTTCAACCAAAACACTCATAGCTTTAGCCATGGCTGTACCTTGCGCAACCAAAGGAATACTTTCACCCTGATGCATAATATCACGAACATATTTAAGACTTGCACCAAGAGAACCACCAGGATGATAAATTTTAAAATCTGTCGCAGTAAAACCACGCATTTCTAAAAGAGCAACAGCTAACGCATCTCCCATTGCCAATTGCATAATTGTTGAAGTTGTAGGAGCAAGCCCGTGAGGACACGCCTCTTCTATCTTTGGCAATAAGAGTACAATATCCGCTTGCCGTCCTAATACAGAGTGCTCCCCCGATGTCATGGCAATAAGTGGCGTGCGAAACCGCGCAGCATGGTTGATAATGCCACTTAATTCCGAAGTTTCGCCTGACCATGACAAAGCAAGAATAACATCGTCAGATCCAATCATACCAAGATCACCATGATTAGCTTCTGCAGCATGCACAAAAAAAGCAGGCGTTCCGGTCGAAGCTAAAGTTGCAGCAATTTTTGCACCTATATGACCACTCTTGCCAAGACCAGTAATTACTACATGACCATTAGCATTTCTGATAGTTTGAACAGCAGCTTGAAAAGCGGAAGAAAGATATCCAAGCAAAGCTTCTTCAAGGGCTTCAAGCCCTTGTTTCTCACTTGCAATTGTTTTAAATGCCGATGTAACAGTGCTTTGTAAAACCAACATATGGGAAGACTGTGCTGTCATGATTAAATTTGATAAATGAATTTAATGAAAGATCTATAACTTTTCTATTTTAATGATTTCTAGTAAATTTTTCAATGAGGCAGAAACTTGGCTGTGCATATCAGCGCGTGCTAAAGAAAATGCAACGTTAGCTTCAATAAAACCAGCTTTAGAACCACAATCAAAAGTGCGCCCCTCTAACTGAAAACCAAAAAAATCTTGCTCATTTAAAAGCCGCATCATCGCATCTGTTAACTGAATTTCGTTTCCTGATCCTCGTTCTTGATCGGAGAGAATATTAAAAATTTCTGGTTGTAAGATATAACGCCCATTGATGTATAAATTCGAAGGAGCTGTTCCTTTTTTTGGTTTTTCTACCATTTTTGTAATTTCAAAACCATTTGCAATCTGTTTGCCTTTTCCAACAATACCATATTTATGTGCTTCTCCAGGATCACACTCCTGAACCGCGACAATATTGCCACCAGCGGTTTTCTCATAAAGATTAACCATCTCAGAAAGGCAACTCTTTTTAGCTTGTATAAGCATATCGGGTAACAATAAAGCAAAAGGTTCCTCCCCAACTAACTCACGCGCGCACCAAAGAGCATGTCCTAGCCCCAAAGGCTGTTGTTGGCGCGTGAAAGAAGTTGTCCCTGGTGGAAGTTGTAAAGCTTGTAAATGATCAAGTTCTCCTCTCTTACCACGTTCGGCAAGTGTTGTATATAATTCAACTTGCGTATCAAAATAATCCTCAATGACTGCTTTATTACGTCCAGTCACAAAAATAAAATGCTCAATACCTGCTTCACGTGCTTCATCTACTACATATTGAATAACAGGCTTATCAACAACAGTTAGCATTTCTTTAGGAATTGTTTTTGTTGCAGGTAGAAAACGCGTACCAAGACCAGCCACGGGAAATACTGCTTTCCGAATTTTACGCACTTTCATCCTCCCGATTCATCTTATAAGTTACTGATTTCATTTAATATATGTTTTTACTAAATGGTAAAAAAGATATCTTATTCTTTTAATTGCCATTATAATGGACAGAAATAAAGATGCAAAAGTATGATAGTTTATTGAGAGTATTCCTTTAAAACGAATAATCCATTTCAGCCTTTTTTATTTACTTGATAATATGATTAATAAAACCAAATACATAAATGAAATCCTTGCACATAAAAATATTTGAATATTGAAAGGAATTTTAAAATGCAAAAAACAGAATCTAAGACCTTCTTTTATTCAGAGAAACCGATAAATTCTAGAGCTCTTATCATTGGTTTAGCGGTTCTTTTCTCTGTTTTTTTAATGTTTTTTGCACAACTTTCATACGCTAATGTTGGTTTTCAACAGTGGATTAAAGAATTTAAAAAAGTAGCTCTCACCAATAATATTTTATCCTCTACATTTGATATGGCTTTTAAAGGAATCAACGCAATTGATCCAGAAGTTTTAAAAAAAGCCGCATACCAACCGGAATTTGTTGATCCTTCATGGAACTATTTCGACAATCGTGTTCATGACATTGCAATTATGGAAGGACAGAGCCAAACTAAAAAATGGCAAAAGTGGCTTTCTCAAATTGAAAAACGTTTTGGTGTTGATCGTAATATCCTCCTGGCGATTTGGTCAATGGAAAGCAATTATGGAAAAGTTTTAGCAAATAAAGATGTGATGCGTGATACCATTCGCTCATTAGCAACCTTAGCCTATGCTGATCAAAAACGCGCAAAATATGCACAAGCGCAATTGATTGCTGCCATGACAATTCTCCAAAACGGTGAAATTACACGTGCACAACTTACTGGCTCTTGGGCTGGTGCAATGGGACATACACAATTTATTCCAAGCAGTTATCTCGCTTATGCCATTGACATGGATGGGGATGGACGACGTGATATTTGGACTTCTGTTCCAGATGCCCTCGCAACCGCTGCTAATCTTCTCTACATGAATGGTTGGCAGTCTAAACTTCCTTGGGGAGTGGAAGTTAAATTGCCGCAAGGAAAAAATCTTCCCGAGGATTGGCATTCATTTGAACAATGGGCAAAGCTAGGTGTAAAACAGGCGAATGGAAAACATTTGCCTTCATTATCTGAACGAGCAATATTGAAATACCCAGATGGGCCAGAAGGACCTATATTTTTAGTAACAAAAAATTTCTTTGTTCTTAAACGTTATAATAATGCAGATCGCTACGCTTTCGCTGTTGCACTTCTTGCTAACCGCATTGCTGGACATTCTGGATTGGTTCAAGATTGGCAGCGACCATTTCCGCCTCTTACTTTTTACGAACGCAAAGAACTGCAATCTCGCTTAGCAGCACTTGGCTATTATAAAGGAGAAATGGATGGCATAATCGGTACAGCCTCTCGAAAAGCACTTAAAGCTTTTCAGCTGCGCCACGGCTTAACAGCAAATGGATATCCAACCCCTGAAGTTCTCTCCCTTCTTCGAAAACAATAATCTGGAGTAAAGTGTTTGTTCCTTTTCCGTCCGATACTCCTGATTTTTCTGCTTTTCTCTCTCCTTGTCGTGAGTGTCATACAACCATCTCCAAGTCAAGCGACGAACTTCTTTAAATGGTTGTTAGAACATAACAAACAAGAACAAAAACCACCGCAAATTATAGAACAAAAAACATACAAACCACAAAAGACTATAATACAAAAAAACACACATAAGCTAAAAAAAGAGAATGCAAAGCGCATTCTCGTCATAGGGGACTTTGTAGCTTCTGCTGTCGCTAATGCACTCAAAAATCTTTTTACTGATAATAGCGATATCATCATCATAAATAATACAATACCGGATTCTGGTTTGGTCAGAACTGATCACATTTCTTGGAAAAGCAATCTTTCTGAACTCATTGATAAAAATAAACCTGACGTTATTATCATGATAATCGGTGCAAATGATAATCAACCGATCACAACGTCTTACGGCATATTCAGTGTGCTTCAACCGGAATGGCTCAACATCTATAAACAAAGAATTATCGAAATTACTGAAAGCCTTCACACTTCGGGGAAACCATGGATATGGATGGGACAACCTGCTTTTGGAAATGAACACTTGACACAAAAAATGAAAATTTTCAATGAACTCTACAGAAAAGAAACAGAAGTAGCAGGAGGATATTTCCTCGATATTTGGAATGGTTTTACTGATGAACAAGGTCGATTTTCTTTTTCCGGTTATGATATTCATGGAAAAATAGCCAAATTACGTACAAATAATGGCATTCACTTTACCTTTGAGGGAAAGAAAAAACTTGCTTTCTATTTAGAAAAGCCATTGAAAAACATTCTAAATTTTGATTCATCCCCCTATAAAAATAGATATCTCACAAACACAAATAATCGACAATTTATTACACAAGAGCCCAATAATATTCTACAGCAACCGCCAATGAGCCTCGATGACATAGCACAACAAAATACCCGCCTACTTAACAAAATAAATCAAAATTTCGTCAAAAAATTATGGTTTCCGCCAAATGGTCACCAGAAAGATCGTGCTGACAATTTTTCTCTTCCCTAATATCTTGAAAAAACAGAGATTCTTATTTCCCTAACAAACTAAAATCTAAATACAATAAAAATCTATTTTATAAGATCATGATAAGATAAAAATTCGCATAAATCTTAACTGCTGATAAGAATATAATGGTATAATTTACAGCATACCGTTCCACTTTTATAATCCACGTTTTTTAATCATCGCCTCTGGTGAAGGCAAACGTCCCCGAAAAGCCTTATAGAGCTCCTCTGGATCCCGGCTCCCTCCAGCAGAATAGATAAAACGTTTTAACCGATCAGCGAGCTGTGAATTAAAAACATCACCGGTTTCTTCAAAAGCCTGAAAAGCATCGGCATCTAGCACTTCTGACCATAAATAAGAATAATAACCAGCTGCATAACCATCACTTGAAAATATATGCGTAAAATGTGGAGGACGATGACGCATTATAATTGTATTAGGCATTTGCAACTTCTCCAATTCCTGATGCTCAAACATTGTTGGATCAGATATCGTTTCTCTCTGATGAATAGCCATATCCACTAAAGCTGATGAGATAAATTCTACCGCAGAAAAACCAGCATCAAATGTCTGTGCTGATACAATTTTATCCATCAATGCTTGTGGTATAGGAAGCCCCGTCTTTGCATGTGTAGCATACGATTTTAAGATCTCTGGTACGGTTAACCAATGCTCGTAAAGTTGAGAAGGAAGTTCAACAAAATCCCGCGAAACCGATGTGCACGCTACAGATGGCCACGTTACATCAGAAAGCAAACCGTGCAATGCATGTCCAAATTCATGAAAAAGTGTTTGTGCATCATCAAGTGATAAAAGAGCAATCTCGCCTTTGGGTGGCTTTGCAAAATTACAAATATTGTAGATAATAGGCTTTTGCCCACCATCCAATTTATGCTGCACTTGTAGACTATTCATCCATGCTCCAGATCGCTTTGAAGAGCGTGCAAAATAATCACCAATAAAATGCCCAAGAAAACTTCCATCAGATTTCTTTACTTCCCATAAACGTGCATCAGGATGCCAAAGTGCAACAGCATTTTTTTCTTCAAATGAAATCCCAAAAAGTTTTTTTGCTACAGCAAAAGCCGCTTCAATTATGCGATCAAGCTGAAAATAATATTTAATTTCAGCGCCATCGAAAGAAAATTTTTCAGCACGAAGTTTTTCAGCATAATAACGCCAATCCCAAGCTGCTAAAGATTCATTGCTGCCCCGATTATTTGCAAAATTTTGCAATTCAATCTGTTCGCTTGCAGCCTTAGCTCTTGCACGTTCCCATACAGGTGTGAGCAATCCCATAACTGCATCAATGCTTTTCGCCATAGTATTATCAAGTTTCAAATCTGCGAAAGACTTATACCCTAATAATTTAGCCTTTTCATTTCGAAGTGCAACAATCTCTAAAAGAATTGCACGATTATCATTCTCGTTATTATTTTCACCGCGCTTAGACCAAGCTTGAAATGCTTTTTCACGCAAATCACGACGATGAGAAAATTTTAAAAATGGTTCAACAATTGAGCGTGCCAATGTTAAAGCATAAGCGCCCTCATGTCCCCTTTCGCACGCAATTTCTTTCATTGAAGCAATAAGATCATCTGGTAAACCAGACAAATCTGTTTGTTCTAAAAATAAAATCCATTCAGCTTCATCTTTTAAGACATGTTGACCAAAAGTAGCATTTAAAAAAGCAAGCTTTTCATTAATTTCAACGAGCCTTTTCTTGCTTTTTTCATCAAGTTTTGCACCATTACAAACAAACTTTTTCCACCATAATTCAAGGACACGCGTTGTTTCATTATCATACACACCTTGCTGCGACTGTTTATAAAGCGCGTTTATTTTCGCAAATATCCGTACATCCATCATAATTTTCGAAGAATAACGAGAAAGCTTTACAACAAATTCTTGTTCTAACTGTTGAATCAACGCATTACTATGAGCACCTGAACGCAAGAAAAATATTGAACATACACGATCAAGCCTTTTTCCAGAAAGTTCAAAAGGTTGCAAAAAACTCTCAAGCGTTGGTGGCTCTTGCACCATTGCAATCGTCTCGATTTCTTCCTCTGCTTCTTTAAGCGCTTGTTCAAAAGTGGGCTTAAAATCTTCATCACTTATTGAAAAAAAATCAGGAAGTCCTGAAAATCCCTTCCAGTCCAACAGTGCTGCTTTTGTCATAATATTCTCTCTCCATTTATAACTTAAGGGGAGTAACAGTTATCTTTACGGATACAAATTGATAAATAATACTATAAAATTATTTAATGTGCTTCGAAAGTGTCTTTCAGTCCTCTATTAAGGAAAGAAATAAAGGATTTTTTTATCATGAGGAAATAAACAAAAATAAAAATCTCTACATACTTGATTAATGAAATTGTTTATAACTGCAATCTATCCTTGACTTTAGTTCAAATATTAACAATTGGAAATATAATTGGTAGGGGCTTTTTTAAAATCTTCCATAACTTTTGTTTTATCCTATCTATAACCTGAATTTATAATTATCCAATCCTTCGGAAGGTACTTTATTATGACTGAAATTAAAACGACCTTCGACTTCAAAAATTCTTCTCCTGAAGTTCTCGCCGAAGAATTAAAAAATTATCATTTTGCTGACTCAATTGATATCATCAATGATCTTGATATCATGGAACGCGTCACTATTCTTAGCCTTTTACCTCTTGATTATACCATTGAACTCTTTGACAAACCAGAACTTGAACAACCAGCAGCTATTCTTGAACTTCTCCCTGTAAACCGCTCAATTGAAATTCTTGATGGCATGTCTGCCGATGCCGCTGCTGATGTCTTTCAGGAAATGGATACAGAAACTCGCACGCGGCTTTACGCATTACTCAAACCCATAACGCGCGCTGAGCTGAAAAAACTGACCAGTTACCCTGAACATACAGCGGGTGCATTGATGACAACAGAGTTTATAGCTGTTCCTGCAAACTGGACCGTAAAAAAAACTCTAAATCATATTCGTGATGTTGAACGAACACGTGAAACAGTTTATACAAGCTATGTTATCGACCCTAAAACAGGCACTCTTCTTAAAGCTGTTTCGCTGCGTAACCTTATCCTTGCTTCGCCTGATGATCAAATTCTAAACGTCTCTACACACGACACACCCATCACAATATCCCCCTTCACGCATCATGAAGATATTGCTCGTCTTTTCCAACGCCATGATCTTCTCTCTGTACCGGTTATTGATGATGGAAATCATGTCATTGGTATTGTGACAGTCGATGACGTACTAGACACAATGGTTGATGAAATGAGTGAAGATGCTTACAAATTTGGAGGTATGGAAGCTCTCGATAAACCCTATATGCAGATAAACTTTTTAGGGATGATGAAAAAACGTGGGGGCTGGCTTGCTTTACTTTTTGTTGGCGAAATGTTGACAGCCAGCGCTATGCAATATTTCGAAGCGGAGCTTGAAAAAGCTATTATCCTTACACTTTTCATTCCTCTCATTATGAGTTCAGGAGGAAACTCTGGCTCACAGGCAACATCCCTTATTATTCGTGCATTAGCTCTGCGTGAACTCACGCTTAAGGACTGGTGGAAAGTCATTATTCGTGAAATTCCCGCAGGGCTATCTCTTGGTATTCTACTCGGAATCATTGGAGTTATGCGCATTGTTTTCTGGCAACAGCTCGGTATCTATGACTATGGAAAACATTGGATGGCTGTTTGTGTAACGGTAGGAGCTGCTTTGGTTGGGATCGTTACATTCGGTTCCTTATCTGGATCCATGCTTCCTTTTATTCTTAAACGCTTGAGATTTGATCCCGCAAGTGCTTCAGCTCCCCTTGTTGCAACTTTAGTAGATGTTATGGGGATTGTAATCTATTTTTCTGTTGCCTCCGTCATTTTATCTGGAACTCTACTTTAAAAAACGCATTTTCTGCAACTTAAAATCTCTCCTGTTTTAACAACAAAAATAGCCTTACACATCTTAAAGTAGAGTTCTTGATACTGTCATTTCGTTATTGCAAATGCTCTTCTTTTTTCTACTTTCAGTGAGTATATTAAATACTCATCGTGAGTGCGACAACCCGTAGTTAATACTTTTAGCTTGCATAAGAAATTTTTCTTTAAGTTGCAAAATTTTTTTATTCGTGTTCTTCCTTTAGTTCTATGTTCTTTTTACAAATATTTTTCTGCATAACTGACTCAGAGAGTATCAATGGATTTGCCTCTTCGAGAGTTAAGCGTTTTTAGATGTTTGTTAGTGTAATTTATTAGATTTTTAAATTGGGTGTTTATTTTTCTCAGAGAGATTGTCAAGTTTTCAATTGAGAAAAATTATTCGACACCTACTTAACTGATCACTTGAACGATTATGTATGAAGGAACACATAATTAAGTGTCTTCCTTTCTCTGATTAACCATTGTTTATAAGACTTCCAACACCAACTCATTCAACAATGCATCCTATTCTTTTCTCACTTGCAAATCGGAAAATAACTATAAAATCTTCGTTTTAAGAAGGTGTATTGCAAATTTTCAAATCATACAGCTTTTACAGAATATACAAAAAATACCTCTTTCTTGATAGAGATATAAGGGATTACAAAATCAGTTACTTTTTCACCAGTCTTTTTATTTTCATAGGTTTATTGGCGTTTTGCAATCTCAAATTTTGGTTGTTCAATCCCCTTTTTGTATTTTTTATGCTTCTAAAGTTTTATTAAGTGGAATAGTTTTATTTATTTTTTTATTAAAAAATTCAACTTTGTTCAATTTCACAATGGTAAATTTATCTTGAATATTAAAATATATAATGTATTTTATTGAAATCATATGTGTTTAAAGAATTTAAATTCATTTTTTGCAACCAGTACCGTGAGCTCTTATTCATACGTCACTCCTCTTATTGACGTGCCTATAAATGATTTTTTCTTCATAATAAGATCAAGGGATATATAGGTAAAAAATATCACTGTGCTAAGCTATTCTAACGCAATAGAGAAAATGATGCTTATTTCAATTATAAATCAATGCTTTGCAAAACAAATATACAATGATTTTTGCTGTTAAGTTACCGGCAAAAGGCAAAAGCTAAAGCACGCGTTTTATTATAAAAGAGAAAAGTATATTATTTTTTTCTGCCCACATTGCTCATATAAAATACTCATACATGCAAAAGTTTTCGGAAAAACTTATCCAAGCCAACAGAGCATCAAAAATCTTTGTAAATACTTTTTCATAAAAATATTTCCTCCTCTTCCAAAATTATCAAAAAGCATGTACAACACTTTATAATAGTAAGGTAAAAAGCGCAAAAGCTTTGCCTCAAATGAAATTTCATTAAACGAAAAGAAGAAGATTTATGCAATTGCGTAACATTGCCATTATTGCCCATGTTGACCATGGGAAAACAACGCTCGTAGATGAACTCCTCAAGCAATCAGGAAACTTCCGTGATAATCAGCGTACCAGCGCACGTATGATGGATTCAAACGATATTGAAAAAGAACGTGGAATTACAATTCTAGCAAAAGTGACATCCGTTGTTTGGAAAGATACCCGAATTAACATTGTAGATACACCAGGTCATGCTGATTTTGGTGGAGAAGTTGAACGTATCCTAAACATGGTAGATGGAGCAATTGTGCTTGTTGATGCCGCTGAAGGTCCAATGCCGCAAACAAAATTTGTCGTTGGTAAAGCACTGAAAGTAGGATTGCGCCCTATTGTTGCTATTAATAAAATTGACCGTGCTGATGCGCGCGCCGATGAAGTCATCAATGAGGTTTTTGATCTTTTCGCTGCTCTTGATGCAAATGATGAACAGCTTGATTTCCCTATTCTCTATGGATCAGGGCGTGATGGATGGATGGCTGAAACCCCCGAAGGACCAAAAGATCAAGGTCTGAGTCCTTTGTTTGATCTTGTAACTCGCCATGTTCCTTCTCCTAGTATAGCAGAAGGACCATTCCGCATGATCGGAACTATTCTTGAAGCAGATCCATTTTTGGGGCGAATTATTACAGGACGCATTCATTCGGGTTCTATAAAGCCCAATCAAAATGTCAAGGTTCTTAGGCAAGATGGAAAAGTTTTAGAGACTGGGCGTATTTCAAAAATTTTGGCATTTCGTGGGCTGGAACGACAACCCATTGAAGAGAGTATTGCTGGTGATATTGTAGCAATTGCAGGTCTCCAAAAAGGCACCGTTGCTGATACTTTCTGTGATCCTGCAGTCAATGAACCTCTCACTGCTCAACCAATTGATCCTCCTACTGTAACTATGAGCTTTCTCGTCAATGATAGCCCTCTTGCCGGAACTGAAGGAGATAAAGTCACAAGCCGTGTTATCCGTGACCGTTTGTTAAAAGAAGCAGAGGGTAATGTAGCCCTTAAAATTGAAGAATCAACCGATAAAGATTCTTTCTATGTTTCGGGACGAGGAGAATTGCAACTCGCAGTCCTCATCGAAAATATGCGGCGTGAAGGATTTGAGCTTAGCGTTTCACGTCCACGCGTTGTTATGCAAAAAGATGAAAATGGAACAACTCTTGAACCAATCGAGGAAGTTGTCATCGATGTTGATGAGGAATATTCTGGAACTGTTGTTCAAAAAATGTCCGAACGTAAAGGTGAAATGATTGAACTACGTCCCTCTGGAGGTAATCGTGTACGCTTGGTCTTTTACGCACCAACGCGCGGTCTGATCGGCTACCAATCCGAGCTTTTAACTGACACACGTGGTACAGCAATTATGAATCGCCTCTTCCATGCCTATGAACCTTATAAAGGAGACATTGGTGGTCGTGTCAATGGTGTTATGATTTCAAATGATAACGGTGAATCCGTCGCTTATGCTCTTTTTAATCTTGAAGATCGTGGACCTATGATAATCGATGCTGGCGTTAAAGTCTATCAAGGCATGATTATTGGTATACACTCACGCGATAACGACCTAGAAGTCAATGTTTTAAAAGCAAAAAAACTAACCAATATGCGCGCTTCTGGAAAAGATGAGGCTGTAAAATTAACTCCTCCTGTTAAAATGACATTAGAACGTGCTCTATCGTGGATACAAGATGATGAACTTGTAGAAGTAACTCCTAAAAATATTCGTCTACGCAAACTCTATCTAGATCCCAATGAACGAAAACGTTTTGAAAAAACACGCTCATCACTTTCAAACTAATTTCAGAACTTCATTGATCAAATGTTTTATTGTATCTAGTTTAATTATTCCGGAAAGGATATTTACATGAATATTAAAGAGATAGCCGTTGGTAAAAATCCACCAGAAGATGTCAATGTCATCGTTGAAGTCTCTCTTGGTGGACAACCAATAAAATATGAAATGGACAAAAAATCGGGCGCATTATTCGTTGATCGTTTTCTTTATACCTCGATGGTTTATCCAGGAAATTACGGTTTTGTTCCACATACTCTTTCAGAAGATGGTGATCCCATTGATGTTCTGATCTGTAATACACGTCCACTTCTTCCTGGCTGTGTTATTAATGTTTACCCGATCGGTGCTCTGATTATGGAAGATGACGGTGGTAAAGATGAAAAAATTATTGCCATCCCTACTCCCAAATTAACACAACGATATAATAATATTCATGACTATACAGATCTTCCTGAAATTACACTTAAGCAAATTGAGCATTTCTTTGAACATTATAAAGATCTGGAACCTGGAAAATGGGCAAAAATTGAAGGTTGGCGTGATAAAAGTTTTGCACATGAATTGATTAAGCAAGCGATTGAGCGTAATAAAGAATTATAGCTTTTTCAGAAAAATCTAAGCCTGTTTTTGAGCAGGCTTTCATCTTTTCTTTAATATGATCAACCCATCACGCAAAATAGAATGTCATTGTCTTGCACATTCACGTGCCTATTTTAAAGAGACCCTCTCTTAATGCTCTTCCAAACCCATTTCACGACAACGTTCGTGAAGGGTATAGTGATAAAGCCATTGAGCACATCTTTACGCTTATGAAGCGTGCAAACAGATAGCATCATTCTTTTTGCCAACTCAAAATTTTGCAATAGCCTTCACATTGAAGCGATTCATAAGGGGTATCTTTATTCCTTTGTTAAGTGGTTTTTATCCACACGCTAATACCATACTTATGAAATACAAGCGAATGATTTTGATTGATTTACTATAAGAGAGTTAGGGATGAGAAAATCTTACGATATTCTGAGCTCTTATTCAATTATGAATAATAATGAATTATCTTTATAAATCAACAAGATAACTTATTTTTTGTAACGGCATGGTCTTCTAAAGCTCGTAATATTTCTTTCAATTTTTCTAAATATCCCGAAAAATAAAGCTGTTTGTAGCGCGATGTTCCACCACTTTTAAGAGAAATATAAGAAGATGGAATTTTCCATTGTTTTGCCAAAAATTTAATGAGTGCTTTATTTGCTTTTCCATTTTCAGGAATAGCACGAAGACGTATGACCAAATGCCGCTTTCCATCATTTTTGCATTCAATCCCCATTATTTTGTCACCTGAAGCCTTGGGAATTATATATACAAATAGAATGATATTATTTGTATCAACTTGATGAAACATTTTAGTTCACCTAATGTAGTATTTCTAGAATTACATACCCGCATAAACGTACCACATAAAGTTACGAATAAAATAAATAATTAGGAACACTACAATAGGTGAAATATCAACTGCTCCAAAATTTGGTAAAAACTGCCGTATAGGCGCCAAAACCGGCTCCGTAACGCGATACAAAAATCTCCCTACCAAAAAAACAAATCGATTGCGCGTATTCACAATGTTAAATGCATAAAGCCAAGAAAAAATTACATTTGCTATTAAAATATCAATATAAATATTGAAAATCAGGTCAATTACCTGAAGCAAAGCATAAACCATTCTTTATCTCTCTTTCAATCAAAGAAACAGAAGATTGTATATAGAGCATTTATTACAATAAACCTATTTATCAGTGATTTTATACTCCAATGCTTCTTTTTCCATGGACAGAAAATTAAAACATTCCAAATCTTTATCTCTCTATTATAATAATGATGAAACCTTAAAAACAACTGATCAAAACAGAAGTAAAAACGAACAATTTAAGAATCAGCAAAAAACTTTAAACATCTCTTTTATACAACCTTGCCGCTTTAGTTTAAGCCTATTGTAAAAAAAGCTTAAACTAAAAACGGCCTTAAAAGGCCGCCTTTGTTTTATTTTTGAGATTATTTCTGCAAAGCAATCAAACGATTAAGTGCATTGCTAAACCCATTTAGCTGAACAAATAAATCATTTAAAGGAGGTTCTCCTGGGGCAGCAATTGTCATAGCTAACTTCAAATGTTTCCCAGCACGTAAAGCTGCTACATAATTTTTATCAAAAACTATTGGAACAATACAACCTGCTGGCACACAAGTCCGAATACCGGTCTCAATAACAGCCTTTCCTTCATCGACTTGTAAACGAACAGGCTTAGAAACCAAAATGCCAAAAGGAACCGTTAAATTACCCGATACAACACCATCAGCATTAAGCACGACGCTCATAGCCACAACAACACGATTCTGGTCATTTACCTCTTGACGGTGCATAAAACAAACTTTTTTTCCCTCTTGTATACCGCAATTAATGCTCCACAAACCATAGGTTTCAGTCAAAGAAGAAGCACCATTTGGCAATGTAGCTACTGTATCTTTCGTAGTAGTGGACTTTGAATTTGATGCAAATGCTACAGAAGAAATACTCAAGAGAGTAAAAAATATAAATAAATTAAATAACTTTTTCATTTTATATTCCAGTTCTTTAAATAAAAGAAAATTACGTTTATTATTTCTTGAACGTTATGCATAATATTAATAATAGAATGTATCTTTACGCATAATATAAAGCATCTTACTAAAAAAGCTTTCCATAAGTGTATAGCCTTTATAATCCTTTAAAGCTACCTCGAAATTCGTTAACAATTTTCATATAAACATGCTTTTTAAAAGAAATAACGATCGAAGGGAGAGTTTCCAGATCGACCCATTTCCACTGATCAAATTCTGCTTTATGACCATCTGGAGGCGGATTAATTTTAATTTCAGAGAGCTCTCCCGTAAATTGAAAAGCAAACCATTTTTGTATTTGTCCACGATATTTACTTCCTAATACGCTTCCAACAATTTCTTGTGGAAAATCATAATGAAACCAATACTTTGCTTCCTTGATCAACTCTATAGATCGGATCCCTGTTTCCTCGTAGAGTTCACGACGTGCTGCATCTAGTGGCTCTTCATTTTCATCAATCCCTCCTTGAGGAAGCTGCCAACGATGATATATCTTAGTATCTTCGTGAATACACACCATTAAACGGCGCCCAACCCAAACTTTACCTTCATGATTAAAGACAAGGATTCCGACAGATCTCCTATAAGGAAGAGTCGTTAAATTAACAACTGCATCCATTAATTATCCCTCAAAAAGTATAAGCTGTACATATCCCTTTTCACTTTAAAATATCTTTATTGGGATCTGGTGGAAATGCTGCATTTGCCATTTCACCCCGCAACAGCTTATAAGCCTCATTCAACTGAGCATCCTCCTTAGGGTCTCTTGGAACAAAAGCAGCTGAACCAGATCCTTTATTGTTCTCTCGTTCCCCTTTAATATGTCCTTTTAACTCAGATTCACCAAGCTTTACATCATAGCCTTTATATTTTTCAGGGAGTGGTTGCTCTACAATAATATCAGGTGTGATTCCCGTTCCTTGAATTGAAGTACCAGCTGGTGTGTAATAAAGTGCTGTTGTCAAACGTAAAGCACCATTTTCACCCAAAGGAATAATTGTTTGAACAGATCCCTTACCAAAAGATTGCGTGCCTAAAATTGTAGCACGACGATGATCTTGTAAGGCACCTGCGACAATTTCAGAAGCACTTGCCGAACCACCATTAATAAGTACAATCAAGGGCTTTCCCTTGATGATATCCCCTGGCTTAGCATCAAATCTCGTCACATCATTCTTTCTGCGCCCACGAGTCGATACAATTTCACCTTTATTGAGAAAAGCACCAGAAACACTAACCGCCTGATCTAACAGTCCACCAGGATTAAGTCGCAAATCAAGAACATACCCTTTCAGCTTATCTTGAGGAATTTTAGATTGAATATCTTTAATTGCTGCCTGAAGATTGCCAAAAGTCTGCTCAGAAAATTGGATGAGTCTTAAATACCCAATGTCACCCTCAACACGATATTTCACCGCCTTCACTTTGATGATATCACGAACAACCTTAATTTCAAGCGGTTTATCAATACCGGAACGAATAATTGTCAACGTAATTGGTGTTCCAGGAGCGCCCCGCATTTTATTCACAGCTTCGTTCAATGTTTGACCATTTGTCTGTACACCATCAATTTTCGAAATGAGATCCCCTGCCAAAATACCTGCTTTTGAAGCAGGTGTATCATCCATCGGAGAAACAACTTTAATTAAGTTTTTCTCCATGGTCACCTCAATACCAAGTCCTCCGAATTCCCCTTTTGTAGAATCCCGCATTTCCTTGGCTTCTTGAGCGTTCATATAAGATGAATGTGGGTCAAGCGATGTGAGCATACCATTGATAGCATTTTCAATAAGCTTTTTATCATCGGGAACCGTCACGTATTGCATACGGACTCGTTCAAAAACATCGCCAAATATGGCAAGCTGTTTATAAACGTCACCCTCATTATTGGCAGCAACAGACTGCACCATAATCATTGAACAGGCGCCGAGAAATACCCCAGCGACCAAAAGAATAACTTTACGAATCATTTCGGTTCCTTTTTGTTTTTTCAGTCCGCCACCAAGGAGTTGGATTCACAGGTTTCCCATGTTTTCTAAACTCAATGTAAAGCATTGGAGCAGTTTTTCCTATATCCAATGCGACACTGTTTGCAATAAATTGCATCCCCATCGTACCAAGAGGCTCACCTGAAAGAACAAATTGCCCCTGCGTTACATTAATTTTTGACATCCCAGTAAGAACGATATGGTAACCATTGCCAACATTAAGAATAATTAACTGTCCGTAAGAACGAAATGGTCCAGCAAAAGCAACAAGAGCATCAGCAGGTGCTACAATAATAGCTTCTGCTTCTGTTTCAATCATTTCCCCAAAGCGCGTAATCTGCGAACTATTCTTTACGTGCTGAATATTTTTTCCTAAAACAGGAAAAAGTAAAGAACCTTTTCGGTTTTCAAAATTAGACTGCTCTAGCAATTGTAATGTTTTTTGCATCTGTACTGATACATCAGAATTAAGTTGTGACTGGCGGTCAAGCTCTAAAATCAATTCTTCTAAAGACTGCGCTTTTTTAACAAGAGCACTATTTTTTTGTTGCTGCTCTGTAAGTTCTTCTTCCGATCTTTTTTGTAATTTGGCTTTTTTATCTAATAAAAGCTCTAAATGCTTTCGCTGCTCTGCTTGATTTTGCATTTTAGTCTTTAGAGCCGCATATTCCACAGTAATTGCATTGCTCAAATTCGTCAACTCCTTAAGGCTCTCTGTTAAAGCCTGTGTTTTCTCTTGCATCTGAGGCACAACAGCCCCTAATAAAACAGAACTTCGCACAGAAGCTAATACATCTTCAGGCCGCACTACAAGAGCAGGAGGTGGCTTCAACCCCATACGTTCTAGGATGGAAAGAACTTCTGCAAATTCAGTGCGACGACTTTTTAAACTTTGATGAACTTGTTTCCGCTTCTTTAGCATTTCTTTAAGCTTTTCTTCCCTTTCAGAAATATCATTTGCTACTGCACGTTCTTCTTTAGCAGCTTTTATGAGTGCATCGCTCAAAGCGCGCTGATCTTTTTTTAAACGCTCAACTTGCCGAGAAAGAAAAGCAACACGCTCACGCGAAAGTGAAATACTTTGGCGAATTTCTCCCAGCGTTTTACGTGCTTCTGCACTCCTTACTGTATCTTCGGCATGCGATACAGACAAGAAAAAAAACATACTCAAGAACAGCACAACAAATATTGCGCATTCCTCATATAAACATTGCATCTTTCTATGAAGAAGCTTTTTCATTTGCCTAACCATTCAGCCTCATCGCATAAACTAGAGATGCTTTAAATGGTGTCAGCTAAAACAATATTAATAAATATACAAATAAGTGCTAAAAATTGCACAAAAATTTTAAAAACGATGATACGGATGATTGCTAGCAATCGTTACAGCACGATAAAGCTGTTCTGTAAGAAGTATACGCGCAATTTGATGTGGCCACGTCATAAAACCAAAAGACAAAAGAAAATCAGCGCGATTCCTTATCTGCTCATTATGCCCATCAGGCCCCCCCAAAGCAATGATAACATCACGAACACCTTCATCACGATAAAACCCTAACTGTTCAGCAAAAGCAAATGATGAAACTGTCTTCCCTCGTTCATCCAACACGATTAATCGACATTTTTCAGGTAAAAATTCAATAAGTCTTCTTCCCTCTTCTTCCATGCGCTGACAAGCTGTCGGAGCACGACTTTCTGATATCTCCTGGAGTATTTTAAAATGAAAGCCCACAGCGCTACAACTCTTAGAAAAACGATCCAAATAATGATGAACTAATGCTTGTTCCGCTCCCTTTTTCATGCGACCAACAGCAAAAATAGAAACGTGCATATCAATGATCTCCGAAGAGAGCTAACTTTGTATTGTTTAAATCCGGAGTAAGCCACATCTTTTCTAAATTATAAAAGAGCCGAATTTCTGGACGAAAAAGATGAATGATAATATCACCTGTATCAATCAACACCCAATTCCCTTCAGTAAGTCCTTCTACACTTGCTCGACCATAGCCACTGTCCTTCCACGTCCGTAACAAGTGGTCAGCAACAGAAGATACATGACGTTGTGAATGTGCTGAAGCTATAACCATGTAATCAGCTAAAGATGACTTGCCCTGAATATCGATAGAGACAATATCTTCTGCTTTTGTATCCTCTAAGCTCTTGAGAATAACATTGAGACCATCATTGACAGAAAAGATTTTTTTTTCTGCAAGAGGGACAATACTGCAAGAGTATTTTTGTGAAATATTTTCCAGACTCATATCCTTTCTTATCATTTAGAGTATAAAAAAGAAGAACCATTCTCAAAAGAGAAGCACAATTTTTTGACCTCCTCCTCGTTCTTTAGGAATAACACTCTTATCCTCCAATCTGTCATCAGATTAGCTTCTCTTAAGTTCGCCCTACCTCCTTAAAATCTTGCGTGTTTCACGTCACAGATTCATCCAAAGAGTCCTACCCTAAATATTTCGTTTTACTTTATTCTTCTACACTTAATTGATGCAAAAGAAAATTGAAATCAGAAATGAACGCCATTGTATTTTTGTATGCATCAATATGCCTTTATCACCTTGAAAGATAATATTTTTATGACACTATAGATAAAGTATTCAAAAAAAAGCATTCTCCTTTAAACGAAGATTTGTTGAAGATTGAAAAGACAAAGCTCCATGCAAATAAATCCAAGCCGGCGGTTTCATAAAAGGTAATCGTATACTTTCTCTTTCATCTAAACGAAAAGAACGGTAAATGTGCGCCATAGAAGAAGACAGGGCTGACATGTGCACCAAAGGACGATCAATAATCGCAATCGGAAGCATAGATATGATATCATGCCACCGATACCAATGATGAATCGTTGCCAAACTATCTGCACCCATAATCCATACAAAATGTACTCTTCGGTAATGCGCAAGAATATGAGAAATCGTTTCTACTGATACTTTGCTGCCTATAGCCTGTTCAAAACCTGTTACACGAATCTTTGGATCGTCAATAAGTTCAAGACTTAAGCGCATTCTCTTTTCTAAAGGTGGTAAATGTGTACAATCTTTTAAAGGGTTCCCCGGAGTTACCATCCACCATAATTGATTAAGACGCAAACGTCGAATTGCAGTTTTTGCAACGAGAAGATGCCCTTCATGCGGTGGATTAAAGGACCCGCCAAAAAGACCAACAATATTGGATCTTTCAACATATGGCATACGATTTTTCCATAGAAGAAATGGCTGTTTCAAGGTCTAACCTGTCCATTTCCTTTAATATGGTACTGAAATGACGTCAGTTGTTCAACACCTATGGGACCACGCGCATGCATTTTTCCTGTTGCAATACCAATTTCTGCCCCAAAACCAAATTCACCTCCATCAGCAAATTGTGTGGATGCATTATGCAATAAAATGGCTGAATCCAAATGATTAAAAAATTTCTCCACAATTTCCATATCCTCAGCAATAATCGATTCAGTATGTCCTGATGAATAACGTTTGATATGAGCAATGGCTCCCTCAACACTTTCAACCGTCTTAACAGACACAATCGCATCAAGATATTCGTGCGACCAATCTTCTTCAAAGGCTAATTTGGCGTCTGGCATAAGAAAAACAATATCTTCTGTTGCGCGGATTTCACACCCTTTTTTCTGTAAAGCAGTCAAAATAGGAAGAAACTTTTCTAATGCCTGGCGATCAATAAGAACTGTCTCAACAGCACTACATATACCTGTGCGTCGCAACTTTGCATTCAAAACAATATTACGTGCCATATCTAAATCTGCTGACTGATCAATATAAATATGACAGAGCCCCTCTAAATGCGCAAAAATCGGAACACGGGCATCAACCTGAATACGCGCAACAAGATTTTTACCACCACGAGGCACAATTACATCAATGGCTCCATCTAATCCCTTAAGCATTTCTCCAACGGCACCACGATCTTTCGTTGCAACCATTTGAATAGCATCTTTAGGAAAACCTGCTTTCTTCAATCCTTTTACCAACGCACAATGAAGTGCATGCGCAGAGTGAAAACTATCCGAACCACCACGTAAAATTGCAGCATTTCCAGCTTTTAAGCACAAAGTACTCGCATCAATAGTAACATTTGGCCGACTCTCATAAATAATACCAATTACACCAAGAGGTGTACGAACACGGCTGATATGAAGCCCATTTGGACGTGTCCATTCATCCATCACTTGTCCAACAGGATCAGGCAAACAAGCAACTTGGCGAACACTGTCTATGATTGTACACAAACGCACTTCATTTAACTTAAGCCGATCAACCATCGCTACTGTCAAATTATTCTGAGTAGCGTTCAATAAATCTTGATGATTAGCGCGTAAAATTTCATCTGAATGAGCCTCTAGACTCAAAGCTATCATTTCTAACGCTTTATTCTTTTGTTCAGAAGACATAACTGCCAACACTGTGGCAGCACGACGCGCTTTTCGCCCCATGTCCTTCATCTGTTCTTCTAAAGTCATAGTATTATCCACTCTGCAAAAAAATAAACCAAGGTAAGAGATAACTTTTTTAAGCAGAATCGGTCAAGCAGCGTAAAACCATATCATTACGATGCACCATAGCAGAACGCGCTTCATACCCTAGGATAGATTCAATTTCTTCGCTTTTACGCCCCATAATGCGTACAGATTCATCTTTGCCATAACTCACAAGTCCACGAGCAATTTCAACGCCATTTGTATCAACAATCGCAACCGTATCTCCACGATTGAATCTTCCCTCAATCGCTACGACTCCCGCAGCTAATAAGGATTTTCCAGATTCAAGAGCCTTAACCGCTCCTTGATCAATCATTAAAATACCAGAGGGATCTAAATGACCAGAAATCCAAGTTTTCCAAGCATTAACAGGCTTTTCACCGGCAGCAAAAAAACTTCCGCGTTCCCCTCTGTCAATCGCCGCAAGAGGATTCATACGCTTCCCTGAAGTAATAATCATAGCCGTTCCAGCAGAATTTGCTATTTTTCCAGCATCAAGCTTAGTCTTCATTCCTCCACGAGACAGCTCTGAATGAGCAACATCTGCCATTTTTTCGATATCACTCGTAATTGATGCAATAAAAGGAATAAACTCTGCCGTTGGATCACGATGGGGAGATTTGGTATAAAGACCATCAATATCTGATAAAAGTATCAAAAGATCTGCCCCCATCATCGTTGCTACACGTGCTGCTAAACGATCATTATCACCATAGCGAATTTCACTTGTGGCAACAGTATCATTTTCATTAATAACGGGTACCGCTCCAAAACGTAAAAGCACATTAATCGTAGCGCGCGCATTGAGATAACGCCGTCGTTCTTCCGTATCGAAGAGAGTGAGCAAAATCTGACCCGTTTTTAATCCATATTGCGCAAGCGTATCACTATAGGTTTTAGCCAACTCAATTTGCCCCAAAGCAGCACAAGCCTGACTCTCTTCCAATTTCAAAGCCCCCTTAGGAAGACGAAGCAATGTTCTTCCTAAAGCAATAGCCCCTGAAGAAACCAATAAAATCTCAACGCCTTTTTGATGCAAGTTGGCAACATCACTTATTAAACTTTTAAGCCATTCAGCGCGTAAACCTGTCTGAGGATCAACCAAAAGCGCAGATCCAATTTTGATCACAATGCGTTTATAATGTACAAGCTTTTGCAATCCAACTGCCATCTCAATCAATCCTGCTCTTCTCGAACTACATCCTTTTTGCGCGCCATTTCAATAATATGTGCACCAGCACGTAATAAATTTTCTAAACCTTCCCGACTAACCGCAGAAAACATCATCACAGACTTGCCCGTTACTTTTTGCAAAAATTCTTGTTTAGCTTTACGCTCCTCGATAGTGAGAGTATCTATTTGACTTAAAGCTATAATTTCAGTCTTATCATTCAGATTGTTTCCATATGCCTTCAATTCATTACGCACAATCTGGTATGCTTTTACCACGTCTTCTTCTTGAGCAGAAATCAAATGAAATAAAACACGACAACGTTCTACATGCCCTAAAAAACGGTCTCCAATCCCCACGCCTTCATGTGCTCCTTCAATGAGTCCAGGAATATCAGCTAACACAAATTCACGAGCATCAATACGCGCAACACCAAGGTGAGGATAGAGAGTCGTAAAAGGATAATCCGCAACTTTTGGCTTTGCTGCCGTCACGGAAGCTAAAAAAGTTGACTTTCCAGCATTCGGCAAACCAATAATCCCCGCATCAGCGATTAACTTCAAACGAAGCCAAAGTGTGCGCTCTTCTCCAGACAAACCCGGATTAGCACGGCGAGGTGCCCGATTTGTAGATGTCGTAAAATGAAGATTCCCAAAACCGCCATTTCCTCCTTTTGCAAGACGATAACGTTGTCCAACTTCCGTTAAATCACAGATTAATGTCGTATTATCTTCTTCAAAAATTTGCGTCCCTACCGGTACTTTAAGGATAATATCATCACCCTTTTGACCGGTCATATTACGTCCCTTGCCATGCCCCCCTGTTTTTGCTCTAAAATGCTGCTGGTAGCGATAATCAATCAGCGTATTCAACCCATCAACAACAAGTGCCCAAACATCACCCCCGCGCCCTCCATCGCCTCCATCTGGCCCACCAAATTCTATAAATTTTTCACGACGAAATGATATCGCACCTGCTCCCCCATTACCAGAACGAATATAAACTTTAGCTTGATCAAGAAATTTCATTGGAAATGCTCACCGAGGAATCAATCCCTCTACCTGTATAGGTAATATATTCATTTTACCAGTTTTTCATCATTTAAGAAAGAAAAACTATAAAAAATATCACTGACAACTGTTTGAAAAAATCCTCGCCTTTAGAGAAAAGAGGATAAAAAAAACTAAAGTCATAATATTATAACTAATACTCTTACAAAATAATAGGAATATTGGTGATCGACTAGAGTTAATTTTATGGATAAAAAACTATTCCAAGGAAGATAAGCCAAGTCATGGATGGATTTGTTTCCTCTACCGCACTTTAAGAAGCATAATAATTTTGGAAAGAAATAGATTACAATGACACAAAATGCGATACTATCAGCGGCAAGGAATCTAAATGGAATGAACAAAAAATATGACTCACAGTTTTGGTAAAAGCAGTATTGCAATAGGTTCTGAATATAATGAAAAGCGTAAGAAGGACTATACAACTGCCAAGGGTGTCACTAAGCCCCACTTCAATCGAAATATGAAAAAACTAATCATTATAAATGCTTTGCGAGAAGTTCCCTCATATCTGTATATAGATCTTATCGTCTTAATACTAATTTTCCTTAGAAAGGCAATGCAAAAATCATAAATGAGCCTTTGCTGATAGTCTCTCAATAAATCAAAACAAGTCTGCTTTAGTAAGCATTTTTAGGAAATATAGTGACTTTAAAATACTCAGAAAAACGTTTTATAGTAGCAGCCCTTAGAAGGAAAAGGCAAAATATTAAATTGTTGATTTTTTGAAAAAGTAAAATTTATAATAAGACAAAGCTTGTATTCAGTTAATAAGGCATGCAAGGGTACCTGATTATGCCCTACTACCATAGGGGACACAAATGTTTTTACAGTGGATTTATGTGCCCTTTTAGAGTCTACTTCACTTAAAATTATTTAAATTGTCGAACAATATTCGGTCACTTCAATATGTCATTAAACTTAAACTTTCTAAAAAAGAAAAAGTTGCTCTTTTCTTTCTGTTTTTGCTTTAAATTCGAGCGCTAGAAGATAAAGCTCTACTGATTCCGACCGGCTTGCAGGTGGTTTAACATGATGGACTGTCTTAAAGTTCTGTTTTAATGTCGTGAGAAGGGTATTTTCTGCCCCTCCTTGAAAAGCCTTTGCTAAAAAATGCCCCCCAGGCTTGAGAACTGAAAGAGCAAAATCAGCAGCAACTTCACATAAATAAATCGTCCTTAAATGATCCGTCTGACGATGGCCTGTTGTTGGTGCGGCCATATCAGAAAGTACTACATCCGGCTTTGTCCCTAAAGCATCAATTAATTTCTGCGGTGCATCTGAATGTAAAAAATCCATTTCCAGCATCACAACCCCAGGTAATGGGTCAACATGTAAATAATCAATACCAACCACACTAGGCTTTTCATCACTCGACCCTACAATACACCCTGATACCTGACACCATCCCCCCGGTGCAGCTCCCAGATCAATAATCTTTTGACCTTTTTTGAGAAACTTATAGCGTTGATTAATTTCGATAAGTTTATAAGCCGCACGCGAACGATAACCATCCACTTTCGACTGATGCACATAAGGATCATTCAAATGCCTCTCTAACCATCTCCGCGACGAGGCTGTGATAGTCCCTGCTTTTTTCTTTACACGCTGATATAATTTATGTGATCCTGACCCTCCATATCCACCAGCCGTTTTTTTTGTCGTTTTTTTCATAGCTTTTCGTTGTCTCCATATTCAGATAACTTGCTAACGCTTGAAGCTTCTCCTTTTCTTATAGTGGCGCCATACACCATCGTTTAACATCAGGTCTATTAAAATCCCTTCTCTCAAACCACGATCAGCAACTCTCAAACGTTGACTAGGCCAAACTTCTCGAATAACGTCTAAAATTGCACAACCGGCTAAAATTAAATCCGCTCTCTCTCGCCCAATACAAGGATTGGTTCCACGTTTTTTTACGTCCCATGATAATAAGCGCTGCATCATAAGAGTAATGTCCGCATCATTCATCCAAATGCCATCAATTTTCTTCCGGTCGTAACGCTCTAAATTAAGGTGCATTCCTGCTAAAGCAGTAATCGTTCCTGAAGTTCCTAAAAGATGAAACTTAGAGCCCTGCGCTAAAATTCCCAATTTATAACGATCTGAAAAATTATTTAAAAAACCCCGCACATAGCTTTTCATCTTTTCAAAATCATTTAAACTAATATCACTCCCTCCAAAACGTTCAGCAAGTGTAACAACACCAACAGGAAGAGAAGTCCAAGCCGTAATCTGTTCAGCTAAACGCAAAGAACGCTTTTGGGAAACATCAAGAAGCACAATTTCCGATGAGCCTCCTCCAATATCAAAAAGTACAATTGCATCAGTATTCGGCTCAATAAGCGTACCACACCCTGAAACAGCAAAACGTGCCTCTGTTTCCCGATCAACAATTTCCAATTTAAGACCAGTCTCATCCAAAACGCGTTGAATAAAATGTCTACCATTTTTTGCCGAACGACAAGCTTCTGTTGCAACCAATCGATAACGCTTAATATGCCTTTGTTTTAACTTTAAATGACAAATTTTTAATGCTTCAATCGCACGGTCCATAGCTTGTGTATTAAGAAAACCGTTATTTACCAATCCCTCTCCTAATCGTACGATACGTGAAAAAGCATCAACAACTTGAAAATACCCCGGTTCACTAGGAGATGCGATAAGAAGACGACAATTATTTGTTCCCAAATCAAGAGCCGCATAAAGAGGTAAGGATTTTGATTGAGAGAAACGTGGAAAAAAAGAAGTTTTTTGATTTTTTGTTTTTTTGACACCTCCAATCGCTCGGCCTCGGAAATTACAAGCTGTATTTGATTGAATAAGTGATTGTTTCTGTTTCCAACGTCTTTTTCTCTGTTTTTTCTTTATATCAACAGAAATAGAACATGCCTCTATTTGTAAAAACGTAGAATGATTATTTTGCTTGCTACCATGGTGACCAGACAATTGCTCTGTTTTGGTATCGCGCACTCTTCCTTGCTTTGACTCTTTTAAACCATAATCTAATGGGGTCATTTCTTCTTATCCCTTAAGCGTGTTCCCCCATAAACAAATGCGAGAACTCTCCCTCTGCTCATTACTAGAGCTAAAGTAACAATGCAGCATCAAATTACCACTCTCTAAAAAAATATTATTATTTTCTATTATCAAGTTTTTCCATGGTAGCATCACTCAAGTTTCTGAAAAACACATTGATTATTGAAAAAACAAAAATTTTCCGCAACAGCATATTTCTCTTTATAAATTTGAAATTATCAATTAATCGTTTATGCTGATATTTATTTTATAGCCTTCTATCTCTCTTGTATAATTCTTATTAAGTGTGTTTCTAAGAAACTCCCTTGTAAAAAACGATTGGTAATATATTTAAATTAGATAATAAGAAAAAAGATTTTAAAGCATTTTCTTTGAAATCGCTCTCATTTAGAAAAAATGAACTTATAATTCTAAGGATTTTACCATAGTTAAATTTTGTATTCGTATCATAAAAGCATTATAAGATTATTGCTATGAATTATGATAGCATCATCAAAATTACTGCAGTACTTCAAATAATATCTCTTACTATTGAATAATATTTTCCTAAAACTACGTACGAGATTTTACAAAAAGCTGATCTCTTTTTCGTCCAAAAAAGCCAATATTATTTTTTATTGTATTTAGTTTTAAACTGGTTTTTCTCAGTAAATTTTTAATGGTAACGACTAACAGCACTCACTCTATAAGCTCTGTGAAAAAACTCGCTGTGATTTTCTATTGCAGAAAAACAACTTACGGTAAACTCTACATTTGTAAAATGTGCTCTCGTTTGAATAAACTATCTCTCTACCATATTGATCTAATTACTTATGGTATTTTTCATTTAGATCTGAAAATGCAATGCAACAATTATGCCAAAATAATCCTACTAAAAGCAGTCTAAATAGTCTATCGTTGCAAAGAATAAACTGCTGCACTTAACCCTTTAAATGGCACAGTAAAAGAAAATATCTTTCCCTCTTTAACCTTATAGGAAATACGTACTTCTTTGTTCTGCTCTATTTGTTTACTCAGAACTGGTCCTACAGGCGACTGTGCCAAGCAGATTTCTTCATTACATTGCTTATAATGAATGAGAACAGGTTTTTTTACGCTTTCCACAAACATGCGAATAGGAACATTTGTATCAGCATTTGGCAATGTTCGAAAGAGCATTACTGCTTGACCATTTTTCGTAGAAACAAGAGACCAACTGAAAATAGTATTGCCTTCCTTATCATGGACAGTTTGCGTCACATTACATATGCCTTGCTTAAGCTTTTGTTTTTCATCACAAATTAAAGTCCAATAATAAAACTGCATAATGATTCGACGTGTTTCACCAGCTGCTCCATTAGGAATAGATAAGTGCGGTGGATGCACCGTATAAACACTATTATTTTCGTCAGCAAAACTTTCTCCCTTGCCTAATAAGGCAAGGAAGAACAGAATATTTATCAAAATACTTCGTTTTTCTATCATGATATCAGTTTTTTTTATCATTTCAGCCTCAAAGTAATCCCTGCGCCTACTCCCCAGTGACCTCCAGCATTCGTGATAGATAAATTAGAACGAATATTTCCATCTTCAGATGTATAACCAGCACCAACAGCAAATGCAGACTGACTACGCCATATGCCCGTACCAAATGAAAGACTTAAAGATCCCGGTATATCATAGTAACGTAAGTTAGATACCGCCAAACCAATAGCTGCGCCTGTCTTGCTTCTTTACGGACATCCTCAACAGCGTAACTTAAAGCCTCAAACTTCATATCTGTATAAGCTTTAGCCTCATTAACACCATTATTGACGACATCATTGAAGCGTTCATCCGTATATTTCTTCGCATCTTCAAGCACTATCTTCATCTGTTTCTCAGTATAATCACGCAACTGACCTCCATTGACTGCCTGCTTAGAGCCTTCTTTAATGTCACCATCCGCTACATTGTCTATCAATACTGGATCACTTTCACTCCCACCAACTAATTTGATTACATTCGTTTTCTTGCCAGTACTATCTTTCTCATACTTAACAGCACTATCTGCTACTGTAGCAATATCTTGTACCTTCTTCTCAATATTCTTTACATCCTTCTCAACCGCTTCAACTTTCTCATTCGTATTCCATAGTTGACTTCCATTAACGGCTTCTTTCGATTTTTCGGATACGTCACCATTCTCTACATGCGTGAGCTTACTGTCCACACCATTATGACGAGCGTCATAACCTCCCTCTGTCTCATTCCAATTTAAACTGTTCGACGAAACATTCTGGCCAGCAGTAACAACATTATTAATACGCTCGTTCATACCTGCAAGACTTTTGTTAACTCCTTCAAACGCAGCCGCTACATTATCATAGCTCTCCTTCTCACCAGAACTACCATCACTCTTGAACTGCGAAACTTGGAATTTGGGAGCTATCCATTGCCCATCTTTATAGCCAGCATTACCGCCAAAATAGGTCAATAACTGCTCGTTCAAAGAATAAAGCTGAGAACCATTGATTGCATCACGTGAATCCTTAGCAATATTACCTGCAGCGACATTATGAAGGGCAACAGCTGCAGAATCTTCACCTTTACCCAAAGTTACACTCGCATAATTAATGGTGCCAGTTTCATCTTTATTCTTATCATAATGAATAACCGCTGAATCATCAGACTGGAGATGATTAATCTGTTTGGCAATCTCACTTTTTATATTGGTGAAAGACGTACCAACTCCAGTCAAAGCTTCCGCTACATTCTGATAAGTTTGCTCTTCTTCCTTGCCTTCACCGTTAACTGTTTTAACCTTAAAGGTAGGTGCGGTCCATTCACCATTCTCATATTTAGCGTTACCACCTAAATAGGTCGCAAGCATGTTGCTCATTGAATAAAGCTGACCACCAGTAACGGCATCCGTGGAACCTTTCGAAACATTACCATCTAACAGATACGTAATCTTGCTATTTTCTTGTATCGCTTTAGATGCACCTTTTTCTAACTTGCTCTTTTCATGACGCGCCACAAAGGCATTGGCTTCATCGCTCCATAATAAGGAATCGCCTTTTACCTGTTGCGTAACATTCGTTATGCTTTGAGTAAGTTCATTAAACTTATTCGTTACATTATTATTGACATTCTTGATGTTCGTATCAAGACCCGCAAAGGCTGAACCTATATCTTTAAACTCACTCTGTTGTACATCACCCTTTGCATCAATATTCGACAACTTATAAGTTGGGCCGGTAAAAGCACCATCTTTAAAAGCTGCATCTCCACCCAAGAATTTTGCAACATCCTCACCGATTGTATGAATCTGTCCACCATTGATGGCATCACGTGAATCCTTGGAAATACTACCATCGGCGACATTATGAAGGGTAACAGCTGCAGAATCTTTACCTTTACCCAAGGTTACACTCGCATAATTAATGGTACCAGTTTCATCTTTATTCTTATCATAATGAACAACCGCTGAATCATCAGACTGGAGATGATTAATCTGTTTAGTAATTTCATTTTTCACATTCGTGAAAGACGTACCAACTCCAGTCAAAGCTTCCGCTACATTCTGATACGTCTGCTCTTCTTCCTTGCCATCTTCCTTAACTGTTTTAACCTTAAAGCTAGGTGCAGTCCATTGGCCATTCTCGTACTTAGCACCGCCGCCAAAATAGGTCGCAAGTTGCTCGTTAAGAGAATAGAGTTGACCACCGGTAACGGCATCGGTTGAGCCAGACGCAATATTTCCATCTAATAAATGTGTAATCTTACTCTTTGTCTTTGCGCTATCCTTACCATGATCAGCAACAAACGCGTTATCTTCATTGCTCCACAATAAAGCATCACCTTTTACCTGTTGCGTAACTTTACCGACTGCTTCTGTTAATTTATCTTCTACTTTCTTGATATTGGTATCAAGTTGCCCTTTGTTAACAGCTTCATTATTGTTTACTGCTTCCTTTACACCAGAAATGGTCCGAGCTTCACCACTCTTATTAGCAATATTGATTGCACTGCCTTCTATTTCTTTACCAATGGTGATGAGATTCGTAGCGAGATCTCTCTTAACAAGACTATCACCTTTTACATTGATAATCTCATTATCAATCTGTTTAGTAATCTCACTTTTTATATTGGTGAAAGACGTACCAACTCCTTCAAAAGCTGCTGCTACATTATGATACGTCTGCTCTTCTTCCTTGCCTTCACCGTTAACTGTTTTAACCTTAAAGGTAGGTGCGGTCCATTCACCATTCTCGTACTTAGCACCGCCGCCAAAATAGGTCGCAAGTTGCTCGTTCAGAGAATAAAGCTGACCACCGGTAACGGCATCCGTGGAACCTTTCGAAATATCACCATCTAACAGATACGTAATCTTGCTATTTTCTTGTGTCGCTTTAGATACGCCTTTTTCTAACTTACTCTTTTCATGACGCGCCACAAAGGCATTAGCTTCATCGCTCCATAATAAAGTATCACCTTGAACTTGTTGTGTAACATTCGTTATGTTTTGAGTAAGTTCATTAAACTTATTCGTTACATTATTATTAACTTTACTGATATTGGCATCAAGCTGGCCTTTATTAACTGCTTCATTATCGTTTACCGCTTCCTTTACACCAGAAAGAGTCCGATCTAAACCATCACGATTTGCAAAATCAACTTTCAAACCACCTCTTTCTTTACCAAGCGTAATAATACCAAGATTATCTTGCTTCACAAGACTATCGCCTTCTACTTTCGTAATTGCGTTATTAACTTGATTGGTAATTTCATTAGTAATTTTATTCTGAACATTCGTGAAAGACGTACCAACTCCAGTCAAAGCTTCCGCTACATTCTGATAAGTCTGCTCTTCTTCCTTGCCATCTCCGTTAACTGTTTTAACCTTAAAGGTAGGTGCAGTCCATTGGCCATTCTCGTACTTAGCACCGCCGCCAAAATAGGTCGCAAGTTGCTCGTTCAGAGAATAAAGCTGACCACCGGTAACGGCATCGGTTGAGCCAGACGCAATATTTCCATCTAATAAATGTGTAATCTTGCTCTTTGTCTTTGCGCTATCCTTACCATGATCAGCAACAAACGCGTTATCTTCATTGCTCCACAATAAAGCATCACCTTTTACCTGTTGCGTAACTTTACCGACTGCTTCTGTTAATTTATCTTCTACTTTCTTGATATTGGTATCAAGCTGCCCTTTGTTAACAGCTTCATTATCTTTTACTGCTTCCTTTACACCAGAAAGAGTCCGGTCAGCTTTAGAAACGCTTGCTATATTGATTTCAGTACCCGCTACTTCTTTACCAATGGTGATAAGATTCGTGGCGAGATCTTTCTTAACAAGACTATCACCTTTTACATTGCTAATCTCATTATTAATCTGTTTAGTAATCTCACTTTTTATATTGGTGAAAGACGTACCAACTCCTTCAAAAGCTGCTGCTACATTATGATACGTCTGCTCTTCTTCCTTGCCTTCACCGTTAACTGTTTTAACCTTAAAGGTAGGTGCAGTCCATTGGCCATTCTCGTACTTAGCATCGCCACCAAAATAGGTCGCAAGTTGCTCGTTCAGAGAATAAAGCTGACCACCGGTAACGGCATCCGTGGAACCTTTCGAAATATCACCATCTAACAGATACGTAATCTTGCTATTTTCTTGTGTCGCTTTAGATACGCCTTTTTCTAACTTACTCTTTTCATGACGCGCCACAAAGGCATTAGCTTCATCGCTCCATAATAAGGCATCGCCTTTTACCTGTTGCGTAACATTCGTTATGTTTTGAGTAAGTTCATTAAACTTATTCGTTACATTATTATTAACTTTACTGATATCGGCATCAAGCTGGCCTTTATTAACTGCTTCATTATCGTTTACCGCTTCCTTTACACCAGAAAGAGTCCGATCTAAACCATCACGATTTGCAAAATCAACTTTCAAACCACCTCTTTCTTTACCAAGCGTAATAATACCAAGATTATCTTGCTTCACAAGACTATCGCCTTCTACTTTCGTAATTGCGTTATTAACTTGATTGGTAATTTCATTAGTAATTTTATTCTGAACATTCATGAAAGACGCACCAACTCCAGTCAAAGCTTCCGCTACATTCTGATAAGTCTGCTCTTCTTCCTTGCCTTCACCGTTAACTGTTTTAACCTTAAAGGTAGGTGCAGTCCATTGGCCATTCTCGTACTTAGCACCGCCGCCAAAATAGGTCGCAAGTTGCTCGTTCAGAGAATAGAGTTGACCACCGGTAACGGCATCGGTTGAGCCAGACGCAATATTTCCATCTAATAAATGTGTAATCTTGCTCTTTGTCTTTGCACTATCCTTACCATGATCAGCAACAAACGCGTTATCTTCATTGCTCCACAATAAAGCATCACCTTTCACCTGTTGCGTAACTTTACCGACTGCTTCTGTTAATTTATCTTCTACTTTCTTGATATTGGTATCAAGCTGCCCTTTGTTAACAGCTTCATTATCTTTTACTGCTTCCTTAACACCAGAAAGAGTCCGGTCAGCTTTAGAAACGCTTGCTATATTGATTTCAGTACCTGCTACTTCTTTACCAATGGTGATAAGATTCGTGGCGAGATCTTTCTTAACAAGACTATCACCTGTTACACTGCTAATCTCATTAGCAATCTGTTTAGTAATCTCACTCTTTATATTTGTGAAAGACGTACCAACTCCAGTCAAAGCTTCCGCTACATTCTGATACGTCTTCTCTTCTTCCTCACCATCTTCCTTAACTGTCTTGACTTTAAAAATAGGAGCGGTCCATTGGCCATTCTCGTACTTAGCACCGCCGCCAAAATAGGTCGCAAGTTGCTCGTTCAGAGAATAAATTTGGCTACCATTGATGGCATCACGTGAATCCTTGGAAATACTACCATCAGCAACATTATGAAGGGTAACAGCTGCAGAATCTTTACCTTTACCCAAGGTTACACTCGCATAATTAATGCCACCAGTTTCATCTTTATTCTTATCATAATGAACAACCGCTGAATCATCAGACTGGAGATGATTAATCTGTTTAGTAATTTCATTTTTCACATTCGTGAAAGACGTACCAACTCCAGTCAAAGCTTCCGCTACATTCTGATAAGTCTTCTCTTCTTCCTTACCATCTTCCTTAACTGTTTTAACCTTAAAGGTAGGTGCAGTCCATTCACCATCCTCATATTTAGCGTTACCACCTAAATAAGATGCAATCTTATCACCTAATGAATAAAGCTGTTTACCTGTAATAGCATCCGTGGAATCTTTCGAAACATCACCATCTAACAGATACGTAATCTTGCTGTTTTCTTGTGTCGCTTTAGATGCACCTTTTCCTAACTTGCTCTTTTCATGACGCGCCACAAAGGCATTGGCTTCATCGCTCCATAATAAGGCATCGCCTTTTACCTGTTGCGTAACATTCGTTATGTTTTGAGTAAGTTCATTAAACTTATTCGTTACATTATTATTGACATTCTTGATGTTCGTATCAAGACCCGCAAAGGCTGAACCTATATCTTTAAACTCACTCTGTTGTACATCACCCTTTGCATCAATATTCGACAACTTATAAGTTGGGCCGGTAAAAGCACCGTTGTTAAAGCTTGCTGCTCCACCCAAGAATTTTGCAACATCCTCACCGATTGTATGAATCTGTCCGCCATTGATGGCATCATGTGAATCCTTGGAAATACTACCATCAGCGACATTATGAAGGGCAACAGGGGTCTTATCTTTACCTCCCAACGTCACGCTCGTATAATTAATGCCACCAGTTTCATCTGTCTTTTTATCATAATGAACAACTGCTGAATCTTCGGACTGGAGACTGTCAGAAAGATGCTTCAAACCTTTATCAAGCTGCCCTTTGTTAACAGCTTCATTATCTTTTACTGCTTCCTTAACACCAGAAAGAGTCCGGTCAGCTTTAGAAACGCTTGCTATATTGATTTCAGTACCTGCTACTTCTTTACCAATGGTGATAAGATTCGTATCGAGATCTTTCTTAACAAGACTATCACCTGTTACATTGCTAATCTCATTAGCAATCTGTTTAGTAATCTCACTTTTTATATTGGTGAAAGACGTACCAACTCCAGTCAAAGCTTCCGCTACATTCTGATACGTCTTCTCTTCTTCCTCACCATCTTCCTTAACTGTCTTGACTGTAAAAGTTGGAGCAGTCCATTTGCCTTCCTTATTATAACCAGCACCGCCACCAAAATAGGTCGCAAGTTGCTCGTTCAGAGAATAAATTTGGCTACCATTGATTGCATCATGTGAATCCTTAGCAATATTACCTGCAGCGACATTATGAAGGGTAACAGCTGCAGAATCTTTACCTTTACCCAAGGTTACACTCGCATAATTAATACTGCCGTTTTTATCATCTTTATCATAATGAACAACCGCTGAATCATCAGACTGGAGATGATTAATCTGTTTAGTAATTTCATTTTTCACATTCGTGAAAGACGTACCAACTCCTTCAAAAGCCGCTGCTACATTATGATACGTCTGCTCTTCTTCCTTACCATCTTCCTTAACTGTTTTAACCTTAAAGGTAGGTGCAGTCCATTCACCATTCTCATATTTAGCGTTACCACCTAAATAAGATGCAATCTTATCACCTAATGAATAAAGCTGTTTACCTGTAATAGCATCCGTGGAATCTTTCGAAACATCACCATCTAACAGATACGTAATCTTGCTGTTTTCTTGTGTCGCTTTAGATGCGCCTTTTTCTAACTTACTCTTTTCATGACGCGCCACAAAGGCATTAGCTTCATCGCTCCATAATAAGGCATCGCCTTCCACTTTAGTAATCGCATTATTAACTTGTTCAGTCACTTTATTCTGAACATTGGTGATGGAACTTCCAACTCCAGCCAAGGCATCCGCTACATTCTGATACGTCTTCTCTTCTTCCTTGCCTTCACCGGTAACAGTTTTAACTTTAAATGTCGGAGCAGTCCATTCACCATCTTCATATTTGGCATCACCTCCAAAAGTCTTAGCTATATTCGTGGCTGCTGTTTGGAGATTATCTGATACAGTTTTCACATTTTGATTTGTAGTAAATAGCTGTGAACCGGTGATAGCTTCACTCGAGTCTTTTGAGATGTCACCCTCCTTTATGCCCATGAGAGTACGCTTATCACTTTTGTTATTAGCAATATTGATTGTATCGCCATCTGTATCCTTACCAATGGTAAGGTATTTTGTATCGCTATCCTGTTTCACAAAGCCACTGGCTGCTACTTGTTCTTTGACTTCTGTTTCAATTTTCTTCAGTTGTCCAAAGTTTACTGCATCGTTCGCATCAGTACCCTCTGCTACGCCTGTAATTTTTTGACTACCAGCATTAATACCTGAAGCGGTGATTTGTGGTCCGTTTGCAATAAATAAACCTGTTTCATTTAAAGTAACACCGTCTAATTTTATGCTCTTTAACGTGAGATCCCTAGCGACATCAAAGGTTACATTATTCTTTTTTCCATCTTTTGCAATTTTGAGATTTTTACTTCCAGATGACAAATCTAATGCACCACCTGAACTAACAACTGTATTATTGTCATTATTAACAGTAAGATTCCAACCTCCTTTTTCTGATATCATTCCCCTTAATGCTTTTAGCTGTGCAACATTTACTGCATCAGTGTCTTCAGTACCAGCTGCAACTCCTATAATTTGTCGCGTTAAGCCTTCTTTACGATTACCAACACTAACAGCACCTACAGAGCTTTTCCATACAAAACTAACGTTTTTCGATGGCTCATCCTCCACAGGATCATAACCTCTAACGCCAGCATCAACATCAGCAACAGAATAAGAACCCAAGGCAACACTTTTCAAGAGAAGAGCACGGGATTTAGCACCAATAGCAACTGCATAGTGCTGAAAACCAACAGAATCAGAACCTATAGAAATCGCTTTCAGACCCTGCGCTACAGCTGAACCGATCTTATTATCACTGCCCTGTTTTAAGCCACCACCTATCGCAATAGATTCTTCACCGTAAGCGTTGGCCCGCGTCCCTATAGCAACACTACGAGCACCAGCTGCCTTTGAGAGTCCACCCAAAGAAACTCCAGCCTCTCCCGTCGCTTCTGACCCTACACCAATAGCAACACTTACCCTTCCACTTGCAAGTGCAGCAACACCAAAAGCTTGCGACCCCCCAGTAAGTGCAGTTGCATTTGCACCAAATGCAACTGAATAATTCCCCTGCGCAGAAGAACCACAACCAGTTGCAAAAGAATATATACCATAAGCCTCAGGCAAGATATTTTTATCACCGTCAGTCGACTTCCCTCCCATATAACCCGAACCTTTGCTTGTTAGCCCATCACCAGTCCAAACTTGTTGCTCTGAACTCTGACTATAAGGAGAAGTAGCATTATTCATTAATTTTTGTTTGACAAATCTCTCATATTCTTCTTCTACACTTATTGGAATCCCATTACGTACAGTAGAATTGCCTCCACGACCAAGAACATAATCCGCACCGCAAAAATCATCATCACCAGAGAGAACAATACTACCATGGCTACCTTTAGAGTAATTTACACCTGGAGAGTTTTGACTCAGATTCTTTGCTCCTGTAAGCGCAAGATTCGAAGCCAATACAGGAGATGCACCCAATAAGAACATAACTGTTACAGTTTCCAATGAGAGCTTCATTAACAAAGATAAACGTCGAGAAATAGGCGAAGCATATAAATTATATTGTCTCTTTGATGTGACAGATAATTTTTTCATAATAAATTCTCCAATGAAAAAAATTACAAAGCACATCCAAAACATAAAAAAGACACATTTTAGTATTACCTACTCCCTTGTAATGAGGATTGAAATAAGGAGGGTGATCAAATTGGGAGCGTGTTGAGTCTTTATTTTTATTTTGTGTGTACTTTCTGTAATGAAATCTAGATGCGAAAGCTTGGTAGGAAGCGTGTAAATGGCGCATTTGGATTGTAAGAGGGGTTGATTGGCTGTTTTTGTTGTGTACTTAAAAAAGAATTTTTCTGTTTTAAATATTAAGACGTTTTACGTTAGGGTGGTGTTGTTTAAATAATATTTTAATCATTCTTTTATTGCTATGTGTTTTATTAAAAAGTTTTTTCATTAAGGAGCATCTTTTCTTAATAATAAGAGAATCTGAAGAATATTTAAAAGAAATCTGTCTGTTTAGTTGATTTCTGTTACGAGTGTTTCTTTATATTGAGTGTGATGCGGTATGTAAATTTGCTTTTAGAGTGGCGTTTCGTCTTTTACGCATTACTTCATCCCCTTTTGAAGTCTAATTAAAATGAGTATTACTAATATACCTTTTGTATCACTATCCGCTATTGAGTAAAATAGCAAGCTAAAATTTTTAGTTCATAATAAAAACAGTACTTTTTGTGAACAATACGATTCCTTTTCAAAAAAAACAACACACTTCTATAAAAGCTTACACTCTGTAAATTCAGTAAAAAATAGATTAACTGCTTATAAAAAAGCTATTTAATCTTATCAATTCAGCTTTATTCTTAAGCCAGCTCCTATGTCCCAATGACTATCAGCACTCGTGATAGATAAATTAGAACGAATATTGCCATCTTCAGATGTATAACCAACACCAATAGCAAATGCAGACTGATTACGCCATATACCCGTACCAAATGAAAGACTTAAAGATCCCGGTATATCATAGTAACGTAAGTTGGACACTGCCAAACCCATAGCTACCGCCTGTCTTGCTGCTTTCCGAACATCCTCAACCACGTAGCTTAACGTTTCAAACTTCATATCCGTATAAGATTTCGCTTCATTAACTCCATTGCTTACTCTATCCTTGACCTGCTCATCCGTATATTTCTTCGCATCATCAAGCACTATCTTCATCTGTTGCTCAGTATAATCACGCAACTGACCTCCATTGACTGCCTGCTTAGAGTCTGCTTCAATTTTACCATCTGCTACATTGTCTATCAATACTGGCTCACTTTCACTCCCACCTACTAACGTGACCTTATTCGTTTTCTTACCATCAGCATCTCTTCGTTTTAAAACACCTCTGCCTTAGAGCCAATAACAACACTGCCAACGACTTTTGCATTAACATTATTACCAAAAATGACACTGTTTCTCGATACATTACGTTGCATTTTTGAGAATGAATCACTGGTATTAGACACATTAATAATCCCTTGTATCTTCATCATTTTGTTTAAGCTGTTGAGGAGACAAATTATTTCGAATAAACAACTGCAGACTGATGATAGATTGTTTCTTTTTTTACTTTATACATACCGCTCTTTTCGATCGGTTACTGCCATCTGCTATAAGAGTATTTACAACAAAATTATCACCGCTCACATCAAAAAGGGTTCTGATTAAAAAATTTGCATAGTCGTTCAAAGTATTAACTTCTGGTGCCAGTGCCATATTCAGCATTGCTACATACTTATCTTTTTGTACATCAAGAGTCCCCAAACAACCGATAGAAGCATCATAAACAGAGATAACATTTTGGGAATAAACTACAGCAACGCTCTTTATATTTGTAGAAACTCCTTCTCTTGAATCAAGATTTTTTGAAAAAATAGGAGAAATACTCGACAAAAGTGCAGCTATTGAAGACAATGACAGAATTCTAATAAAAGTAAAATGAAAGAATTTTAAATCATTCCCTACTAATTTTATATATATTTTTTTTCATAACAAATTTCCCAATGAAAAAAATTTTAATATAAACACAAAAGACATATTTAAGTGCTTGGTGAATTCTTAAATGTAGTTTTTTCTAACATATCAAAAATTTAGAACGTAATTAAAAAGGTAAAAATTTTATATTTTTAAATGTTAAAGTAAGTGTGTTTTGCTTTTCTTAAGGAAAGGGGATTTGTACTTTTGTGTATTTGTTAAAATTTGCTTAATTCTTAACTTATTGGTTATTTTTTTGCAAATGGAATACTATTTTCTTAGTTTTTAATTCATCACTTTTTATTTAGAGAGTCAGTACTAGAATTTTAAAAGGGTATTCTCTTTTTTTAGCAAAGTGCTAAAGAAAGATGTTTTTATGAGTGAAATAAGTCAATATTATAAGACTGGTGGTTTTTCCTGAAAATACACAATGGGGCATTATTGTTAATCCCTAAATCCTATGCTTATGCCTTATTTCTTTCCTGAACTATTAAAATTAGAATGCGTATTGCTGTTTTAACGAGTATCACCAATAACACGTGCATGTTTGAGTGAACTACATGTAACTATTAAATGCAGCCTTAACTTTTCCAGTAAGTAAAAAAAACTTTATTACCTTTATTGCCCTCCTTCAAGCGCCAAAATACCAGAGAATCGTGTTTCGTCATCAACACTATAATTTTGCATTGCCTTCAGCATATAATGAACACTCAATTGTTATTATTTGATGTTGGCTCTTATTTGTTTGTAAACATAGATGTACTTACACTCTTTCCTCCCATAATCCCAACAAAACTTCCAAGAGCAATACTCAACAAGATTATAGCAACTGCTAAACCTATGAAAATACCATCATAAAAGACAAACAATAACACGAAAATTTAAATTATTGTTAGCGAATGTAGCATATCATTTTTATCATCTCTTTAGTAAAGAAATAAAAATATATTTAAAAACATATTTTTCTCCACCAGAGGGTTGGTAGTAAATTTACAATTTTATGGAGAGTAAAGGAGAACTGATTTTTTCTATCTACAAAATACTCAAAGCTGCTTAGCATTAAAATTTTAAAGCAGAAAATAATGAACGTGTAATTTATTAAAAAATTGTATTTCTTATAAATTTCGTTTTCTTTAATGAGAATATAGGTTTTTTCTGTTTTTTAGACCCTTATTTATAATTATATATTTTTAAAATTACATATGCGTATTTTTTACAGACATAAAAATAATCCACCCCTGCCTCATAAAACAAGGGTGAATGAAATTTTTACTCAAGTGTTTTGTTTATTATCAGTTCAGTGTCATATTGAATCCCGCACCTATACCCCAATGCCCACCAGAAGTAGTGATAGATAGATTCGATCGAATAGATCCACTCTCAGATGTATAACCAGCACCAAAGGCAAATGCAGATTGACTACGCCATAAGCCGCTACCAAATCCAACACTTAATTTTCCAGGTGTATCATTGTAGCGTAAGTTGGATACTGCTAAACCAATAGCTGCTGCCTGTCTTGCTTCTTTTCGCACATTTTCTATGCTATAATTTAAAGCCTCAAACTTCATATTGGTATAGTTATTAGCACGTTCAACGGCATCGTCAATCGCATCGATAACGATATTGTTCACCCGTTGATCTGTGTAGTGCTTTGATTCATCAAGAACGATTTTCATTTGTTCTTTGGTGTAATCATGGAGCTGCCCACCATTTACAGCTTCTTTCGAACCTTTTTCAATTTTACCATCAGCTACATTATCAATCATAACAGGCTCACTCGGATCGCCACCTTTCAAAGTGATTTTATTGGTTTTTTGACCTTTTTCATCTCTGTCATATCGAACAGCATCCTCAGCAATGTTGTTAACCTTATTATCAATAGTATCAACTTTGTTTTCAATGTTGATAACCGTGTCACCAATATCGGCAATCGTATTGGAAATGTTATCAACTTTTTTGTCGATAATCTTAACATGATTTTCAACATCCGTAACACGATTTTCAACCTTTGTAACACGCTCATTGGTTTTCCAAAGTTGTCCACCATTCACTGCGTCTTTAGAACCTTCTGCAATTTTACCATCGACTACATTGATAATCTTACTTGGTTGACCATTGCGACCAGCATCATAAGCATTTTTATCCTTATTCCACTTTAAAGCATCTGAATCGACCTTATTGATGACATCATCAATACGGTTATTAATATTTGACATGCCGCTATTAATACCATCAAAAGCCTCAGCAACTGTATTATAGCTATTCTTAACAATTCGACCATTCGCGTCAACTTGAACAATCTCAAAACTAGGCGCCGTCCATTTGCCATTCTCATACTTAGCACCACCGCCAAAATAAGCAGCAAGCTTGTTGCTCATGACATAAAGCTGATTACCCGTAATAGCATCCGTGGAACCTTTAGAAATGTTACCATCCAAAAGAGACTTAAGTTTGCTCTTCGTTTTCTTTCCATCTTTTTCATGAAGTGCAACAAACGCCTGCTCATCTTCGCTCCAAAGTAAGGCATCTTTAGAAATACCTTTTATACTTTTATCAAGTTGGTCTTTGTTAACAGCTTCATCACCATTCTCCGCCGCTTTCACACCAGAAATAGTACGTCCTAAACCGCCAACGCCTGCAACACTAATTTTAGTTCCAGCTGTTTTGGCACCAATGGTGATAACACCTGAAATTCCTTCTTGTTGTACAAGGTTATTTTCCTTCATTTCAATAATCTTATCATCAAGATTTTTAATGGAAATATTTACACCAGTGAAAGCAGAACCAACATCACGGTATGTTTCACCACTAATAACATAGGTCGGTGCTAAACCATCAAGTACATTTGCACCACCACCAAAATAATTCGATATATTCTCATGTACATCATTTAAAGTATTAATGAGATTAGAAACAGTTTGATTAGTAGTGAAGAGCTGTGAACCATTTACAGCTTCAGTTGAATTTTCTTTAAGCTCTGCTGCCTTCACACCGGAAATTGTTCGATCACTGCCGTTACTATTGGCAATACTGATTTTTGTACCACCTTTTTGCGCACCAATAGTGATCAGATTCTGCCCATCAACCCATTTAACAAGACTATTGCTTGTCACACTGTTAATCTGATTATGAATATCTGTGATAGAAGCATCAATCTCATTAAAAGCAGATCCAACATCATTATATTTATTATTCTGAATAATATAAGTTGGAGCCTTACCAGCAATCACGTCTGCACCACCGCCAAAATATTTTGATATATCTTTATGTACACCATTTAAAGTCTCAATGAGATTAGCAACTGTTTGATTGGTCTTAAAGAGTTGCGAACCATTTATGGCATCTGTTGAGTTAACATCAATATCGCCATCCTTCAAAAACGTAATCTTGCTGTTTGTTTTACGCCCTTCTCCATGAAGTGCAACAAAAGCTTTTTCCTCATCACTCCACAGTAAAGCATCTTTAGAAAAATCAGCAAATTTCTGATCAAATTTATTATCTACATATGTTAGACGACTATTTACATTTTTGACATTCGCATCAAGCCCTGTCAAAGCATCACCAACATTTTCAAAGACTTTCTGTTCTATACTACCATCCGCAGAAACAAAGGATAAATTATATCTTGGACCTACAAAAGTGCCATTTTCAAATGCTGCATCTCCACCAAAATATTTCGCAACATCTCCAGATATTTTGTTAATTTGGCTACCATTGATTGCATCTTTTGAATCCTCACCGAGGCCACCATCAGCAACACCAGAAATAACTCGATTTTGATTGTTAATATTTGCAATATTAATTTTGGTGCCTTCTTTTTCCTTACCAACAGTGATAAGCTGCTCCTCTTCATCCCATTTAACGAGGCTATTTCCGGCTATCTGATTTTTTACTTCGTTCAACTGTGCAACATTTACTGCATCATTCTCATTAGTACCCTTTTGTACTCCTGTAATTTTTGTATTGGCAGCATTAATGCCACCCTTGGTCATATTTGGACCATCCTTGATCATGAAACCGGCATTACTCATGCTGCTCAGCCCCGTTTCTACACGACCAACTTTAATATATTCACTTAAATCAAAGGATACTTTATTGTCCCTGCTTTTGACAATTTTTATATTTGTGTTCTCACTTTCATTATTATCATCCTCTTTCTGCTTAACTGCAAAAAGATCCACTGTACTTCCAGCCTTAACATTTATAGTATCTGTACCATTGACAGAAAGCTTCCAACCTCCTGCTTCCGATATCAATTCTCTCACCTCATTCAGCTGGGCAACATTCACTGCATCTGTATTGTCAGTCCCCTTTTCAACCTCTGTAATCTTTTTCTTACCAGCAGAAATACCATCAATAGTTATCCTTGGTCCCTTATCACCATCAAACAAAAAGCCATCATCACTCATCTTGCTTCTGCCTGCGGTAACACTCGTCACTGTAATATTATCAGCTAAATCAAATGTTACATTGCGGTCATTATCTCCTACAATCTTGATATTCTGGCTACCTTCTTTGCCAGCTGACTGTAAGTTCACTGTATCGTTTTGTCCAATAGATATACCATTTCCACCATTAACAGAAAGCTGCCAATGCGTTGTAGCAGCATCTCTTATCTCTTTCAGCTGTTTATAATTCACTGCATCAGCATCTTTAGTCCCCTCTGCTACTCCTGTAATCTGCTTGCCCCCAGCATGAATACCTCCTTTTGTTACCCTTGGACCATCTTTAATCATTAAACCTGCGTTACTTAAAGAGGTTATTCCTGTTTCTACACGATTCACTTTAATATAGTCATTTAAGTCAAAAGATACTTTATTGTTTTCGTCTTTCACAATTCTAATGTTTGCATTATCAGTGTCGCTGCCATCATCATCTTTATGCTTAACGGCAAAAAGATCCACTGTGCTGTTTGCCTTAACATCTGTAGTATCCGCACCATTCACAGAAAGCTTCCAACCGCCTCCTTTAATTCCTGATGTAAATTCCTTCAGCTGCTTGAAATTCACTGCATCAGTATCATCTTCTCCGGCTTTCACTCCTGTGATTACTTTATCGCCAGCATCAATACCATCCACAGTTATTTTGGCCCCATTAGCAAATATAAAGCCATCCTCACTCATAGAGTTTTGACCTGTTGTGACGCTCGTTAACTTAAGATTATCATTCAAAGTGAATTCAATTTTATGCTTATTATCTACAGTATTTTTTGCAATCGTTAAGTTATCTTTTCCTGCGTCACTATTTTTCACTGAAAAATCTACTGTATCGCTTGGATTAACATTTGTAGGATCTGTATCGTTAGCAGAAATTTTCCAAGCCCCTGCTACCACATCTTTCATAGCTCTTAATTGTGCTACATTCACAGCATCAGTATCGTTAGTACCAGCAGCAACCCCTGTAATTTGCCGAGTTATCTGCCCATTAACATCACCAACACTAAAAGCCCCTGCAGTACTTTTCCATGCTATACTACTATCTGTTATCGGAGCATTTGCTGCAGGATCGTAACCAAAAACACCCTTTTCAACACGAGAGACAGATGCCCCACCTACCGCAACACCATCCTTGACAAGTGCCTGTGCATTTGCACCAATAGCAACAGTATCATCCATTTTAGCGTAAGTATGTGTACCTATAGCAATTGCATTTTCAGCCTCTGCTATTACTCTTCTGTTAGGATCTTCTTCGGTTCTGTCAGAATTCCTACTACCTATCGCAATAGATCCCGAAGCTTTAGCTTCAGCTTCTAAACCTATAGCAATTGCATAATTTTTTTCTGCTTTTGTCTTTGTTCCTAAAGCAATACTACTTTTACCAGAAGCGGTTGCAAGTCCACCAATAGCAACCGCAGAATCCCCTGATGCTTCTGAACTAACACCCATGGCAACACTTGCTTTTCCGCTTGCAAGTGCAGAAACACCAAAAGCTTGTGCTCCACCAGCCTTTGTAGTTGCACCAGCACCAAATGCTGTTGAATAATTCCCTGTTGCCGCAGCTCCACAACCGGTTACAAAAGAATAAACACCATAAGCTTCAGGCATAATATTTGGAGATCCTCCAGTGTTTGTTCCCATATAAGCACCTTCTGGGGTTAAAATACCCTCACTTTGCCAGGTAACCTTTTTAGTGGTCGTGCCATAAGGATGACGACCGTTGTTATCTGCTTGGTTATTGATGAAATTTTCATACTGTTGTTCTGCAGTTATTTTATTATTAAGACTCTCCTGTTGCTTACCCCCACGACCAACAACATTATCCACACCACAAAAGTCATCATCACCAGCAAAAACAATACTGCCATGACTACCAAATTGATACGATACACTGGCAGCACCTGTACTCTCAATAACCCCGCCTCTTATCGCAAGATTAGCAGCGAAAACAGGAGAGACACTCGATAAAAGCGCTGCCATTGCTGTTCCCAATGAGACAGCTTTAGCCCAATTTTGTGTTGAATATAATTTTTTCATAAGAACCTCCTCCAACAGAGTCCAATAGCATCACAAGGCGCAAAAACTCTCATGGCAAAACCCCTGTTCGCGCACCCCAAAAACCAACAAATAAAGATAAAATCTATCCCCCCGTGATACCGATATTCACTACGGCATCATCCTAAAGTCTCTGCAAAAACATTGAATCTAGAAAAGTCCCCAACCCTTTTAGCTAGAGGGATTCAAGCTAAAAAATAAAGCAAAACACAAGCTTTAAGAATATTACATAATCTCCATCCAAAAAATCGTGATTCATTTCATAACAAAAATAGCTTCATGAAAGAGCAATTCTATCTTTCAGATAAAGCGCACAATAAAAATGGCAAGAGTATGAAAAATAATTTTTCATAAATTTGCAAAAATACTTTCCAATAAATCTAAAGAGAGGTATTTTATGATAACTGTTCTTATAAACATAAACTTATAAATTTTTTAAAATTCTTACACAATGTAAAAAAGAATGCTTATCATGATAAAAACATTATTCACTATAAAATAACATGCTTATAATACAATATGTTCTTTTTGTAGGAAGCTTTACCAACATAATTCAGCGATTTCTAAAGAAAAATTTCGCTCTTTTAATTCCATGCTCTTCATGAAAAAGATAAAAGTTCTATAAAATTTCTTTTGTCCTGCTCTACCTTTATGTCTTTTGAACTTCATTCATCTATGGCAATCAAATTGCTGCCATAATCATTTTCATTGCTGTATGGATTTTATAGAACACCACTAAACGAAAAAGAGCTATTTTTAATTCTTTCCCCCAATAACCAGTTATATTTTCAGTGTTATCAGTATCATTTTCTTCATCCAAAGAATGTTTCAGGATTCGTGCTATAAATATCATCTTTTTTTGAAAAAAATTTTCCATTTATTAGCTTGTACACAAGCCGCAACTCTTTTTATAAACGGCTTTATCTTCATCAAGGATGAAATTTCTCTCGTAAATTAATATTAAAGGAAATTATATGAAAAATGCTTTAGAAACATTTTCTATAGACAGACTACACTCTTTCTGGATTTTCTATACGAATAAAATAAGATACTCCCCCTAAATGATATGTTATAGACTCTTGACTTAGCACGCAGACATTATAAAAAATATGTACTTCTCAATCTGAGCTGTTAGCAGTATTCCCTGGGATTGCTCGGTGTGCTTTTTCAACTTCGATTTGACGTTTTAAATGAAGTTTTAAAAGAGGCAAAGTTGCCTCAACTTCTTCCATATCGTTAATGTTGTGAATAAGCTCTTGCAACTTTCCATAAAGCCCTGCCGCTAATTCTGCTACATCTTCAGGAGGAAGTGTTATTTTTGCATCATGATAAGTCGTATAAGCCAAATGACCAAGCCGTTTCATAAGACCAGCAGGAATCGCCTGCGGTTTAAAACCCGCTGCTTTCGCCTTCGCCATGTCTGTAAACATCTCCCCATTGCCAGTTACAAGCCAATCTAAGGAAACACCACAAATTTCTTGGTATTTAGAGAGAGCAGAAGCGGTAGGTTCACTTACACCAGTTTCATAAGTTCCTATGGAACCAGCAGTTACACCAAGATGTTCAGCAAACTGTTTACGCTCCGTAAAACCAAGTATGCGCCGCACTTCACGAAAACGTTTTGCTAGTTCAGTTTTAGGTTCTGTTTCCGGACGTGCCAAAAAAACCACTCCAAAATCAATATAATTGTTGACTAAATAATTATATTGATTTATTCCTATATTAACGCCCGTTAAAATGGGCGGTCATTCACACATAACCCCACAAAATGGATGTTACAGCATCCGTTTAAGCAGGAGCGAAATTTATGACAATCACACAAAAAGAGGATCGCCATAGTGTCTTAGCCAAGCTATGCCACCGTAATATAACTTTGACAAAGCGCATTGAAACTTACCAAATAGTCTCATCCACTGTCAAAAACATTTGGACACACCCCAACGAAAAAACTAAACATGCCCTTGCCAATTTGAGTGGTTTGCATGCTAAGCCAATTTTTGTCGATTGCTATTTTGAAAGTTGCAATCGCATTTCCAAACTAGCAAAACACCTACTCCCGTTTCTCTCACCCTATTGCGCAATAACGTCGCTTGAATCTCGTTTCTAAGATATGCATACTAAACGCATTTCCTATAATTTTTTAATTACATAAGCTAAAAGGTTTATCAATATCTAAAAATCAATACAAAACCAGTATAGTTTAAGCTTTTGTAGTAAGTAGAAAAGGATTGGATAAAATATGCGATAATTTATTATTTTTATAGTCTTTTTATTACTCAATGCATTGTTCTTAAAATTGGAATTTTATAGCAGAAAAGATTTTTATTTTAGAAGGGCATTAATCCATGTCCTCTGTGGTCGCTCAGTGTGCTTTTTCAGCTTCAACTTGACGTTTTAAATGAAGTTTTAAAAGAGGCAAAGTTGCCTCAACTTCTTCCATATCGTTGATGTTGTAAATAAGCTCTTGCAACTTTCCATAAAGCCCTGCTGCTAATTCTGCTACATCCTCAGGAGGAAGTGTTATTTTTGCATCACGATAAGTGGTATAAGCCAAATGGCCAAGCCGTTTCATAAGACCAGCAGGAATCGCCTGCGGTTTAAAACCTGCTGCTTTCGCCTTCGCCATATCTGTAAACATCTCACCATTGCCAGTTATAAACCAGTTCAAGTTGACTTTTAATTGCTGTGATAGAGCAGTCAAAAACTCCACGTTTGGAAAAGTGGTACCTCTCTCAGCGTGGTCGTAAATTGCCTTATTAATACCTAAACGAGTAGCTATTTGATCTCGATGAAGCTGTAAGCTTTTTCGTATCAAACGTAACCGCTTTGCTTGTTCTGTTTTTGGTTCAATTTCTTTTTTTGCCAAATTGCATAATAATGCAAATATTGTGTTGAAACGCTACAATTTTTGCACTAAACCTCTTGTTACTGCCCGTTAAGATGGACTGTTATTTAAAAATAACCCCACAAAAATGGATGTTACAGCATCCGTTTAATCAGGAGCGAAATTTATGACAATCACACAAAAAGGGGATCACCATAGTATCTTAGCCAAGCTACGCCACCGTAATATAATCTTGGCAAAACTCGAAAAAGCTTACAAAATACCGTCATCCAATATTAAAAATATTTGGACACAGCTTAACGAAAAAATTGAACACACCATTGCCGACTTTATCCGGTTGCTCGCTAAGCAGATGTTTATCAATCGCTACCTCAAAAGCTGCATTCGCATTTCTAAAGCAGAAAAAAAGCGTGATACGGTTTCCCTTGTTCACCACCTATTCTACAATAATGCCGCTTAAACCTCATTGCAAGAATATGCAAAGCATTTCCCATAGTTTTTTAATTACATAAAATAAAAAATTTATCAATGTCTAAAAGTCAATACAAAATGAGTAAGATAACTTATGCTTCGGGAAAAATGAGACCACCATCTCTTATTCAAAAGCTGAACGTTTACAAGCCATTTCTGCTTATTGTTGATATCAATAGTACAAATTTTGCTTTGGTTGGCAATGGTGAGATCTTAGGACATTTGTTTTATCGTCAAAATAGTCCATCTTATACACAAATTAAAAGCCGTTTGGTAATATATCCTAAATGCTGTAAACTCTATAGTGAAGATATTGCCATACCTCTTCATGATTGGAAAATTGAAAATCTTGGTGCAATAAAGCTTCTGACAAAACATAATAGTTTAAAAACTGGTACCTTGCACCAAATTGACAAAACTATGATGTTAGTATACATGGCAGCTTTTGGTGAGGACAGTGGGGTAAGATCTAAAATATCAAAGCCGCATGGAAAAACTGCAACGTGGAGGAATCAGCATGACCTCTTTATGCAATAAAGAATTATCCGATACACTTGTTGGTCTTTATGACGATTATAAACGTGGTTTTGACATTGGAGAAGAGCTTAAATTGTGCGTGGATTTGGCTTTAACTCTTGAACTAGAATTGAGTATTCACCGCTTAAGCGAAACAGATACCGTTTTAAAAAAAGAAATTATACAAACCTTGCAAAATCGCAGAAACTCTCATTCCAATGAAGATGAGACAATTGATGAAACTGGCACAATTATTCAGATGGATTTTAAAGAACGCAATTAATAGAATATAGAGGCTATCTAAGGCAAGATTGCCTCATTGCTTTACGTTCTGTTTTGCTTAAACATGAAACTCAAGAATTTTTAAAAATTTTAAAGCGCTGTATTATTGGCTCCTCATAATAATAAGATTAATCGAAGAAGCATATCAACGTTTTTGAATCATTTATTAAAAAACGACGAACATTTTATAGCTTACATAAAATTTAGCTTTATTCGTTAAAAGCTCCAACCTTAGTATTCACCCATCTCCCCCCCTTTAAAAGCAAAATATGAAAGACATCATAAATGTTTGTAAAATGACGTAATACTTAAATACAATTTACTGTTTTTCATTTTTGTAAAATAAAACGATGAGCACTCCAACATCGCAATAATACTTTGAAAAAAGTATAGAGACTGAGATAAGATACCATTGCTATCTCTTGCCATAAAGAAATAGACTTCAACGATAAAGCATCCAGAGATACCATTAAAACTCGCCTGCAATCTTCCTTGATATTCAGGATCTCAAGAGAGTTTTAATAAAGAAATTGAAAGAGCCCAGCTCAACAATCCAAATCCAATCATAAAATAAACAGGAAAAACAATGAGGGTATATGTATTGATAGATAGAATGACAAGACCCATAGCCATAATAGCTAATAAAAGTGCCAATGTTTTCTTGAGCAAACTGTACAAAAAAGTGACGAAAGAAGCGCACCAATAAATACACCCGTTGAATAAAGCGCTTTGAACATTGCAAAGGTCCTGCTATCTGCGTTCAAGAGCCCTTGTGTATAACAGGGATTGTCATCATAAGATTCATAATAATCATCTGTCTTATATAAGGCATCAAAAGAACCGGATTCTGTTCAATATAACGAAATGATGATATATAATTTTCTACCAGTTTTGCTGGTTTTGACTTTCAGATCCTCGGATTTTAAGTACCTTCATCGCAAAGTTAAAAAAACCAGAAATAATAAAGAATATGCCGTCTATCAGAAGGGTTCCTTTTGTTCCTGCATAGACAAGTGTAAATCCACTTAACCCAATACCTATAATAATGCTAAGTTCATAAACCATATCGATTGTCGCATTTGCATTGACCATATGTTCTCTCGATATAATAGTTTGAATTAAAAAAATAGCTAATGGCATATAAAAAGAGATAAAAACACCTAAAAGAGCAGATAAGAACATCAATTCAATTTTTATGCCAAACTGCCAAAATATTACCCACTCCACGATCATTAAATCTCTGACAAGATTTGAAATAACAATTTGCATTTTACGATTTTCTTTACCCGCCAATACGCTAAAAACAGAGAAAAGTGCTATTCTCGAAGAGAGCAACCCATTATTCAAATTGGAAGCGAACATAAATTACTCCCTCGAATAAATATTCTTTGGTATAGAGTTTAACCTGTTTTAAAAATTTTCTATCTTAAATTATTAAATTTAAGAAAATGAAATCCCCTATTTTGTCATAGCATGACTCATTTTTTATGAAAATAAGGGTATTTTAGGCATAATGTAGAAGAGTTTTAAGATACTGAAAGTTCATAAATGTTGCTATTCTCATGGGGAGTTGATGCTTCAATCGTGGATGCAATATGGCACCGTTGAAATCAATTTTTTGGTCATAAAAAAAGGTAACAGGCGTAAATCAAATATCAAATAAAGCTTATAGATCTAACGCAGTATTTGTGTCGTTGTTATATATGTCAAAAAGAGATTCTGACTGCTGTGTCAGAAGGAAAGAGACTTTTCTCCTTCATCCCTCAGAGGCAAGAGAGTATTAAATCCCCAAAAAGGAGCCGTTATTTCCTCTACCCTTAAGCTTAGTTTCCGCACTAAAATATGCTTGAGCATATCTCATATATTCTCGTTTTTATATCGCCATGCTTAGCGTAAAAAATGAAGATATTTTTATCATGACAGATATTGATAACTTTTCCAGTATTTTAAATCCTCCAGTCCCAAGTCTTTCAAAAAAAGCAAGTTGCAATTTAATGAGAGCCAGTTTTCCAATGAGAATATTAAGATATTCAATGAACTATTTTTTCAGAGCATCTAAATTATTATGATCACATATCTAGCACTTCCAATTTGGAGTCTAAACTAACACATAAAGGAGAACACACCGCGCATAGGCTTTTTATATTAATCAACGGTACATTTTATTCATAGCTAAAACAAAACTTATCTACATGGTATCGTATCTGATTATGGATTAAAGAAACAGAGGACGTGCCATCCATGATGATAAATCATTCATCTATATCTGATAAAAGTTGATATATTTCATAAACTTTTTCAATAAAAGAGAGTTTTTCTGCGTATCTTAAGCTTAAAATATCCCTTTTTTCAACCTTCCATAATAACGACAGACGGTAAATGAAGGTAAAATGTGTTATTTAAGTCTTGGAATAAATTGACTTAATTTTACCACACTTTCAATAGCAAGACCCCAAGCATAGAAATAAACAAGACTAGATAAACATATCTATCGCTGATTAATCAACTTTGCGATGACGTTAAAGAGGATTTGATAATTTCAAATGTATGTTTTCGTCTATCTGTCGCGGCTAAAAGCGCTAAAAGCAATGAATTAATGTGTTTTCCATTATCTCAATAATTTTTAACCTCTGGATTATTCTATACCAATAGCTGAGTTGAAAACTTTGTATTATATGTTTTTTTCTGCGTACTGGCGGAAAATCTCTTTTATTTGCGTTGTTTTGCCCTCCCATCAAACCCACATAAGGCAATAAAAGAACCAGAAAAATTTCTTTAGAGACCACATGGAATTATAAACATTTTTATTAGGATACATTTTATCTATTATACTATCCATCATTTAAATAATTTTATGTCCATAATCTCTTTTTCTTTTAGACATAAGGTATTTTCAAAGATTCGTCTCCAAACACCAAAAGCACGGCATCAAAAACACCAAACTCTTTGAAAAATAAATTTGATACAAAACTTTCTGACAAACCATAGCTGTTGATTCATATTCAGGATAGGCAAAAATAAATTAAGTGAATCACAGGATAAAAAATCCCCAAGCTTATTTATAAGACATTTATTTTATTGAAAATGGCGGAGAGAGAGGGATTCGAACCCTCGATATGGTTTCCCATATACACGCGTTCCAGGCGTGCGCCTTCAACCACTCGGCCACCTCTCCAGATTTTTGCACTATACTCAGAAAGAAATAACGTGCAAGTCCAAACTATACACTCAAAATCCAAAAAACAACTTCATTTACCAAAATAAAATGTGATACTCGTTGAATAACAAGCATATCCTCTTTTTTAAAAAGAAACTTTTCCGTGGATAGACCCCTAAAATACAATAACTGGATTATCATAAATCAACATTTTCATGTTCATTCGCATACCGTCTCACTCAACTTTTCTTCAAAAACAAAGGATTAAAATCACTAAAAACCTGTTACCGCTGATTATATTCAATAATCAATTGAATAAGCAGCTACATTAACCTCTTGTTGCACAACATTAAACACGTTTTACAGGAATAATAAACTTCATTCCAACAAAAGTGATTTATAATGTGACTGCTTAAAAAATTGCAAGATTGACTCGCTCTTCTCCCCTTAAAGCTCTTGTATCACCTTACATCATTGCTAAGAGCACGTACAGCTCGCGCAGTTTCGCACTGTAATGCTTTTTTTGCTAAAACTTTCATATCTTCAAAACTATGCGCCTGCAAACACGCTTTTACTGAAGAAATATCACAGGATATCATAGAAAGTTCATGAATCCCTAATCCAGTTAAAATCATCGCTGCAAAAGGATCTCCAGCCATACCGCCACATACACTAACCCAACATCTATGTTTTGCTGCACCTTGGATAGTATGGTAAATCATACGCAAAACCGCTGGATCAAGACTATCAGCTTCAGACACAAGGTAAGGATTTTGTCGATCAACAGCCATAGTATACTGTGTTAAATCGTTGGTTCCAATCGAGAAAAAATCAACATGGGCACTCAAAACATCTGCCATAATGGCAGCAGCTGGAACTTCAATCATAATACCAAATTTCAATTTTGGTGCACCAATATCGTTGCGAATTTCTTCTGCAATCTTCTTCATAGCAACAATCTCTGAAACAGACATAACCATTGGAAACAGAATCCATAGATCACCTCCCTCTTTTGCTGCACGATAGAGAGCACGCAACTGAGGAACCAAAAGATCACGTCGACGTAACAAAAGCCGTGTTCCTCGAACACCTAAAAAGGGATTGTCCTCTTTAGATAAATGTAAATGTTGAACCTGTTTATCCCCTCCAATATCGAGCGCACGAATAATTAATGGCTTATCTCCCACAGCTGCAGTCATCGCTCGATATACATTAAATTGTGCATCCTCATCCGGAATGTGTGGACTCTCTAAAAACAAAAACTCTGTACGCATAAGTCCAATACCTTCGGCCCCCAAATTAAGTGCAACAGGAACTTGATTTGCATAATTGACATTAGCCATGATACGAATCCTTTGACCATCTGTCGTTTGCACTGGTAATCTACATACGCATATCCCATTGTCGCGCTTTTTCACGACAATGCTTATTCGTTTTTCAGCTTCTTTAACATCTTCAGAAGTAGGATCAGGATAAATGAACCCATTATCACCATCAATGATGGCCTGAATATCAGGCTCAATTGCCAAAACATCCACACCCGCAGCAACAACCATTGGAATACTAAGAGTGCGTGCCAGAATAGCTGTATGAGACAGTGGACCTCCCCATGCTGTTGCCAAACCTTGCACTTTTGTACAATCAAGCTGCGCTACATCAGAAGGAGACAAATCATCTGTAACAAGTATAACACCACGCGGAATATCATTTAAAAAGAATGATCTATACGATGGATTGATTTCGCCTAAAACACGACGACCAACATCAACTAAATTAACAGCGCGTGCCGCTAACAAGGGATTATCTACCTTAGAAAACATACCTGCAAACTGTCGAACCGCTTTATCCCAAGACCAAGCTACACCATGACCTTCTGCCATAAAACGACAAACTTGAGCTATCAGATTTTCATCTTCCAACAAAACCATTTGTGCGGAAAAAATCGCAGCAGAATCCGCTCCCACACGTACAGTGATATCATTAATAATTGATGCCATTTTTTGTTTTGTTTTTGTAAGAGCATTTTCAAGACATGCCTTACCACTTGCAAAACTAATTGGCTGATCCGTTATAGAAATATCATCATGCCTTAAAATAAAAATCTTTCCAAGAGCGAGCCCTGGACTTGCTCCAACACCAGAAATACCTTTCTGCATAGAGCGCGGATACCAACCATGAAAAGCCTTGGTTTGAGCTTCCGTTTCTCTCATCACACATTTTTCACTTATGCTCACTTTCTTTACAACAGAAATTGCTTCTTTCAGAAGTTGTACACCTTCTGAAGCATCCGTCGAAAAAATCAGAACATCACCATTTTTTGCTCCTAATTGCAATAAACCAACCAAATTTTTCATTTCAACGGTATACTGACCATGGCGAACTCTGATAGAGCCCTGCGCTTTTTTTGCAAAGTCAACCCAAAGAGAAGCTGGTCGCGCATGAAGACCACTTGGATAATCTAAAGTCCATTCCTGACGCACCGAAAGATCACCAATAAATGCCCTTTCCCTCTTTGTATCCTGACTAAACAGCATTGTAACAATCTGCTGTTTATCTGCAGTTGTTGAAAGTTCTTCAAGCCGTTCCTTATCAAATAAAAGAAGCGTCAATTTTTTGCAAATCTCTCTATAGCAATCCTGACACGCCGCAATAGCAATCACCAAACGTGCTTTATTTCCATCACACCAATCAACACCCGCAGGAATCTGTATAACAGCAACTGCATCCCTGATAATTAAATCACGATTTTCAACCATTCCATGAGGGATTGCTATACCATTCCCAAGCCAAGTATTCGTTACTGCTTCACGTTTGAGCATGCTTGCTAGATAAGATTTGTCAACTGCACCAACCTGCACAAGCAGTTCAGCCGCAGCATGAATTGCATCATTTTTATGATCAAAAGCAGCTGCAAGTTTTACAGATTTTGTAGACAAGATCTCACTCTCGTTAAAACCTCTATTCATTACTTCTGCTTCCTCACATCTCATCCTGAATTTAGACTGCCTCACATTTAAGCATAAACGTTTCTGATAAATTTCATTCCAAAGCCGCATTTCCCACAATATAAAAACAATTACGCGAATTTCTTTTGTTTTAAAGAACATAACTGTTTCAAAATATATAACTAAGTGAAGCGTTTAAACATCCTAAACGTGATCCATCAAATGATGAGATAGAGTCATCCACCAAGTGGCTTAAAACCATTACAGGCAAATCTGCTCCCTACTCTTTACTTCAAAAAGACAAACGCCCCATCCAACTCACTAAAAAGCCACTTTGAAAAAATACCTTTACTCTCCCAAATTATCCAACATAACTTGTCATTATTCCTCCTATCAAAAAGCAAAATAAGCCAATTACTTAAAACTTTAGCTTGCATTTTAACTTCCTCTCCCCAAACTCAGTAACCCGCTCTTACTTTTCTGTGACTCACTACATAATCACAAATTGCTATAAGCAACCCACCATCTTTAGATTCTGCATAGCTAAATATCGCATGACACAAAACTCTCAAGATACAATTTTGACAACATTGTAGGCTTTCTTTTCTCAAATAAATTATTGCAACCGCAAGATTCACTCTGCACATCCGCAAAAGTACATAAACCAACAAAAAATATTCTCTCCCACTTATAATCAAGCAGAGCTCCACACATAATCTGAATTTCTAGGGACTTTGACAAACAAGATAAATAAAACACTTAAATAAAAAGCATTTTGCCTTAAATCAATTTTTGCTCTTATGTCGGTAGATTCTGTTTTCATAACGCTTTAAAATATATAGATCAAAAAATACTCTTACTTTAGCTGATCGTACATAGGTCATTTCGGTATATTCAAACTAAATCCCCTTAATAAGACAACTTCTCTCTCAATTTATTAAAAAATCTTTCAATGCACATCACCGCTCAAAACAGCTTTGCCTCCTCCTCTTCTAAACTCTAAACGGATAGCCTTAATACCCATGACAGTCCAAAGAAATTTATGACCACCCCAGAAGCCAAAAAGCTCGTTTATTTTCACCAAAATAGCAGTGAAAATCCCCCCCTCCTTGAATGTCACGATAACTCTCCGAAAATAAGTTTCCAGAAACTTTTTTCACACCTAAAGAGTAGAGAAAAATTTCCACATCACGTCATACATCAACTCTCAGCCCCCTCCTTCATCACATTATTACTTTCAATACAAAGGAAACACGACAGCCATTTTTTCGTTATTTAAAAAAATATTTTTCCAGATTCTATTTTGTTATTTCCTTCAAATATTACCCATTTTGGATTATATCATAGAATGCAAAAAAGGAAAGGCAGCATCCTGCCTTTCCTTCTCATGTTGAAGATTTCAAAACCGAAATCTCAGCTTATTGCAAAGAATATTACCGCTTACTCTACAGTCTCCACCACAGGAATAACGGAAACATACGAACGGTTATTCGCCTTCCTTTGAAAAGAAACCATTCCTTTTGACAACGCAAAAAGAGTATGATCTTTCCCAATACCAACGTTGTCACCAGGATGCCAGCGCGTACCACGCTGGCGAACGATAATATTTCCAGCGATAACAGCTTCACCACCAAATTTTTTAACGCCAAGACGTTTGGATTCTGAATCGCGACCATTACGCGAAGAACCACCAGCTTTTTTATGTGCCATGGACGTTCTCTCCTTTAATCTTCTTTACTATTTGATGCTACAGCAGCTTGCTTCTGTGGTGCTGATTTTTTTGCAGCTTTTTTAACAGAAGCAGCTGATTTTGTCTCCTGTGTTGTTGCTTTTAATACAGCTGCTTCTTCTTTAATTGATTTAGCAACTGCTTTTTTAGGCTTTAAACCACCCGTTAAAATTTCTAAAATACGAAGTGTCGTCACTTCTTGGCGATGACCACGTGTGCGTTTTGAATTTTGACGACGGCGCTTCTTAAATGCGATAACCTTACGTGCACGCGCCTGCTCTATAATCTCAGCCGTAACCAAAGCATCTCTAACAACAGGTGCACCAATAATCGCATTATCCTCTTGCCCAGCCATTAATATGTCATTGAATTCAACAACATCACCGGCATTTCCAATAATTTTTTCAACTCTCACCACCTGGTTAGCAACAACGCGGTATTGTTTACCACCAGTTTTAATGACTGCGAACATTTTTTATCCTTCCGTTCATTCCAGCTCTTATTTTGATTTCTACCTTATTAATAAGAAAAATAGGCTGCTTTTTATCAGTCGTTATAGATTACAAAGAGAGATACATTCTCCCAAACACAAACACGCGCAGATACCTCCACGCTTGCATTTTGAGCATATATGATAGAATTTCTGTCCTCTGTCAATAAAATCCCACAAAAAAACAAAAAAGGGTTGTACTTAAAGCAATTGAAGTTTATCTACCCGTCATATACTCAAATAGTGCGAACCTTGTTGTACTTTTATACGGAGAGATGGCTGAGTGGTTGAAAGCACCGCACTCGAAATGCGGCATAGGGGTAACTCTATCGGGGGTTCAAATCCCTCTCTCTCCGCCAAAGTATCAGTTAAAACAGTATTTATCAAAATATCTTTATTCCCCACGTCTCGCCTGGATATGGGCCAACAAACCTAATGTTGAACTATCGCGGTTATTCGTTTTGTTTTCTCCGCGAAGAATTGGTAACAATTCATTTGCCAATTCTTTACCAAGCTCAACGCCCCATTGATCAAATGAATTAATATTCATCAAAATACCTTCGACAAAAATACGATGCTCATAAAGTGCAATGAGACGACCAAGTGCAAAAGGTGTCAACAAATCCTGAACCAGCATCATATTGGGACGGTTTCCCGCAAAGCTTTTATGAAGTGCTAAATTCTCACTCTCACGCTCATCAATTCCACTTTTTAAGAGCATACGCCTTGCATCTTCGACACTCCGTCCCTTCATAAGAGCTTTTGATTGCGCTAAACAATTTGCTACCAACATATCATACATAGGATGTAAATTTTGCTCATGCCCTTTTATAAATAAAATAAATTCTACAGGAATAACATCTGTCCCTTGATGCAAAAGCTGAAAAAAAGCATGTTGCCCATTTGTCCCTGAATCACCCCAAACAACCGGACCACTTGAAAAAGTTAATGTTTTTCCATCCAAAGAAACCTGCTTACCATTTGATTCCATATCAAGCTGTTGCAAATAAGCTGGAAAGCGCGCTAAACGCTGTGCATAAGGAATGACAGCACGTGATGCATAACCACAAACAACACGATGCCAAAACCCTAAAAGAGCAAATCGAATAGGAATATTTTTACGCAAAGGTGCAGTTTTAAAATGTCGATCCATATGCTGAGCACCTTCGAGAAATTGGCGAAAGTTCTGCCCTCCTATTGCTAACATAACCACAAGGCCAATGGCTGACCAAATCGAATAACGCCCCCCAACCCAATCCCAAAACCTAAAAGTTCTCGAAGAATCTATGCCAAATTCTGCCACCTTATCAAGCGCACTTGAAACAGCAATAAAATGCTTGCAAACAGCTTCTTTCCCTAAATGTGACATAATCCATTGACGTGCAACTTGAGCATTTGCAATTGTTTCAGCCGTTGTAAAAGTTTTAGAAGCAATAACAAACAGCGTCGTTGCCGGATTCAAAACAGAAAGAGTATCAGAAATATGGGCGCTGTCAGCATTAGAAACAAAATGACAATTTGGACCATCATGATAAGGTTTTAAAGCATATGTGACCATTGCAGGCCCAAGATCAGAACCACCAATACCAATGTTCACAATATCAATTATTTTCTCACCGCTGTTTCCCTTATAGCTACCATCGCGGACCATATCAGAAAATCTTTCCATATCAGCAAGAACACCCTGAATATCATGAACAAGATCAGTTCCATCTAACATGAAAACTTCGTCAGCAGGCAAACGTAGTGCAATATGAAGAACCGAGCGCTTTTCAGTTGTATTAATGGCTTTCCCTGAAAACATTGCATCACGCCTGCCTAACACATCTGCTGCAACAGCCAAATCATCTAGGAGTTGCAATGTTTTAAATGTTACGCCACATTTCGAAAAATCGAAAAGGAAATCATCAAGGTTTAAGGAAAAATTAGAAAAGCGTTGTTCATCCTCTATAAAATGCCGACGAATATCATAGACCCCGTCTTTTATGGCGTGCCTTCTTAAAGCTTGCAAAGCTGCTTCAAAAGCTTTTTCATTTCTAATTGACAAGCTATCTCCCATGGACTTATACCGCATGGTTATTGAAAACGCAATCTACGCACAAATAATAATAAAACAGAGAATTTTTCCTTTATTGCAACCAATTTTTATACCTCACGAAAACAATGAAGTGGTGTAAAAAGTGAAAATATAAAACCCGAAAACGACATTTTAAAAACGAAAATAAAAAAATTATCAAATATTCCCTACAAGATAAATCATTCAGCTTGGTTGAGTTCTCTTCTTAAGCGTAGTGCTTCTTCTGATTTTGATCTCACAAAACGGCCAAGAAAGAGATAAACAACCGGTGTGACATAAAGCGTAAAAATAGTTGCTAAACCCAAACCGCCAACAATAACCCAACCTAAAGCTATACGTGCTTCTGCACCAGCTCCTTTGGCTAAAACCAAAGGAATTCCTCCTAAGATGGCACAAATCATCGTCATACAAACTGGACGAAAACGAATATTCGCTGCTTCTTCTATAGCTTCACACACGCTTTTACCTTTATCACGTAACTGATCTGCAAATTCAACAATAAGAATACCATTTTTAGCCATAACTCCAATCAACAAAATTAAACCAATTTGACTGTAAATATTAAGACTCACTCCACTTAAAAGCATAGAAATTACAGCACAACCAATCCCTAATGGTACAGTAGCCATAATAATAAACCCTGAAACAAAACTTTCAAACTGTGCTGCCAAGACCAATAGAATAATCACAAAGGCAATTCCAAAAACAATCATAAAATTGGAAGATGTTTCACCAAGTGTAGCGGCTTCTCCCAAAGGAACAATGTAATTTCCCTCTAACAACAACGGAGCAGCGATTTTCTGTACAGTCTGATAAGCGCTCCCTAAAACGACACCTGGAGCAAGATTTGTGCTTAAAACAACAGCACTCATGCGTTTCTCTCGTTTTAATTGAGGCGCAATAGCTTTTTCATGTAAGCTCGCAATAACCGATAAAGGAACATATTGATTGTCTTTAGTTTTTAAAAAAATATTTTCTAAATCATGAGGATTATTAATAGGATTCTTACGTGATGTCAGTTTAACATCATAAGAATGGTCATCCACATAAACGGAACCAATTTTTTTCCCATCTAACATTGTTTGTAATGTATTGCCCAAATTGATGATATCAACTCCTAAATCAGAGGCTTTTTCTCGATTAATTTCAATAAAAAATTGTGGTTGTGTTGTATCAACAGTAAGCCGTGGGCGAATAAAATGCGGATCAGCTTGCAAAGCATTCACAAGCTTCTCAGCAATTGGCTGTAATTTTGTATAATCATTTCCAAGAATTGCAAATTGTAATCCTTGACCAGTTCCTCTAACGCCTAAAGAATTTCCTTGCACAGCAAACACAAAAACTGCTGGAAACTGTCCAACCTTTGCGTTAACATCTTCCACGATCTCTTGTTGACTACGCAAACGCTTGTCCCAAGATGAAAGCAACAAAACCAAAAAAGCGGTATTGGTCGAACCACCAATGCCAGCGATAGAGTAACTGTTAATAATTTCTCCAGAATCACGTAACGGTTGTAAACTCGTTTCAATTTGCTCCACCTGTTCATTCAGATATTGTGTCGAAATACCCTGTGGTCCATTAATGACCAAAAAGATAAGAGCTCTGTCTTCTGCTGGCGTCAATTCCTGTTGTAATTTCGTATAGCCTCCAAAACAAAGACCAGCAAAAATAAGTGAAGCAAAAATAACCGTCCAAGGTCTTCCCAAACATTTATGTAGACTATAATGATATCCTTTTCTAAAAAAAGAGCCTAATTTATACAAAAAAGTAAAATGATACGCTCCTTTTCCATTGCTCTCAGCATGTCCTTTGAGAAAACGTGAAGCCAACATAGGACAAAGTGTTAAAGCAACAAACGAAGAAAGCAGAATAGAAATTGCTAACACAAAACCAAATTCTCTAAAAAGTGCTCCAACTTGCCCGGGAAGAAAAGAAATAGGTACAAAAACGGCAACTAAAGTCAATGTTGTTGCTAAAACAGCAAAAAACACTTCTCGTGTTCCCAACACCGCCGCTGCCCGAGAACCAAATCCCATATTGCGCCACCGAACAATATTCTCAAGAACAACAATCGCGTCATCCACCACAAGCCCTGTTGCCAAAACAAGTCCTAAAAATGTGAGAATATTCAATGAAAACCCTACAAGGTAAATGGCAGCAATTGTTCCAATTAAAGCAACAGGAATAGATAAGGCAGGAATAAGCGTTACACGAATATCTCTCAGAAAAAGAAAAATAACCAAAATAACACTGAGAACCGCAATGACCAATGCAACCTCGACCTCATGAAGTGCGCCCTTAATAAAAATAGCATCATCGCTAATAATACTCATATGCACAGAAGAAGGAATAACAGTTTTGAGACGATCGACAACCGCTCGAACACCTTGAGAAATATTAAGGGTATTGGATTGCGCTTTACGCACAATCCCCAACCCAATTCCTGTCTTTCCATTGATACGAAGAATAACTGTTTCTAAATCAGGAGATAAAGTAACATGCGCAACATCACCAAGACGCACATGAGGTTTTAAAACAACTTGTTCAAAAGCTTCCGATGTTGTTAAACGCGCAGTCGCACGGACAACTAAAGTTTGTTTAGAATTGCGCAATGACCCCACCGGTACATCCGTTGTCATATCAGCAAGAACACGTGAAATATCCGCCACGGTCAACCCATAGCTAGCAAGTTTTGCTTGATCAACATCAATCTGAAAAATCTTCGTGCGCGCACTATCAACCTGTACATCACCAACACCATCAACGGCAGAAAGCGCATCAACAATTTGATCGTCTACGATCATTGTTAAATCATCAATACTCATCGTTGGTGACGTCACAACCAAATACATCATCGCAGCAGCATTTGAATCTGCTTTAATAATCAAAGGTGAATCCGCGTTTTTGGGTAAAGAATAAGTAATGCGAGAGAGTGCATCACGAATATCAGATGCTGCAACATTCAAATCAATACCGACATTAAAATGAATCTCCACACGTGAACGGCCAAAAGAAGAAGTTGAAGAAATCGTTTTAACACCTGAAACGCGAGAAACGGCATCTTCTATAATTCTTGTAACTTCACGATCTATTGTTTCCGCTGATGCTCCAGCAAAAGCTGTCATAATTGTTATCACTGGAGTATCAACATCCGGAAGTTCTCGTACATCAACATTCAGCCATGCAGCAAACCCTGCGATTATAATCATAGCATTTAAAACAAAGGTAAAAACCGGTCTGCGAATAAATAAGCCAATTATACCATCTTGTTCTTCCTGCACCCTAAGCTGCTTTGTATTCAATTCTTGACTCATTGTACATCCTGCTCAGGAAGTGATAATAATTGCTGTTGACGGGCTTTTGAATCATCAATTGTTACCTGACTTCCTGGATAAAGCATCTGTACTCCCTTAATGACAATTTGATCACCACTTTTCAGGGCTGCTTTCACAAACACTTGATCTGCTTTATGCTGAATAATTGATACTGGAATGGGTTCTACCTTCCCATCTCTCACACGCCAAACAAATGATCCTTTGCTGTTCCATTGAACCGCAAGAGGATTAACAACAGGAAGCAAATCACCATAAAATTGCAACGCAACAGAAAAAGACATACCAGACATAAGTGTATCTTTTTCATTCTTGATTTCAATCTGAACGTGAAGTGTGCGGCTTTCTGGATTAATGACATTATCAATCGCATAAATATGACCAACAAAAGTTTTATCCGGCTGTGCCATTAATGTCGCAGTCACTTCATCTCCTTTATGAATATGCGATGCGTACCGTTCAGGAACCCATATATCGACTAAAATACGTTCTCTATTTTCAACACGACCTATTACAGTATTAAGAGCTACAGCATTGCCCTCATCAATGGGTAAAATGCCAACAGTCCCGCTAATCGGCGTACGAATTGTTCGCCGATCAAGATCTAATTCAGCATTACGCAAAGCTAAATTCGCATTATCCAACTCTAAACGTGCGTTAATTTCTTGAACTTCTGTTGCTGTCTTGCTAGCACGTAATTTAAGAATACGTGAAAGTGTTGATGCACTATTATCACGTTGTACTTTTGCTTTTGCAGCAGCTATTTCTTCCTTTTTAGAATCAAGCTTTGCAATGACATCACCCACTTGTACTTTTGTGCCAGCCGATACAAAAAACTTATTAATAACACCTGATGACCAAGGAGTTAACTCCACCGAAGCAAAGGCTTGCCCACTCCCAAGAACATTCAACCGTTTATGAAAATCTTGAATTTTTACAAGATCAACAACAACATTTGTTGGCGGCCTTCCCATGGAAACTTTTGAAAGTTTATGCGATGCATTTGTTGTTTTATCCACTAATGGAATGAATTGTTCCGAACTCTGTTTCCTTGCCCAATAAGTAACCATCAAAATGACAACGAAAAACATTAGTAGAAAGATTTTTTTTGAAAACTCCATACATTTATCCTTACTGTTTCATGAATATGCAAATTCGTCTGAAACAGTCTTCAACAGTAATATCCGAGTTTTATACAAAAACCGAATTGCAGGTAGCGCACCTTATCTCTCACCGTAAACACATATCTCATCTTTGTTTGAACTATCTTTCGTAGATTAAAACGTCAAGTTAACTATCGTTCATATTGATTTATCCCGTTAACACAATAAAAAATAACCATGCAAAAATACAACTAGAACTGCAAATAACACTTTAGCCTTTTTAAAAAGGTATCATCTACAAAGAGATAAAATTTTTATTTTCACCAAGTTTCACTTGCAATTCCTCAATGAAACGATTAGGAACCCTTTGTCCTTACATTAAGATAAAAAATTAAAATGTGCACCCGTAGCTCAGCTGGATAGAGCACCAGACTACGAATCTGGGGGTCAGGAGTTCGAATCTCTTCGGGTGCGCCATTCTTAAATTTCTTTTTTTCTTCAGTATGTTATTGAGATTAGTGAACAATAATCCCCTTATTGAACCACCTTTTACCCATGCGCTTAATGGTGTTATCACATAGCAGAACATCTGCTCTTTGATTGCGAATCAGGATTTCTTTGTGGATATTTTTTAAACGCTCTGGATGCCTGACGTGTTTTCACTCACCAAAAATGGAGATTTTTGAAAATCTTTTTATCTTTTAAAATTCAAAATCAAATATTCTGTCCTTTTTTGAAGACTCTGCAACATTTTAACCAAGTTCTTTTCCACAAAACTCTAAGATATAGAAAATCTGGATAGAATATACTCTTGGAAGAATGAAAAAGCGTTGCACAGCACTCTCATGAAAAGTTTAACACATCTGAAAAGAGATTTTTCTGAATCTCTTATTTCTTTTTAAAGCTTTTCAGAACGAAAAACGTAGCGATTCCTTTTTCTAAAAAACTATAAAATTTCTTCTTGTTCCATTTTAGCATTCCTTCTTATACAATATGTCATTGATCTTTATGATGTTTTTTGCCTCTATATGCTATGGTTTCTCTTGTCTGATTATAGTACACATTCTTAATGCCAACAAAAGCCACACTTAAAGAATTTTTTCATGCCTAAAACAGATATTGAAATTGCTCGCACTGCTCAAAAACAACACATAACTAAAATTGCGCAAAAAATTGATATTGCACATGAAAATCTCATTCCTTATGGACGTGATAAAGCTAAGATTTCTTCTGCACCTATAAAATCGCTTATATAAAATCGCTTAGTAAAAATCCCGATGGTAATATCCTCATTACGGCTATCAATCCAACACCTATCGGAGAAGAAAAAACAACAACCATTGGTCTTAATGATGCTCTCAATCTCATTGGAAAAAAAACCATAGCCTTCTTGAGAGAACCATCTTTAGATCCCTGTTTTTGTATAAAAGGTGGTACTGCTGAAGGTGGTTATACCTAATTCGTATTAATGGATGACCTTAATTTGCATTTTACCGGCGATTTTCACGCCATTACAGCTGCTCATAATCTTCTCGCGGCAATGATCAATAATCATATTTACTGGGGCAACACTCTATATTGATTCACGCCGCATTGTTTGGAAATGAGTCTTTGATATGAATGACCGTGCATTACGCAATATCGTTATTTCATTGGGCGGGAGTAACCAACGGATTTCGACGTCAAACAGGTTTTGATATTATTGTTGTATCAAAAATTATAGCCATCTTTTGTCTCGTTGAAAATCTAGAAAATCTTACGCAAAGACTTAAAAAAAGTTATTGTTGCGTATCGGTATGATAAAATGCTCTTAAAAGCTGCTGATCTCATTGCAGAAAGTGCAATGACAATTCTGCTCAAAAATGCTATGCAATCTAATCTCGTACAAACAATTGAAAATAACCCTGTCCTTATTCACGGAGAACCTTGCGCCAACATTGCTCATAGCTTTAATCCAGTTATTGCAACAAAAACTGCCTTAAAACTCACCGATTATGTTATTACAGAAGCAGAATTTGGAGCCAATCTTGGAATAGAGAAATTCTTCAACATTAAATGTCGACAAACAGGTCTTGTACCAGATGATACAGTGATTGTCGCAACAATTCGCTCATTAAAAATAAATGTCTTCTTTTTCCCAACATTCATGTTGTTTGAGAATAGGGACTGGAGTGATGGCTCCACATCCGCCATAGAAATTTTTTATAATACAATTAATTTTCTGAACGAGAGGAAGATCATCTTGATACAAAACTTTAAAATGGGCATCTTTTCTTCAATTAAGATAATAAACTCTTGTGCAAGTTCTATGACGCCTTTTCCGCCTTGTTTCCAATGTTTGCAAAAAACAGCCTTGTGTCCAGTTGTTGCAACTATTTTCTGTAGCATACTTATTTCAGTATCGCTATTGGTACCAAAATGATTGATAGCTACAACACAAGAGATATCGTAGTGCTGCATGTTTTTTTAATGTCGTAAAAAATTGGCTGCTCCCTTTTGTAAAGTGGTGACTTTCTCTTCTTTGAGATTGTTTTTATCAATCAAGGTTACGGTACATACCCTATTTTTATGGCAAAATACCCTATTCCTTTTCTTCTGATCCCACTCAATATGGTTGTTCCTGTTGATTTTGAAATTCCTGTACGTAAAGTTCGTCTTTTGGCAGGTCAGGGCTTTATGTCATCATCTGCTGAAATGTCATGACTATGTCTGGTTTATCGCATTACCCCATTGCTGAAAATAATGTATCTTGACTACAACGATCAGATACAAGGCTTTTACATAAGCTCGTAATTGTGAACTCAATCATCCATTATCAAAAGCACCTTAGAGTAAAAAGATGAGAATTTTAAAAAGCGCTATAGACAAATACCTTCTTTATGTGATATAGGCCTATACGTTGTGCGTAAGGTATACGTGTGATACGTTTCCTTTTAGATCTATTTTTAAAAGGAACTGGATTCTTTCCTATTATTTGTGACACTAAAATAAAGCAGGATAAATAGTGCAAGTACTCGTTCGTGATAATAATGTTGATCAAGCTCTACGTGCTCTGAAAAAAAAGATGCAGCGTGAAGGCATTTTCCGTGAAATGAAAATGCGTGGTTACTATGAAAAACCATCAGAGAAACGTGCTCGTGAGAAAGCTGAAGCTGTTCGTCGTACGCGTAAACTTGCCCGTAAGCGTGCACAAAGGGAAGGTCTCATTAGTAACGGCCGAGGTTCTCCCCTGAAATAATGTGCCTTTGTTGGTGTGTTATAAAACTCCTTTATTAGTGATAATAAAATAGCGAGAGAGCTTGTCTGTACTCTTGTTGTGAATTGGATTTTTTCCCACCTCGTTTGTATTGTCTAGGGACGTCTATTGTATCTGTTATCTGCGATAATGGGTGATTTTTTCCTATATGGTGTATTGGATGTGTTTGTCTTTTCGCCATTCTAAGTAATAAGAGTAATCTATCGTTTGAAATTATTTAAGGGCATCTATTGCTACAAACGGTATATAGTGCATTGTAAAGGGTTTTTTGTTGGCTATTAAACAATTTTTTCTTTGCTTGCCGCCTCTGTGATGATTTTCTTATCTGAAAACATCAAATATCTTTCAGCGTTCCTGATCATAAAAAACAAAAAAATACATTGTTCTCATAATATGCAATTGTATCCATAAAGGAGGTTAGCTACGCGATTTCTGTTCACCCCTTATTAAATGAAGCGATAGAATTCTATAATTTCGGGTGTTTCATAATGATCCAAAATTAATGCGTGCTCGTGCAACTCAATCTGTTTGCTTAGCGTACAGTATTACCAAATTAAATAAGATCATTTTAACCTACATGATCAAACTAAAAAGTCTGTAAAAAGCTTCGATGCTAAAGACTTTCATTTTTACATTGATGAATATTAGAAGTTAACTTTTATCTATATTGCCCCCCTTAATGTACGCATGCTTGTGCATTTAAACGATTCATTAATCATTTGTTATATCCATTATAAAATTGCTTTTCAAAGCACACGCTAATCTCTTTATTGACCTATTATTGAACAATCTTTTCGATTCATAATACAAGCATAGTCGTATTCCCGTTTCACAAATAAACCACGTAGAGAAACGCAAGACTTTACTCCCATCTTTCATACAAAACTGATATAGCGCTGCAAGGCACTTAACCTTTTCAATATTTGTCTCCAGCATACGATCCATGTGAACGGAATATTCATTTACGGAATGTATTCTATAAACAGAGTGACCGTTAAGAAATTCCAATTTTTTCTTATTTATCGTGTTATTCTCGTAAAAATTTTCTGTTTGTTTAGATCTCTTTAACTACCGATATGTCATAGCTTTTATTAGCTCTCAATCCTATCTTCCAGGTCTTAAATTGCCGATATAAAAACGAAGACATAAAGGTTTTAAGTGTGCAACATTCTCGTTGGTTTCGATTTTTACTGCTCGCATCATGTTTCTTAATGGCAGAAGTCTTTGTGTTCAGTTCACTTGATTTTTTACACGCACAAACACTGAATCAAAATCTAGGACCAAGTGGTTTACCACTCCCGCGATTTGCTTCAATTAAGCCCACCCGCGTTAATGTGCGTGTCGGACCAGGAAGCGATTATGCTATCATCTTTACCTACAAAAAGCAGGGTTTGCCTATTGAAATCATCCAAGAATACGATCAATGGCGCAAAATTCGTGATGCCGAAGGCGATGAAGGCTGGGTTTATCAATCGCTTTTATCAGGAAAGCGGACCGCTATAACTATTCCATGGCAAAAAGATAAGACAAAAAGGCTGATACTCCGCAAAAGCCCAGCAGACAACGCAGAAGTTGTAGCAGAAGTCGAACCTAATGTTATTGGTAATATTCGCCACTGCAACGGATACTGGTGCGAACTAAACATTAATAATATCCGTGGATGGGTTTATCAATCACAGTTATGGGGAATCTATCCTGATGAAAAAATTAACAGTTGGTGAATCTTTAAACAAACTCAGTTTAATTTTTATCTCTTTTTGAATTCTCCCCATCCTTTCATCCGATCAATTTTTTTGGTTTTAACCGAACTATTAAATCCACATGGGAAATTTCCATATCCTCTGGTGGTTGCGGCAAATTTCCAATAATAGGAGCTTCTTCCAAATTGCACGGAATATCAAGTATACGATTTTCGCCTTCTATATAAAAATGGTAGTGATCAGATGTATTGGTATCAAACCAAGTTTTAGAACCTTCTACGGCAATAATCCGTAACAACCCCGCTTCTGTAAATTGATGAAGCGTATTGTAAACAGTTGCTAAAGACACAGGAACTCCTAATCTAATTGCTTCTTCATAGAGCTCTTCAGCAGCAATGTGACGGTTGCCTTGCGAAAAAATCATATTAGCAAGCTCTAGCCGCTGGCGTGTTGGCCGTAAACCATTTTGACGCAAATGCTTTTCTAACATAGATATGGAATAACACCTTACAACTTTCCCACAATCTTTTGTAGACTGTTCTTCTTCATTAAAACCTAAATTATCTGTATTTACTAACATGTTACAAACCACAATGTACTTTTGTTCCAGTCAAATTAAAACATAAAAAAATGGGGACAGTATAGTATAATTTTTTATTCCATTTTAAATCACTACCCATACAGGATACATAAAAAAGGGCTGCTGTCATTAAAAATTAATATAAAATCATTTCCCTCTCCTTAAAATTTGCTCTAAAAGTAGGTCGGGGAAAAGCGCAGAAGAAAAATATACGTAAATAAATGGAGTAACAATGGCTGAACAAAAGTCTCGCTACACTTATGAAGAGCTTCTAAGCTGCGCTCGCGGCGAAATGTTTGGTAAGGGTAATGCACAATTACCAGCACCACCAATGTTGATGATCCATCGAATCACTGAAATCAATGAAACTGGCGGTGAATACAATAAAGGGATGCTTCGCGCCGAATTTGACATTACTCCAGACCTATGGTTCTTTAATTGTCACTTTATAGGCGATCCCGTCATGCCAGGGTGTCTTGGTCTGGATGGCATGTGGCAATTAACAGGTTTTTTTCTCGGTTGGTTAGGCGAACCAGGAAAAGGGAGGGCTATATCAACAGGCGAAGTGAAATTATCAGGTATGGTAACACCACAAACCCAACTTCTTGAATATGGAATAGATTTTAAGCGTATTCGACGTGGAAATTTGGTCTTGGGAATAGCCGATGGATGGGTGAAAGCAGATGGAGAAAGCATTTATAAAGCGAGTGATTTACGCGTTGCTCTCTTCAAAGAAGACTAAAAATTATTTCCATAAGAGGGTATATTTTATTATTCTGTATGAAACAAGGAGGTATGAATGCGTCGAGTTGTTGTAACCGGAATGGGAATTGTCTCCGCGATTGGGAATAACCCAGGAACCGTTTTAACCAGTTTATATGAAGCAAAATCCGGGATTTCTTACGCACCTCAGTATGCTAAATTAGGCTTCCGTAGTAGAGTTTACGGTAAACCTGATATTAATATAGAAGAACTTGTTGATAGACGTGCTCTGCGTTTTCATGGACGCGGAACGGCATGGAATCATATCGCCATGGATCAAGCAATTGCTGATGCGGGTTTAGAGCCCCATGAAGTATCCAATGAACACACAGGGATTATTATGGGCTCTGGAGGAGCTTCAACGCAGTCAATCGTTGAAGCTGCTGACATTACACGTCAAAAAAGTCCAAAGCGTGTTGGCCCCTTTGTCGTACCTAAAGCAATGAGTTCTACAGCATCCGCAACACTTGCAACTTTTTTTAAAATTAAAGGAGTGAACTATTCAATCTCTTCTGCTTGTGCTACCTCTAATCATTGTATTGGAAATGCCTATGAGATGATACAATATGGCAAACAGGATCGCATTTTTGCTGGTGGCTGCGAAGATCTGGATTGGACATTATCTGTTTTGTTTGATGCCATGGGTGCTATGTCCAGCAAATATAATGACGTACCAGAAAAAGCTTCTCGTGCTTATGATGCTCATCGGGATGGATTTGTTATTGCAGGTGGAGCTGGCGTTTTGGTTCTTGAAGAACTAGAATGCGCTAAAGCACGTGGTGCAAAAATCTATGGAGAAATTGTTGGTTATGGTGCGACATCTGATGGGCATGATATGGTTGCTCCATCAGGAGAAGGAGCAGAGCGGTGCATGCGCATGGCACTTGCAACCGTGAAAAATAAAATTGATTACATTAATCCTCATGCAACAGCAACGCCTGTTGGGGATCCTCCTGAAATAGAAGCAATTCGTCGTATCTTTGGAGCAGGTGATCAATGTCCACCAATTTCCGCCACAAAATCTCTGACTGGTCATTCCTTGGGAGCAGCAGGTGTTCAAGAAGCAATCTATACACTGTTAATGATGAATCATAATTTTATTTGCGAAAGTGCCCATATTGAAGAGCTTGATCCAGCTTTTGCCGATATGCCAATTGTTCGTGAACGCCGTGATCATCAACAACTTAATACTGTCTTGTCAAATACCTTTGGCTTTGGCGGTACCAATGCAACGCTCGTTTTCCAACGTTATGGATAAATAGGAACTCTTAGCTGATTAAAAAAGTACGGTCTTACGGAGAATAATATGAAAGGTTTGATGGAGGGCAAACGTGGCCTTATTATGGGGGTTGCAAATGACCATTCAATTGCTTGGGGCATTGCATGTCAACTTGCAAAAGCAGGAGCTGAATTAGCATTTACCTATCAAGGAGAGGCTTTTGGAAAACGTGTTCAACCATTAGCAGAAAAAATCGGCTGCAAATTAGTACTTGAGTGTGACGTTGAAAAAATTGAAAATGTTGACCGCGTCTTTAAACGTCTTGAAAAAGAATGGAAAACTATAGACTTTGTTGTTCATGCTATTGGTTTTTCAGACAAGACCCAACTAAAAGGACGTTATGTTGATGTGACAACACGTGAAAACTTTAAGCGTACAATGGTTATTTCAGCTTATTCCTTTACTGAAATTGCTCAGCGTGCGGGTAAACTTATGCCTAATGGAGGTACACTTTTAACACTCACTTATGGCGCTTCACAGCAAGTTGTCCCTAATTATAATATCATGGGTGTTGCTAAAGCTGCTTTAGAAGCTATGGTGCGCTATTTAGCGGCCGACTTTGGTCCTCAAAATATCCGTGTTAATGCAATTTCAGCCGGTCCTATTAGGACATTAGCTGGCAATGGCATTGCAGCTGCACGAGCAATTTTTTCGTATCAACGTCGAAATGCACCCCTACGCCGTAATGTAAACATTAATGAAATCGGAAAATCTGCTCTTTACCTGCTTTCTGATTTATCTTCAGGGGTTACTGGTGAAATTCATTATGTTGATTCAGGTTATAACATCATGTCTATGCCAACCCTTGAAGAATTAAAACAAAGTGAAGAAGCTCAAGAAGAGTAATTATTCCGTAATCCTTTTAAAATAGAAAATGATTACTTGTATACTGTTTTAGAATTATACTGGGCTCTTTCTCTTAGGTAAATGATACATATAGTGTGATATTTTTTTCAAATATATGACTTAAATAATGATAAAAATTTTCATGTTTAGATTATATGGCAAAACATGCTGGCTCTTATAAGCTTCCAGTTTGATAAAGCTTACCGTCTTATAAAATAATCAATGTAATCTCTTCTCAGTTTTTTTCATGTTATGGCCATATCCTTCATAGATTTAAATAATTTAAAAGCGTACTGTATCATACATCTCATCTTTGAGTTGACGGCTTAGTAATGCATTGGCCGCTTCGGATACACTTTTACCACAATAGAGCACGTGGTAAATTTGCTCTGTAATTGGCATTTCTACCCTGATACGTTGTGCTAGCATATGAACTTCTTTAGTATTTAAGTAACCTTCAACAATTTGATCAATCTGTTTTTTCGCTTCTTCTATATCCACTCCTTGACCAAGCAGCATTCCAAAACGGCGGTTGCGCGACTGATTATCAGTACATGTCAAAACCAGATCACCTAAACCTGTCATTCCCATAAATGTTGAAAGCTCAGCACCCATAGCAATGCCTAAGCGACTAATTTCAGCTAATCCTCGCGTGATGAGAGCTATTCGCGCATTTGCTCCAAATCCCATACCATCTGATATTCCTGCACCAATAGCAATGACATTTTTGACTGCTCCGCCTAATTGAACACCGATCATATCTGAATTTTTATAAACTCTAAAGCTTTTATCAAAATGAAAAAGTTGCTGTAGTTCTTCACTAAATTCAGTATCAGAAGCTGCTATCGTAATTGCTGTAGGCAAGCCAATAGCAAGCTCCTTAGCAAAAGTTGGTCCAGAAAAAACAGCTAAAGGGATTTTATCACCTAGAATTTCGCGAGCAACTTCTTGTAGGAGACGTCCAGTACCATGCTCCAAACCTTTCGTTGCCCAAATAATCCGTGAATGTTGATCCAAGTAAGGTCGAATATTGTACAATACCTGATGAAATACATGGCTTGGAACAGCGATTAATATATTGCGGCTTGCCTTTATTGCAGTTTCAAGCGAATCTTCAGGGCATAAATTATCAGGAAATTGAACATCGGGTAAAAATGCTTGGTTACAACGATATTCCTGTAATTCCCTGATATGCTGAGGATTATATCCCCATAGAAGAACATGATGGCCATTACGAGCAAGCACAATGGCTAATGCAGTACCATAAGAACCGGCACCAATAATTGTCATTGAAACCGCATGCATTAAATTTCCTAATGATTTCTCAAATCTTTGGTTTAATTGTATGTTATTTTTGCAAAAATCTTCAAATAAAAGACTTTCATATCAATTAACTCGCTCTGAAACATCCGTTCTTTATGACTTTACTTTAACATACTATAAACGACTTTTTAAATACTCTCATTCTCTCTGTACTGAATTGTGCAAACACTCCTGCTTGTATATTTATAAAATGATTGTTCTTTTGAAACCCAATAAGGCTTTATTAAATCATCTATAGATTTCTTTATTTAAAATAAAAATATACTCAAAATTGTGACGATAAAACCCAAAATGGCCACTCAACCGTTAGCTTCGCATAAGCATCTACACAGTACAAAAACTTTACAGATCTGATGATATAGTACGGGCATCTCTGCCCAGCAACCACCCAATCTTTACAATAATCTACCCGCTAGGCACTTATTCCATGGGCATTTCAGCGCCTGGTGCAAGCTCTACAGGTGTCTGTACAGCGGGCGCTTGCCCTAAAGGTATCTCAGAGCCTGGTACAGGCTCTATGGGTGTCTGCACAGCAGGCGCTTGTTCTAAAGGTATCTCAGAGCCTGGTATAGGCTCTATGGGTGTCTGCACAGTGGGCGCTTGCCCTAAAGGCATCTCAGAGCCTGGTACAGGCTCTACAGGTATCTGCACAGCGGGCGCTTTCTGTGCTGATATGTCTTTACCTGATAAATGCTTTTCTATTTCTTGTATATCTGATAATTGCTCCGACACCGAAGGATTCGTTCCTCCTGATATTTCCGGCTCAACAACACGTCCTGAACCACCCATCATATTATAATTCAAATGTGAAATAGCCCACCAAGTACCCCCAATAATAACAAAAACACAGATGGCCGCAAACCACAAAGCGCTTAAATTCCATTTTGCATCCGGACCAGAATTCAAATGCAAAAAGAAAATAATCTGCACTATAATCTGAATAATTGCCATCCCAATAAGGTACACAACTTTTGTGCTAATTGCCCAACTGTCCATCATTCCATACATCACAGGAATAAAAGAACCTAAAGTGAAAAATACAGCCAGAATAAAGCCAACTAAATAGGAACTAGTACTGGGATTATGTGTTTCGTTATGCATGCTCATTACAATGCTCCTAAAAGATAAACCATTGTGAAAACACCAACCCACACAATATCGAGTAAATGCCAGAAAATTGAAAGACATGCCAAACGTGTTTTATTATCCTGATCTAAGCCACAATGATGGATATGAAAAAACATCACTATCATCCAGAGAAGACCAGCACTTACATGAAGACCGTGCGTACCAACCAAAGCAAAAAATGCTGACCAATAAGCTGATAAAACTTCTTTTCCAAAAAGCTGTAAACCTGTTGCAGGATCAATACCAGCATAAGCACCAGGATCGTAATAGAATACCTCTTTCAAAAGTTCATGAAATTCGTAAATTTCCATTCCAATAAAGAACAATCCAAGCACAAAGGTAATAGTCATCCATAAACGCACACCACCGATATTACCTTTATGCGCTTGAATCATTACAAACCCATAAGTAATTGATGAAAGCAACAAGATGGCGGTTTCAACCAAAACAAAGTTTAAATCAATAAACTCATTGCCCGCTTTTCCTCCGCCATAAGAAGCAGAAAAAACAGCAAAACTTGAAAAAAGTGTCGAGAATAGGATCAAATCTGAAAGAATATAAACCCAAAAACCAAATGTCATTATCGAGCTACTGTCGTGATGATGCTCATCAACGTGAGCATTATCCATTGTCGTCGCACTCATACTGTTACTCCCTGCTCTTTCAGAACAGCTGTAAAAGCATCCTCAGTTTTTTGTACTTCTTCAGCTGAAATGTAGTAACCATGGTGATCACCCGTTAACGAATGACACACAATTGTTGCAATAAAACCAATAAACCCAATCACAACAAGCCACCAAATATGCCAAACAAGCGCAAAACCAAGGACTAATGAGAAGAACCCCGCAATAATTCCAGCTGAGGTATTTGATGGCATATGGATTTTTGAAAACCCATTTATCTGACGTTGATAACCATTCTTCTTCATATTCCAATAAGCATCGTCAGATTGCACCTTTGGAATCACTGCAAAATTATAAGAAGGAGGTGGTGAAGAGGTAAACCACTCAAGCGTACGTGCGTCACCCCAAGAATCATTTAATGTTACCGGTAAACGTCCCTTATGCTTAATACCATACCAGATTGCCAAAACAACTTGTAGCACAAAACAAAGGATACCAAGCAAGATAATAAAAGCGCCCAGTGCAGCAATCATAAACATCGGCTGCCAACTAGGTTCCATGTAATGTTGGAGACGACGCGTTGCACCCATTAAACCAAGTGCATAGACTGGAAAAAAAGCAAGATGAAAACCAATAAACCAACACCAAAAAGATGCAATACCTAGTGCCCGATTTGGTTTATAACCAAAAACTTTTGGAAACCAAAAAGCAAGCCCAGCTAAATAAGCAAAAACGACCCCCCCAATAATTGTATGATGGAAATGAGCTACCAAAAACAGCGAATTATGAAATTGCCAGTCAGCAGGTACAATAGACATCAAAACACCCGTTAATCCACCCCCAACGAATGTAAAGATCATTCCCATGCACCAAAGCATAGGAGGCTCAAAGCGAATTCGACCTTTATACATAGTCAACAACCAATTAAAGACTTTTACACCTGTTGGAACGGCAATGATCATCGTTGCGATACCAAAGAAAGTATTCACAGCTTCACCTCCACCCATTGTGAAGAAATGATGACCCCAAACAAGAAGCGAAAGAATTAAAATAACCAACATTGCCCATACCATTGACGTATGACCAAAAAGGCGTTTTGAAGAGAACGTTGACACAACTTCCGAAACAATCCCAAAAGCAGGAACAACTAAAACATAAACTTCAGGATGACCAAAAATCCAAACATAGTTAATCCATACCATGGGATTTCCACCACCAACATTGGTAAAAAAATTCATGCCCAAATAACGATCACACGCCAAGAGTGCGAATGCTACAGCTAAGACAGGATAAATAACTAAAATAAGGACATTGCTAACGAAAGCGCTCCAACAAAAAACGGGCATTCTCATCATCGTCATTCCAGGAGCACGCATTTTAATAATAGTTGCAACAAAATTGATTGCTCCCATCGTCGTTGCAATACCAGAAAGTTGAAGTGACCACAAATAATAGTCTACACCTGTATCTGGACTCCCTTGCAACTCTGAAAAAGGTGGATACATCAGCCAACCACCACGACCAAAATTACCAACACCTAATGATATATTAATCAATATTGCCCCGGCAGCAGTAATCCAAAAACCTAAATTATTTGCAAAGGGAAAAGCAACATCGCGGGCGCCAATTTGAAGTGGTATAAGATAATTGAAAAGACCAAATAAAATAGGCGTAGCCATGAAAAAAATCATAATAACGCCATGGGCCGAAAAAATCTGATCAAAATGCTCTGGTGGCAAATATCCCGCCGTTTCACTCCCAAGCGCAAAAGCCTGATGTGTTCGCATCATAATCGCATCAGCAAAACCACGAACAAGCATGATAATCCCAAGAATGATATACATAATACCGATACGTTTATGGTCGACTGTTGTGATCCAATTTCGCCACAAAACTCCCCACCATCCCAATATTGTCAAAGCAAGAACAACAATTAGACCACCTAAAACAATCGCAATACATGTGTACAAAACAATCGGTTCATGTGTAAGCGCATGAAAAGCACCTGCCGTAGGATCTGTAAGTCTTCCAAACATTTCTCAACCTATAAAAATGAAACCCCAGTTTTAAAAAACCTTCCTTTTAAAAAGACTTTTTCTCGATCGATACTCTAAATAACATCAGCATCAAAAACTGAACATAGTGCTCCCCACAGTGTCTGAGCCGCAGCACGCTTCATTAAGTCTTCATTACATACCGTATTTTCATCAACACATCGATTAACAACCCGGTAGTAAAGCCGCTTCTCGACAGGTGCAAAATAACGCACTTCAGCATCTTTTTCCTTTGCAGTACTATCTCCCATACGAGGTGCAATAGTAAGCTGCCGATAAGAGGCTCGATCAAGTATTTGACCATTAGCCCGAACTTTAGCAATCCACTTGTCAAAATCCTGCGAAGATACAGAATGCCATTTAAACCGCATACCTGCAAAACCATCGCCACTGTAATTTGCCGAACTTCCTTTGAATATTCCTTGCTCTTCCGCTACCAAATGCAATTTAGCATTCATCTGTGGCATAGCATAAAGAACCGTGCCAAGCTTTGGCACCCAAAAGGCATTAACAGAATTCTCTGATGTCAACTGCAACAAAACCTGACGACCTTTAGGTGCATAAATTTCATTGATCGATGCAACACCATATCCCGGATAAATAAAGAGCCATTTCCAATCAAGAGCTACAACGTCAACTTGTAAAGGCTTCTCTTCACCAACAACATCCACAGGAAGAGAATTCGTAGGCTCAAGCTTATAGGTGTAATAAGCTGTTAATAAACCTAAAATCGTTACAATAACAATTGGAATACCCCACATAAATGCTTCAATTTTATTGGAATGCCCCCAATCAGGTAAATAATCTGCCGCTGTATTCGAAGCACGATACTTGATAGCTAGAAATACTACGCTTACCATTACCGGAATGACAACGCAAAGCATAACAAGCACACAAACAGTAATCAAAATAAGCTGTTGGCGCGCAACGTATCCCGAAGGTTGAAGAACATCAATTTTACAACCAGAAATAAGTAGCAGACCACCTAAAACTGCAAGTATTTCTAATTGTCTAACAAAGTTTTTCATCTTCACCTACCCCCGTCATACACACTGGAAGTTGCAATAAAAACAGTGATAATATCTTACTTATTCGAAAAATAATTATCAAGTAAATTCAATGCCCATATTCCTCTTATCCAACATTGCTTTTTATTTATTACGATTAAATCGCTTAACAATATATTCAAGTGCAAGCCAATATCCATCACCCCCACAGCCAGCAATGACAGCATCCACAGCCGCAGACGTATAAGAATGGTGACGGAAAGCTTCACGGTGATAAATATGAGACAAATGAACCTCTACTTTTGTCCCCGTAAACATCTTTAATGCATCAAGAATTGCAACAGAAGTATGACTATAAGCAGCGGGGTTTATGATCAATCCTGCACTTACTCCAATCGCCTCCTGTATCCACTCTACCAATTGTCCCTCATAGTTGCTTTGATAAAAGTGTATTCTTACGCCAAGCCTTGTTGCACATTCCTTGCAAAATTGTTCAATATCTTTTAAAGTCTCCGTGCCATAAATTTCCGGTTCACGTTTACCGAGAAAATTTAAATTAGGACCATTTAAAATCGTTATAATCATAGACATAATCGCTTCTTCTTGATTATCACCTTAAAAAAACTTTCAGCATGTTTTTACTGTAACAAAGTTCCATCCTTAATCGCAAAAAATTCTGCTCTCCCTTTCAAGGCGTTAAATAAAATGGGATCTGTTCCTGTCATAAATGTTTGCCCCCCTAAATCATCAAGAATATCAAATAAAGCAGCACGCCGATGAGAATCAAGATGCGCAACTATTTCATCAAGAAGGAGAATAGGTGTCCTCTCTGACATCAGACCTGTTAAACGCGCATGACATAAAACCAAACCTGTCAGCAAAGCTTTCTGTTCACCTGTCGAACAAGACGCTGCTGCCATATTTTTATCAGCATAAAAAACCTGCAAATCTGTGCGATGTGGTCCTTCTAATGTCCGCCCAGCAGCACGATCTATCGCACGATTATGCTGTAACCGATCACAAAATTGTTCTTCAACCTCAACCGCTGATATTTTACTCAGAGCTGCTTCTAAAAAACCATCAATTTGCAAAAAAGCCCGTGGAAAAGGCAGCTGAGATGGCGTTCGTGCAAGCATGTCATTTAAAAGCCGAATAACATCGATACGTGCCGCAGAAATAGCCGTCGCCAATTCTGCCATCTGTTTTTCTAAAGCATCAAACCAAGCACAATCTTCATTTCCATCCAAAAACAAACGATTGCGTGCACGCATAACTCTATCATAATCTGCTATGCGGCGACTATGCAAAGGATCAATTGCCAAAACCATACGATCCAAAAAACGACGACGCTCTAGTGAAGAACCTGTGAAAAGCCCATCCATAGAAGGAGTTAAAATACTCATATGACAATAATCTGTTAAGCAATCACCTGTCTCATTCACACCATTAATATGTACTTTTCGACTGTTATCACTCATTTCTAAAGCTGTACCAATATTCACTTCACCATAAAGAGCACATTCAAGACGCGCAAATACAACAAACCCTTCACCTCCACCATTTGCAAAGCTAACATCAGAATAAGCAGCACGCCGTAAACCACGACCAGGAGAAAGAAAAGATAACGCTTCTAAAAGATTCGTCTTACCAGAACCATTATGGCCAGTAAAAACCACATGCTGACCTGAAAAACGAATATTAAAGGAAAAATAATTGCGATAACGCAAAAGCTTTAGCTGCCTCACTGCCACTTTGTGCACATGACCAGCCATGCATTGCAAAACAATAGCCCCTAAACACGAATAGGCATCAGCACATAAAGCGCATCTGCAACACCATTATTTCTAATCAGAGCTGGAGCTCCAGCTTCTGCCAGCATAAAAACCATCTCATCACTCGAAAGTTGTCCAGCAATATCCAAAAGATAACGCGAATTAAACCCTATCTCAAGTGGATCAGATGTGTAAGTCACCGCTAATTGATCTTCTGCGCTTCCCGAATCAGGATTATGAACAATAAGCTTTAATTGCCCTTGCTCAATTGTTAACTTCACTGCACGCCCGCGATCACTTGAAATCGTAGAAACACGATCAACTGCAGAAGAAAAATCCTGTCTGTTGACAATTAATTTTTTATCATTTCCAAGCGGGATAACACGTTGATACTCTGGGAATGTTCCATCAATCAACTTGGAGGTAAAAACCACAGAACCTATAGAAAAACGAATTTTTGTTTCTGAAAGTTCTACACAAACATCCTCATCAACTTCTTCAGAAAGAAGCTTTTGCAACTCTCCTACAGTTTTACGAGGAACAATGACACCAGGCATACCTTCAACCCCTGAAGGAGCTTCCATATCAACTTGCGCTAAACGATGACCATCTGTTGCCACTAAACGCAGCTTGAGAACACCATCATCAATAACATGAAAATAAATCCCATTAAGGTAATAACGGGTCTCTTCAGTAGAAATAGCAAATTGCGTACAATCAAGCAAATGCTTCAAGCCTGACGTCGATAAAGAAAAACGGTAACCGAACTGTCCTGGAAGAGATTCTGGAAAATCTACTTTGGGAAGGCACTGAAGCTGAAAATTAGCACAACCAGAAACAACAGACATCGTACTCGCCTGATTCATATCAACTGATAATACAATTTCACTGCCATCAGGAAGCTTGCGAACTATGTCATACAACAAATGGGCTGGAACAGTTATTGCTCCCTCTTGCTTTATATTGGCCACAAAAGATTCTGTAACCTCTAAATCAAGGTCTGTCGCTTTTAATTGCACACCGTTCTTGTCCGCATCAATTAACACATTCGATAAAATGGGAACAGTATTACGACGCTCAACCACACGGTGAACACGACCAAGAGACTTGAGAAGCTGATTACGATCAACTGTAATACGCATAAAAATCCCCATTATAATTCATACAGAATTATAGAAATTCTCAAATTAAAAATAACAGACCCACTTGAAAGAATCATTTATTGGACTTTATTCAACCTCTCTTAAAATGGCAAGTGACTCTTGTATAAGCAAAAATAGCCCCCTCTTATTAATCCCTCTGCAATACTTTCGATAAACAGAGGGAAAGTTATAAACGCTATGCAGCCTGCTCTCCAATTAACCGTTTAAGCAATTCAAGTTCTTTGGCTAATGTCTGATCATCACAAACCAAATCTTCAATTTTACGGACAGCATGTAAAACTGTCGTATGATCACGTCCTCCAAAACGACGCCCAATTTCTGGCAACGAACGAGGCGTTAACATTTTTGCCAAATACATCGCAACTTGTCGCGGCTTTACGACTGTACGCGTCCGACGATTAGATAATAAATCTTGCTTAGAAACATTATAATGGCGAGCAACCGCGCGCTGAATTTCTTCAATTCGAATACGCTTAGATTCACCTGAACGTGTCAAATGACCCAAAAATTCATCAATCCTTTCCAAAGACAAATCAGATTCGAAAGACTGACGAAACAACAACTGATTAAAGGCTCCTTCAATATCACGCCCTGAACCCAAAATCGTTTTAGCAATATACTGCAAAACCTCATCTGAAATTACAATCATGTTGTCATCTTGTTGCGCCACCTTTAACCGTTGGCGCAACATTTCCAAACGCATTTCATAATCTGGTGCTTCAATTTCAAGAGCAACACCCCCTTGAAGTCGAGACCGAACCCGAAGATCTAGGGATTCCAACTCTGATGGTGGACGATCTGCAGCAACAACAACTTGTTTTGCACTATCAAGCAGCATGTTGAGCAAATGACAAAATTCGTTCTGTATCGACTTTCCTTGCAAAAATTGCATATCATCAATAATCAAAAGATCAATATCACGAAGCTGTTCTTTAAAAGAAAGAGCATCATTATCACGAATAGCGGTCGCAAAACGCCACATAAAATATTCAGCGGTCAAATAAATAACTCGTGCAGGCTTTAAACGCTTCAATGCAGCAGCCGCAATGGCCTGAAGCAAATGTGTTTTTCCTAAACCAACAGACGCATGAATAAAAAGAGGATTAAAGCGCAAAGCACTTTTATGCCCCTCTGCAATGGAACGCGCTGCAGCTAATGCAACACGGTTAGAAGATCCCTCAACAAAACTTTCAAAAGTATAGCGAGAATCAAGAGGGGAACCAAAAATCCCTGCTTCAACACCTCTTACTGAATGTTCTGTATAATTCTCAAGAAAAGACGAAGCTGTCTTCTCTTCAAGAACAACAGGAGCTGCATTCTTACCACAAACGACAGCTTTTGAAACGCGCTTCATACCTCGAACAATCACTTCAACACGAAGAATCGCTGAATTCTCCTGTTTCCATAAATTGGTTAAAAGAGAACCATAGTGATTATTAATCCAAGAACGCAAAAATGCTGTAGGAACAGAGAGCTTTACAAGATTACGGCTATATTCTGCAAGCTTTAAACGACCAAACCAACTGGTATAAGCCTCGATACCAACCTGCGCCTTTAATTGTGCCATAACACGTGCAAAAGCCGCTGCACCCTCCTCTTCTGAAATAACCGGATGCTCTAAAGAAGCATTTCCAACAACTTTACTATCTACATCCGTCATATTAGCCTTTATTATTCTCTCTGCCGACAGGATATCCACCGAAACCCTTTTAAAGGAGCTAGCTTTAGAGTTCAATTTATCCACCATCTTTCATCCCGATAAAAACAAAAACTTTGTCTCGCCAAACAGCTAAAATCAACTTAGCAAAGGCAAAACGCCCTACCCCAAATAAGATTATCATCCCGCCCCCTAGGATAATCTCATCACAACCCCACTAATAAAGATGACCAATAAGACTTACTTGCATTCATGATATGATCCATTCTTCTAAAATGAAAAACACACCAGTCAAGAAAACTAAAAAAACCGTCAGACAACCTATCTAATACGAGAGCCCACAACAGCCTAAATCAAAGTCTTACATTCAACATAACACGAGATAATGCGGCTGATATGACCCCTGTTTGTTTTTTATCTCGAAAAGAACCATACAAAACACCAGAGGTAAAATGCAAGAGGTCAAAATAAAATCAAAAACTCCTACAAACCGTTATAAACCTGCTGATAATAAACAAAGAATGAGAAAAATAATTGATTCAATTCACTTTTTTTTCTCTAAATTTACCAATAATAAAGAATCTCTTCAGATTAAAAAAAAAAAATAAAAAAGCTTGACAAAAAAGACTCTGTAAAAATCCACACAGCTTGTGGATAACCATATAATTTCTACAAATCTTCTCTAGCTTTCTATGGAGAATCATCAAATATCTCTTCTCTTAATAAAGAGTAGTAATAAAAAAACCAGCATCCATAGAGAATGCTGGTATGATTTTCGAAAAAATAAAAAAAGCTTAAACGCTCAGTGCCTTCAAACGTTTTGCTAAACGCGATACTTTTCGTGCTGCAGCATTTTTATGAAAGACCCCTTTGGAAACTGCACGCATAATCTCAGGTTCAAAATTCTTAAATGCCACTTCCGCAGAGGCTCTATCGCCACCAGCCAAAGCATCATCAAACTTACGCATGAAGGTACGAACACGTGAACGGCGAGCTCGATTAACCTGCGTACGCGCAGCAACCTTTCGCACCGCTTTTTGAGCCGAAGGTGTATTCGCCATAAATACCTCTCTCTTACTCATCGGTAGGAATGCACAACGGATATCTCTACCAACATAAACACATCTAAATTAAATTATAAAGTTGCCGATAACTGGCCAGTTTATAACGCAATTCTACAGCCAACGTCAATCGAATTCTCAAAAATGGACACAAAAAATGAAAACAAACTCCTTGACGCCCAACTAAAGATTTTGAAGACACTCCTAAACAAACAAATGCGATTTAAACTGCCAGATTACGCAAAACATATTGCAAAATACCACCGTGATGCAGATAGTCCAATTCATCTTCAGTATCGACACGGCATAATAATGGAACAGTTTTTACCGTTCCATCAGAAAAAGTAATTGTGGCGACAATCTTTTGACGAGGTTTTAAATTATGAATCCCTTCAATCGTTACCTTTTCATCTCCTTTTAAGCCCAAAGACTGCCAGCTTTCACCCTCTTCAAACACAAAGGGAACAATTCCCATACCAACAAGATTAGAACGATGAATCCGCTCAAAAGACTGAGCAATAACTGCTTTTACACCAAGAAGATTGGTGCCCTTAGCCGCCCAATCACGAGATGATCCATTACCATATTCAATACCAGCAAAAACAACAAGCGGAATACCTTCCCGTTTATATGCCATTGCTGCATCGTAAATCGCTTGTTCTGTCCCTGATGGATAATGAACTGTATAGCCTCCTTCACGACCATTTTCTCCTAGCATGAAGTTACGAATACGAATATTTGCAAAGGTTCCACGCATCATAACTTCATGGTTCCCACGACGCGTTCCATATTGGTTAAAATCAGCTACTTTAACACCATGATTAGTCAAATATTTTCCAGCAGGAGAATCAACCTTAATGGAACCAGCAGGAGAAATATGATCCGTTGTGATTTTATCACCAAACAAACCTAAGATTCGTGCGTTTTTAATGTCTGACAAGGCATCAGGAACTTTCCGCATATTATCGAAATAAGGTGGATTACGCACATATGTTGATTGCTCATCCCAGGAATAGGTAGCCTCCGTAGGAACTCGAACTTTTTGCCAATTTTCATCTCCCTTAAAAACATCTGCGTATTTTTCAGTAAAAATCTTACGTGTGACATTCTTTTCGATAAACTCCTGTATTTCTTTAGAAGTTGGCCAAATATCTCTTAAATAAACTGGCTGACCGTCTGAACCTTCGCCAAGAGGCTCCTTGGTTAAATCTTTACGTACTGTTCCAGCCAGAGCATGTGCAACAACCAAAGGTGGTGAAGCTAAATAATTCGCCTGCACATCAGGTGAAACACGGCCTTCAAAATTACGATTTCCTGAAAGAACCGCAGCTGCGATGAGACCATTATCATTAATCGCTTTAGAAATAGATGGGTATAAAGGACCAGAATTCCCAATACATGTCGTGCAACCAAACCCTACTAAGTTAAATCCTAGTACATCCAAATCTTTTTGCAGACCTGAATTGTGAAGATAGGCTGCCACAACTTGCGAACCAGGCGCAAGAGAAGTCTTAACCCATGGTTTACTCTTGAGACCTTTCGCCACAGCATTACGCGCCAAAAGACCTGCTGCAATAAGAACACTCGGATTTGATGTATTTGTACAGGAAGTAATTGCAGCAATGACCACATCGCCATGTCGAAGCGTGTATTTCTCTCCCTCAACACGATAACGGTCATCTTGACCAAAAGCCTTCTTATAATCCTCAACCAATGCTTTTTCAAAACCCTGCCCAACAGTTTCCAACGCAATACGTCCCTCAGGACGTTTAGGACCAGCCATAGAAGGCACAACGCTTCCCATATCTAATTCAATTGTATCACTAAAAACCGGATCGGTTCCCATTTCGTCATGCCACATCCCTTGTGCTTTGGCATAAGCTTCCACTAACGCGATCCGATTTTCATTGCGTCCTGTCATATTAAGATAACGCACTGTTTCCCTATCAATTGGGAAAAAACCACATGTTGCCCCATATTCAGGTGCCATATTTGCAATTGTCGCCCGATCAGCAAGCGTCATGTGCTCCAGACCAGGACCAAAAAACTCAACAAATTTACCGACAACACCCTTTTTACGTAAAATTTGTGTCACCATCAAAACTAGATCAGTAGCCGTTACACCTTCTTTAAGTTTACCGGTTAAATGGAAACCAATCACTTCAGGCAACAACATAGAAACGGGCTGACCTAACATTGCCGCTTCTGCTTCAATACCACCGACCCCCCAACCCAAAACACCCAAACCATTCACCATAGTTGTATGAGAATCAGTTCCTACACAGGTATCAGGATAAACCGTCTGATATTTTTCATCACCCTTCATCCACACGCACTGTGCTAAATATTCTAGGTTAACTTGATGACAAATCCCTGTTCCTGGAGGAACAACGCGAAAATTTTGAAAAGCTTGCTGCCCCCACTTAAGGAAACGATAGCGTTCACTATTACGTTCATACTCATGCTCAACATTTTCTTTAAATGCCATAGGATTACCAAAAGCATCAACGATAATTGAGTGATCAATGATAAGATCAACAGGAATGAGAGGATTGATTTTTTCAGCATTTCCTCCAAGTTTGACCATAGCGTCGCGCATCGCAGACAAGTCAACAACTGCAGGAACACCAGTAAAATCTTGCATAAGAACACGCGCAGGACGATAAGCAATTTCTGCACCAGCACTACCCTTGTCTTTTAGCCATTTTGCAACGTTTAAAATATCCTCTTTATTAACTGTGCGGCCATCTTCAAACCGTAATAAATTTTCAAGAATAACTTTCATCGAAAACGGCAAATGAGAAATGCCTTTAAGTCCATTTTTCTCTGCTTCAATCAAACTATAATAAGTATATTCTTTACCACTCACATCTAAAGTTCTGCGACAATTAAAGCTATCAATTTGAGTCATGACTGCTCACCCTCATACTACAAAACACCTAATTTCCTGGAATGAACAACACAAACTACGAGTTAAGGTCGAAGCTTGAGCGCAGACGCAATTACCTCCGCTATCCATTTCTCCCCCTTCACCTTCCCATCGGCAAACTCGGAAATCAGCGTCAAAAACCATTCTACACCAGATATTGATGTAACACATCGTTTATAGAACTATTTCTAGAACTATTCTAGGTACAATTATATAAAATAACGTGTTTTTTATCCTATAATGCAATAAAGATTATAGAAATAAAGGTAAAATAGGTAATCACATGGTGTTATCGGGCAAAGATTTGACAGCTTACAGAAACGAAGATGTTCTGTTCCAAGGTCTTTCTTTTTGTTTATTCCCACAACAACTTATGACAATCACAGGACCAAATGGGATTGGGAAATCTACATTACTCAGAATCATTGCTGGGCTATTTAAAGCTGCTGAAGGTCATGTAAGTCTTAAAGACCAGGAACAAATATATCCTGTAGCAACAGCATGTCATTATCTTGGACCTCAAAATGCTATGAAACCTTTCTTATCGGTCATCGACAACTTGCAATTTTGGTCAGCATTTTATGGGCAACCTCTACACTCTCCACACGAAGTCCTTGCAGATATTGGTCTTTCTGATCTTGAACACGTACCCTTTAACGTTCTATCAACCGGGCAAAAAAGGCGTATAGCTATTGCCCGCCTTTTACTATCTTACCGTCCTGTTTGGATTTTAGATGAACCAATATCGGGAATTGATAGCTACGCCCAAACTCTCCTTACCAATATTTTCCAGTACCATCTCAACCAAGGTGGTATGATTATCGCTGCAACCCATAGTCCTCTCGGCATTCCAGAAAACCATAAAATTACCTTGGAAAAATTTTTACCTCCCCAGGAGAAAATACAATGAAAGCACTGTTCTGGCGTGATCTTAAATTAACCTTAGCACCACAAGCTTCCTCGTTAAAAGGGCTTTTGTTTTTCATTGCTATTATTATGATAATCCCCTTCGCCATTGGGCCAAATCCTAAAGTTCTTTCACAAATAGGTCCAGGTATATTATGGCTGGGAGCTCTTCTCGCAGGACTTCTTAATCTCAATAAGCTTTTTCAAACCGATCATGATGATGGAAATCTTGACCAATTCATCCTTTCTGGACAAAGACAAAGTTTTACACTGATCGTATTAACCAAATGCCTTGCCCATTGGGTAGGAACTATGCTTCCTCTTATTTTTGCCACTCCTTTTTTAGCATTCATGCTCCATTTAGATGCAATAATAACTTTTACAACAATACTCACTCTCTTATGTGGAACACCAGCTATTATTTTTATTGGCGCTATCGGAGCTGCTCTTGCAACATCATTGTTGCATAGTACTCTTCTCATTTTTATCATAATCTTACCGTGGATTATTCCAATCATGATTTTTGGCGTTTCCGCTGCTACAGCTCCAACAAACCCAAATGTCTCTTTTCTCACTTCTTTGACTCTTCTTATCGGTTTTTCACTTCTTTTGAGTCTTTTTAGCTCCTTTATTGCAGCTATAACACTCAAACTTTTATCAGAATAATAAAAGATGATTGCTGCACAACAAAACTCTGCCTATTATAAATTTCATGAATGAAACATTTCACACACATAAAATGAACACGCTTCCTGCAAGTTTTACCCGTTTCATGAAAATAAGCAGTGCCGTTTTGCCTTGGTTAATCGGTATAACATTGTGTCTTCTTATCTTAGGATTTATTTTGATTATATATTCTCCTGATGACTATCAACAGGGGATCACCGTCAAGATTATGTACATTCATGCACCATTCGCTTGGCTTTCTACATGTTGTTACATCATAATAAGTGCTGCTGCTTTAGGAAGCCTGATTTGGAAGTATCATCTTGCTGATGTGACACTCAAATGTGGCGCACCCATTGGAGCAATTTTTACAGCCTTGGCCCTAGTGACAGGTGCACTTTGGGGACGTCCTACATGGGGAACATGGTGGGTATGGGATGCACGGTTAACATCAGTTTTGATCCTGCTTTTTATCTACCTTGCCATTGTCATGCTTGCTCGCGCTTTTAATAACCAAGCAAAAGCTGCACGCGCTACCGCAATTCTGACACTCGTTGGACTTGTAAATATTCCCATTATTAAATTTTCCGTCAATTGGTGGAATACACTTCATCAATCAGCATCACTTTTACGTGCAGGAGGCCCAACAATTGAACGTGCTATGTTATGGCCCCTTATAACAATGCTATTGTGTTTTAGCTTTATGTTTATTTCGCTTTATTTGATGGCTATGCGTAACGAAATCAATAGTCGTCATATCCAAATACTTCAGATCAAAAAAGCCCGTCGTGCACAACACTAGGACTCGTTAATCATGTTCGACTTCCATAACATGCACAGTGGATTTTTAGGAAATCTCTCTCAGCAAATTGATTTTTTCCTTGGTACTCTTCATCACAAACAAATTGTTATTCTGAGTTACATTTTTTCTGCAATCTCTCTGCTGTGTTTTATTGGATACATTTTTTGCAAGACTTTATACCAAAAAAAAATCCTACAACAGCTGAACAAAAAAGAGCTGTTTCGGAAAGAAAAATATCATGAAAATCACCCCTCCAAAACCTGAAAAAAATATATCTTTGCCTCTCTTCTTTGATCTTGTGGGACCATTTGTGTTTTTTCTCCTTCTTCTTATGTTTTTATTCTACTTTATGCAGAGCAAACACCCCAATGATACTTCTCTTCTCCCAAACACATTGGCTGAAAAACTGGCCCCAAAAATAAGTCTTCCTCTCTTTGATAATGAAAATTATCTCCTTAATTCAGATCAATTTAAAGGGCGCGTAACATTGATCAATTTTTGGGGTTCTTGGTGCCCATCTTGTCGCGAGGAACATCCTCTTCTTATGAAGATTGCGCAAGATCAACGTTTTGACCTTATTGGTATTAATTATAAAGATAATAAAGAAAATGCTCAACGCTTTCTGAATAATTTTGGTAATCCTTTTAAATTTATTGGCTTTGATGTTTCAGGGTACACGGCTATTAATTGGGGAGTCTATGGACCACCAGAAACCTTCCTTCTGAATAAAGAAAACATCATTATTGCTAAACATGTCGGTCCTTTAACATGGCAGATTTATCAGAAAAAAATTCTACCCAAAATCGAAAAAGCAATTATGACAGAAGAAATCTTAAAAAACAAAAGATTGATTTATAAAGATAATTTATCTTCTTCCCAATATTGAATGAGAAAGCACCAAATACAGAAAGTCTTTCTCATTCCAGCTTTCTCTTATGGTAAATCATAAAAAATTTTGCTTGTACATCACAAGAGAAGCGAAATTTGAATAAAAACGGTTAAAAAAAAGACTCAATATGCCTTTCATAAACAGTCTCAATGCAAAAAAATCATACATTGAAAGCTAGCAAAGAAAATAATGATACTGAATTGCACCTTTATAAGCATAGAAATGAGAGCTCCTTAGATATCGCTTTATAATATTCACAGACGATAAAGGACTTGAGAGCAGGAAAACATATCTCTTTAAAATCAGCGCAATGGATAAAGAGCAAAATAGCATTCTATCCTTTATGAGGGAATTATTCCTTTAAGACACACGGAAAATAAAAATGTTAGTCTCTATACAATTTCATTTTCATGATTTAAAGGATATTGTCGTAGATTTTTTTGAAAGTCACAAAACTCAACTAAAAAGGGGCGATGAAGAGAACAATGGTTTACGCCTTTATAGAGTATATCCTCTAATTCTTTAAATTTCATTTGTTTAGCAGCATTTCGCACGCAATAAAATATTACCGGTCATTGCGCAATCAAAACACCAGTTAGAACAACACCGCCTCTTATTATTCAATAACACGAAAAAATAAAACTTGAATGAGTTTCTCGGAAGGGAAAATTTCTACATTCCTTAAGGCATAACCTTTGCACTTTTCTTTCTCATAGCAGATAATCTATTAATGCATTTTTTTAAAAGAAAGATTTTTGGTGATCTATACCCCCAGTTAATGGTCTTATGCCCTAAAACATTTAAGCTGACATTTAATAATAAGGATATAGAATACAACGTAGATTATATTACAAATATTATATTCTTATCCGCCGTCTTTCAGAGATTGGCTGAAATGCTATTTTAGCATGAAAGGCACAATAAGGACTATTCTCACCAGAATCGGCACCACAAAAATGAAAATCTGGTGATAAAGGATCCCCAACTGGCCACCTACATGTATTTTCACTCAATTGCAAAAGATTAAGCTGACGTGATATAGGTACAACCACATTTGATTTTTCGGGCAAATCAACTTCTGTCACATCCTCCACTACAACATCCACCTTTAAAGCTGTCGCTCCAACACTGCAAGAAGCAGTATTTGTCGGTAATACTGTCGATGGTGTGCGACGCATCCGCACAGGCGATGAACTGACCCCAACAAGTGCCTTTTGTACACGCCCCCCCCCCTGTGCTGTTTTACCACGTCCCGGTAGTTTTAATCGGTGCACTTTACCAATCACTGCATTCCTACTAACACCACCTAACTGAGCTGCAATCTGACTTGCGCTTAGCCCCTCACTCCAAAACTTCTTAAGAAGTTCAACGCGTTCACATGTCCAACCCATATCAGCACTCCATTCTGATTACCTCATTGAGAGGTACTCATTTGCATCTTCAAATGTTTCAATCATTTTTTCAATGGACCTAATGAAAAAATTTTATACTTTACCTGAGCACAAAAAATTTCACTCAACCTGCGGAATTTACAAACCAAAACACAATTTTGCCTGCTGATTTAAACTACAATATGGACTGACTCTATGACAAGTGCCTTTCCTTCTTGAAGAGTTTATTTAAAATGTTTTCCCCAACTTGCGAATCAATCATAGATCAAATTATCGTTTTTGCTTAAGATTTCTTTCCATAGATGCTTCTTTGTAAAACCTTCATTGACTTTTTGCCAATCGGTGCAATGATCACAACCTGTGAGCGTGGTATCACCATAAATCACTAATGATACTGTATCCAAAGGTGCAACGTATTTTGTTTGCAGCGTTGTTTTGTTTGTTGTATCGCAGAGCTCGAGAAATAAAGGAAATTAACGATGAATAGCACCACTATACAGCCACTTTATGAGTGCTTTGCTCGACGTAATTTGCATTTTGAACAAGGGAATGCTGTATGGCTTATTTCCGATAAAGGAGAGCGTTATCTTGATTTCACGTCTGGCATTGCTGTCAATGTATTAGGATATGCACATCCAAAATTGATTGATACTCTCAAAAGACAAGCTGAAAAACTTTGGCATGTTTCCAATCTTTTTCAATCACCTGAACAAGAAGCTCTCGCCGCGCAGCTTTGCGTAAATAGTTTTGCTGATAAGGTTTTTTTCTGTAATTCCGGTGCTGAAGCAGTGGAATGCGCATTTAAAACTGCTCGTCACTACCATTATGCCTCTGGCCATCCAACACGCTTTGAAATTATTACTTTTGAAGATGCATTTCATGGGCGCACACTTGCAACGCTTGCTGCTACAGGACAAGAAAAATATTTGCAAGGTTTTGGACCAAAAGCTGACGGATTTATTCAAATTCCTTTATGTGATGAAATCGCTTTGCGTAATGCTATCAATAAAAATACTGCTGCCATCCTTATTGAACCCATTCAGGGAGAAGGAGGAATACGAACGGTATCTCATGAATATTTAAGGCTTTTGCGCAAAATATGCGATGAGAATGGTCTGTTATTAATTTTGGATGAAATCCAAACAGGTATTGGACGAACAGGAAAGCTTTTTGCTTATGAATGGAGTGGTATTACACCTGATATTCTTACTCTCGCAAAAGGACTGGGTGGCGGTTTTCCTTTAGGAGCTTGTCTTGCAACAGAAAAAGCTGCAAAAAGTATGACACCAGGAACCCACGGATCAACATTTGGAGGCAATCTTCTTGGGATGGCTGTAGGCAAAACTGTTCTTGATATTATATTAGAACCTGGTCTTCTCGACCATGTTCAGCAAATGGGATATAAGCTAAAAAGCGGACTTTCAAATATTCTAAATGACTATCCTGACATTATCTGTGCAATTAACGGGGTAGGACTTATGTTGGGCATTCAGTGCGTGGTTCCCTCTCAGGTTGTCGTTAGTGCATTGGAAAGTGAATATCTTTTGAGTGTTAGTGCCAACAACAACGTTGTGCGCTTCTTGCCTCCCCTTATTATCAAGGAAGAAGAGGTAAACGAAAGTCTACATCGTATTGAAAAAGCAATTGCTTCTCTTTCCCAAACAAACAAAAAACAACTCGTATAATCTCATAACACATAAGCTTCTCGCTATTGCATAGATTTATCTTCTTCATCTCCTTTAAACTAGGGAGCATATTCTTATCAACTATGGAAAATGCTCAAAAAAAACTTCAAAGTCTTAGAAAATTCAAAAGCTTTTGCTCGTAAATACTCGCAATAATTTCTAAAAACTATTCACGCGCATATATTTTATCTCACATGAGTATGTGTCACTTGAGAGAAAAATGATCGTATAAACGTAATTGGTTAAAAACGCAGCTCAAATATAGTGAAAATATCACTAATAAGTACATCTCTTATCACTGTTTATGCATATCATCCTATAGCATACAAAGTGCAAACTATCACAGACTATTCGAATTGCTATAATATACTGCAAACTTCCACCTTAAATAGTTTTATAAATGACTCCTATCTTTGCTAGATTTTATGAAATATCTTAATCTCAAGAACACTATAAACCCGTTTCCAACGAAATATTGTTTGGATGAGAGATGAAAACAATGTTCCCCATTCCTCGTTCAAAACAGCAGCTCTCTTTAACCTTCATTTTCATCTTACCACACGAGAGGTAATAAATCATAGCCAAAAGATGTTAACGAAGCAGATAAAGGTGTGGAATCAATATCCTACTTACAAATCATCCTCCAAAAACTGCCGAAGATGTTGATTGCTTTACAACTAATATATGTGTTTCTTAAAACAAAATCTCTTGTGCTTATAATCAATCACCCTCTCAATTTTTTCAATCAATAAAATCTAAAAAAATACTAAACCCAATAGCTACTTCATATACTATTTTTTTGCTAATCGTAGTGAAAACGTCAATCATTTGTGTTCAAGATGAAATGCTTTCTGTTTTTTGATGAAGCTGAAAGCTGAAAATTGTCTTCATGCCCAAAAAACAATTCTTGTATGATGTTTACAAGATGCATTTTTCTCTCCACAATAGTCTGCAAAAATAAATCCTATAAAAGGCAAAAATATGAGCGAAGAACGCGAACAAGCCAAAGATGAAGCCTCTCTCAACAACATCTACTTGAGTGAAGATGATACTGTTATTCCCTTTCAAATCGAAGAACTTGATATTCGTGGACGTGCTGTACAATTTGGAAAAGCTTTAGATTCTATTCTCACAAGACATCAATATCCTGAACCGGTTTCTTACCTTCTAGCAGAGGCTTTAGTTTTAACTGTTCTGCTTGGAAGCTCCTTAAAACTTAAAGGAAAATTTATTTTACAAACCCATTCCAATGGACCAATTAATATGTTGGTGTGTGATTTTTCTCCCCCTTTCAGTCTACGCGGGTACGCTCGTTTTGATGAAGAAAAACTGAAACAAGCAATAGCCAATAATCAAATATCTTCCGAAACACTTCTAGGAAAAGGTACTTTAGCCTTCACCATCCGCCAAGGCGCCCATACACAAGACTATCAGGGAATAGTTGCATTAGAAGGATCAAATTTACAAGAAGCTACCCGTGCCTATTTTGACCAATCGGAACAAATTCTCACCGATATCCGTTTAGCAGTCGCTATATTGATTAACCGCGACCAAAAAGGAAAGCAGCAGAAAAGCTGGCGAGCAGGAGGTATTTTGACTCAACTTTTGCCCCAAGCATCATCTCATCATAAAATATATGAACCCAATAAAAAACCACAAGAAACGAAAACTCGTGCTCAACTTGAAAATCAATGGAAAGAAGCTAAAGCACTAACGTCGACAATTGAAAGTACAGAATTAACAGATCCTCAAATCGGCAGTAAGCGGCTTTTATTCCGTCTTTTCCACGAACAAGGTGTTAGAGTTTTTAATCCTATTTCTCTTGTAGATCAATGCTCCTGTTCGCGCGAAAAAATTAAAGAAATACTGGAAGGTTTTCCCCCTGAAGAACGCAATCAAATGGTTAAAGATAAATATATTTCTGTCACATGTGAATTTTGCTCAACAACTTATCGTTTTAAACCGCTAGAATTTCCTGAAAATAAAACGTGATAAATATTCTTCACAAATAAGTACTTACTAAATAAATAAGTACATATTAATTACAACTAAAGCCCATTTATTATGTCTTGAAAACCTAAAAACAGAAAGCATCAACCTTGCAAACATGTTGTGTAGCTTGCTCTTTTAGTACAAAACATTGATTTATGAAAACAATTCACCATTTCATCGATTGAATGCGCGTTCCAATACCCTAAGATTTTTTTCTTTCAAATTTTTGCATTTAAAATCAGAAAAAACATTCGCTTGCATCTCACAAACAGAGTTATCGTGATGTAAAAACTACTTCAGAAAAGAGTAAAAATACCTCTTATGAACAGCCTCAATGCAAAAACCTTTACAACATTGAGAGCTGGTAAATAGAATGATGAGGCCGGCGTGAAACTTCATAAGCGTAAAGAAATGGTAATGTACAACGGCTTTCACGATATACCATTCACGGGCACTTACTTGAAATAGGCTTAGGAGTTTAAGAAGACCAACAATGTGGATAAAAGCCGTCTTAGAAAAGACTCAATATGCCCCTCATGAACCATCTCAGTACAAGAACCTTTTACAATATCGGGAGCGGTAAATAAAATGATGGGAGTGACTTACCCCCTCATAAGTGTAAGAATGTGGGGTATTCAATGGATCTTACGTTATACTCTTCACACCCACCGTGAGATAGACTTGAAATCAATGAGAGATGTCTTTTAAAAAGTAAGTGCGTGAATGAGCAAAACGACGGTGTTCTGTTTTCCTTGAAGGACTAGTCGCATAAAGAATACGATAAGCAAAAATGTGAAGAGTTGCATAATTTCCATTACTTAAAAGATATTGTTATGGAAGCTTTTGAAAGTAAAACTGAATTTAAATAGGGTAGGAAAGATGAAAATTGTTTTTTACCTTTACAGCTTCATATTCTTCCCAATGAGGCTATTTACCCGTTTGAGAGATTACCCAAAACAGAAATATGCCATACTCTTAATCTGACATAACTCAAGTTTTATGTAAGGCAATGAAATGTCTTATATATTTTCTTCAAACATGCGGCTGCATTAGGATTGGAGATTAGTTGACATGCAAACTAAAAGCACATGCTTTATTAGAGTTAACCGCTCTTTCATTGCCTCCATAATCATACGCCTTTTCAAATCAAAACGCATTCCATACACTGTTATACAAATAGATTACTCTTAAAAACAGGCTCTATTCTCTCTGACAATATCTTTACCCATAGCATATCAGCGAGTATTGATGTCTTAACAGGAACAAACTTCTCAGCCCTCTTTTGATAATTACAGTAACATATTGTTTTTTAATTATAAAAAAACAGATTCCTATTGAATTAAATCCTTGAATATAGTTATTTTATCTTTAAGAATTAAAAAATCGTTTTCGCGCGTTACAACAGAGCGAAACGTATAAATAAAATATGGAGGACAAAACTAAATATAGCTCTATGAATCAACACTCTTAATGTAAGAGCCGTTGCAATATCGAAGGCAATATAATAGCCGATCTATTTACTTCATAAACATAAGCGTGGTAGTGACAAACCTTCATGACAACGTGTACTCTTAATAAAAAATAGTATGATTTAATAATGCAACTGCCGATAATATTCACCAATCTCAATGTAATGCTATGCTAACCTAAATAATCAAGAATCAAGACAACAGATGCTTAATCGCTAGAGAAAAATCAAAGCCTACAAAAAAATCGTTAGTCCTTTGATATTCTTTATTTTCACAAATGTTTTTCAGCAATAATGGTCATTCAACTCTCTTATAAAACCACAAAATCAGAATGCCTGTCCGTAAAAATTGAAAGCAATAATGTAAACATCCATAATAAAATTTCGCATGCTCACATTCCTTTATGGACTGAAAATACGATAGCTGATGAAACCAATATCAAACCTAAAGCAGCCTAAACAACATCATACCCTTTCCCGGGTAGAAAACGGCGCAATCGAACATAAAGTGCACCATCACCACCATGTTGACGAGCAGCTTGCTCAAAGGCATGAACATAATATCGAAAAGCCGGTGTTGACAACCAGTGAGGAACAGACTGATACAAAACACCATTACTCCCCGGTGACCGGCCCTTTCCTGTGATCACAAGCACATAACGCAATCCATTCTGTTGAGATGATTGTAGAAATTTTTTCAAGAAAAAATAAGCTTCTTCCTGCATACAACCGTGAAGATCAAGACGAGCTTCAATAGAATAATGACCTTTGGCAATTTTACGATGGACAACACGATCAAAAAAATGAATCTTATGCGTTTGTGCAATCGCCTTCTTTTCTCTTTTAACCTCTGTTAATTTCTGTTGGTTTGCCTGAGACAATGGGAGAATTTGTGTTATGTACTGTTTCTTATTGTTGATCTTCACCGCATCTTTAGAAACATTTACGACCTCTTTTGCAAAAGAAGAATAGCGCTTCTTATGAAGCGGTATTATTGTACAACATACCTTCTCCCAGAGAAAGCGGTCCTGTGAAACCAACGGATCCCTTTCTGTTCTCCATTCATCCGTAGACATTTCAATCTTCAATCTCTCAATAAATCAATTTTATTTATATGATTTTATAGACAAAAAATATTTTAATCTTCATCTTCTGTTGCAAAAAGCTTCCAGTTTGGATCTGTTGATAAGCTATTGCGAACAAAAGTCCAAATATCTCTAATTTCTACAATAGTATCAGGATCACCATCTATACGTTCTCCCTGCTCATTGTAAGTCGCAGAAATCATTTCACTGACAATACGTATAGTCAAAAATTCTTCCTTTTCTTGCATCGCTGCTGCAACAAATTCGATTTTATTAATTCCGACAAAAGTAAACTGAACTCTCTCATTGTTTTTTTCGCGTTGTTCAATGGCAGCATCAAAGCTTTCAAAAACATCCTGAGAAAGCAATCTCCTCAGTTGATTACGATCCCCTTTAGCAAAAGCTGTTACAATCATTTCATAAGCAACTTGAGCTCCCTTTATAAAAAATTGAGGAGAAAAATGAGGATCATTCTGGTGAAGTGCTCGTAAACCTTTATTTAGTTCACTTCCTTCTGGTGCAATTGCATCAATTTCGCTAAAATCATTTTTTTGCGAATTAACTTGATGAGATAATGAAGCATTATTATCAGCCGTTTCTGTTTCAATCTGTTTTTTAGAACGACTCGAATAAGGATCAAAAGGAGGCTTTTCAAAACCAATCCGTTTTCCTAATACATTACGAAGTTGCATGAAAACAACAACCATAATAACAAGAGCTAAGACAAGTACGATGTCAAATTCCATGGGCACTGTCAATCTCCAAAACTAAAATGATCTACAATAAACATTGCAGTCAATATCATTTATCAATAAATATGTAAAATAGGGAATCTTGCATTTAAGTGCCTTTATAGATTCTTGTTTAAGTTTTAAAAGAAGTTTTCTTCAATAATTTTCTGTTTCAAACCTTGAAAAGGGAATTTTCATGTGATCAAATCTTACCCTATAAATCCTCGCTTTTTTATCATTTTTACCCTTGGTATTTTCCTTGTTGAAATCGCTGGTTTTATCTTTGTTGGAAAAGAAATTGGAATTTTAGCAACTTTGAGTTTGATCATTTTAACGACAATAGCTGGAAGCATTTTGTTAAGAATTCAAGGGGGAAGCCTTTTAAAAAATCTACAACGTGAACTTCTTCAAGGGCAAACATTAGAGCATTATATCATAAATGATGGCTGTATCATTATTGGCGCAATTTTGCTTATTCTTCCTGGTTTTGTGAGCGATATTTTGGGAATATTACTCCTTATTAAACCAGTCCGTGGTATTGCCTGGTATTTACTTTCATCACTTAGAAATAAAATGAATAAACATAATAAAAACAGTACTAAGACCCAAAATGAGTCTGAGGAAATAATCGATCTGAAAGCAGAAGACTACCAAATCCGCAATACCACAGAATCTTCATGGCGTAAAAATGATAATAATCATTGAAAAGACGCAAAAATCTGTAACGACTAAAAAATAAAAAAATAATCAAAAAAGTAGAGCATTTCTTGCAACCTTCTGCAAGGCGTGATAACCAGCCTTGTCTTTAGATCTAAAATAGAAATACATATATTATGATGAGGTTAGTAATATGGCTGAAAGTGAAATTAACAACAATGATGGAGAACCCGTTTTTGCTGTATTAACTCAATATTTAAAAGATCTTTCATTTGAGAACCCAAGTGCCCCTCGCTCACTACGTCCACGTGAAAAAGCACCACAAATTGATATCAATATTAATGTCAATGCTAATCCAATTGGCGATGACAATTATGATGTTGTTTTATCACTCTCAGTTAAAGCTAGTGATGATAGTGAAACATTATTTCATGTAGAATTGATTTACGGTGGCGTTTTCCATATCAAAAACATTCCTCAAGAGCATGTTATGCCACTTGTTTTTATTGAATGCCCCCGTCTTTTGTTTCCATTTGCTCGGCAAATTATCTCTGACGCTACTCAAAATGGTGGTTTTCCACCTTTGTGGATTGATCCAATTGATTTTGCAGCTCTCTTTCAAAAGCGTGTTGCTGAAGAACAAAAAAACAGCCAAACACTCTCATCTTAAAAATTTATTTTTTATCAAAAAGGCCTTGAAATATCAGAGGCCTTTATTTTTTATAACTTTTCTGCATGGTAAGCGGCTAGGGTTGCGATATTGACAACATCCGTATCACTGCCACTAAATGGTACAATTTGAACAGATCTTTCCAGTCCAATCAAAATAGGACCAATAATGGTTGCTTCACCAAGCTCTTGCAACATTTTACTTGCTATAGAAGACGCATGATATCCAGGCATCACCAAAATGTTAGCAGGTTCCGTTAATCCCATAAAGGGATATTGCTGCATCAATTTCACATTAAGCGCTACATCAGCACTTATTTCTCCATCAAATTCAAAATCAGCCCTGCGTTCACGCAAAATATTAACGGCATCTTGAATATGGCGCGTAACCTGTCCTTTCATATAACCAAAAGTAGAAAATGCCACAAATGCCACCCGTGGTTGATACCCCAATCCACGAACAAAAGAAGCTGTCTGTTCGGCTATATGCGCAAATTCTTCGGCGTTAGGATTCTCATAAACAGCTGTATCGGCAATAAACACAGTTCGTCCACGACAAATGGCCATTGAAATACCAATTAACCGTTCTCGCGGTTTTTCATCAATCACCCGACGAATATCAATCAACGCTGTTTCATAATTGCGTGTAACCCCTGTAACCATTGCATCAGCATCCCCTAATGCCACCATACAAGCAGCAAAATAATTGCGATCATTGTTGATGCGACGATGACAATCACGCAACAGCCAACCTTGACGCTGCATTTTTTTATAAAGATAATTCGCGTAAGCATCCAAACGACAAGAGAGCTTGGCGTTCATAACAGAAATGCCTTCACGCTCAAGATCAATTCCAGCAATAGCAGCATTCTCTCTCACTTGTTCTTCACGACCAATCAAAATCGCCTGTCCTAATTTTTGATGGACATAGGAAACAGCTGCTCGCATTACCTGCTCTTCTTCACCTTCGGCAAAGACAATTTGTTTTGGTGACTGACGAACGTGATTATAAACACCACGCATCATGGAAGAAATGGGATCACGTCTCGCATTCAAATCACGCTCATAAGCTTCTAAATCATCAATGTGCCTTTGCGCAACACCGCTTTTCATTGCCGCTTTTGCCACCGCAATTGAAACAACAGTAAACAAACGCGGATCAAAAGGAACAGGGATGATATAATTCGGACCAAATTTCAAGCGCTTTCCACGATAAGCTTCGGCAACGCTATCAGGTACTTCTTCGTGAGCCAAATCCGCAATAGCTCTTGCAGCAGCAATCTTCATATCTTCATTAATAACTGTCGCACGCACATCAAGCGCACCACGAAATATATAAGGAAAACAAAGAACATTATTAATCTGATTTGGATAATCGGAACGACCTGTTGCGATAATAGCATCCTTACGCACTTGCATCACTTCTTCCGGCGTAATTTCTGGATCAGGATTAGCCATAGCAAAAATAATCGGACGAGGTGCCATCGATTTTACCATTTCAGGGGTAATCGCACCTTTAGCAGAAACCCCAAAAAACACATCGGCACCTTCCATCGCTTCAGCAAGCGTGCGTTTATCTGTTCGAACAGCATGAACAGATTTCCACTGATTCATCCCCTCTTTGCGCCCCTCATAAACAACACCTTTTGTATCACATAAAATGATATTTTCAGATCGAAATCCCATCGCCTTAATCAACTCAATACAAGCAATTCCCGCAGAACCAGCACCATTACAAACTAACCGCGTATTTTCCATATCGCGCCCTGTTAAATACAAGGCATTGAGTACTCCAGCAGCCACAATGATTGCTGTACCATGTTGATCATCATGAAAAACGGGTATATTCATGACCTCGCGTAAGCGACTTTCAATCATAAAACATTCTGGTGCTTTAATATCTTCCAGATTGATGCCGCCAAAAGAGGGCTCTAAATGACGAACCAGATTGATAAAATTTTCCGGATCATTCGTATCAATTTCCAGATCAATAGAATCAATATCCGCAAAGCGCTTAAAAAGTACTGCTTTACCTTCCATCACCGGTTTAGACGCTAGTGCACCTAAATTTCCTAAACCCAAGATAGCGGTTCCATTTGATATTACAGCAACAAGGTTGCCCTTTGTCGTATAATCGTAAGCCAATTCTGGATTTTGAGCAATCGCTTTAACCGGAACAGCAACACCTGGCGAATAAGCAAGTGCTAAATCATACTGTGTTGCCATAGACTTTGTTGCAACAATTTCAAGCTTTCCAGGACGACCACGACTATGAAAGTCTAGAGCTTCTCGCTCACTGATATTATAAACCGTTTGGTGTGTTTTCTGATCTTGCTCATTCTTTTTCATCTCACTTAAGCTTTCCCAAAAACAGTATAAATTTTGCTCGATAATGCGTGTAATTATCCAACTTTACAATTTGATTCAGATGCTAGAAATCGCTATGCTTGCTTTAACAGACCTAATCATGCGTTTCAATTCACAGATAATGAAGATAAACATTGAAGTAAATAAAAAAGGGTATCAAAGCCTCACTTGAAGGAAACGAGCGCGTAAAAATGGATAATAAAACTGATAATAAAAACAATTTAACCCCACAATCGGCTCCCTCATCTGCTCCACATAAAGAACGCCTCACACCTATGATGGAGCAATATATCGAAATCAAAGCAGTTAATAGCGATTGCCTTCTGTTTTACCGTATGGGTGATTTCTATGAATTATTTTTTAATGATGCAATTGAAGCTGCTCAAGTTTTAGGAATTACGCTCACAACACGCGGGAAACATTTAGGTGAAGATATTCCTATGTGTGGTGTTCCAGTTCATACTGCGGATGATTATTTACAAAAATTGATCTCCTGTGGTTATCGTGTTGCTGTTTGTGAACAGACAGAAGATCCAGCAGAAGCTAAAAAACGGGGATCAAAATCAATTGTTCGGCGTGATGTTGTGCGCCTTGTGACACCTGGAACCCTAACAGAAGAAAAACTCCTCGACCCAACGCGCGCAAACTATCTGATGACACTTGCCCGCATCAAAACCAGCGATGGAGAGGAATTTGCCCTTTCCTGGATTGATATTTCAACAGGCATATTTCGTGTCACAGAAAGTCGACTCGAAAAACTTTTAGCAGACATTATGCGCGTGGATCCACAAGAAATCATTGTGGCTGATTCCTTTTTCCACGATAAATCTCATAAATCACTTTTTAATGTTCTAGACTGTATCGTTTCGCCTCAACACGCTAGTCTCTTTGATGTCATCACTGCTGAACGCGACATTTGCAGTTATTTTAAACTCTCAACCCTTGAAGGCATTGCTGATTATTCACGTCCCGAACTATCGGCAATTGCCGCAGCTATTCGTTATATCGAAAAAACACAAATCACGCATCGCCCTCCTCTCATGCGTCCTGAGCGCCAAAATGAAAGTGCTACCCTTTTCATTGATGCCGCAACGAGGTTGAGTCTTGAGCTTGTACGGACCACATCGGGACAACGGGATGGAAGCTTACTAAAGGCCATTGATCGCACCGTAACAGGAGGGGGGTCACGCCTTCTCCTCGATCGCCTCATTGCACCTCTTACCACGCCTTCAGCTATTGATAAACGTCTGGATTCGATTGCCTTTTTTCTGCGCAATACATCTCTTGCAGAAGACATAAAGCTCATCTTAAAAGGGGGACCAGATATGCCACGTGCTGTCTCACGTTTGGCTCTTGGCCGAGGAGGACCACGTGATATGGCTTCAATTCAGCGCGGTTTTGAAATTATTCGTGAACTTCACCAGCTTCTTAGCAATGAATTGCTTCCTCAAGAAATTAGTGATGTACAACAGATTTTCTCACATTTACCTACTGCTTTACATTTGCGTTTAGAACAAGCATTAGCCGATGATCTGCCCCTGCTTAAACGAGACGGTGGTTTTATTCGCCCTCATTATCATAAAGAGCTCGATGAAATGCGCACTTTGCGTGATGAATCTCGCCGTGTTATCGCTGAACTTCAAGCACAATATGCTCAAGAAACAGATATTAAAACACTCAAAATCAAGCATAACAATATCCTAGGCTACTTCATTGAAGTAACCAACTTACAGGCAACCGCTCTCACCAATACTCCACAAGCAAAAGCACGTTTTATTCATCGACAAACAATGGCAAATGCTATGCGCTTTACCACAACAGAACTTGCTGAACTTGAAAGCCGTATTGCTCATGCAGCCAACCATGCATTGACGCTTGAATTGGAAATCTTTGACACTCTTGTTCATGAAATTACTGAACAAGTTGATTTCATTCGTAAAGCTGCTGAATCACTTGCTGTTTTGGATGTTTCTGTTGCTTTAGCGCATTTGGCTGAAGAACAAGGATATTGTCGCCCTAAAATTGATCAGTCTCTTACCTTTTGTATTACCGCAGGGCGCCATCCCGTCGTAGAACAAGCACTCCGAAAGCAAGCAGCAGAACCCTTTGTTGCTAATAACTGCGACCTCTCTTTGCAAGAAAATCACCAATATGCAGCGATATGGCTTTTAACAGGTCCTAATATGGGAGGAAAATCAACTTTTTTACGGCAAAATGCTCTCATCGCCATTATGGCGCAAATGGGATCCTTTGTTCCAGCTACCTCAGCCCATATTGGCGTTGTTGATCGCTTATTTAGTCGTGTTGGTGCTTCTGATGATCTTGCACGAGGGCGTTCAACTTTTATGATGGAAATGGTAGAAACAGCAACGATTCTTAATCATGCTACTCAGCATTCCCTTGTTATTCTTGATGAAATCGGACGAGGAACGTCGACTTTTGATGGGCTTTCAATTGCCTGGGCAACCGTTGAATATCTTCATGAAGTTAACCATTGTCGTGCTATTCTCGCCACACATTTTCATGAAATGACAGCACTCACAGAAAAACTTGATCGTCTTCATAATGTAACCATGAAAGTCAAAAATTGGGATGGTGATGTGATTTTTCTTCACGAAGTCACGCCGGGAGCTGCGGACCGATCCTACGGCGTACAAGTTGCAAAACTTGCTGGACTTCCCAAGGCAGTTATTACACGTGCTACAGACGTTCTACAGCAATTAGAACAAGGTGAAATGGCGGGAAAAGGACATAAATTAATTGATGACTTACCGCTTTTTTCCCTTAAAACAACATCTTCCCTCAATGAAGACACAAACAAATATTCTATGCTCCATGAAGCTTTTAAAAATATCCATCCTGACGAACTCTCTCCTAAGCAAGCTTTAGAAGCCCTTTATCACCTTAAACAACTTGAAAAAAATAATCCCTTATAACAAATCAAACCAAGAGCTCTTTTTTGATCACTCCTAAATTTGTGCCTTAAATTAAGATGCGAGAATAAAAGTAGAGTAGTGGTCCTGTTCCTTTGTAAAGAACAGGAATGTAACTAGGAAGAAGTATTTCATCAATAAAGTGCATAGACTGACAAAATTTTATTATTTATAGAGAAGAATCTTTCAAAGGTGAAATGGCAGAAAAAGGCCATAAATTAATTAATGATTTACCGCTCTTTTTTCTTTAATGTAACATCTCCATCAATGAAGAAACAAACATTGTGTGCTCCGTGAAGCTTTTTAGAATATCCATCCTGAAAAACTCTCTTCTAAGCAAACTTTAGAAGTGCTTTCTCGACTTAAACAAAATGCATGTGAAGGCTTAACATCTTCTCTGTCATTTTGGTGAAAGCATTCATGTTAATTTAAAATGATATAACTTCCTCTTCTCCTCAAACAAATAAGATAGGATCTATAGCAAAGAGCATAATATCCCTAAACGTTATTAAATCCTTGTATCAAGAAGCAATCTGATATCCGATCTTAGAAGAACTAATCAAAGACTATGGACCACAATAGTAAAGCTGTAGACAGCAATATCAATTTTATTTAGACTCATCCCTTCATTGCAAATTATAGATTGTGTTGTGGGCTATAAATAAGGTTACTATGAGATGGAAGCGTTGAGAAGATACAAGTAAGATTTTACCCTAGAAAACTCATGTTGAAGTGGATGCTTTGGATCAATCTTTACGTTTTTTTTCTCACTCCAAAGAATTAGGATCTCTTAATCAAACACTTCAACTTTTTGAAAATTTTTAAAATACAAAAAAGTTATTGCTAATAAAGATTATGCTTCAGAAAATCAAAAAAAAGCGTAAGAAAGACAATTGCATTTTTTTCCCACCTTTCCACTCAAATAGAAAAATACCGCATAACAATAATGAACCTTTATAAAATATTACCTTATTGAAGATTTTTTCAATAAACTAAAGCACCTTAGACGTATTTCATAGTGATTAGATAAAAAGCTTCTTCTTTTACGGGATTCCTGATTTATATTTTAAGCGTCCTCTGGATTAGAGAATTAGAAGGATAAAACCAAGAATACTGACTATTTGCCATTATTATTATTGCTTTTTACCTCAATGTATCTTGATCAATATAATGCCATGAAGGAAAAGCTTGCGCAGAATACTTCTTCAGATCAATTCTTGGCTATTATACAAAAAAGATTGATAAACACCCTACTATTTTCACGGTTAGCTACCTTTTGCAAAATTTCTATAAAGAACGGTGAACTCTCCACCTTGCAAACAAGCACGTTTAATATTGTGGATCACATCTTTTTCACAATTAAGATCAACTGTATTGTAGAATAAACTGACAAAAATCTATCCCTGTTGGAAGACCATCTGGTGCCACACGATAAAATTCATGAACAGTTGGTTCATACATCTACTTTGCAGCCTATCGATAGAAAGCTTCTTTCATTGTTGTTATATGAACTGTATAAGTAGAAAAATCAGTCTCACTGCATCTCATTCCCATAAAAGTTCCATAATACCACCAATGCAATAAAGCCCATTCCTATGATATTGTCTCAAAAAGTACAAGCTTGCACAAAACTGAAAAATAGTTTGAAAGGTGATTAATATCCGTCAAAGGTAAACTCTATCTCATCTTTTTGCGATACTGCTCAAAAACGAAATCCATAGAAGCCCACACATCACATTTATCATGACTTGACATATCCTGTTAAGCTCATTGAACAATCCATTTGAAATATCAAGGCATATAATATATTGATTTACAATAATAATTTATCATTTTTCAACTTGAATGACAACGCCGAATATCGTAAGATTCTCTCATATTAAATCAGTTAAAATTACTTGCTTACCCATCATAAGCGGGGCTGTCGTGTGAATAAAAACACTTAAAAGAAAGAGATAAAAATACCTCTTATGAACTGTCTCAAGTGCCAAAGGCTGATGCAACATTTTGAGCTGGAAAATAGAATGATGGTGCCGGTTTGTTCCTTTATAAGCGTAAAGAGGGTAGTGCTCAATGGCTTTTACGCTATATGCCATTCACGGGTGCCGTCGCAAAATGGGCTTAGGTGCCTGCCTTAAGAGATATTTCTTTAAAACAAGCACATAAATCTACAATCCAATGTATTTTGTTTTGCATTGAGGGGCGTAACCCTATTAAAGAACGCAAAAGACTCAAAAATCCCTAAAAAACTGTTTTTCACAAAATGAATTCTTCATTTAAATCAAATATTACGCACAGCACCTTTTGCAGCAGAAGTCGTCATAGCTGCATATGCCTTAAGAGCCTTTGAAACCTTACGCTTACGTTTCTCAGTCGGTTGCCAAGCTGCTTTTCCTTTTGCTTCCATTTTGACACGACGATGCATCAGCTCATCATCCTCAACTAACATATGAATGGTACGATTAGGAATATCAATTTCTATGATATCTCCCTCTTCCACTAGAGCAATTGCTCCTCCTTCAGCAGCTTCTGGAGAAACATGTCCGATAGAAAGCCCCGAAGTCCCCCCCGAAAAACGGCCGTCTGTTATAAGTGCACATACCTTTCCTAATCCTTTGGATTTAAGATAGCTCGTAGGATAGAGCATTTCTTGCATTCCAGGTCCACCACGTGGACCTTCATAACGGATTAAAACAATATCGCCTGATTGAATTGTATCATTCAAAATCGCTGAAACAGCTGAATCTTGGCTTTCAAAAATTCTTGCTGGACCTTTAAATGTTAAAATTGATTGGTCAACGCCTGCTGTTTTTACAATACAGCCATCTTTCGCAAGATTTCCATATAGAACAGCCAAGCCTCCATCTTGCGAATAAGCATGTTCTTTATCGCGGATAATACCTTTTTCACGATCAAGATCAAGGCTATCATAACGACGAGATTGACTAAACGCTGTCTGGGTTGAAATACCCCCTGGAGCTGCACGATAAAATTCATGAGTCTTTGGTTCATTGGTTCGTTTCACATCCCAGCGGCATAGAGCTTCTTTCATCGTTTTTGCATGAACCGTGTAAGCAGAGGTATCAATGAGTCCAACCGCATCTAATTCACCTAAAAGGCCCATAATACCACCAGCACGGTGAACATCTTCCATATGCACATTCGCAACAGCAGGTGCAACCTTACATAAAACAGGAACACGGCGTGAAAGGCGATCAATCTCTGTCATGGTAAAATCTACCTCACCCTCTTGTGCTGCCGCTAAAAGATGAAGTACTGTATTGGTTGATCCCCCCATGGAAATATCTACAGTCATTGCATTTTCAAAAGCTTTGCGTGAAGCGATCGAGCGCGGTAAAACTGTCTCATCGCCTTTCTCATAATAACGCTTAACCAACGTGACAATCTGTCGTCCAGCTTCTTCAAAAAGCATCTGACGATCTGCATGCGTTGCTAACATTGATCCATTTCCGGGAAGAGAAAGCCCTAATGCCTCTGTTAAACAATTCATAGAATTAGCGGTAAACATTCCTGAACAAGAACCACATGTAGGACAAGCAGCACGCTCCATCTCAGCAACTTCTTCCTCTGAGTTATTTTCAGCAGCCGCAGCAACCATAGCATCAACAAGGTCGACAGTTAGATCTTGATCTTTCCATTTAATCTTACCTGCCTCCATAGGACCGCCTGAAACAAAAATTGTTGGAATATTCAAACGTAAAGACGCCATTAACATACCAGGCGTAATCTTGTCACAATTGGAAATACAGACAAGCGCATCCGCACAATGGGCATTGATCATATATTCAACAGAATCAGCAATGATTTCACGTGAAGGTAAAGAATAAAGCATTCCATCATGCCCCATAGCGATTCCATCATCTATAGCAATCGTGTTAAACTCCTTCGCAATACCGCCAGAAGCCACTATCTGTTGTGCCACTAGTTGCCCAAGATCTTTTAAATGGACATGCCCTGGTACAAATTGTGTAAAAGAATTCGCAATTGCAATAATGGGTTTACCAAAATCAGACTCTTTCATCCCTGTTGCACGCCAAAGACTGCGAGCTCCTGCCATATTACGCCCATGAGTCGATATTCTTGACCGGTAAGAAGGCATTATTTTTTTCCCCTCAAATAATTTTATTGTTCCTGTTGTGCTGTAATCTAATTCTAAAAACAAGAGTCCATCACCATGAGAAATAAAAAAAGCCTCATCTAAGCCCCATTTGACAGCAATTGTTTATAATTCAATCAATTCTTCTTAAAACAAGTGTTCTTTGGATCATTCATAGAAACCGATAAGAGCTACCTCTTAGTTTTACAAAAAATCTTTATATTTAAGCAAAAATGTTAGAACAGGTGCTCACTTGAATTATTGGAATAATCGTTGATTCTTATCGTATGAAAATAATCTTTATTGATTATACTGCTTATCCAGATACTCTTTTTTCTAAATATCATGTCATAAATGATAAAGAGCGCACTTTTTTCGTGTGCATTACAAAAGAACATCAACCTGCTTTTTTACTTTCATAACGACAAAATTCTATAAATCTTGTAAACTCATAAACAATACATCGTGACAAATAGTCGTCACAAGCTAATACTATCATTCTCTTTGCTAGCTCCTCATATGTGATTACTCTTGCACTAAGACGGTTCATAAAAGGCATTTGTATTTCTTTCTTAAATGTTTTTTTCCAGATGCCAGTTTCTTTTGTGACGTGCAAGCGAATGTTTTTTCCTGATTCTGAATGCAAGAGTTTGAAATGAGAACATTTTACGGCATTAGGAACGCTCATTCAACATACAAAATGATGAATTATCTTTATAAATCAAAATTCTGCTGTGATACAGCGCATTATGAAATCATTAAAAAATAAAAGGAGAAATGACTCTTGTAGCAATTACTATGGATAGTATAGCGCCTCTCAAACAAAGTATAAAATAGCTTCTCTCTTAAGCCAAATAGGCCTTTTTGGTGGAGCTAAGCGGGATCGAACCGCTGACCTCTTGCATGCCATGCAAGCGCTCTCCCAGCTGAGCTATAGCCCCACATAAAGACAGACTCTTCATCGATTGTAAATAATCTTAGGGAGTTTTCTAGAACGAGAAAAATCGAAGATCAAGAAGAATTTGTATTCTATGAAAAGAATGCTCTTTCACTTTTCTTAAGAATCATCATCCTTAGAAACACCTCCTCCGAGAATATCGGTAACGTCATCGTCTTCGTCATCTTCATCGTGAGATAAAAACGTGTCATCATCATCACCCAGATCCACATCACTATCTTCCAAATCAGGAAGATCATCATCTTTAGGATCGTCACCATCATCTTCCAAAAGCATAAAAGCAGATTTTTCAAGCGCTGTATCAAGCTCTTCAGTATCAACTTCTTCTTCACTATTTGCTTCAGCTGCCGCAACCTCAAAATAAGAACGCGGATAAGAAATTCCTGTATAAGGCGACACAATAGGGTCGCGATTAAGATCATAAAACTTCTTTCCCGTTTCTGGATCAACACGCTTAGTTCCAAGTTCTTGTTTTGCCATGAACCGTGCCTCTTTAAGTTAATTATAGTTCTATTAAAAATAAATTTTATGGTGCTTAATCGAAAAATAATGTCTTTGTCAAAGATAAATACATCGTTTCATATGGATTTCCTCATGACGCCTTTCAAAGCATGTGCTAAAGAGTACTTTATTTAATAAAAAACAGGAGAATTAAATAGAACTTCTATGCAAAAAACAATACCCATGACCGCTTACAAATCTACTCGTCTTTCTGGTATAATTAAAATACCAGGAGATAAATCAATCTCCCATCGATCCCTTATATTGGGAGGATTAGCAAGTGGTGAAACACATATCCATGGAATACTTGAAAGCGACGATGTTTTCAATACAGCTGCTGCCATGCAAGCTCTGGGCGCCTGTATTATTAAAAAAGATGATCTCTGGATTATTCGAGGAACCGGAAATGGCTGCTTGTTAGCCGCACAAAAACCTTTAGATTTCGGAAATGCGGGAACAGGTGCACGCCTGGTTATGGGAATGGTTGGACCTTACCATATGAAAACGACCTTTATTGGTGATGCCTCTCTTTCCAAACGCCCAATGGCACGTATTCTTGATCCACTGCAATTAATGGGTGTGGAAATTGAAGCAACCCATGGCAACTATCTCCCTTTAACACTTTATGGTCCGAAAATGACTAACCCAATTTGCTACCGTATTCCTGTGGCTTCTGCTCAAGTTAAATCAGCAATCTTACTTGCTGGTCTCAATACCGCCGGTACTACAACTGTTATCGAACCGATTCTCACACGAGATCACACGGAAAAAATGTTAAAAGCGTTCGGTGCTAAACTTGAAATAGAAAAAAATGCAGAAGGAACGCGTTTTATTCATCTAAATGGTCACCCACACCTGACTGGACAAACAATTCATATTCCAGGTGATCCCTCTTCTGCAGCTTTTCCTATTGTCGCAGCTCTTCTCATAGAAGACTCTGATATCACTATTGAAAATGTTCTTATTAACAACTCTCGAATGGGGCTTATCGAAACATTATGGGAAATGGGCGCTCAAATTGAGCTTTTGAACCAACGCCAAACAGGTGGAGAAGATGTTGCCAACCTACGGGTTAAATCATCAGTACTAAAAGGTGTAACTGTACCCAAAGAACGTGCCCCATCAATGATTGATGAATATCCCGCTTTGGCAGTAGCAGCAGCCTTTGCTGAAGGCAAAACAGTTATGCTAGGAATTGAAGAATTGCGCGTTAAAGAATCAGATCGATTGTCTGTACTTGCTCAAGGACTTAAAATTAACCACGTAGACTGTGAAGAAGGTCAAGATTTTCTCATTGTTCATGGAAAAGGCTCCGCCAAAGGATTGGGTGGAGGACATGTCACTACACATCTTGATCATCGAATTGCCATGTCCTTTCTTATCTTTGGACTGGTCTCAGAAAAACCTGTTACCATTGATGATAAACGAATGATTGCTACCAGCTTTCCAGAATTTATCCCTTTTATACAACAACTTGGGGGAAAAATCTCTTGAAACCTTTCGTGATTGCAATTGATGGACCAGCAGCTTCAGGAAAAGGGACGTTAGCACGAAAAATTGCTACGCACTACCATCTTCACTATCTCGATACTGGGCTTACTTATCGCGGTGTGGCTCATGCACTTCTGCAACAAAAATTGGCTCTCGATGATGAAAAAAATGCACTTGTCTACGCTAGAGAACTTGATTTTAATACTTTAAACCCAGCTCTTCTTTCTTCTCATGAACTTGGTAATGCCGCTTCAAAAATAGCAATCATACCAACTGTACGCGAAACTCTTGTTGCAAAACAACGGAACTTTGCTAAAATTTTACCCGGCAGTGTGCTTGATGGTCGAGATATTGGCACCATCGTTTGCCCCGATGCCGATGTTAAGCTTTATGTTCTAGCCAATGTTCAAATACGTGCAAAGCGTCGTTATCAAGAAATTTTGAAAAAAGGAGCTCAAGCAGACTATCACGAAATCCTTGTTAATCTTGAACAACGTGACAGTCGCGATATAACCCGTAAACAAAGCCCGCTAAAACAAGCGAAAGACGCCTACTTGCTTGATACGTCAGAATTGAGTATAGAGGCAACATTTACAGTTGCATGCGCTCTTATTGATCCGATCATAAAAGCGCGTATAATTGGATGAAGTCGTCAGAGTGATTTCCGGCCAAGCGCTAATTTTCTTCCTGTATTAAGGAAAAAGCTAGGAGATTACTTCTTATCAACACTAACCTAGCGCTTATACCTTTTAAAGTTAAGGTATGTATCAGGAGTTCTTATGTCACAATACAATCCTACAACAGCGGATTTCGAAGCTCTTTTAATGCAATCTTTCCAAACCAATGATCTTAATGAAGGATCCGTTGTTAAAGGTCGTGTCATTGCAATCGAAAAAGACATGGCTATTATTGATGCTGGACTTAAAGTCGAAGGACGTATCCCACTCAAAGAATTTGGAGCTAAAGGAAAAGATGGTTCCTTGCAAATTGGTGATGAAGTGGAAGTCTATATTGAACGCATTGAAAATGCAATGGGGGAAGCTGTTCTGTCCCGTGAAAAAGCACGGCGCGAAGAAAGCTGGATCCGTTTAGAAGAAAAATTCAATGCCGGTGCACGCGTCGATGGCGTTATCTTTAGCCAAGTAAAAGGAGGCTTTACAGTCGACCTTGATGGTGCGGTTGCTTTCCTTCCTCGCAGTCAAGTTGATATTCGTCCCATTCGCGATGTTTCGCCTCTCATGCATAATTCACAATCCTTTGAAATTTTGAAAATGGATCGTCGTCGTGGCAATATTGTTGTCTCACGTCGTACCGTCTTAGAGGAAAGCAGAGCCGAACAGCGTTCAGAAATCGTACAAAATCTTGAAGAAAACCAAATCGTTGAAGGTGTGGTTAAAAATATCACCGATTATGGTGCCTTTGTGGATCTTGGTGGAATCGATGGTCTCTTACATGTCACAGATATGGCTTGGCGGCGTGTGAACCATCCATCTGAAATCCTTACCATTGGTCAAACGATTAAAGTCCAAATTATTCGTATCAATCAAGATACACACCGTATCTCTCTTGGCATGAAACAGCTTGAAAGTGATCCTTGGGAAAGCATCAGTGCAAGGTATCCGGTTGGTAAAAAAATCACTGGTGCTGTTACCAACATTACTGATTACGGTGGTTTTGTTGAAATCGAACCAGGAATTGAAGGGTTAATCCACGTTTCTGAAATGAGTTGGACAAAGAAAAACGTTCACCCTGGAAAAATTTTGTCTACATCACAAGAAGTGGAAGTGGTTATTCTGGAAATTGATCCTTCTAAACGGCGTATTTCTTTGGGCTTAAAGCAAACATTTGAAAATCCATGGGTCGCTTTTGCTAATAAATTTCCTGTAAATTCGCAAATTGAAGGAGAAGTTAAAAACAAAACCGAATTTGGTCTCTTTATTGGTCTTGAAGGCGATGTTGACGGTATGGTCCACCTCTCTGATCTTGATTGGAACCGTCCTGGTGAACAAGTTATTGATACTTACAATAAAGGTGACATCGTTAAAGCTGTGGTCCTTGATGTTGACATTGAAAAAGAGCGTATCTCTCTTGGAATCAAGCAACTTTCCAGCGATAAAGTTGGAGAAGCAGCAGCCTCTGGCGAACTTCGTAAAGGTGCTGTTGTAACATGTGAAGTGACCGCAGTGAATGACAATGGCATTGATGTAAAATTGACTGACCACAATCTTGAAACAACCATTCGCCGTACTGACTTAGCACGTGATCGTGATGAGCAACGCCCAGAACGTTTCTCGATTGGACAAAGAGTTGATGCACGCATTACCGCATTTGATAAAAAAACACGTAAACTTTCAGTCTCTATCAAAGCTTTAGAAATTGCCGAAGAAAAAGAAGCTGTTGCACAATATGGTTCTACAGATTCAGGTGCTTCCCTTGGCGATATTCTCGGTGCGGCTTTGAAAAAACAAGAACAAGATTAATATGATTGAATAGATTACATTAAGGTCGCCTTTTTCTCTAGCGGCCTTTTTTTATTTTTCAATGCAAACACCTGATTGCATTTTCAATTGTCTAGTTGAAAAATTATAAATATTTCATACAAATCTTATTATGGGAATAGAAATACCGACATCCTCTTGAATAAAACGGCATAATTAAATCACAATAAAATATTATGGTGCCTATACTCTCTTTCATGAAGTGCTTTTTTTCTCAAAAAACGATACGCTGCTGTCTTACTGAAACCAATTCTCCTATTCGTTTAACTTACAAATCGCAGGACGAACTCTATACATTAGGCTATGCTATAGCCTCTGGCGAAACGCTTCTAATCCCTGAATATGAAAAAAGTAAGCATTTTCAAAAGCGTTTGAATGAAAATGCCAAACTTATTCTCCATGCCTTTCAGAACAGCGATATTGCTGCTCGAAATGATGAAACTCTTGCACCATCTGCTCAATGGCTCATCGATAATCATTATACCATTGATAAAACCATACAACAATTACGGCGCAACTTACCTAAATCTTTCATAAAACAACTACCTCTTTATAAACAAAAGACAGGAATGCCCCGTATTTTTGCTTTAGCTTGGCTTTATATTGCACATACAGACAGCGGATTTTCACAAGAAACACTGACAGCTACCATCAATGGGTTTCAAAAATTTTGTGCCCTAAAAATTGGCGAATTATGGGCCCTTCCTTCTGTCATACAAATGCTTTTAATTGAAAATGTACGTCGTCTTTCATTGCGTATTGAACAAACACGGCATATGCGCCATATTGCTCATCAAGTCGCTGATAAAATTTCTCTTACGGAAAATGAACCAAAATTACATGCTCTTTTGACTTTCTATGAAACACTCACTGCTGATTCAACTTTTGCAGCTCATTTATTCTATCGGCTACGGAGTGCATCTTTCGATGCAACAACAGCATTAACTTGGCTTGAAAAGCAATTACATAGCCAAGGCAGTAGCCTAGAAATTGTAAAAGCCAATGAACATGCCCGCCAAGCAGCAGATGGTATAACCATGGGCAATATTATCCGTGCCCTTAAAGCCATTGATGATGTTGATTGGACAGTATGGTTTGAAACTGTCAGTATTGTAGACTCCATTTTGCGTGAAAAGAGTGATTTTTCCGAAATTGATTCTCACTCACGTAATATCTATCGACAAGTCATCGAAAAAATTGCACGCTTTTCGCCTCTTAATGAGTCAGAAATTGCACGCAAAGCTGTAAAAATGGTGCATTCCTCCTCTCAAGATACTTCTCATCATAACAATTCCTCTGTTGGATGGTATCTAGTCGATGATGGGCGTTATGCCTTTGAAAAAGTTTGTAGTTATACTCCACCTCTGCATATCAAGTGGCAAGAATATTTTTGTTGCGCAAAGATAAGAATCATTGCACTTCCTGTCTCTCTTTTAACGCTTGCTCTTTTGCTTGCGATCTACGCTCTCTTACAAAGGTCCGGCATAGCTCCATGGATGCCTCTTTTCTTTACCACATTAGCACTTTTTCCTGCTATGGATGCTGCTTTTGCTTTTTTCAACACTGTCGTTTCGTGGTTTATCCCCTCAAAACAACTTATTGGTTATGAATATAAAGAGGGTATTCCGAAACATGCACGTACAATAGTTGTTGTGCCTACTCTCATTACATCACGCAATTATATTGACGAGCAAGTGCACAATCTTGAAGTCCATTATCTTTCCAACCCAAAAGGCGCCATTCATTTCGCTCTCCTCACAGACTGGGTAGATGCTCCCTTTGAACAAACGCAAGATGATCTTAACTTGTTGCATTATGCGCAAAAAAGTATCGATGAACTCAATCGCCGTTATCACCGTGATAATCTCCCCGTCTTTTTCCTTTTACACCGCCGGCGCCTCTATAACCCTAGCGAAAAATGCTGGATGGGATGGGAACGCAAACGTGGTAAGCTTCATGAACTCAATCTGTTATTAAGAGGTGATCAAAACACCAGCTTTTATCCCCCAAATCCACATCTTCCCATAGATTGTCGTTTTGTAATGACCCTGGATGCAGATACACGCCTTACTCCTGAAAGTGTCACAAAACTTGTTGGAAAGCTTAACCATCCGCTTAATCAGCCGATTTTCGACCCACAAAATGGGAAGATTGTAAAAGGCTATAGCATTTTGCAACCCCGTATTACACCGTCTCTTACAACAGGAAAAGAAACATCAATTCTGCAACGGGTGTTTTCTACCAATCGTGGCATTGATCCTTATGTCTTTGCTGTTTCTGATACCTATCAAGATCTTTTGGGAGAAGGAACTTTTGTCGGAAAAGGCCTTTATAACATTGATGCCTTTGAAAAAGCACTCAATGGCAAAATTAAAGAAAATACCGTTCTCAGTCATGATCTGTTGGAAGGAGGATATGCCCGTACAGCTTTAGTAAGTAATGTAGAAGTGATTGAGGATTATCCAATAGCCTATAAGGTTGATGTTGCGCGCTATCATCGTTGGACTCGCGGTGATTGGCAACTCCTCCCTTATCTCTTTTCTTGCTGTCGAATTAGCGCCATTACACGTTGGAAAATCCAAGACAATCTGCGCCGTTCTCTTACACCACTTATGTGGTTGATTGCAGCAATTGCAGGATGGTCTTTTTTACCGTTAAAGAGTGCAATCATTTGGCAAATATTCTTGCTGTTTAGCCTCTTTATCTCACCAATTTTAGGTGTATTACAAACGCTTGTTCCCTCCCATATTGATTATTCTTTGCGCGGGAAACTCCAATCAATTATGAACAAAACTACCCTTACGGGTGCAAATATATTTCTTAAAACAACATTTCTTGCCCATTCAACTTATTTTATGACTGATGCGATTATCCGCACGCTCTATCGTATGACAATTTCAAAAAAACACTTGCTTGAATGGAAAACCTCCGCCGCAACAAAATCAATCTCCAATAGTTTTGGTTTCTATGTCCTTACAATGTGGCCAGCATCGCTTATTAGTATTCTTTCTCTCGCATTACTTCTCTTTTCTCATGCTCCCACAAGCTTGATTGCTTTACCTTTTGGGCTTGCATGGTTTCTTTCGCCCTTGATTGCATGGTTTGTCAGTCAACCTTTAACGTTTCCAGATACTCTTAATGTATCTTCTGAAGATAAAAAAACACTACGATCTATTGCACGACGGACATGGCTTTATTATGCAACCTTTGTCAATGCACAAAGCAATTATTTGCCCCCTGATAATTTCCAAGAAGATCCTAAGCCTTTGGTTGCACAACGCACATCCCCTACAAATATTGGGCTTTATCTTCTTTCTGTTATTGCTGCGCGTGACTTTGGTTGGATTAGTTGTAAAGAAACCATTACACGCATTGAATATACATTAAACTCTCTTGCAAAAATGGAAAAATTCCGTGGGCATCTTTATAATTGGTATGCAACAGATACCCTTAAACCTCTCTTGCCTACTTATGTCTCAACTGTTGATTCAGGAAATCTCGCCGGACATTTGATGACACTTGCTTCAGCTTTAAGAGAATGGGCTGAAAAACCCTATGTTTTTCTTCAAAATCATCGAGAAGGCTTATCTGATGTTCATGCTATTCTTGCCGAAATTTTCAAAGAAATTCCCGATAATCAACCTATTTTACGCTCCTTACGTCAACAAATCGAAGAGTGCATCACCAATTTTGATCACTGTGTTAATGCTTTCGTAGAAAAATCAAACATCACCTCTTCTTCTATTACGAACCTCTCACTTATCGCTCACGATATTGTGCAGTTAATAGATGAACTTCATCAAAAAATTCAAACGACAGAATCCGCTCAAACACTCTCCTGGGCCAAATGTCTTGTAGAAACCTGTGAAGCGCATCATCACGATGCCAGCAATGACTATAACACCGAACAACTCTGTAAAAAATTAAACACTTTAGCCGTAAATGCTCGAAAAATAGCCCTTGATATGGAATTTGATTTCTTAGAGCATCCTGAACGGCATCTCTTGTCCATTGGATATAATGTTCAAGAAAATAAACTTGATGAAAATTGTTATGACCTGCTCGCTTCAGAAGCGCGTCTCGCAAGCTTTTTTGCCATCGCAAAAGGAGACATAAAATGTAAACATTGGTTTCATCTTGGTCGACTTCTTATCCCAATTGGTTGGAGAGGAGCCCTCTTATCATGGTCTGGCTCTATGTTCGAATATCTCATGCCGTCTCTTGTTATGCATGAACCTTTAGGGTCTCTCCTCGATCAAACCAATCGATTGATTATTCATCACCAAATACAATACGCTCGTCAACGAAAATTACCATGGGGTATTTCAGAAGCTGCATTTAACGCCCGCGATCACTTAATGAATTACCAATACGCCAGTTTTGGTGTTCCACGCCTCGGACTCCAACGTGGACTCTCACGCAATGTTGTTATTGCCCCCTACGCTAGCCTTTTAGCAGCGCAGTATACACCTGCACAAGCCGTAAACAATTTAAAACGATTGCGTAACTTTGGAGCTTTAGGAACATACGGTTATTATGACTCTGTTGACTTTACTCCTTCACGCATAAAGACAGGAGAAAAATATGCCGTTGTGCGCAATTATTATGCACACCATCATGGTATGTCCATTCTTGCTATTAACAATGTGATTTTCCAAGGGCGGATGCGTGATCACTTTCATCGTGATCCAGCTATTGAAGCAGTACAATTGTTATTACAGGAAAGAGCACCGCACCAAATTCCCATCATTCATACCAAAGTCGTTAACCCTGTACACAATAACTCTCGAGAATTTGATGACGCCCCTTTGCGCATGATCACTAACCCACTGCTCAAACCACGCGCAACTTTGCTTTTATCTCATGGTTTTTATTCCATAATGTTGACGGCCAATGGTTCCGGTTACAGCCGTTGGCACGATTATGCAATTACCCGCTTTATTCCTGATCCTACAGAAGATCAACAAGGCACTTTATTCTTCCTCCGTAATACGGATAATGGACGTTGGTGGTCTGTTACTGGTGAACCAACACGTGTTGTTGAAGAAGAAGCTGTCAGCATTTTTACAGATGAAAAAGCTGAATATAGGAAAATGGTTGACGATATTCAATCGACACTTGAATGTGTTGTTATTTCTGAAGGGTGCGGTGAAGGTAGACGTATTAAACTTATTAATACAACAAATAAAGACCGTCTTATTGAAGTTACCTCTTACGGTGAATTGGCACTCGCAACAATGGATGCTGACCAGGCTCATCCTGCTTTTTCACGTATGTTTATAGAAACAGAAATTGCTGAACAAGGAAAAACTATTTTTGCTAAAAGGCGCAAACGCTCACCTAATGATCCTGAAATTCACGTTGCCCATTTTGTTACCGGTACAATGGATAACATCCAAGAAACAGAAGCCGAAACGGATCGCTCCCTGTTTATTGGTCGAGGACGATCTCTGCATCGACCCGCTGCATTTGATCGTAATGCCTGCTTTAGCAACAGTCAAGGTTGCGTTCTTGATCCAATAATTTCAATTCGATGCCGTATAAAAATTCCGGCACATGAAAAAGCAGAACTTATTTTTTGGACTTTTGCTGCCAATGCAAAAGAAACACTGCATAATCATATTAAACATTATCAACAACCCAATATGTTTCAACAGGAACTTTCAATGGCATGGACACGCTCACAAGTCTCACTGTATCAGAGTGGTATCCAGCTTAGAGAAGCGATGACCTATCAAAAATATGCAACGCCTCTTCTCTATCCCGACCCGATATGGCGTCTTTCTCCAAAAAATTTAGCAAAAACTCTTGGTAAACAATCTGATCTTTGGCCTATGTCCATTTCAGGAGACCTTCCAATCTGTCTTCTCAGATTAGATAATGAAGGAGATATAACTGTCCTGCGTGAGCTGCTTAAAGCGCACGAATATTGGCGTATGCGTGGACTCCTTGTTGATCTGGTCATTCTCAACGAACAAGCCTTTTCTTATATACAAGATACAAAACGCGCTATTGAATGGGTGTGTGAATCCTACCGTCATCACATTCATGAAACTGATGAACGTCAACATATTTTCATACTTCAACGTGATCAAATGAATGAACAAAGCTTTAAGGTGCTTCTTGCCTCAGCCCGTATCATCCTTCATGCTCAAAATGGGTCTTTATCTGAACAGCTCAAACGACTTAATGAGAGTCATTTTGATCTCGTCACACGGAATAGTCATCAAGGATCTCATGATAAACTAAACGACAAAAGAAGACAAATATCAACACAAACTGAACAAAGCCTCTTCGTTTCTATTGGTCTTATCAGTCAACAAAAATCATCCACTCTTCCCATTAATGGAAAAGATTTACAATATTGGAATGGCTATGGCGGTTTTAACCACAATAATAACTATGTGATACGTCTTCATGGACAAACCACTACACCACATCCATGGATTAATGTGATCGCAAACAAAAGCTTTGGCTTCCATGTCTCCGCTGAAGGTGCACTCTTTACTTGGGCCAATAACAGCCGCGATTATCAATTAACCCCTTGGACAAATGATCCGGTTTCTAACCGTCCAGGGGAAGCACTTTATATCGTTGACCGCCTATCTTTAAAACGTTTCTCACCAATTTCTGCTGTAGAATGCAACGAAAGTGTTGTCTATGAGTCTTGCCATGGTTTTGGATTCTCAACCTTTAAATCTCAACACTCAGAAATTACCTTAGAACTCACCCATACACTCGATCAAAAAAAACCTATTCGCCTTTCACGTCTTATCCTCAAAAATGAAGGGAAAAAATCACGAAGCTTACGCCTTTATAATTATGTTGAATGGGTCTTAGGCAATATCCGAACAAAATATGCACCTTTTCTTCTTCCCTTTTATGATTCCAAACGTGGTGCACATTTTATTCAAAATCCCTATCACCTCGAAAAATCTCAACAAGTGGCATTTTTATCAGCATCCGAAATACCAACCAGTACCACTACTGATCGTAACGAGTTTATCGGTTTAACAGGAACAGTTACACATCCACATGCACTCCGTAAAGCTGATGCGCTTTCCAATAGGATTGAAGCAGGATGTGATCCTTGTTCAGCACTCGCCTACGATATTGATCTGTTACCAGGACAAACAAAAGAAATAATCTTCTATCTTGGCTGTGCTGAAAATAGGCAAGAAGCTGAAAAACTACTCGATCAAGTCCGTACAAATGATTTTGAAATTTTGCTCACAAAACAAAAACAACAATGGAGTGATTTCGTTTCTCCATTCCAAGTAAAAACACCTGATCCCTCTTTTGATATTATGGTCAATCATTGGCTGCCTTATCAAATCTATGCATGCCGCATGATGGCACGTACAGCTTTTTATCAAGCTAGTGGTGCATTTGGCTTCCGTGATCAGCTACAAGACAGTCTATCTTTATTATTATTGCAACCACAACTGGCACGTGAACATTTGTTAAATGCCGCAGCCCATCAATTTCCTGAAGGGGATGTACAGCACTGGTGGTTGCCTGATACCAATGCCGGTGTTCGCACACATATTTCTGATGACATTGTATGGCTTGCATATGCAACAGCTCTTTATGTCAACACTACAGGCGACTACGAATTTCTTGATACTACAATTGCTTTTATTGAAGGAGCTGTTCTCCCTGTAGAACAAAACGATGCTTATTTTAGGCCCACACAATCCTCAAAGGTTGCAACAATTTATGAACATTGTGCTTTGGCTTTAGATCTTGCCATCAGACGCTCTGGACAACATGGACTCCCCCTTATTTTAGGAGGTGATTGGAACGATGGTATGAATTTGCTAGGTGTGCAAGGAAAAGGTGAAAGTATTTGGTTAGGATGGTTTCTTGGCACCACATTACAAGCATTTATTCCCCTTGCACAAAAATATCGTGACAACATCCGTGTGAAAACATGGAATGCATATCTTAAACGTTTGAAAAAATCCCTAGAAGAAAACGGTTGGGATGGTGCTTGGTATCGACGTGGTTATTTTGATGATGGAACGCCCCTTGGCTCTAAAATAAATGATGAATGCAAAATTGATACCATTGCTCAATCTTGGGCTGTTATTTCTCAAATGGCTTCGCCTGAACGCCAAAAACAAGCAATGGCATCAATGCTTGAATACCTATGTGATAAAAAAAGCGGTCTTCTACGTCTTTTCTGGCCGCCTTTTGATAAAACAACTCTCGAACCCGGTTATATAAAAGGATATCCTCCGGGGATTCGAGAAAATGGGGGGCAATATACGCATGGTGCTATTTGGAGTATTTTAGCGCTTGCTGAAATGGGTGAAAATGATAAAGCTTATGCTTTGTTTTCTATGATAAATCCCATTACCCATGGAAAAAACCCTGAAATTTATCGTGTTGAACCTTATGTTATGGCTGCAGATATCTACGCTATTGAACCACGCCGTGGACAAGGCGGTTGGACATGGTATACAGGTTCTGCTGGTTGGTTCTACCGTACCGCAATAGAAGCTATTTTGGGGATTAAGCGTCAAGCTGACCAACTATTTTTACATCCACATTTGCCTTCCTCATGGCCCAAATATGAAGCAAAAATGAAATTTCATGACGCTTTTTATACCATTACAGTGAAATGGGGAAACACAAACATGCTCTATATCAATGGAAGAGAATATTCAGATATCTATAAGGGAATAAAATTAAAAAAAATAGGTAAACATGAAATTATATGCACTCTTAAATCTTAGAAATAGAAAAAATCACAGACTTTTTTTACTCTTGCTCAAAAACTTAGAGTTGTTATAGTCCTTGCAATTTCTATATTGGTGGTGTTGATGCACAAATTTTAGATTTTAAAAAACTGAAAGAAAAAGGGTTATGAATCATCCAGACATTGCGAGACGCGTTTACAATCATACCTGGAAACTTGACCCCATTATTCGTTCACTGCTCGATACCGATTTTTATAAACTTCTTATGGTACAGATGATTTGGGGGCTTTATCCCAATGTAAACGTTACTTTCTCCCTCATCAACCGTAGCAAAACAATACGTCTTGCTGATGATATTGATGAAATGGAATTGCGTGCACAACTTGATCACGCCCTTAATTTACGCTTTACCAAAAAAGAAATGATTTGGCTTGCTGGTAATACATTTTATGGACGTAAACAAATTTTCGAACCAGATTTTCTTCAGTGGCTTGAGAATTTTCAACTTCCAGAATATGAACTCACACGTAAAGATGGCCAATATATCCTTCATTTCCATGGTCCGTGGACCCATAGCTCCATGTGGGAAATCCCTGCCCTTTCTATTATAAGTGAATTACGTTCACGTGCTGCTATGAAAAAACTAGATCGCTTCACTCTTGATGTACTTTATGCGCGTGCTAAAGCAAAAATGTGGAGTAAAGTCGAAAGACTCAAAAAACTGCCTAATATTAAAATATCTGACTTTGGTACAAGACGTCGCCATTCTTTTTTATGGCAACGTTGGTGCGTTGAAGCATTAAAAGAAGGAATTGGCAATTCTTTTACCGGAACGTCTAATGTCCTTCTCGCCATGGATACAGATTTAGAAGCTCTTGGTACCAATGCACATGAATTGCCTATGGTCATAGCCGCTCTCACCAATAATGATAATGAATTGCGCAAAGCACCTTATCAAGTTTTACAAGATTGGAATCGTTATTATGGTGGAAATCTTCTCATTGTTTTGCCAGATACCTTCGGTACAGAAGCATTTTTACGCAATGCACCAGATTGGGTGGCTGATTGGACAGGTTTCAGACCTGACAGTGCTCCTCCTCTCGAGGGCGGCGAACGCATTATTCAATGGTGGAGAGAAAAAGGAAAAGACCCTCGTGAAAAGTTATTGATTTTCTCCGATGCACTAGACATAGATACAATTGAAAAAACCTATCATCATTTTCACGGTAAAGTGCGCATGAGTTTTGGATGGGGAACAGACCTTACTAATGATTTCGTCGGCTGTTCTCCACAAGAAACTGCAACTTTTGATGCTCTTTCCCTTGTTTGTAAAGTTACCCATGCCAATGGTCGGCCAGCCGTAAAACTTTCAGATAATCCTGAAAAAACCATCGGTAATCCGCAAGAAATACAACGTTATCTCAATTTTTTTGGTAATGAAAACCGTGTTGCTAAACCTATCAAAACATAACAATGCTTTTTTAGTTTAACATTTTTTCTTTATGCATATTTTTAAAGATAAGCAGAGAGATTCTTTACAATACAGTAAAAAGGAAACTTCCAGTACAGGATGCTTTTTTTGCAATAAAAGCAAAAAATTATCCACTCACCCTCGAAGACCAGCATACCATTCTGCAATATGCTGCTCATCTGCAAATTTTCTGCGATTATTAGCTCCTAACATCATCCGTCCATGAATGCTATAATGCAAGCCATTGAACATCATCATCTTCATTTCTACACAGTAACAAACCGGCACTATTATTATATTTGTCAACTCCCAATGTTGTACTGCTCTTACATTGAAATGATTTATGAAAGGCATATTTAAACCTTTCCTAAATGATTTTTATCTACATAACTGCCCTGCTTGTTACATGTAAATGAACAGTTCTTTTGATTCATAGAGGATTTGGAATTAAAAAATCTTACTGTATTCGAGGGATTTTCACACAAGTTGTAAACTAATGAACTGTCTTTATCAATTAATCGCTTACTTGAAGGGGTGATCATTATTGCATCACAATTTAAAGCGCTCTTCTGAACAAAAGATGATAACGTAGGAGTTTGCTTTTACAAAGTTGCCAATTTTTTCTACTTATTTTTTGAATTCTCTTAAATCTTTTTGTGAAAAATATTCAAAATTCTTGTAAATATACAAACAATTTTACAGTTAAATGGATTAAAAGACTTGATTGTAAAGCTCTTTCGTTAAGAAATTTCTGCTTTCTTCACGAGTATTGCTATTTTTATGATCTAAAGCATATGCTCAATGATTTTTTCTTCTCTTACAAATAAAACAAATTTTTTAATTACTATCGAAAAAAGATAAAAATGCTGTGGGTATCTCTAATTTTTAGCTATATCTACAAATGTTCTGCCCTGATCACTGCAGAATTTATAGAAGATGTTAGATATATGCACCCTAAATGTAGGCGCTCTCTTGAAATTCGATGGACAAAATTCTCTCTCAGTAATTCTAATGAACAAAAAAGGTAAAAAATATTTAGCTAATGAAAAATAAAGTCTTTTACTTCTGTCATTATGAAGGACGTGTAACAATATAAACAGCAATTAACAGTAAAATAGTAGCAACCAATAAAGCGAACCACAAAGCAGGGTGTATCATCACCAAAAATGATAAAAAGCCACCTACCATACTCACCACTGCAAAAGCTTTAATAAACGTTGAGATAGCCCTCTTTTCTTCCCATTGTTTAATAGGTGGACCAAAAACGCGGTGATTATTCAGCCAATGATGAAAACGTGGTGATGAACGCGCAAAACACCATGAAGCGATTAATAAAAAAGGCATTGTCGGCATAATAGGTAATACTATACCTATAACACCCAATACAATCATTACCCAACCCACTATAGAAGTGCAAATACGCAAAGGGTGAGACATCTTAAAATATTTTTTCATCCCTCTAGCATTATTTTCCTCTATAAAAGTCCATTATATATCCTGCTACTTTTCACATGCTTTAGCCCACAACTATTCTACTGTACCATTTCATCTTTAAGAGCATTTTTTATGATCAATTTTTGTAAATAACAGAATAGGCTACGCTATATGATGATCATTTTAAAATTTTCAAGCAATCAAAAAAATTTTAAATCCTAAAATAAAAAAAAGGCTGCAGAATAAATCAATGCAGCCTCTTAATTACGAATGCAGTTTTTTGGGGGGGAGAATACACACTGCATTCATCTGCTAGATATTAGGAGGAAAATGACCTAGCAACTCCTTATCTATTTAAAACCCGTATGAGAGACAACACATAAAAATGCATGGCTGATATGCATAACCTTTTGCACGCTCAAATTTCTTGAACTGTCACTCGACGGAAGAAAATCCACATGAAAATAGCGATAAAAATCAGTGTTAAAATCAATACAATTGTAGAAGCAGAATCAGAACCGATAAATAAGCTTAGATAAATTCCTAAAAAACCAGAAAGACCTGCAACAAGTATAGCGATCACCAACATAAAAGAAAACCGCTTCGTGATAAGATAAGCAATTGCTCCTGGCGCTATCAATAAAGAAATAACAAGAACAATTCCAACAGCCTTCAAAGCTGCAACAATCGTGAGAGAAATCATCGTCAAAAGAGTATAGTGGAGTACCGCTATCCTCAATCCCATTGCACGACCTTGAACTAAATCAAAAATATACAACATGAAATCGCGCCATTTTGCGCCCAGAATAAAGGTGACAATAGCAGAAATGATCGCCGTCTGCGTAATATCAAGCCAGTTAACCCCCAAGAGATTACCAAATAGAATATGGTTCAAATCTAAGCTACTATAAATAGCCGTAGCCAAAACCAGCCCTAATCCAAACATTGATGAAAAAACAACACCCATCACCGTATCTTGTTTGATACGGCTATTGCCTCCTAAAAAACCTGTTGCGAGTGCACAAACCATACCCGCGACAAAAGCACCGCAAGTAATCAAAGTCATTGTAATATTCTCTGAACGCATATGCTGAAACCAAGCAAAAGGAAAAGAAGTCAAAAATGCTATTACCCACGGTGTTGTCATATAACCAATAACAACACCAGGGAAAACTGCATGGGAAATTGCATCGCCTAAAAGCGCCCATCCTTTCAAAATAAGAAAACAAGAAAGCATCGCCATTGGAACAGAAAGGATCATGACGATAAGCATGCCCTTAAGCATAAAAGAAAATTGAAAAGGAAGAAGTAATTGATCAACCATGATAACATCAAACCTTTTTTGCCGCATTTATACGTAAACGCGCAGCAATAAATCCATGTTTAGGAGCAAAAATAAAAGCTAAAATAAACAGAAATGCTTGAAAAAGCACAACAACACCACCAGTTTGCGCATTCAAAAAATAACTTACATAAACACCTAATACGCTTGTGAATGTCCCAATCATAACTGCAATAACTAAAATACTCACAAAACGGTCACTTAAAAGATAAGCTGTTGCTCCTGGCGTTACGACAAGACAAATGACTAAGAAAGCTCCAACTGTTTGCAGTGCAGCAACAGTACATGCAGCAAGCAATGTGAAAAAAAGAATCTTTAAAAACTTTACGTTTAATCCAATAGCGCGAGCGTGTGTTTCATCAAATAAAGAAACAAGAAGATCTTTCCATTTCAAAAGTAATATAAGCAAAGAAAAAAAACCAATAAAAGCCAATTGTATAATATCTGATGAACTGACTGCTAAAATATTTCCCAAAACAATCGTATCAATATTAACAGCCATTGGCTTTAATGATTTGAGAAACAAGCCAAAAGCAAAAAAGGAAGAAAAAATGAGACCAATAATGGTATCTTCTTTCAGCTTTGTTCGATGGTTAAAAAAGAGCATTGCTGCTGCAGCGAGTCCACCAGAAAAAAAAGCTCCAAGCGAAAAAGGTAATCCTAAAAGATATGCCCCTGCTACACCAGGAACAATTGAATGAGAAAGCGCATCACCAATTAACGACCAACCTTTTAACATTAAAAAAGCAGAAAGAAAGGCACAAACACATCCAACTAACCCGGAAACCCACATCGCATTAACCATATATTGATAGCTCAACGGTTCAAGTAACCAAGACATTATGCAACATGCTCCACTCTTTCAATATTCTCAAGAAATGCAGACTGTTTTCCTCTTGTAAAAACGTCATCTTTTTTTTTGCCTTGAAGATTAAAAATATGATGGTGCAAAGCGCCACCAAAAGTTTTCTCAAGATTTTCCTTTGTAAAGACGGTTTCAGTTAAGCCAGAAGCCAAAACCGTTCCCTTTATTAAAACTGTATGATCACAAAATTCACGAACAGAGCCCAAATTGTGGGTAGAAACTAAGATCACAGCCCCTTCTTTACGAAGGTCTTGCAACAAAGCAATAATTTTATCTTCTGTTGTGACATCAACTCCTGTAAATGGTTCATCTAACAAAATAGCTTTTGCCTGCTGTGCAAGAGCGCGTGCTAGAAAAACACGCTTCTTCTGCCCACCAGAAAGTTCACCAATTTGACGCTTAGCAAATGCCAGCATATCGACGCGTTCTAATGCAACACGCACAGCTTCATAATCGCGTGCCCGTGCATAACGAAAGAAATTCATATGACCATACCGTCCCATCAAAACGACATCTTCAACAAGGACAGGAAAATTCCAATCAACATCCTCACTCTGGGGAACATAAGCAATAAGATTTTTTTTCAAAGCCGTATCAACCGGCAAATCAAACATGCGAATTTTTCCTTTTGATGGCCGTACAAACCCCATAATTGCTTTAAATAGCGTTGACTTACCTGATCCATTAACGCCAACTAATGCCGTAATAGAACCTGTTGGGCTTTCAAAATTGACTTCCCGTAAAGCAGTATGTCCATTACGATATGTTACCGTTACGCCTTGGGCAAATATTCCAGATCCTATCATTGGCCTTTTACTCCCTCTAATAAGGCAGCGCTAATACGCCCACTTGTGACACGTAATAAATCAATATAGGTTGGTACCTCACCATTTTTCTCACTCAGCGAGTCAACATAAAGAACACCGCCATATTTAGCCCCTGTTTCTCTCGCAACTTGTTTAGCAGGAGCAGGAGAAATAGTGCTTTCAGAAAAAACTGCATGGATATTGTATTTGCGAACCATATCAATAACATGCTTAACTTGTTGTGGTGTTCCTTGCTGATCAGCATTAATGGGCCATAAATAAAGTTCTTTCAGATCAAAATCACGCGCCAAATAGCTAAATGCGCCTTCACTAGTTACAAGCCAACGCTTGTCTTGCGGCACCGCTTCTAATTCTGTTTTAATCGGATCAATTGTTGAGCGAATCTTTTGTTTATAAATTTCAGCATTTTCTTTATAAATAGGAGCATGTTCAGGATCGTATTTTACAAAAGCGTCACGAATATTATCAACGTAAATCAATGCTGAAGTCGGAGACATCCATGCATGAGGATTAGGTTTTCCACTGAAAGGTCCTTCACCAATTTTAATCGGTACAATACCTTTTGAAACAACGACACTTGGAACATCCTTGATATTTTGAAAAAACTTTTCAAACCAAAGTTCCAACTCTAATCCATTCCACAAAATAAGATTTGCTCCTTGTGCGCGCATAAGATCACGAGGAGTTGGTTGATATTCGTGAATTTCAGCACCTGGTTTTGTGATTGATTCAACATCCGCAACATCACCTGCTACATTGCGCGCCATATCAGCAATGATTGTGAAAGTTGTAACAGCTTTAAATTTTCCAGCACACAAAGCAAAATCGGATGTAAAAAAAATAGCACTTGCCCATATTATGATAAAAAACGTTTTTACGTTCATTGATCCTCTCTTTCCTTCATATGCTCTCTCTTTATTGCTAATGATTTGCATTATCATTTAGCAATAACAGTTATTTTTTACCTTTGCAATGAAGGATCTTTACAAAAGGACAACTTTTTAAGTGATTTTAAAATAGTCTTTTTCGCCTTGAAAAAGACTAATATTTAAAGAGAATCTCTTTAGTATGAAGGTCCTTTCAAAAAACTCCACAGCTCTTGAATGTCTGAAAATAAGGGAGCACTTCTCGGAGTGCTCCTATTTGGTGAATATTTATAGATGAGAAAAAGATTCAACAGCGCAAACTTGCACCCGTCATCCTAGTGACATTTTCTACCAGTTTCAAGGCAAGCTCTTCTATATCTTCATCAGTGAGAGTCCGTTCAATGGGTTGAAGAGCAACTTCAATCGCAACAGATTTTTTCTCTTCACCAAGGCTTAAATCTTCAAAAACATCAAAAACCTGTACCGAATGAATAAGCTTTTTATCCGCTCCACTGGCAGCACGAACAATCAGAGAAGAGTCAACCATTTTATCAACGACAAATGCAAAATCACGCCGCACCATTTGAAGCGATGATAATTTCAAAGGAGAACGGCTTTTTGTTGCTTTCTTCTTTGGCTCTGGAATCCGATCGAGAAAAATTTCAAAACCGCATAAAGGACCACTGATATCTAATTTCTCCAATGTAGCAGGATGAAAAACACCAAAAAAACCAAGAATAATCTTTGATCCAAGCTTTATAACCCCTGAACGACCAGGATGATACCAATCAGGTGCTCCCACTTCAATTTGAACTTTGCCACTCTCTAGACCGCATGCTTCTAAAACAGCCAATGCATCTGCTTTGGCATCAAAAACATCAACCGCTCTTGCATTCCCATTCCAAAATCGCCCTGCCCCTCCAAACTGCTCTGTTCCACGGCGAATACCACCGGCAACACGGTGTTGCTTATCAGGAGTATCGTCTTCGTAGATGTTGGAAACTTCAAATAAAGCAAAATCTGGAAAACCACGGTCAGCATTGCGCTGTGCAGCCACCAACAAACCAGGCAAAAGAGAGGGACGCATAACGGACATATCAGCAGAAATGGGATTTACTAATTTAAGCTGTGCTTGACCACCTCCAAAGGCCAGCGCCTGTTTTTCAGAAATAAAAGACCAAGTCACAGTTTCTCTCATACCACGCCCCGCTAAGGCGAAACGTGTAATACGTGAACGAAGTTGCGAAACTGTTAAAACTGGATCTTTGACCTCCATAAAACTTTCTAACGGTATCGGCTTAATTTTATCCAGCCCATAAATTCTCATTACCTCTTCCACCAAATCCGCTTTACCGACAATATCAGGACGCCATGTTGGTACTTTAACCACAACCACATTTCCTTGACCTTCACTATCAAATCCTAGCTGTGTCAAAATAGTCATGGTTTGTTCATGTTCTATTTCCAAATATGTTAAACGTTTAATTTCAGAAAGTGGAAAAGTGATCTGTCTGATTTCTGGCTGCTGATAACCCACAATCTTCATCTTTGAACCTTCACCACCACAAAGACGTAGGACCAACTCTGTTGCAATCTCAAGCCCTGTTTCCATAAAAGCCGGATCCACACCCCGTTCAAACCTATAACGGGCATCACTGATAAGTCCTAATGCACGCCCTGTCTGCGCAATACTCTGCGCATCCCAAAGTGCCGACTCAATAATAACGCGACGCGTCGTCTCATCACAGCTCGTTCTTTCACCACCCATAATACCGGCAATCGAAACAACACCCTCTTCATCTGCAATAACACAATCTTTAACACCTAAATTATAGACTTTTCCGTTAAGCGCCTGAAGCTGTTCACCTTCACGACCACAACGTACACGCAAATTACCTTTAATCTTATCGGCATCAAAAACATGCAGCGGACGACCAAGATCAAAACTGATGTAATTGGTTATATCAACCAACGCATTAATTGGTCTCAAACCAATGGCGTTCAAACGTTGTTGCATCCATTGTGGCGATGCATTATTTTGAACATTGCGAACTTCACACCAAGCAAACCCCAAACATAACAACGCGCTTTGCGAAAAATCTAAAGAAACATCAAGCGATGTTTCAAAGGTAGTACCCAATTGTGGCAAGGATAGTTCTTTTAACCGACCAATTCCAGTCGCAGCAAGATCACGGGCAATACCGCGAACCCCTGTGCAATCAGAACGATTGGGCGTCAAACCGATATCAATCACCGGATCATCTAAACCTGCATAAACTGCAAAGGAAGCTCCAATAGGCACATCTTCTGGAAGCTCGATAATTCCATCATGCTCATTTGATAATTCAAGCTCGGCCCACGAACACATCATCCCAAAACTTTCAATACCACGGATTTTGCCTACCGATAGCGTCACATCAAGTCCTGGTACATAAGTCCCTGGTAAAGCAAGAACACCAACAAGTCCAGCACGTGCATTTGGTGCCCCGCAAATAACTTGTACAGGTTTATCAGCCCCTGTATCTACCGATAAAATCTGTAGTTTATCTGCATCAGGATGTTTTATTGCCGTTAAAACTTTTGCAATCACAAAACCTTTTAAATAAGAACGATCATCAACATGATCAACCTCAAGACCAATAGCCGTTAGTTTATCACAAATTTCATCCAAAGATGCATCTGTCTCTAAGTGATCTTTCAACCAAGACAATGTAAATTTCATTTTAAAACCTCACAGGAAAACTATGACAAGATCACACATTTCTTAAACCAGGAAAAAAAGCATGCATGTCAAAGCAACGAAAGCCATAATGATCTAACCAACGCAGATCAGCATCAAAAAAAGCTCGCAAATCAGGCATACCGTATTTCAACATAGCAATGCGATCTATGCCCATTCCCCATGCAAAACCCTGATACTCATCAGGATCTAAACCAACATTCTTTAAGACATGAGGATGAACCATTCCGCATCCTAAGATTTCCAGCCAATCCTGTCCTTCCCCAAATTTCACTTCTGAACCAGAACGATCACATTGAATATCTACTTCCATGGAGGGTTCAGTGAAAGGGAAAAAAGAGGGGCGAAAACGCATCTTTACAGAGGAAACTTCAAAAAAGGCTTTACAAAAAGTCTCATGAAGCCACATCATATGTGCAATAGTAGAGGTTTTATCAATCACAAGACCCTCTACCTGATGAAACATGGGTGAATGTGTTGCATCCGAATCCATACGATACGTTTTTCCAGGAATAATGATACGTATCGGTGCTTTCTGCTTTTCCATTGTGCGAATTTGTACAGGCGATGTATGGGTGCGCAATAATTTCCGCTCTCCCGTTTTATTAACATCAAAAAAGAAGGTATCATGCATTTCACGTGCTGGATGACCTTCAGGAAAATTCAATGCCGTAAAATTATAATAATCTGTTTCAATATCTGGTCCTTCTGCAAGAGAAAAACCCATCTTCATATAAATAGCTATAATTTCTTCAATCACTTGTGAAATCGGATGAATACGCCCCCGTTCTATCGGTGAAGAACGCACAGGCAAAGTGATATCCACTGTTTCACGAGTAAGGCATGCATCCATTGCTTGACGCCTCAGAAAATCACGCTTTTGCGTCCATAGTTCTAAAACGCGATTTTTTAATCCGTTAAGAACTGGACCAACTTTCTGGCGCTCGCTAGCACTCATCTTTCCTAATGCTTTTAACTTTTCAGAGATGCTGCCTTTTTTGCCTAACGCTGCAATACGCACAGCTTCAAGTGCCTGTTCATCACCAGCCATCTCTAAGGCTAAACAAATTTCTTGTTCAAGACGCTCAATATCGCTCATATCTTTGCCTATTTTTTGAATAAAAAAAACCCGCACTAGCCTAACCAGTACGGGATCCCGAATAAATGAATGCTTTAAGAGAACGCGACTGGCTTACTTGACAGCGCCTTCAAAAGCATTAGGCGTTGTATCTTTCAAATATTCCAAAGCTTTCTTTGCAGAAGCTACTAAAGCAGAAAATGCCGCTGACTCATGAATTGCTATGTCTGAAAGAACCTTACGATCAATCTCAATACCAGCCTTTGATAAACCATCAATAAAGCGTCCATAAGTTAAACCTTCTGCACGGACAGCTGCATTGATTCTCTGAATCCATAAAGCACGGAAAGTACGTTTCCTATTTTTACGATCACGATAAGCATACTGCTTTGAACGATCAACCGCCGCCTTAGCTGCACGGATGGTATTTTTACGACGACCGTAAAAACCTTCAGCCTGTTTAAGAACTTTTTTGTGCTTAGCGTGCGCTGTAACACCTCTTTTTACACGTGCCATGTAATACTCTCCTAAAAATCAAAAGCGTCAGGTTTACAAACCATTTGGCAAATAATGCTGAATAACTTTTTTAGCATCTTGCTCACTCAAAACCATTGTTCCACGAGCATCGCGAATAAATTTATTCGAACGTTTAATCATGCCATGCCGTTTACCTGCAGCTGCCACTTTAACTTTACCTGACGCAGTGATTTTAAACCGCTTCTTAGCGGACGATTTGGTCTTCATCTTGGGCATTTTGCTACTCCATACATTATTCATAAGCGAATCTTTTTATTCAAACGGACCAAAGCTTGAATAAGCATTTAAACAGCCACGGCATGCCCTGCCGGGCGGTTCCAACAATGTTTTCATAAGGCAGTATCAACAAAATAGCAAGTCCATATCAAAAAAAAATTGGAGCTCCATTCCCCTGAACTTCAACCAAAGGTGCTGGAATTGCATTTGTTTTGATTGCTGCTTTACAGAGATCAGCAATGATGCACCGCGTACATTGTGCTTTACGCGCTTGACAAATATAACGCCCATGTAAAACGAGCCAATGATGTGCATAACGAAGATACCGGAACGGTATAATCTTTAACAACTTTTCTTCGACAATCTCTGGTGTTTTGCCGGGCGCTAAACCAAGACGGTTCCCAAGGCGCAAAATATGCGTGTCCACCGCCAATGTAGGCCAACCAAAAGCAACATTCAAAACAACATTAGCTGTTTTACGCCCCACACCAGGAAGTGCCATAAGTGCCTCACGATTATCAGGTACTTGACCACCATAGTGATCAATTAAAAAGCTGCAAAGCGCGTAAATATTGCGCGCTTTTGCACGCCAAAGACCAACTGTACGAATATGGCGTGCAATTTCTTCTTCTCCTAAAGCAACCATTTTTTCCGGTTGATCTGCGAGGCGAAATAATTCTTTTGTCACTTTATTAACACTTGCATCTGTCGCTTGTGCTGAGAGAACAACTGCAATTAAAAGAGTAAAAACATTTGTATAGATAAGATCACTTTTAGGAGTCGGGCGTTGAATAGAAAAACGGCGAAATATTTCTTCAATTTCGTCTTCGCTATACAATATTCCAGCAACTTTTTTTTCTTTTGACAATTTTATTGTTTTATGAGTCATTGAACTCTCTCATCTTTTCTCTTGAAGTTACCAATTACACTCGCCATATGAGAAGGATGGAACAAACGCTTTATTTAGAGTATAGCCGCTTTAAAGAGGACATTCACAATGACACATGTGACGCCTTTCTCCAATCCTTTTCTCTTAGGATTTGAAACAATAGAAAAAACATTGCGACGTATTGGTAAAGCTGATGAAACTTATCCCGCTTATAATATTGAGCGTTTACACAAAAATGATGATGCAAGCCATATACGCATAACTTTGGCTGTTGCTGGCTTTAAAGTCAATAATCTCAATATCTTGCTCGATGACAACCAATTGATTATTCATGGTAAACAAACAGACAGTCAAAACCACCAATATCTATATCGTGGTATAGCTGCACGTCAATTCCAACGTACTTTTGTTCTTGTCGAAGGAATGCACGTTACAAATGCCGAGTTGAAAAATGGTCTTTTATCAATTAACTTATACCAGCCAAAAACAAAAAAACAAATGAAGCAAATTCCAATCAAAGTAAGTAATAAGAGTTAAGGTATAAAGGAATAATGAAATGGGAGAGCATAAACAAAACTTGTCGTTGCAAGATATGACCCATTCTGATACGGGGCAGATTGCTTATTTAAAAAAGGTTTGTACAGATGATCTGGCTAAAAATTTTCCAGATCTTCCGCCAATGACCCCTGGTATTACAGTATGGGCTCTGTTTGGTGAAACAGGTTATCCAATCATTTTATCCGATGAGCGCTCTATTGCTCTTGCAGGAGCCAATGAGCATGAGCTACAAATTGTAACTTTGCACTAGGTTGCTTTACGAAAAATATTGGGTATTTTATAAGATCTGCTGATCTTTCATGAGAAAGTATAGCGATAAGTCTGTTTATGGATAAATTGGAAGCAAATCATTCCAATTTTAGGGGTATCGTAATTGTTTTTAATCAAAAAGTACGGTTGTATTTAACTTCACCCTGTCCGTTTAGATTATCAATCTTTCTAAGTGATGATAACTGCTCTTTGTTTCTTTTTGTACTCTGCCGTTTGGCTTTTATAAAAAGAGAGAAAAAACAAAGCTTTTCTGATTAGTGGTCTTTCATGTATTTTATTAGCAAGCTTTATATTGAACTTTTTACCTTGTGATATCGTATCTCCGTTTTAACAAAGGTTTTGATAAAAAAATCCTCTCCCTCGTGTTATTAAAATGCATTGAAAGAGTCTTTTGTCATAGAGGTATTTAATTCGTATAACAATTAAGTCAAGCTGTTAATTTATAATGACAATTTATCGTTTTGAATATTGAATGAGAAATCCAAATATTGTAAAATTCCTTCATTTCAAACCTGTTCATAGTGAATCAATCAAAATCATTTGTTTGCATGTCAGAAATAGAATTAGTGTGTGGATAACAACTCTTCAAAGAAGGAAAATGCCTTTTATGCACCGTCTTAATGCAACGTTTTTTTGCAATATTTGGAACTGTTTCTCTAAAACTACATTTGCTTATTCAGGTTATAAGAAATTCTGCACTTAAGTCAATTTGAAAACCAATTTAATTCCTACTTCAAATATTTTTATAATCCTCCTTAACGCCGTCCACATGCCTTTAATTGCTGGTCATAGTGTCTAGACATAATTGCCATACGCTGTGCCGCTTGTGCAAGTGTACCAGGTACATATCCTTTACTACGCGCATAAGCACTATGACCCATATGATAATTTAAATAAAGGCTATACGCATCATCAAACCTCACACCATTGCGTTGAACACTCTGGCGATGATACCAAGCAACAAAATCAGCGGCATCTGCAAAATTAGTACGCCATGCAAAAGATCTTCCCGTAGAGCGAAGATACATTGCCCATGTACTGTCAAGTGCTTGAGAATAACCATATGCTGTCGACGGACGCTTCCATGGAATAAAACCAAGTAGTTTTTTGCGCGCAGGACGTGCATTGTGACGAAAGTTTGATTCCATCTTAATGGTTGCAAGAATAATAGGTATAGGAATCCCATAGCGTATTTCTGCTCTTTTAGAAGCCTTTCCCCAATTATCAAAAAAACCATCTTTTTGCGCTAAAATGGCGCAAGCATTGTTTGTATAAATCGGGGAGGTTGTTGTACATCCCCCTAGCAGAAACACCAATACCCCTAAAAACAAAAGGTGTCGCATTTCCTCTGTTTCTCTCCTTAGGAAATAAAACGCGCACTATGGATACTAAAAAATTATTACCAATCCATAAAGGATATGAACATACTTATGATGACTAAGAAATTTGTTTTACTCCTCATCAACCAAACGCAATGTTTGCGATTGAGCAGATGTTTTTATTTCCATTGGCTCAGAATTATTATCTTTTAATTGAAAAGTTTCAATACGGTTAGCTCGTTTCATAATTTTGGAAGATGAGATTAAAATCCCTTCTATATCCTCTCCTGCTTTGTAAAAATGCTTCTGTAATGCGCGAATACGTGTATCCATTCGTCCAAAATCTTCCATCAATTTTGCTACTTCTGACTGAATCAAATGCGCTTGTTCACGCATCCGTGCATCTTTCATAATGGTTTGTACAACCTGAATAGAGAGCATCAACAAAGACGGAGATACAATAATTATATGTGCTCGATTAGCTTTTTGTACCAACGATTCAAAATCCTCATAGATCGTTGCAAAAATCGATTCCGATGGCACAAAAAGAAAAGCTGTGTCATGTGTTTCTCCAGAAATTAAATATTTTTGCGCAATATCACGAATATGAACTTCCATATCGGTACGAAATTGGCGTTCTGCTTCTTGACGTTCTTGTGCTGATGTTGCTTTACGCATAGCATTCCAAGCTTCTAGAGGAAATTTAGCATCAACAACCAAAGAAGGTGCCTTATTCGGCATGTGGATGAGACAATCTGGCCGCTTTCCATTAGAGAGCACAGCTTGAAAAATATAAGCATTCGCTGGTAGGGCATCAGCAATAATTGCTTCCATCCGCCCTTGACCAAAAGTACCACGCGTTTGCTTATTGCTTAAAATTGCCTGCAACTGAACAACCTGTCCCGCAAGTGATTGAATATTATTTTGTGCTGCATCAATGACCGCTAAACGCTCTTGCAAACGATTCAAATTTTCATAAGTCGATTTGGTCTGTACCTGAAGAGTTTGCCCTAAATTGGCTGTCATCCCATTGAGTTGCTCACTGAGTGACTTATTTAATTCCGCCTGTCTTTGACCAAAAATTTCTGCCATCGTTTGCATCCGTCCTTGCATTTCAGCCTGTGTTTTTAGCAATGTAGCCATTTGCATTTGTACTTCACGAGAACGCTCAGCAGTTTCACTTTCCCAAAGCGCCTTTTTCCGATAAGAATGCATCAGCATAAAAAATACCAAGCAAACGAATATAAGCAAAAGCAGAGCGCTCAGTTTAACAAAAGACTCATCAGCGAGTATAAAAGAAAAAAACGAATCAAACATAAAAAGTAATATAACGCTCTTACCGTAAAAAAGCGTAAGAATCTGCCATTCAATATTGACCCATAACAAACCATTGATTAATCTGTGCCTCATGCCAATGAGACCTTTAGTTATTGTACCTGATCCGATTTTACGGGAAATATCCAAACCTGTTGAGTATATTGATTCAGCTGTTCAAAAACTCGCTGATGATATGCTGGAAACTATGTATCACGCCCAAGGCGTTGGCCTTGCCGCCATTCAGATTGGCATACCCCTACGTATGTTGGTTTTAGATGTCTCGCGAAATGATGAACAGAAAAATCCTCTAGTTATTATCAACCCTGAAGTCTTATGGCTTTCAGATGAGCGTAATATTTACAAAGAGGGCTGTCTTTCTATTCCAGAATATTTTGCAGAAGTCGAACGCCCCAAACGCCTCTGTGTTCGCTATCAAAATCGTGAAGGAAAACAAACAGAAATTGAGGCAGATGATCTCCTCGCTACTTGCTTACAGCACGAAATCGATCATTTAAACGGTCGCCTTTTTATTGATTATCTTTCAAAGATCAAACGCGATATGGTGATACGAAAATTTAAAAAACGTGCAAAAGAAAAAAACACACAGGAAGCAGTTTTGTAATGGTATTACGGTTAAGTTTTATGGGGACACCTGATTTTTCTGTTCCCATTTTACAGGCTTTATTGGACGCTGGTCATGATATTGCAGCTGTTTATAGCCAACCTCCTCGCCCTGCAGGACGGCGTGGCCTTAAATTGATCCCCTCACCTGTACAAAATCTAGCAAAAGCAAAATCTATTCCTGTCTTTACACCTCAAACACTCAAAACAGCAGAACAACAAACCAAATTTACAGAACTTGCTGTTGATGTTGCCATTGTTGTTGCCTATGGACTCCTCTTACCGAAAACCATTCTTGAAACACCCCGTTTTGGTTGTTTCAATGCCCATGCTTCACTCTTACCACGCTGGCGTGGTGCTGCACCTATTCAGCGTGCTATTATGGCTGGTGATAAGGAAACAGGGATGACGATTATGAAAATGGATGAAGGACTTGATACAGGGCCTATCGCTCTCTCTTGTGCCATTCCCATTACTGATAACACCACTACTAATGAACTTGCACATAAGCTTTCACATATAGGTGCAGATCTTATGATAGAAATGCTATCGGCTCTTGAAAAAGGGCAACTTAAACTTACCGCACAATCAGGAGAAAACATAACTTATGCCTCAAAAATAAAAAAAGAAGAAACACGCATTGATTGGACAAAACCTGCAGAATTTATTCACAGATATATCCGCGCTCTTTCTCCTTTTCCTGGTTGCTGGTGCAACATGAATATCGCCGGTCGAGAAGAACGTGTCAAAATTCTTGGAAGTCGCCTAACGACACGTCCTTCTCTTGAAATTGGTCGAATAGAGAAAGGACCAGATTCTTTACTTATCCATTGCGGACAAGGGTGTCTTGAAGTAACCTATTTGCAAAGATCTGGTGGTAAAGTTCTTGAGTGTGCGACCTTTTTGCAAGGTGCTCATATTTCTGCTGTTTTTTAATATGCCACGTTTTAAACTCACTCTTGAATATGATGGCTCAAATTATGCCGGCTGGCAGCGCCAAGCAGAACTTCGTACTATACAGAGTGCTCTTGAACAGGCACTTTTTCATTTTAGTGGGCAACAATTGACCATTACGACAGCTGGTAGAACTGATGCTGGTGTACATGCTACCGGACAAGTTGCACATGTTGATTTTGAAAAAAATTGGCGTACACATACTGTACGCGATGCGCTTAATGCGCATTTGCAAAAACAGGGAGACAATATTGCAATCTTGCATGTACAAAACGTCCCCGATAGTTTTGATGCACGATTTTCCGCAATCAAACGCCATTATCTTTTTAAAATTCTCAATCGCCGCTCTCCACCAGCCCTAAACACTAAACGCGTATGGTGGATACCAAAACCCCTTAATGCGCAAGCCATGCATGAAGCTGCCCAAAAACTTGTAGGGAAACATGATTTTACCACCTTTCGTTCAGCACATTGTCAAGCAAAAAGTCCTATTCGCACCCTTGAACGTCTCGATGTTCAAAGAGAGGGAGAAGAGATCTTCCTCTATGCACAAGCGCGCTCCTTTCTTCATCATCAAATTCGTTCATTTGCAGGAAGCCTCATGGAAGTTGGTATTGGACGCTGGACAACACAAGATCTTGAAGCAGCTCTTCATGCCAAAGATCGCACACGTTGTGGTATGGTCGCGCCACCTTCAGGACTTTATTTGACCAAGGTGGAATATTAAAAACTGTTTAAAAATTACATCCTTCAAAACGATTAAGGAAGCTTATAAAAGCAACGAATTTCTTCAAAAGCTTGTGCTGCTGCGTCAACAAATTTCACCAAATCAACATCGGAGGGAGAAATTGTACCCTGCGCTGACAAATAATCAAAATTGATCACATTGTCCCAAAACTCTTTGCCAAAGAGTAAAATCGGAACCCGTTTCATACGTCCCGTCTGTATTAGAGTTAATGTTTCAAACAACTCATCTAGAGTACCAAATCCTCCAGGGAAAATAGCCAATGCCTTTGCCCGCATGAGAAAATGCATTTTGCGTATCCCTAAATAATGAAAATTAAAACATAAATGCGGAGTCACATAAGAATTAGGTTCTTGTTCATGCGGTAAAACAACATTTAAACCAACCGTTGGTGCACCAACATCAACAGCACCTCGACTCCCCGCTTCCATTATCCCTGGCCCTCCCCCTGTGACAACCACAAATTCACGATACTCGGTCGTAGCAGAATAGCATGAACATAAACGTGCAAATTCCCTTGCTTCATCATAATAATGTGACATAGCATGCAAATTCTTCTTTTGTGTTTCATTTTTTGCTGCCCACGCTTCTTTTCCAGGTTTTGGAATACGCGCACCACCAAATAAAACGACTGTTGATTGAATATCACATTCTTGAAGCGTCATTTCTGGCTTTAAAAACTCAAGACCAATACGTTGTGAACGTAGTTCAGGACGCATCATAAATTCTTGATCGATATAAGCCAAACGATAAGTAGGCGAACGCATTTGTGCTGAATTAGAAAACTTTTTTACTTGTTGTAGGGAATCCTTCGCTTGGAGAAGTGGTGTCCAATGTTTTTGTTCTTCTTCTGTTTTTTCTGTATAATCTTTTTTCATACACCTATCCTGCTTCCTTATCGTTTTATTGACTGAATACATTTCTTCGCGTAGGTCATAAAGCAATAAATCCTGAAGCTTTCAACTTGTTTAACGGAACTCTGGTTATGACTGATCTCACACAACTTGAAATGATTATTGAAAAAGCATTTGACGACCGCAACTCTATCAATACAACCACTAAGGGTGAAATTCTTGAGAGTGTCGAACATGCGTTAAACCTTCTTGATAAAGGTGAAGTCCGTGTTGTAAAACGTCAAAAAAATGGAAAATGGCACGTTCATCAATGGTTGAAAAAAGCCGTTCTTCTTTCTTTTCGGCTCAATCCTATGCAAATTATGACCGGTGGAGTAAATGGAACATCTTGGTGGGATAAAGTCCCTTCAAAATTTTCTCATTGGCAAGAAGCTGACTTTAAAAAAGCGGATTTCCGTTCCGTTCCTGGAGCGATTGTACGCCATTCTGCTTATATTGCACCCAATGTTATTCTGATGCCATCCTTTGTCAACCTTGGTGCTTTTGTTGATGAAGGAACAATGGTCGATACATGGGCCACTGTTGGTTCTTGTGCACAAATTGGCAAACATGTTCATCTTTCTGGTGGTGTTGGTATTGGAGGTGTTTTAGAACCACTGCAAGCAAACCCAACGATTATTGAAGATCATTGTTTTATTGGTGCACGATCTGAAGTCGTTGAAGGCTGTATTATTCGTGAAGGCTCTGTTTTAGGAATGGGAGTCTTTATTGGAAAATCTACAAAAATTATTGACCGTACAACAGGTGAAATTTTTATAGGCGAAGTCCCTCCCTATTCTGTCGTTGTTCCAGGTTCTCTTCCCGGAAAACCACTCCCAAACGGTGAAATAGGCCCTAATCTTTATTGTGCTGTTATCGTGAAACGCGTTGACCAAAAAACACGAGAAAAAACATCTATTAATGATCTTTTGCGTGACTAAAGTTTACTCTTCAAAAATCTTTGCTAATCAATAAAATACAAAGCAATCAATAAGGGGGGATACTCCCTTATTTCATTATTTATTCATTTTGAGCGCTTGAATAAAAGCTGACTGTGGTATCTCTACTTTTCCAAATTGGCGCATTCGCTTCTTGCCTTCTTTTTGCTTTTCTAAAAGTTTGCGCTTACGCGTGACATCACCCCCATAACATTTAGCCGTTACATCTTTGCGTAAAGCACGAATAGTTTCGCGTGCAATGATTTTACCACCAATCGCTGCTTGAATTGGAATCTGAAACATATGCTGAGGAATAAGGTCTTTCAGTTTTTCACACAGTGAACGCCCACGCTTTTCCGCAATAGTGCGGTGCACAAGCATCGACAATGCATCTATAGACTCTCCATTCACCAAAATAGACATTTTCACTAAATCACCCTCCGTATAATCCCTCATCTGATAATCGAAAGATGCATAACCCTTTGAGATTGATTTTAAACGATCATAAAAATCAAAAACCACTTCATTCAGCGGCAAATCATATGTCACCATCGCACGCGTCCCAACATAGGATAAACTAACCTGTATTCCACGACGTTCTTGGCAAAGTTCTAAAACTGATCCAAGATAGTTATCAGGAGTCATTATTGTGGCCCGAATCCATGGTTCTTCAATAGAAGAAATTTTAACAATATCAGGCATATCCGCTGGATTATGAAGTTCTTTGACAGAACCATCATGCATATTCATACGATAAACAACCGAAGGTGCTGTTGCAATTAAATCCAAATTAAACTCGCGTTCTAATCTCTCTTGAATAATTTCAAGATGAAGAAGTCCTAAAAAGCCACAACGAAAGCCAAACCCCAAAGCCGCTGATGTTTCAACTTCAAAAGAAAAACTGGCATCATTTAAGCGCAACTTACCCATAGCTGCACGTAAATCGTCAAAATCAGCGGCATCAATGGGGAAAAGTCCACAAAAAACAACTGGTTGCGCTGGCTTAAAACCAGGTAACGCTTCTTCACAAGGACAGCGCTCTTCCGTAATGGTATCACCAACTCGCGTATCAGCAACTTCTTTGATAGAGGCCGTTATAAAACCAATCTCCCCAGGTCCTAATTCATCAACCTGAATCATTTTTGGAGTAAAAACTCCAACGCGTTCAACTGGATATTTTGCCCCAGTCCCCATCATCCGAATGATCTGACCTTTTTTCAATATACCATCAATTACCCGTACCAAAACGATGACACCAAGATATGCATCATACCAGCTATCAACCAACATCGCCTTTAAAGGCTTGTTAACATCTCCAGTACGCGGAGATGGTAATTGTGTAACAATTGCTTCTAAAACATCAGAAACACCTAAACCTGTTTTTGCCGATATTTCCACGGCTTCAGAAGTATCGATACCGATTACATCTTCAATTTGTTCTTTAACGCGCTCAGGTTCTGCTGCTGGAAGATCAACCTTATTGAGTACAACAACCAATTCATGAGAATTATCAATAGCTTGATAAACATTTGCCAACGTCTGCGCCTCTACACCTTGGCTCGCATCTACCACCAATAGCGAACCTTCACACGCTGCGAGTGAGCGTGAAACTTCATAAGCAAAATCCACATGACCAGGCGTATCAATAAGATTTAAAATATAGGTCTCACCATTCTTTGCTTTATAGTGTAAGCGTACCGTTTGTGCCTTAATTGTAATTCCACGTTCGCGCTCAATATCCATGGAATCAAGCACTTGCTCTTTCATCTCACGTGTCTCAAGCCCTCCTGTCATTTGAATCAAACGATCAGCTAAAGTCGACTTTCCATGATCGATATGCGCCACAATGGAAAAATTACGGATATAATTACGATCTACTGTCATACGGGCGATTTAGCAAAGAATAGCACAAAACGCAAAGACCAATTGTGCTCTTTTGAAAACCTTTCAAAAAAATATAAACGAAAAGAGCTTCTCAAAACACAACTCCTCATATCCTAACAAATGAGGATTTTGTTTACTAAACTCAATAAAAACGATTGAAAGGGTACCCAAATACTCTTAACTCTTGCATATCTGTTGGTCTTATCCATCCATATGTTCGTATAATATCAAAAATGCCCATAGAACTTAAACTTGAGATAAAATTCGCAAGAAGCATTTTTTCTCTTCGTACATAACGATCCACTTTTTATCAATCTTACAAAATAAAAAAACTCATATCAGAACAAGTGACCTTTGCCACTATCAAAACTTTATAAATATGCTCTCTTGTACAATGTCTTTAAAAAAGTTCATTGTTTTTAAAGAATTTTATTCTAAAAGATTCCTTTGCCTCTTTCCTTAAAAGTGAAAAAGCATCAGTAATCTGCTTCGTTTCATTGAAGAAACAGAAAGAATGAAATCTCTTCACGTGGAATATCACGAAATAAAATCAAAATAAGAGAGGGAAAAAAGTTAATCACTTTTTTAAATTATTTTTCTTTTTCCGCCATTGTGAAGGTTGTAATTCAGCCACAACGATCCCAATCAGAATAAGTGCCCCTCCCAATAAAGCTAAAGGGGATAAATGCTCACCAGCTAAACGCCCAACAATACCAGCCCAGACAGGTTCACCTGCATAAATGAGTGTTGCACGCGTAGGTGAAATAGACTTTTGTGCCCAATTCATAGCTAATTGAATGATAGCACTCATCAATGCCAATCCTATACCGATATTCAGCCACACCCATGAAAATGGAGGTATGCTCTCCCCTATAAAAGGCATACAAAAAAATGAAAAAAGACCACTAAAAAATAGCTGTATAATCGTTACACGCCGGCTATCAACCTTGTGGGCAAAAATTCCAATGAGTATAACTTCTCCCGCAATTGCTAAAGCGCCTAACAAAGTTAGAATTTCACCTTTTGAAAAATCAAAACTTCCAGACTTTTTGCCAGAAATAAGGATAAGCCCAATAAAAGCGAAAATAATACCAAGCCAACAAGCTAAACGAGGTGGCTTTTTAAAAACAATCCATTGCAATATTGGAACTATCGGAACATAAAGCGCCGTAATAAAAGCCGACTGACTACTAATAATCGTTTGCAGCCCCGTTGCTTGTAAAGCGTAACCCAAAAACATTCCCAAACCAATAGCCATTCCAGCAAATATTTCATAAACGGTTATACCTTTCAGAGAGCGCCAAAAAATTGCCCCACAGATAAGCGATGCAACCATAAAACGAAATCCAACAAAAAAGAGAGGCCCGCTATAGCGTACCGCGATGTGAATCACTAAAAATGTAATGCCCCACAATATTGTGGCAGCAAATAATGCCAACTCTTGCTTGTTTAATAAAGGACGTTTCAACTGTTTTGTATTATTCATGAAAGGCTTCATCCTCCAGTTTATTCTGTACGCTTTACGAAACGATAAGCGTTCCAGCTCCCTGTTCAGTAAACAGTTCTAGTAAGACAGAATGGGGAGTTCTGCCATTTAAAATGACAACAGCTTCCACCCCATTTTGAAGAGCCTTCATACAAGTTTCTACTTTTGGAATCATACCACCTGAAATTGTTTCATTTTTGATGAGGTTTTCAGCTTCAGAGATTGTCAATTCCTTTAAAAGTTTACCCTTTTTATCCAATACACCAGGAACATCAGTCAAAAACAAAAGGCGTTTAGCCTCTAAGGCACCGGCAATGGCCCCAGCAAAAATATCAGCATTAATATTATAGGTTTTGCCATCGCGACCTGGAGCTACAGGAGCAAGAACTGGAATCATTTCAGAACATGCCAAAAGATCCAATAATGTGCGATCAACTTCAACAGGTTCACCGACAAATCCCAAATCCAAAACACGCTCAATATGCGAATCAGGATCAATCACAGTTTTATAAGCTTTTTCGGCAAAAACCATATTGCCATCCTTGCCACACAATCCTATTGCCCATTCACCTTCAGCGTTTATGAGAGCGACTATTTCTTTGTTTATGGAACCCGCTAAAACCATTTCAACTACTTCCACGATCCGTTCATCGGTTACGCGTAAACCGTTTTCAAACCGCGACTCAATCCCCATTTTCATCAAAATTTCAGCAATTTGAGGACCTCCACCATGGACTACAACAGGGTTAATACCTGATTGCTTCAACAGAGCAATATCACGTGCAAACGCCCGTCCCAAAGCAGGATCACCCATAGCATGACCGCCATATTTTACAACGACCGTTTCATTTTCATATTTTTGCATATAAGGTAAAGCAGACGACAAAAATGCTGCTTGTTTTTCAAAAACATCTGCAACACCATTTTCAACATCATCCATTAAAAGAGTCTCCTCATTAACTTTTTACCATCTCTTAGTGAAATTCAAGAAAAGTGAAAACAAATTTACTCTATCCATCCCCCCGAAAATCGTCGATTGTTCTTTAAATTACCACCCAAAGACATAACGCAATGAAATAAAGGCATCTTTCTTAAAAAAATTGACATGGAAAAATTAAAAAATAGATGTACAAAATGCCATTATTTTATGACCTTATGTCTAAAACTCGAGAGTAGAATTTAGAAGAATCTTTAAATTATACCTGTATATTCAAATTATTGAGCTTACCTTATCGTAGGATCTTTAACAATAATATATAAAACTATTGTTTTCATTCTATGAAAACAATAGTTTTATAATAGTGAATTTCATTGCCATATTGCCAATACAAAAAATGACTAAGTCGTAAATATCCCTCAATTAGATTCCCTTTTGATCTAAAAATTCATCTTTTTCTACTCATAAAAATCAGAAAATATCACTTAAATAATCACCGCCATGTATGCTATAAAAATAATAATCTATTGATTTATAAGGATAATTTATCATCTTCTAACTTGAATGAGAGCACAAAATACAGTAAGATTCTCTTATGATAAATCAAATAGAAATCATTTATTACTACATCATAAAAAGGACTAGCGTGTGGAGAAACCTGTTTTAGAACAAAGTAAATATAGCTCTTATAAACCGTCTTACATACACAAACAATTGCAAAATTGGGAGCTGATAAATATATGAAAGTATCTTGTTTATATCTTCATAAGCGTAAAAATGGTGCCGTCCTATAGGACTTATATTATACCATTTACGAGCATCGTCATGAGATGAATGGAGCTAGAATTTAATTAAAATGTTTCTTTAAAGAAAATTTGCATATAAATACTTTAATAGCATGCTGTTCTACGTGACGGCTATAACATTATTAAAAAACGCGATAAATAAAAGTGTGAGAAAACGCGCAATCTCCATTATTAAAAAAGATATTGCTTTAAATGCTTTTCAAAAGCGTAAAATAGAACCAAAGGAATATGGTAAAGTTGGAAGCTGATTTCTATATTACGACTTCATATTCTTCCAAAATTAAACTGTATACCTATTTCAGAATTGATCCAAACAAATATTCGTAATATTGTCATCCCAATCTGATACTTAAAAGCTTTCATAACAAAGAAAACACTAAACTATCTTAATGTTTGTCTTAAAATATACAACTATCTTAGAGCGAAATGTTGTTTATAGAAAATAGCTAAAGACACGCAAAAATCTGTTGTAGTATCACGCTCCTTTCATACCCCACGCAGGGATTGTCCATATATTATCCATCAATCTGATCTTAATAGATATAACGTATAGGATATGTACAAATACCTGTAAGAATAAGCAGACGCAGAGCCAGTTGTGTTATACTTGTTGTTTTGCAAAGTGTTTTATAAAAAGCCGGAATGTCTCTCCAATCCATAGTGGGTATGTTTTTAAATTTATGGTGTTGTTTTAGCAATAAAGCCTTTGTCTTTTCTATTGCTTGTAACGTAAAATCTAAACTCAGCGTAACCGCGTGTTTTAGACTGAGATTAAGAAATATTAGTGCTTTACAAGCTGTATTAGCTTTTGCATACTAAATTAAGGCGAGAATATTGTTTATATCTGTTTGTGTAATCTCTGAAAAGAAGATACAGCCTAATTTAGGAAGAATACGAAGTTTTAAATATGGAAACCAGCTTCCAACTTTACCATATTCCTTTGGTTCTATTTTACGCTTTTGAAAAGCATTTAAAGCAATATCTTTTTTAATAATGGAGATTGCGCATTTTCTCACTCTCTTGTTTCTTACCTTATTTAATGAAGTTACTCATCTTCACACAATATATATGCTATTGTGTTGCCAATTCATGCACTTGTTTTAAAGAGATATCCTTCTATACACCTAAGCCCATTTCATGACGACGCCCGTAAATGGTATAATCGAAAATCTATTAAGCACTACCATATTTACGCTTAGTGCAAGTTAACACCACATTCTCTTTGCCAACTTCCAACATCACGACGACTCTTGCATAGAGACGATTCATAAGGAGAATTTTCGATATTCATAGCTTTTATTCAAGTTGCAAAACAATGAATTATCCTTATCAATCAATGTATTACCTATCGCATGCGCTTTATGGAAAAACAGCGCTACAAAGTACACACACATGTCGGTTCTCAATTGGAGAGAGGTCCTAGCTTTTTATAAAACACTGCGCAAAATAACAGAATCACATCAAAAAAATATAGTAAAATCACATTGTCCAGTGCCAAAAATAAATGTTTTTTACTATACAAAATATAGATAAGCTTTAATCGTAAAATCGCTTTTGCAAATAAAAATATCCAACAAGAAAATTGTTATTTTTGTTATCTTAAAGCACTACACATAATTCGTTAATTTATAGCCATCCATCCTCAGAAGATAAGAATAAAGATTTAGAATATCATCACAACCTTGAAGCCATAAAATATTAGTATTCGTTCATGTCCTCTCACATAAACAGAATTGACTGCAACTAATCAATAAGGCACAGCTTCGATTACTTGAATTCCATTCTCTAAAAAATATTTGAATAAATGACAGTGGCTTACGTACATTCGTATGAAAAATATCTCTAAAATTTGATATAAATATACCCTGAAAGTATCCAAAATATTTCACTAAACTTCTACAGTACGCGTGAATTTTGCTTATTCTAACCCGTTAAGCCTTTTCTTCAAGCAAGCGACTTTACAGTTTGTATTTAAACAACAGCTTGATTGCAAAAATCAGAAAAATAGGATTTTTAGGAAAAAAATCAAAAAAAATTTCACATATCTAAAGTATCGTTAAAAGTGACATTGGAAAAATCGCCAGTATAGCTAATTTATTGTCCATGGATAAGTTCCTGTTCACATCTCATAGTACTCAACCCAACACTTGCCCTTAGAGATATGAAATGAAACATAAAAACGAACCCCCAATAGGAATTTATTCTCTATCAATCATTAGAAATTCTTCTCTCTTCAAGCAAAAAGAATGTTATCCCTTCCAAAGATTGTGATGCAATAGAAAATTTAATTAAAGTAATCGTTAAAGGATGCTCTCCCTCCATTCATTCTGATGGACACTCACTCATTTTTACCAGAAATATTCTCAAAAAACTCTTTCATCCGTGAAAAAAAACCATGTGATTGTGGTGAATTTTCGTGATTTGAAAGCTTTTCAAATTTTTGTAACAATTCACGTTGCTCTTGCGTCAATTTCTGCGGTGTTTCAATAGTGATATGAATATAAAGATCACCTCTCACTTGTTGACGGCGTAACATAGGCATTCCTTTGCCTTTCAGGCGGAATTGACGTCCATTTTGTGTCCCTTCTGGAATCTTAACACGTGCTTTGATACCATCAAGGTCGGAAACTTCAAATTCTCCTCCCAAAGCAGCTGTCACCATTGAAATAGGAACTCGACAATGAAGATCTGCCCCCTCTCGTTGAAAAAATTCATGCGGTTTAACAGAAAGAAAAATATAAAGATCACCGCTAGGACCACCACGAATACCAGCATCTCCCTCACCAGACAGACGAATACGCGTACTATCTTCTATACCAGCTGGGATATTTACACTCAATGAACGATTTTTTTCTACCCGTCTCGTTCCCTGGCATTTTGGACATGGATCTTTAATAGTTTCGCCACGTCCATGACATACAGGACATGTTCTCTCAATGGAAAAGAAACCTTGTGCAGCACGTACACGACCAGCCCCATGACAAGTCCCACAAGTTTGTGGTTTAGAGCCCTTTTTTGCACCTGATCCTTCACAAGCATCGCACACAACAGAGCTAGGAATATTAATTTGCGCGGTTTTTCCTGAAAATGCCTCTTCCAAGGTCACTTCCATATTATAACTTAAATCTGCGCCACGCTCACGGCCATCACTGCGTTTACGGTGCCCACCCCCCATAATTTCGCCAAAAAAATCTTCAAAAATGTCAGCAAATCCACCAGCAGAAAAACCGCTAAAGGGACTTCCTCCCCCGTTATTGTTATTTTCAAAAGCCGCATGACCGAAGCGGTCGTAAGCTGCCCGCTTTTGAGGATCTTTAAGAACTTCATAAGCTTCGCCAATTTCTTTGAATTTCCGTTCTGCCTCTTTATCCCCTGCATTGCGATCAGGATGATATTGCATCGCCAGCTTACGAAAAGCAGACTTCAGTTTTTTATCATCACATTCGCGAGTCACGCCAAGAATTTCATAATAATCGACCTTCATCATGTATTCCTGATAAGTTTTTGTTATCCATCTTTATGGATAAGATTTGCTTTCAATTTATATTTTTAGCGATAAAGTTGCAACTGATCTCAAATAATAAAGCCCACCCCTCTATTTCAAAGGCTGGGTTTATTACCTGAACAACACAGTTTCTACACTTATTTCTTCTTGTCATTAATTTCTTCAAAATCAGCATCAACAACATCATCACTCTTTGTATCTGTTTCTGTGTTTGGTGTTGCTGCTTGTGAAGCTTCATACATAGCCTGTCCGAGCTTCATACTAACTTCTGCTAATTTCTGCATTTTCGCTTTTACTTCTTCAGTATCAGTACTATCAAGTACAGACTTCAAGTCCGATATTGCAGTTTCAATTTGTTCTTTCTCTTCAGTTGATACCTTATCACCATATTCCGTAAGTGACTTTTCAGTTGAATGAATAAGAGCTTCTGCTTGATTTCTAGCTTCAACACCTTCACGACGCTTTTTGTCTTCAGCCGCATGCTCTTCTGCATCCTTTACCATTTTTTCAATGTCAGCATCACTTAGACCACCTGATGCCTGAATACGAATTTGATGTTCTTTACCAGTTCCTTTATCCTTGGCCGAAACATTGACAATACCATTCGCATCAATATCAAAAGTAACCTCAATCTGAGGCACACCACGTGGTGCTGGTGGAATACCAACAAGATCAAATTGACCCAATAACTTATTATCATTAGCCATTTCGCGTTCACCTTGGAACACACGAATAGTCACAGCATTTTGATTATCATCAGCGGTTGAAAAAACTTGTGATTTTTTAGTTGGAATAGTGGTATTGCGTTCAATGAGACGTGTGAAAACTCCACCCAAAGTTTCAATGCCCAAAGATAAAGGCGTGACATCCAAGAGCAACACATCTTTTACATCGCCCTGTAAGACACCTCCTTGAATAGCTGCACCCATCGCCACAACTTCATCCGGATTAACGCCTTTGTGTGGATCCTTGCCGAAGAAGCTCTGCACAACTTCCTGAATCTTTGGCATACGCGTCATACCACCCACTAAAACAACTTCGTCAATCTCACCCGCTTTCAGTCCTGCATCTTTCAATGCTGCTTTACAAGGCTCAACAGTGCGCTTCACTAAATCATCAACGAGAGATTCAAATTTTGCTCGAGTCAACTTCATCGTTAAGTGCTTAGGACCAGATTGATCTGCTGTAATAAAGGGTAAATTGATTTCTGTTTGCTGTGAAGAAGAAAGCTCAATCTTTGCTTTTTCTGCTGCTTCTTTTAAACGCTGCAAAGCTAGTTTATCATTTTTCAGATCAATCCCTTGTTCTTTCTTGAATTCATCTGCAAAATAACCAACCAAGCGCATGTCAAAGTCTTCACCACCTAAAAACGTATCTCCATTGGTTGACTTAACTTCAAAAACACCATCTCCAATTTCAAGCACAGAAATATCGAATGTACCACCACCAAGGTCGTAAACAGCTATCGTTTTTCCGTCTTTTTTATCCAAACCATACGCTAAAGCAGCAGCTGTAGGCTCATTGATAATCCGCAAAACCTCAAGTCCTGCAATTTTACCCGCATCTTTGGTAGCCTGACGTTGTGCATCATTAAAATAAGCAGGAACCGTAATAACCGCTTGCTCAACTTTTTCACCAAGATAAGATTCGGCAGTTTCTTTCATCTTTTGCAAAATCATAGCTGAAATTTGCGAAGGAGAATATTTCTTACCCGCTTCTTCAACCCATGCATCACCATTGTCGCCTTTAACAATTTTATAAGGCACAAGAGCTTTATCTTTTTCAACCATTGGGTCATCAAAACGGCGCCCAATTAAACGTTTAACTGCAAAAATCGTCCCTTCGGGGTTCGTTACCGCTTGCCGCTTAGCAGGTTGCCCAACAAGTCGCTCTCCTCCATCAGTAAAGGCAACAACAGAAGGTGTCGTCCGCGCTCCTTCTGAATTTTCAATAACCTTTGCGTTTTTGCCATCCATAACAGCAACACAAGAGTTAGTCGTTCCTAAATCAATACCTATTACTTTTGCCATACTATAATCTCCATTCAGCAAGCTACCTCAAACCTTCATTAAGCATCTCTCTAAGACAGCTCCTTAATCAATTACACTCAAAGTCTGAACTCACCTCAAGTTATATTAATAAACTGCAAGCCCTAACACGTCTTGCTGCTTCGTATATAAGAACAGGCTCTTATTGCTACAAGAGAATAATGAGAGAAACATTCCTAAAATAAAACTTTTCTTTTAAAATAGGCATGCAAACGCCATATTTATCGAATATTCGCATATTATAGTATATCTTTCCTGTAATTCTCGTGAATATATTAGCCTAAAAAAGATCATGCGTGCATGTCTGCCTTATTCTTTTATCACCAGAGATACTCAGGTGAAAAATTTTTAAGAATATTGTTCAAACACGATAGATTCATGCTATGAATATCATAGTCTTCCTTAGCTAAACTTCTCATGAACGTTATATTCTCACACAATCAAAGAAGGCAATATTTCTTCTAGTGAAGACTTATAGAATCAAATGTAACCTTTTTAAATACTAAGAAGATATTATCTGTCAATCTACTCTCAATAGCCATGCTTTTAACCACTTAATCGTTCATTGCTGTTTAAAAGCCATATTTTGAATACACTCAACATGCCCTTCTTCTTGACTGGCATACTTCTTCAATTTGCAAATATATTAAGAATGTTCCTTTCGCCTTTAACTGCACTTTTATTTAAAGCCTTATTGCCCTGCTCCAAAACTTAAAAGCCCCCATGTTTCCTATTCTCACATTCAGATTAGTATAACCCTCATAATTCTTTCTTTTATTTTGAACAAAATTTCTGCTAGAAATAGACATAAAGTGAATTTCACATTAAGGAGGGTAAATAAATGATAACATTTATCGTCGAGCAAATGAAAGATCTCATACTTCAAATTTCAGCTTTCGTACAATATCTACTCAAAAAAGTTATCAAAAATGTGGTATGGGTTCTTCTTCTTGCTTCCATAGCCCACCCCCACCCTGCAATTGCTCAACAATATAAAGTTGGAGAGATAGAAATCCTTCATCCTTGGACACGCGCAACACCCAGAGGCATAAAAGTGGGCAGCGGCTATCTCTATATCATTAATCATAGCAATACCCCAGATCGTTTGGTTTCTGTTTCAACCAACGGAGTACAAACAACAGAAATCCACTCCATGGCAGTTGTTAACGATATTATGAAAATGGAAAAAATGCACAATGGCATTGAAATCCCAGGAAATGGGGAAATTACCCTTAAGCCTGGGGGTGATCATATTATGTTCATGGGGCTTTCACAACCATTCAAGCTAGGCGACAAAATTAGTGCAACATTAACATTTGAAAAAGCGGGAACAGTTGATGTTGAATTCTCTGTAAATGCTACGGTAGACAGATTACCTTCCAAAACAGCTCCTACGCCTTAAATTTTTTCCTCACCATTCAAGGCACATTTCAATATGAAAATGAGAAGTATGAAAAAATTTTCATACTTCTCATTTTTTAATGCCGTAAATATGCTATGAAGAAATAAAAATTTATCCTCTGTCCTACATTAAGCACGGTCAATTTCAGGAATACGTAAAACTTGTCCAGGATAAATTTTATCAGGAGATTTTAGCATTGGCTTATTAGCTTCAAAAATAAATGTATTTTTATCACCTTGCCCTTTTCCATAAACTTCTTCAGCAATTTTCCAAAGATTATCACCAGATTTAACCTCATAAAAACGAGAAGCTTTCATACATGCAGTATCTGCAACCTTTAATTGGCCAATATCAACAGAAGAGATACCCTGCGCATTGCCCACAACTAAAAGTGCTTTTTCAAGTGTTTCCCTATCTGGAACTTCACCACTCAAAACAACTTTACCATTTTCAACCTGGATATTCACTTTTTCTGTGCCAAGTTGAAAATTATCGAACGCAGTTTTAAAATCTTTTTCTGTTGGCTCAGAATCTCCAATACCAAGTTTTTCACCAACCGTTTTAATAAAATTAAAAAAACCCATTATCGCCTCCTTTCGTGCAACACGTGCAAATTTTTGCAAATATATCACCACACTCTTTTCTCTGCTTTTAAAACAGATAGGGAAATTTTTTAAACTTCAACGTTTAAAAGTGAACCTGTTGCATTCTCCTCCTGTTTAATTCTGGTACAGAAACAACCACAAATTTTGATCAAAAAACGGCTCCTTAAAAATTTATCCTCCGAAAAGGGATCTTAATGTGTGCAAAAGCGTTATAAAATTGCAGAGATAAAACAATCTTTTATCGTAAAGGTGAAAAGTTTTTTACTCAGCTACAATTTGTATCGTATCAGCTAAAGTTTGTATCATATTTGTTTTGCAAAAAAAATGTGAACTCCCATATAAATACCTTAGGTTAAATAGCGTAAATAATTTGCTAACATGGCAATAAAAAACACGGCAATAGAAAGGTCTAAAAAGTCATGAAAGATAATCCAACAATCACACAAACGATTGTACTTGTTGATGATGACCGCAATATTTTGACATCGTTATCTTTTGCGCTTGAAACAGAAGGCTACCGAGTTGAAAGCTATACAGATGGAGCATCTGCTCTCAAAGGTTTAACACTCCACCCCCCACATTTAGCTATTTTCGATATTAAAATGCCCCGAATGGATGGGATGGAACTTTTGCGCCGTTTACGTCAAAAGTCTGATATTCCAGTTATTTTTCTTACCTCTAAGGATGATGAAATTGATGAACTGTTTGGTCTTAAAATGGGAGCAGACGATTTTATTACCAAACCTTTTTCTCAACGTCTTCTCATTGAGCGGGTGAAAGCTATTTTGCGCCGTGCAAGTACTCGTAATCAACCGCTTACAACAGGAGCTTCACCCACCTCTTCTCTTAAACGCGGAGATCTTGTGATGGACCAAGAACGTCACACCTGTACATGGAAAGATAAACCTGTTATCCTAACCGTTACAGAATTCTTGATTCTACAAACCTTAGCACAAAGACCAGGAGTGGTGAAAAGTCGTGATGCTTTGATGGATGCAGCCTATAGTGATCAAGTCTATGTAGATGACCGCACTATCGATAGTCACATTAAACGTCTGCGTAAAAAGTTTAAACAAGTGGATGATGATTTTGCAATGATTGAAACACTTTACGGTGTAGGTTATCGATTCCACGAGGTATAATGCTATTTTGTCGCAGAAATTTGAACGGCAATCAAATCGATGACAAAAAATACTCAACTGGAAACCCTGCAAAAAATAACACCAAATGGTCTTCCCTCATCTCCCTTTTCTATACTTTCCGATTTGCGCTTTCGGACACAACGTCTTCTCAGACAATTGCTTTTTTCCAGTCTTACACGCCGTATTGTCATCTTAAATCTTGCTGCCCTTGCTATTCTGGTTACAGGCATTTTATATCTTAATCAATTTCGTGACGGTTTAATTGAAGCGAAAATCAAAAGCTTATGTATCCAAGGAAAAATTATCGCTGGAGCCATTGCTGCTTCTGCAACAGTAGATACAAATTCTATTCTCATTGATCCCCAAAAGCTTTTAGAATTACAAGCTGGAGAAAGCGTTACACCTGCACCTCAATCAACAGACTCTTGGGACTTTCCCATTAATCCTGAACAAGTTGCTCCTCTTTTACGACGCCTCATCACACCTAAAACGACAAGGGCACGTATCTATGATCGTGATGCTACTTTGCTTCTTGATTCACGCGTTCTTTATTCTAGTGGTGAAGTTTTCAGCTATGATTTACCCCCACTTAAAACTGAAAAAAAACTGTGGGAGCGCCTCTATTCATGGTTTTCAAATGCACTTTATGGCAATGGTCTTGCCATCGATAGGGAGCAAGCAAAAAAACGGGGTATTGTTCATCCAGAAGTTTACCGAGCTCTTAATGGATCACTTGCAACCGCTAAACGACGCAACAGACAAGGTCAATTAATCGTTTCTGTCGCCGTGCCTGTTCAACGCTATCGAGCTGTGGTAGGTGCGCTTCTTCTTTCAACCACCGGTTCGGATATTGATGACATTGTAAAAGGTGAAAGACTGGTTATTTTTAAAGTTTTTGCCGTCGTAGGCAGCGTGCTTTTGGTACTTTCTCTCTTTTTAGCCCATACGATTGCGCATCCATTGAGTAAATTATCTGCCTCCGCCAATCGTGTGCGCAATGGCAATAATAAGCGTGTTGAAATTCCCGATTTTTCAATGCGCGAAGATGAAATTGGTCATCTTTCAACCTCTATTCGTGACATGACCAATGCCCTTTATATGCGTATTGAAGCCATTGAGCGCTTTGCTGCTGATGTAAGCCACGAATTAAAAAATCCGCTTACCTCACTGCGTAGTGCTGTTGAAACCCTTCCTTTGGCTAAAAATGAAGAAGCACAGGAACAATTGATTGAAATTATTCAACATGATGTGCGTCGTCTTGACCGTTTGATTACTGATATTTCTGATGCATCGCGACTTGATGCAGAACTTGCTCGTGAAACGGCGCAAATTGTTGATGTAACACTACTTTTGGAAAGCCTTGTTCATGCTGTTCAGGAAGTGTACCGTAATAGGCAAAACATTGATATAAGCCTTAATATTATCCCACGTCCTCATGGAAAACCTTACCTTGTATTGGGACATGAACTCCGTTTAGGGCAAGTAATTTCCAATCTCATTGAAAATGCACGTTCTTTCATTCCCCATGATAACGGCAAAATTTGTATAACTATGAAAAGTAATGCTGCAAATCTTGTCTTAATTATTGAAGATAATGGCCCTGGTATTCGCTCAGAAAATATTGAACGCATTTTTGAACGCTTTTATACTGATCGACCAAGCGAAGATACATTTGGACAAAACTCAGGACTCGGTCTTTCTATTAGTCGACAAATCATTGAGGCTCATAATGGGACAATTACAGCAGAAAATATTGTTGACCCCGAACTTGAAAATAGTAAAACTGGCGCACGTTTTATTATTGTCCTTCCCTTCGCTCGATAAACCCTTTACCCAAAGTAAAAGGCATGAAAACAAAAAATAAAATACTCCATGCAAATTGCCTCCAATTGGGAGGAAAAGGTCTGCTGATTATAGGTCCATCTGGTTCAGGAAAATCAACTCTCACACTCTCCTTGCTCGACCGTGCTGGATGGTCAAAACGTGAAGCAAAACTTATCAGTGATGATTATACAATGCTGCGTGTGGAAAATGGAAAACTTCAAGGATCCACTCCAGAAGGTTTACAGGGTGGTATCGAAATTCGTGGAGTCGGACTTTATACGATAGAGTTTGAAAAACAAACAACCATCGATTGTGTCATTCTTCTCGGTCCTGAATATGAGCGCTTTTCCACAAATCAGACTTTCAAATTTGCAGATCTACACATTCCTCTTTTAAAACTCCCTAGCCTCCATGAAGCAGATTGTACAGCCATTTGCCAAGCTATTGAGGCATTCTTTTTTAGAAAAGTATGGTTGAAATCTGTCTAATTTTTTTCGAATAAAGAAAAAATCATACTTTTTGCCTTTTTTTTGCAAATTTTTCTTGGCAACAAAACAAAGCTTTGTAAAATGTTTTTCTCATCATATCTCTTTACTTAACAGGAGTTTTTATAAAATGATTGGACTCGTGCTTGTAACGCACGGGGAGCTGGCTGTTGAATTTCTGCATGCTGTAGAACATGTTGTTGGAACACAAGAAAAATTCGCAACAATATGCATCTATCCTGATGATGACATAGATCAACGCCGAGGCGATATTATAGCCGCAGTCTCCTCTACAGATACAAATCATGGCGTAATCATATTAACAGACGTGTTCGGTGGAACACCATCAAATATCGCTATTCCTGCCATTGAAAAAGGACGTGTTGAAATGATTGCGGGAGTTAATTTACCCATGCTTATTAAACTGATTTCTATTCGCCAATGTCCTGATATTTCATTATCAGAAGCTTTAAGAATAGCGCAAGAAGCGGGGCGTAAATATATTAATGTACCAAGTATGACCTTATAACAGATAATTAAACTCATGCTTTCCAAAGATCCTCTACCACCATCTATACTCAGTCGCCATTTCAATATCTGTAATAAACGTGGGTTGCACGCACGTGCTTCTGCAAAATTTGTCCAAATTGTTGACAATTTCAACGCCATCGTTGAAGTTGAAAAGGATGGACAAACCGTTGGGGGCTCATCAATTATGGGACTTATGATGTTAGCAGCTTCATCGGGTTGTAATCTCACTATCCGCGTTTGGGGACCAGAAGCAAGTGATGCGCTCGATGCTCTTGAAAAACTCATAAATAATAAATTTGGAGAAGAGAACTAGAGCTTTACACAAAAAAAGTATGATCATCTCTAAAAATAAAAAGAGACTTTTCCTCATCATTATTTTTATCGGATTTCTCGTTTTCTCTTAAGTCCTATCAACATTCATATTCGTTATGAATTGGCGTTATAATTACCATGGGAAAAAGTGCTTTTAGCGGTTGTGTTGTGCATAATATTTCTGCGTGTGCTCCTCTTTCCCATCGATATTTAACCAGTTTGAATACTCGTTGAGCCTTATGAAGGTCATTACGCTTAAACATTCATAGAGATAAAAATATTAAAGTCGCTTTGAATCTCCTTTTAAAAAAGATAAAGACGATCTCATAATCAAAAATCTGTTAGTTTTCCTTATTAGCTGTATTTGTGACGCTAATAACGAAAGCACAAGCGATCTTCTCAATGCATATCTTTGCGATGGAATTCATGCAAATGTGGCGTTTATTGGAATTATAATCATTCTCTTAGATTCATAATTACGCACGCCATTTTTTGGCTTTTCTTTTTCTATACCATTACACTATTGGTAGTGCTATATTAATCTTCAACTTCTCAACCATTACGCTTCAGTGGCATCTTTTTTTAAGGAAAACTATGTATCGTCTTTTTAGTGCCCTTCAGATTCCTCAAAAAACAACTCAAGAACTCATATCGCTGCAAAATGGCTTACCAAAAGCACAATGGATTAACCCACAAAACTTTCATATCACTTTGTCTTTTTTTGGTGAGATTGAAAGCTTACTCGCAGATGAACTGATACGTGCCTTTGACACAATAAAGCTTCCTCCTTTTGTCCTACACATAAAGAGTTTTGAAATTTTTAGTTCAGAAAATACGCCACATTCTCTTGTTGTCCGTATTGAGCCTTGTGAAACTCTCAACCTTTTACACAAAAAGATGCAGTGTATTCGCAATCACCTAAGATTACCTCCTGATGAAAGACAATTTACTCCGCATATCACTCTTGCTAGGCTGCTCGATATTCAACCTGAAGATCTTTCTTACTATCTGTCTTCTCGAAGTAATTTTTCGTTCCCCCCCTTTGAGGTAAACAATTTTGTTTTATTGTTATCGCCCTCTCCCTCAAGCAATGCTCCTTATATCGTAAAAGGAAGCTGGAGACTTCAAGGGTAAAAGGGCGTTCTTCCACCCTTTAGAACTCTCTTTTATAAAACGCCTCTTTATAAAACGCCTCACGAAAGTGGAAAAGTTACATATGTTGCCATATTTTGAGGTCAGAAGAAATCGTTATTGATGTTTTTTAATCCGAATCACTTTCAACAGAGATATCTTTCGCACCTCCTTTTGCGACACCCACGATAGCTGGACGCAAAACACGTTCACCGATAATGTAACCAGCCTGAACAACTTGCTGAACGGTGTTATCTGGAACATCAGAGTTAGGAATTTCAAACATCGCTTGATGAAAGTGAGGATCAAATTTTTGCCCCTCTGGATGAATTTTTTGTACCCCATGGCGTTCTAGTGCTGCTATCATTGCACGCTCTGTCATTTCAACACCCTCAGCTAATGTTTTTAAACCAGCATCATTCTCCTTTGCTCCTTCTGGAATAGCATCCAAAGCACGATTGAGATTATCAGAAACAGATAACATGTCCCGTGCAAAATTAGCAATTGAATAAGCTTTCGCATCAGCCACATCACGCGCAGTACGGCGTCGAAGGTTTTCCATATCTGCAGCAAGACGTAAAAGCTGATCTTTCAATTCTTTATTTTCATCTTGCAAAGCAGCCAAGGGATCAACCAATGCCTCTCCTCCTCCTTTAACGTCTGCATCAGCTTCTGCTGCATGCGCTTTTAAAAACTTATCGGCAGCTTGTTTAAGTGCATCGCGATCAGATGGATTTTTCAAATCGCAATTTTCAAATGAAGCGTCAGTAAATTTGTTTTTTTCATCAGACATAAAAATTCCATTCCTTCATAAGATTTGTTATTCTCGATATCGAAATTTTACAGACAAAAATCAAGGGCTATTTATGCATCTTAATGCTACGTAACTAAAATAAGCGTTTATCGTAAAAATATTCATTTGGTTACTTTAACGCAACAACTGTGACACAAGTTGAGCCGTATAATCAACCATAGGCACGATTCTTGCATAATTAAGCCGTGTTGGTCCAATAACTCCTAAAGCACCAATGACTTTTTGTTGTGAATCACGATAAGGTGCTACAACTAAAGAAGACCCAGAAAGTGAAAACAACTTATTTTCTGAACCAATAAAGATACGAACTCCCGAACCTTCATCCGTTAAATCGAGCAACTGAGCCATACTTTCACGCGTTTCAAGGTCATCAAACAAATGTCGTAACCGCTTTAAATCTTCTTCTGCCTTTACATCTTCAAGCAAATTACTCCGCCCACGAACAATAAGACGGATTTTATGATCAGCACCTTCGCCTCCCCAAAGAGCTAACCCTGTTTCAACAAGATGATGAGACAAATGATCAAGTGCAGCCCGTGTTTCTGAGCATAAACGTGCAATTTCCTCTTTAGCTTCACTCAATGTAAGCCCCTGAATATGCGCATTAAGAAAATTTGTTGCCTCCGTCAATTGTGCATGGGTAACACCTTCTGGTAAATGAACAATACGATTTTCAACCCCACCTTGTTGAGTCACTAAAACAGCAAGAGCGTGCTCCCCATCAAGGCGTACAAATTCAATATGCTTTAATGTCCCTTCGTGTTTTGTCGCGAGAACGAGCCCTGCTCCACGTGAAAGATCTGAAAGAACTTGGCTCGCTTGAACAAGAAAATGTTCAACTGATTGTGCATGACCTGCTTCCTTGACTTGAGCTTCAATATTCTCCCGCTCCTCATTTGGCAAATCACCCGCTTCCATAAACGCATCAACAAAAAAACGTAACCCTGACTGTGTTGGCATTCGCCCGGCAGATACATGAGGTGCATAAATCAAACCAAGATGTTCAAGATCACTCATCACATTGCGAATCGTCGCAGGTGATAATGTCTGCCGCAAAAGCCGTGAAAGATTTCGTGATCCTACAGGCCCTCCATCATTAAGATAAGCCTCCACAATATGGCGAAAAATATCTCGCGAACGTTCATCAAGATATTTTAGTTCATCATCAATAAGTTTGTGCTTCATCACAATTAATTCACTACTTTAAAAACACTCTCTTTTTATATAAATTTTGCCAAGGTTTGGTCAAATGGTCTAAAGCAGTGTAAAAGTATAATACATATTTATGCTATCATCAAAAAGAAAGATACTTTGTATATGCCTTTGCAATAATTGTCCTCATCAAACATAGAAGATTTCATTTGAACGAAATATTAATAAAAATGCAAAAAAAATTATATCTCGTAAAATCTGGCAGAACTCATATTATATGTTCGTTTAAACTGATTTTTAGTCCAGAAAATAACACCCTCCTTTCATTTTTAGAGAGACGTATATGAGAAGCATAGCAAACAAAAAGCTCGTCATTGCTACACATAATATTGGCAAATTGCAGGAAATTACCACCTTGGTTGCTCCCTTTGGTTTAACAATACAATCAGCCAAAGAGCTCGGATTACCTGAACCAAAAGAAACAGGAACAACATTTGAAGAAAATGCTTATATCAAAGCCTTTGCAGCTGCAAAAAATACAGGACTTCCTGCCCTCTCTGATGATTCAGGATTAGAAGTGGATGCACTGAATGGTGCACCAGGTGTTTATACCGCTGATCTCGCTCTTCAATCCGATGGTACACGCGACTTTTTAAAAGCTATGCAAAAAATAGAAGAGAAACTCCAAAAAATCGGAGCACATAAAAAAAGCCAACGAAAATGCCGGTTTATATCGGTTATATGCATTGCATGGCCCGATGCTCATGCAGATTATTTCCACGGACGTGTTGAAGGGTCATTCATTTGGCCACCACGTGGAGATAAGGGTTTTGGCTTTGATCCCGTTTTTTTACCAGATGGATATAAAAATACCTTTGGTGAAATGACAACGGAGCAAAAACATGGTTGGAAACTCAATGATCAAACACCGCTCTCTCATCGTGCATGTGCCTTCAAACTTTTAGCAGAAAACCTTTTAAAACTCTCATGAATGAACCTTTTGGCATCTACATCCATTGGCCCTTTTGCGCTGCCAAATGTCCTTATTGTGACTTTAATTCGCATGTTCGCCTTCATGGTGTTGATCAACCACGTTTCGTAACCGCCTTTGAACGTGAAATAGAAACACAATATCATAAAATAGGTCCACGTTGTATTAAGAGTATTTTTATTGGTGGGGGAACCCCATCGCTTATGACACCTCAAACTGTTGATGCCTTGTTGCAGATATTGGCAAGAACGTGGAACATCGATGATAAAGCTGAAATTACAATGGAAGCGAACCCATCCAGTGTAGAAGCAGAGCGTTTTCGTGGATACCGTGTAGCAGGGGTGAACCGCTTGTCTCTTGGTGTACAAGCACTCAATGACAAAGCACTACGACAACTTGGACGTCTCCATGATGTCAAACAAGCTCTCCATGCTATTGCTTTAGCACGGAAAATTTTCCCCCGTTTATCCTTTGATCTTATCTATGCCCGCCCCGGACAAACACTCGAACAATGGAAATGTGAACTTTTTCAAGCCATTGATTTAGCAGCAGACCATCTTTCTCTTTACCAACTAACTATCGAAGAAGGAACAGCATTTAAACGGCTCCATGCCGCAGGAAGACTGTTTCTCCCCGAATCAGAACTTGCAGCAGATCTCTATCAACTCACACAAGAAATAACCGCACTACACGGGCTTCCAGCTTATGAAATCTCCAATCATGCAATTTCTGGTGCGGAATCAGTGCATAATCTTCTCTATTGGCGTTATCACGAATATGCGGGTTTTGGTCCAGGAGCTCATGGACGCTTTATTGAGCACTCACAAAATCATTCTTCTGCCTCTTCAAAAGCAGATCCTTCTCAAATCGAAAACCGTGAACGTTCTGTCACAATCAATGAAAAATATCCAGAACATTGGCTCGAATTGGTAGAAAAGACAGGACATGGCTGTATTGAGACAGAACAATTGACGACAGAACAACAAGCAAACGAAATGCTCCTTATGGGTTTGCGTCTTTGCGAAGGTTTGGATCTTATACGCTACAAAAGCTTAAGCTCTAAAAACTTGCCCATGGAAAAACTTATCGATTTACAACAACAAGGGCTGGTAGAAATGGTAGAAAACCAACGCTTAAAAGCGACAAACAAAGGACGCATTCTGCTTGACTATATTATCAATCAATTGGCACACTAAAATCTTGATGGTTTCAACCTGTCACCTTTTGTTACATTAGTTGTGAGAGAACAATCACATACCCTTTTTCGACAGAATTACGCCTTATCTTTTCCATTCATTCGAGCCAATGTTCTGGATATTTTTCATTGATTGTGACAGAACGTTCACGGTTTTCGATTTGAGAAGGATCTGCTTTTGAAAAAACACGCGTGTGTTTACGCAAAGAAATCAACAATGAAACATTCATAAATAGAAGTGAGAGTTTCCATTGCATCAACAGTGACACACTCATCCACCATATGCATCGTCTGTCCAGGTAACCCAAATTCAATCACTGGACAATAATCTTTAATAAAACGCGCATCCGATGTGCCACCTGAAGTTGAGCATTCTGGTATATTCCCTGTCACACTTTTGATCGCATTTGATAATGTGTTAATGAGTTTATCATTTTTAGTCAAAAAAACATCCCCTAAACTTGGAATCCACTCAAGCTGATAATAAGGGTATTGACCGTTATTGTTTTTCGATTGCACTAAAGCAAGACGGTTTTCAATTTCTGCCATAAGCATTTCTTTTGTCCAAAGATCATTGTAACGTATGTTAAAATGGACCGTTGCCTGCGCTGGAATAACATTCATCGCGGGGTTGCCTGTATCAATTGCTGTTAATTCCAAATTACTGGGTTGAAAATTCTCTGTCCCTTCATCTAAAGTCGTTTGTATCAATGATTGTATAAGCTTACTTGCTAAAGGCAATGGATTAGCTGCCCGCTCAGGAAAAGCAACATGACCTTGGCGCCCCTTAACGGTCATGATACCAGAAATTGATCCTCGGCGTCCAATCTTGATTACATCACCAACAGTTTTTACGCTCGTTGGTTCTCCTACAAGAGCTGCTGTCCATTTTTCGCCTTTTTGTTCTGCCCATTTGAGAAGTTTAACTGTACCATTCAATGCAGGACCTTCTTCGTCACCGGTAATCAAAAGGCTTACCCTTCCTTTAATGGTGCGTTTCTCAAGAACTCGAGCAAATGCCGCAACAAAACAAGCAATCCCGCCCTTCATATCGACAGCACCCCGCCCGTATAATTTCCCCTGATCTATGACACCCTCAAAAGGAGGGTACTTCCAGTTTTCCAAATCACCTGGTGGCACGACATCCGTATGACCAGCAAACATAAGATGCGGGCCCTCTTTTCCCATTTTTGCATAAAGATTTTCAACATCCTCTGTATTTTTATCGGCAAAAATAGGACGCTCAACATGAAACCCCATCTTTGTTAAAAATTGTTCCAAAGTTGATAAAGCACCCGCTTCATGAGGCGTAACAGAAGGACAACGAATAAGTGCCTGTAATATCTGAAGTGGATCTGTAAGAACAGGCATAAGCGCTCTTCCAATCTAAATTGAGAGTTATAAAATTAGAGTTATTAAGCTGAATTACAAAAAAGATAAAGCAAAAACATTGAAGACACTCAGCAAACCAAGCAGGGGAAGACAATTGTGCTGAGAGCTTCAATGGTTCCTTCATCATACGTGACGAAGCATACAGATAACGGTGTTTTTAACAAAAAGTTCCATTCATTATTGGCTTCTTCAAGGTTTTTTTCATATCTCCAACCTATATGAATGAAAATTGACTGCCTGCAACATATGACCATTTTCCTTCAACCAAGTGCGATATGCTTCACTTTTTGGGCAAAGTTTTTCACAAAGAGCCCAAAATTTTGGTCCGTGATTCATTTCAATAAGATGAGCGACCTCATGGGCAACAACATATTCAATAACTTCTTGTGGCGCCATAACAAGACGCCAAGAAAAAGAAAGGTTACCATGTATTGAACAGGAACCCCAACGACTCTTGGTATCTTTATAACAAATTGATTTCACTTTACGCTCTACTTTACGTGCATAGCATTTCACCAATGGCGTTATAATGAGTGCAGCCTGCTTTTTTAAAACATCAGCAATGCGTCTTGGCAGGTATTCTAATTGCCCATAAACAACAATTTTGGGCTCTTGTCGTACATCCCCTGCAACGATTTCTGTTATTCCGCGTCCTTCTTTACGCTGTATGGTATGTGGAATACCCAATAAAGGAATCTTTGTACCCTCTTTGAGATAAGAATTTGCGTGAGCAATTTGCACGCGAGCAAGGCGCGCTTCAATCCAAGATTGGTGCTTTGCAATAAAACCTTGAATCGAATAGAGGTTTATTGCCGGTGGCGTTGTTACACAAATTTCCCGACCCCTCGCATCAATACGTAATATAAGACGACGTGCGTACTTATTTTCGCGTACCCTTATCGGCACAATGCGATCAGAGAAAATAAAATGCTGTTCATAAATGGTCATACATTATATCTTTATCATCAATGAATTATTTGGTCCTTATCCTGCATTAATTCGGTCAATCAATATGCTTAACACTGTTTCAAGACACTCTAAATCCTGTGGACGCGAAAAACGGTGATCTGCATCACGAACGAGTGTCAACGTTACATCATGTAAAGGCAAATGATTCATTAAAGTCAATGTATGTTGATAGGGTATCTTATCATCCTCCATTCCTTGTAGAATATGAATAGGACAACCAATATCAAGACATCCTTTCATAACACAGTTGTCTCGTCCATCTTCAATCAACCCTTTTGTAAAAGGCATCGGCTCCTCATCACCAACTGCAGGTCGTTCAATATACCCTTTTTCTTCCAAAATTTTCCATTCCTCCAGGCCCAATTTTGGTTCCACTAATGTTTGCGTAAAATCAGGAGCTGGCGCAACCAACACCATGCCAGCAAGCCTTTTATTTTTCTGGGCTAACATCATAGCAAGCTTCAATGCAATCCACCCGCCCATAGAAGAACCAATCAAAATTTGTGGCCCTTCACAATAGGTCTCAAAAATCGCTAAACTCTCCTTAACCCAACGTGAAATTGTTCCTTGAAAAAAATCACCTTCAGATTCTCCATGACCAGAGTAATCAAAACGTAAACAGGACAAGTCATTCTTTTGCGCAAAATTATCAACCAACATCGCTTTGCTTCCTAACATATCGGATTGATAACCAGAAAGCCAAACCAAACCAGGAAAGCAATGGCCTTTGCGATGCCGAACTGCAAGAGCAGTATTTTCAAACGAAAAAAATTGACAAGGAATATTTTGATCCATTATTCTCTTCCTCCATAAAATATTTTCTCTTCATAAAAGAAAAATTTCTATCCTCTAAATTATCTCCCAAAATCATAAATCAAATAATGAAAAAGCATGAATTCTAGTTGTTTTTCTGTGTATAATTGTATATTAAATTGTATTGTAGGTGAATCAAAATTAAGGAGCGTAAACCATTCGCAAACCATTTAAAATGACACATACCCCAAAAGATGGGCCACGTGCAAATCAAGATATTCGGGTTCCTCGCGTTCAACTTATTAATGATGAGGGGCAACATCAAGGAGTGGTTACAATACAAGAAGCTCTTGCTATGGCTGCAGAAGTCGGCCTTGATTTGGTTGAAATTGTACCAAATGCAGAACCTCCTGTGTGTAAAATTATCGATTTGGGCAAATTGAAATATCAGACCCAAAAAAAAGCGGCTGAAACACGTAAAAAACAAAAAGTCATTGAGATTAAAGAAATTAAGATGCGTCCAAATGTTGATGTTCATGATTATGGAGTCAAGCTCAAGGCTATTCATCGTTTTATTGGTAATGGCGATAAAGTAAAGATTACTTTGCGTTTTCGTGGACGTGAAATGGCACACCAAGATCTTGGATTAAAGCTTCTTCAGCGAGTTAAAGAAGATACAAGTGAAATTGCTAAAATCGAATCTGAGCCAAAACTCGAAGGTCGTCAAATGATGATGGTGATAGCAGCTAAATAATTTTTCATGGGAGTAATATAGAGAATACAACTCATCTAGAGTTGGTTTAGGAATATGATTTAAAAGTGCCACGTAAGGCAGGTGGTGCTTTTAAGGGTTTGATTGTTTTCCACCAATCCTTCTATTTAAGAGAATACCCTTTTTATCAATTTAAAGACTCAACGTCTTTAATAAGAATGCTTCGATCTTGCATAAAACAACGGTAGAATATAGAAGCGCTTCATGGTTAAAAAACAAATTTCTACTTTTGATAAACATCTTATCATCCGTCTTTTGCGAGAAAATTTTCATAAACACGCACGTTGGTATAGTGCAGCTATTTTTTCAATGATCATTATTTCCTGTACAACGGCAGCGAGTGCATGGATCATGCGTGACGTTGTTAATTATATTATTGATGCGCAAAATTTTGGTATGATCATTGTAATTTCTATCATCATTGCTTTCATTTTTATTCTTAAAGGAATTGCAACTTTTGCTCAGACTTATTTTTTGAACAAAGCAGGTAATAGTATCGTTGCTGAACAACAGCGTAAAATTTACGCACGCATGATGGAACAAAGTGTCTCTTTTTATCACAATAACACTTCATCTGATCTTCTTGTACGTGTCACCCACAACGCTACAGCAGTGCGTAATATCATTGATATAATTATTACAACTTTTGTGCGTGACTTGCTTTCTGTTAGTGGCCTGTTGCTTGTCATGTTCATTCAAAACTTTACGTTAATCACTCTTACTTTAATAGTAGGACCACTCGCCTTTTTAGGGGTTCGAATGGCTTTAAAACGTGTTCGCCGTCTAGTGGAAAAAGAACTTCTCTCACTTGGTGAAATTATCAAAATTGTGCAGGAAAGTACCATTGGTATTCGAGTTATTAAGGCTTTTTCATTAGAAGAACTAATGAGAAAACGTATGAACAAAGCCATTTGTAATGTTGAAAAACAAGCAAACAATATTGCGACACTTCAAGCCATTACCAACCCAATTATGGAAACACTCACTGGTGTCGCCATTGCAGGTATTATCTGTTTTTCTGGTTACCTCGCAACCCAACGTGCAGGCGTTCAAGGTGAATTCATGTCCTTCATTGTTGCTTTACTTCTCGCTTATGAACCCGCAAAAAGACTAGCAAATGTACGTGTTAAAATTGAATCTGGCTTGGTTAATATCCGTACAATGTTTGAAGTACTTGACCATCCCCTTACGGTTATAGAACATGAAAAAGCTAAAGATTTGCATAAAACTCAAGGAGCTATCCGTTTCGAAGACGTATCGTTTGCATATACCGATAACCAAATGGTGTTAAAGGACGTTAATCTAGAAATAGAACCCGGAAAAATGACAGCATTGGTGGGACCATCTGGTTCAGGAAAATCAACCTTTATCAACCTTATTATGCGTCTTTATGACCCTACAAAGGGACGCATATTGATTAATAATCAAGACATTCGCTATACTACATTTCGCTCCTTGAGAAATCTAATGACTTATGTAGGACAGGATACTTTTCTCTTTCAAGGAACCGTTAAATATAATATCGGGCTAGGAAAAGAAGGTGCTAGCGACGACGACATTATAAAAGCAGCAAAAACAGCTAATGCTCACGACTTCATTATGGATCTACCAAATGGCTATGATACACAGGTCGGTGATAATGGTTGTAATCTCTCAGGAGGACAAAAACAACGACTCGCTATCGCTAGAGCAATGCTCCATGATAGTGAAATCCTGATTCTTGATGAAGCAACAAGTGCTTTAGATTCGCACACGGAAGCACAAATCAGTGAATCCCTTTATCATCTTACCAAAGGGCGCACAACTATTATCATTGCTCATCGCCTTTCAACAATTGCTCGCGCTCATAAAATTGTTGTCATAAAAAATGGTGAACTCATTGAACAAGGTACACAAAAAGAATTGCTGGCAAAAGAACACAGTTTTTACAAAAAACTTCATAATATACAATTTAAAAAGCAAAAGTCCTAGTTTTTAAACATTTAAGTAAAATTTAAGATAAAAAGTGGAGAGATGATTATATTCCTTTGTAAAGAATAGGAATATAACTAGAAAAGAATATTATATCACATACAGCGATTGATAAAAGTTTGACGATTTATTGAAAATACGTTTTTAGGATTTTCATAAGAATTGGAAATTTTACCCGTTATTTCCTTGAAAAAATTCACCTCATTTGAAAGCAAAGACTCAACAGTGAGAGTTTACCCTTTTCTTAAGCAAGGAGCCCATTTTAAAACGTTCAACATCAAATTCTGAAAGAGTTACCAAGGACCGTGATGCTGAATCAATGCTACTTTTGTCCCTGCTTGTCCCCATGCTGCTGATTATAAATTATGCTATAAACTAAAGATAAACTCGGCATGAAAGGAAGTATCAGGAAGAAATAAAGAAGGATTTATCACGAAATTCCTTGTTGTAATTGATGCTGTGGATAAAGTCTTGCAATTTTATTCTCATATCGAAGAATTGGAATGATATTTCTAAAACACTTTAATCTCTTGAAAAGTTTGAAAATACATATGTTATCATTGATAAAGACTATGATCCTGATGCGTGAAAAAAACGAATGAGGAGCAAAACAGTATTCCTATCCTATTAATCAAAAATGTTACATATTGATTTATAAAGATAATTCATCGCTTTGCAATTTGAATGAGAACTCCGAATATCCTAAGATCTTCTCATCTCAAACACTCTCATCGTGAATCACTCAAAACCATTCTCTTGCATGTTACAAAAAGGGGGCGGGGCGGCGTGCGGATAAAAACAACTTAAAAAAATAAAAATGCCCCTTATGAACCATCTTAAGTACCAAGGCCTGTCACAACATTTTGCGCTAACCAAGAGAATAACAGTGCCGACTTACTCCTTCATAAGCATAAAGAGGGTAGTGCACAACGGATTTCCCATTATATCCTTCACAAAAAACGCCGTCATCATCGTGAAAGGAGCTTAGGTGTGCTGGATGTCTCTTTAAAACAAGTGTGTGAATGAAATACAGAATGATGTCCTGTTTTACATTGAGGCATATGACCCTATTAAGAACATGAGAAACAAAAATGTGAGGCAATGCGCACTCTCCATTATTGAAAAGATATTACTCCTCAATGCTTTTGAAAGCCGTAAGCCGAATTAAAGGGTGATGATAAGGCTGGAAGTTGGTTTCTATTTGTACAACTTCATATTCTTCCCCAATGAGGCTGTTGCCTTTTCAGAGATTATACAAATAGATATACGCAATGTTCTTCCGATCTGCATACAAAAGCTGCAACAGCAGAGAAAGCACTAAACTGCCTTAATCTTTATCTCAAACACGCTGCTGTGCTAGGTTTAGATATTGATTTACAAAAAAAAGAAAAAGCACGAGCTTTACTAAGAAAACAAGGTGATAAAACCACTAATAGACCAGCTATGGATTGGAGAGATATTCCGGCTCTTTATCAGACACTGAGTAAAACGATAAAAATGACATAACTGGCTTTGCATCTTCTTATCCTTACAAGTGTTCGTACAAATCCTTTGTACCATATTCATAAATCAGATTGACGGCGCTATACAAACTAACCCTATTGAGAATATGAAAGGAAGGCGTGACACTATAATAGAAAATACTGTGTAACTATAATGAGCTATTTTTACTAAAAACGTTGCTTTATCAAATGCTTCTTTTATCAAATACAATTTTATAAAGATAATTTATCGTTTTGTAATTTGAATGAGTGCTCGGAAGATTGTAAGATTCTTTTATTTTAAATCTTTGCATTCAAATTCAAAAAAATTTTGCATATCACAAATAAGATCAACGTTTGAATAAAAACCATTTGAGAAAAGAGTATTAATATAAAATCAGTTGGAATGTTTGGAAATGTAGAATGATAGTACTGGCTTATACTTTACATAAGTTAAGATAGTCCTGCTCCATGTATTTCGCGTTCTATTATTGATAATAGTATTGTGAAATGAGATTGAGAGTAACAAGAGACGTTAAAACAAGTTCAGGCATGAATAGCATAATGGTTTGTTGTTTTTTGTAAAAAGCATTTTCATTAAAGAACACAATAAACAAAAAATCAAATATTTCAGGAATATCTTTTCGTGATTCGATAAAAAGTCCCCTTCTTTTATAAGATTTCTAGTCTATTATTTCAATCATTCTCTCACTGAGAGCGTTAGATATATAAAACTTAAGTCATTGGAGTTTCAAAACTTTAATCCTCAATAGTCTCTCTCATAGAATAGACCAATACTAGAGTCTTTTTCATTCCCTATGGCGCCTTTCGCTTTAAGATGGCGAGAAATATCTAAATTAATTGTTCCCTTCGTCTTTCCATTCGATCCTGCTTCAAATCCTAAATAAATGTTATTGTGTATATAGCGCCCAATGCGTAAGCCCGTGTTACCCTTTTCATCAATGATAACATCAAGATCGTCAAGACCAATTTTAGCCCGTAGAGTATTCAACAAGGATGTATTAGAAGCACCAGCAAGATCAGCTGCCGCTGCCGCAAGCTGGGCAATCTGAAATGGTGATAATTCATTAAGAGAGCGATTAAAAATCAAGCGTGCCAAAATCTCATCTTGTGGCAAATTTGGTTGTGAAGAAAAATTAATCTCAAGATTATCAATCGTTCCACTGACGGTTACAGTGAAACGAATATCACCACTATTCTTGTTTGCTACAAAATAAACCGTAGGATTAAGATTACCGCTAAAACTCGCTTGTCCTTGATCAAAACTAAGACGCTGTGAAAGAATATCAAAACGTCCACGAATCATTCTAAACTCACCAACTGGATGCACATCATTTAATGGACCGACTATATTAATGCGTCCTCCCAGTTCAGTATCTAATCCTCGTCCACGTACAAAAAACTGATTGCGTGCAGTAAGACGCATATTTGACAGTATCACAGAAGAGGATTCTTGAGATTCTACTCGATTTTTGTTGGTGTTCTCAACATCAGCACGTTCAAGTGTTTTTTTAATCGATTTGGTTAAGTTTTTATTTTTAATATCAAGAAACTTTGCGTTTTGAAAATGATCAGGAACTAAAACTTCAGCTTTTTCAACTGTGATATCACCACCAATAACGAGACCATCTCCAAAATGACCCGTCATAGTTATCTTACCTGACAACGTTGCAAGAATCATTGAGCCATCGTTATAATTGGCGTTATTAAGATGAAGGACCAAATCTGGTTGCAGATTATTAGAAATACGACCTGAAGCAGAAATTGATCCTCCCTCAGACGAAACAGCTAAAGCTTTCTCTAGAAGAATATGATCGCCATTTAGTTTTCCTTCAACGGTTATATTATTCAATCCTAAATTTGTTTGTGAATCAAAAAAACTACCATTGACTATAGAAAAACTTCCTACCAATTGCGGATTAAGTAATTCACCATTAATCGTTGCATCAACTCTGGTCATGCCTGTTATATGCGCACCACGTTTTGCTAATAATAAATCAACAAAAGCAAGAGGCATTGCCCCTTTAACATTCAATTTGACAGCTGAACCATTAAGAGAAACAGGTCCATTTATGGAGAGATCTAATCCTTTATCTCCGGTCGCTATCATACGCTCAATATGAAAAGTCGATTTTTTGTAAGAACCACGAGCATTCATATTGATCAACAGAGGTCCTTTATGCGTCATAGCAGTTAAGCTTTGACTAGCAAGCTCAAAAGAAGCAGATGGATCCTTCATTGTTCCAGCAATATCGATCCTACCTACCACGGCTCCTCCAAGTGCTTGCCCTTCAATAAAACTATTCATCAAACGTGCAGGCAAATCTTGCAAATTAACGTGGAGATCAAGCTTATTTTTATCTAAAGATATACGACCCTGTGCTTGTGCTTGTACCCCCTCTCCTGTTAAATTTGCATTCAAAGTAAGGTTCTGATCTACTGTTTTACCTTTAGCAGAAAGAACAAAAGGCATTATTTTTTTATTTTGAAAAGCAAGTGTTGTCAGTTCTTCACCTTTTAGATCATAAGTTACATCAGGCTTTTGAAAACTACCACGAATCGTAATCTGCCCTGTTACAGTACCAGCTACTCCAAGGTTGGATTTCCATAGATTAACTAAAGCAGCAGGGAACGCATTCATTGTAAGGTGCAGATTAAGGGAATCTTGAATATTTCCCGCAAGAATAATTTTACCTCCATTAATTGCAATTCCTAATTCATCAATTGTCATTCCCTCTTTATCGAAAATAATTGTAGCCGATTTAGGCAGTGTCGCATGAAGATTGTGTTGTTTAACATCTATAGTTTTAATCTGCACTTCTCGTTGTATGCCGTCTGGAAGTTCTACCGTAACCATGCTGCCAGAAAGCTGCGCATTTGTATTATTAGGGAACATTGCTTGAACAGTAAAAACTGTTTGTCCATTCTTGCCATTGGCATGAGCATGTAAACGATTAATCATCATCACAGGCGTTTGAATATGCTCGGCATTGATCAAACCCTCAAACTGGATCATGCCAAAAGGATCAAAGACGTCTCCTTTTACTGTCAACTTTTTAATTTTATTCTTTGCAAAGCTTAAATGGTCAATATGCGCTTTTAGATTGGCCTTTTGTCTGCCATTTTCTTCATCAAAAATAAAATCCCCCTTTAATTTTCCATTGCCTTCCTGCAAAAACAATGCGGAAAGCAATAAAATATCATCAGCATCAATATGCAAAGCTCCTTTCATAAAGCCTGCTGCTTGAGACAAATCACCCATTATTTTTGTGCTTCCCACTTTCATATCGATATCTTCAAATTTTCGAATCTGATGAGAATCCTTAAAAGAAGCAGACAAATACAATGGTTTATTAGAAAAAGTTCCTTCACCCTTTACAGAACCAGTAAAAGACGTAACCGGTGATGTATTATCCACCAGTGTTTTCATAGTGAGTGTTGTGTTTTGCAGCTTCTTCCCTACTAAAAATGCTTCAGCAACATGAGCATGTGTATCAAGTTTTATAAGGTGATCGTGTCCTCTCGCAGTACTTTTGATTGTGAGAGTACCGTTCATTCTCGGATCCAAACAGGCAAGATCAGATATTTGAGCATAGAGGTCCATTTTAGCCCTTTCACTTGAAAAATATCCATTAGCCTTTATGTTTGCGTATTGACTTTTCAAATTCAAATGACGCAAAATCAGATTTGTTGTATCATAAGCAGCACCACCTAAAAGAGTAAAATTTCCTTTGAATAAACGATCAAAAGATTCAACGCCTATTTTCGTATTATCAGCCATCCCTGATAATTCAAGATCAAAAACGCCACTTATTAAACCAATCATTCCTTTGGCTTTAATATCTGCGCTACCAGAGAGTGATTGTTCACTCAATAGATTAAAAGAAGCAAGCGTTTGCGCTTTTAAACCAAGATTGCCTTTAAAAACAAAATGATCCATTTTCCCTTTTAACCAAGCAGAAAACCCCTGACCCGTAATACTAAAATCATGTATCAAAACTGGTTTTCTAGAAACAATATCCGTATCTATATGCACACGAACTGTTTGTCCAAGATCTTCCCCCAATGTGCTCTTATTTTTTTTAACCCCTTGAAGAGTTCCTTTAACCTGAATACCAACATGACGAGAGGCTGCATCATCAAGATTTTCGCTCACCCCCCCCATATCAAAAATGGCATCACGAATATGAATATTTTTATTGTTTAAATGATGTATAACAAGCCGCCCATTCCAGGAATGTTGTCCTTCTCGGCCATAGTCAATGTTCAAAGCAATATTATCGGCATGCTTTGGCATTTCTGATACTGATAAACGAGCAGATTCATTTTTTTTATCAAGAGCCATTTTGCCATCAACAAAAAGCCGCCGCAAAAATCCATCTGCTGTTATTTCAGCATTAGCTACAACATTCATTGATTCATTCTGAATAACCATATGATCAAGGTAAGTTATACCTTCTTTTATTACCCTCGCTTTAACTTTTAACGTTAGATCAGATTCGAAGAAGCTCTGATATTGAGGAGACATTAAAGGGCCAAGTTTGCCCACCAGTTTCGTAGAAAAACCGTGTCCTTCTGCAATACTTGTAAAAATAACATTGCCATCTAAAACAGGATATTGATCAGCTTCCAAATAAAGTCTGACAACCAAATCATCAAAAGTACCTTCGCCTTTCATTGCCAGATTTAATGCAGGACGCTTTTCAAATTTAAAAACATTCGCCAAGATACCATTTTGCGGTTCATCCGCAGAAATATCAATTTTAGCCGTACGATTGCTATCGGATATCTTCGTTAGGACAGAAAAAGATCCAGGTGCATCTAAACGCTGAGCTGCTATATCAACATCAAAGTCACCATTCGCCAAGGTTAGATTTCCTTTTAAGGAAATATCAGCAGGAAAACCAAAAAGGTCTTTTTCAAATGCCACATGCTGAACTGCAAGCGTATCAATAGAAATGGCAAAGGGCAATGTTGGTAAAGAAAAATTCCCTGCCTCAAGAGAAGAAACAAAAGAAGAGTTTTCCTGCGGTTTGCGTAAAAACGTAACCTGATCCATCGAAAGCTGGTTAATACTCATCCGCCCCCTTAGCAAAGCTAAGCGGTTCCAATCCATCTTAGCATTAGTAATTCTAAGCCAGACACCCTTCTTATCACTGATGGTAATAGCATCAATAGATGTTTGAGACGACAATGCCCCTTGCATATTATGGAAACGAACTTGACGATTAGGTGCTGAAAGTTTACGCTCAATCAAAGAGACAAACCATGAATGATCCTCCCCTGTCGCTTGGTTAGAGAGTGAATTTCCTTTCTGCGTAAAGACAAGAGTGCTTAGCGAAAAAAACAAAAATCCAAAAAAGAAAGCCGATAAACGCATAATTTTTTTCATTAAAACGCTTGCCCTATACCCACATAAAAACCAATACGAGGATCACCTTTCTCGCGCTTAAGAGGAAATGCTAGATCAATACGTAAAGGACCAAGATTTGTCATATAGCGGCCTCCAATACCGGTTCCCCATTTCATTTTTTTAGAAAAATCAAAACGCGCTTTGTCCCCTACAATACCTCCATCAAGAAAACTGACAACCCCTATCTTATCATTTAAAGAAAAACGTAACTCTGCTGATCCCTCAAAAAGTGTCCGCCCGCCAACAACAGCATCATTGTCTGTTTTAATACCAATATTGCGATAAGCATAACCGCGAACAGAGCCACCACCACCAGCAAAAAAAAGCGTATCCGAAGGTATTTGTGCTGTATCACTCCCAACAATTGTACCAAGCTTTGCTCGCGCTGCAAAAATAAAACGCTCTTTTTCATCCAGCGCCCAATAAGAACGACCTTCTAAAGTCATTTTTGACACACAATTGCTAAAGCGCATTTCATAAAAAGGTTCAAGAAGCACTTCACCATATAAACCTTTTGTTGCATTGAACTTATTATTACGACTATCGTAAATTAAACCAAACGGTAACCCTATTGTTGTAAAGTCACGGTTCCCAAAATAGATATCGCGTGAATAACCCTTAGAAACTTCTACAGCAATCTGTCCCGATAGATTATTATTAAAAATATGCGTTATACCCAACCTTCCTCTAATGGCTTTTGTTGTATAATTTTCTAGGACATCTTGCTGAACTTTCAATTCTGCTCTAAAGTCTGTATCAGGAGTGAGTATACCAGGCTTTATAAACGTGCTGCCTAAAAGATAATTAAAACTTTTAAAATCATACGACTGATTCTTGTTGCCACCAACACCATTTATTTTCGTCTCAATTTTAAGACGTTCCGCATGACCAAAAAGATTTTTATGCATCCAATACGCTTCAAAACCAGCACCATCTAATGTAGAATAGCTCCCACCAGCACCAAAACGACGTGGCTTACGCTCCTGTACAACAAGTGTAAGGGGCAAACTCCCATTAGGATTAATTGTCTCAGCTTCATGTATATTCACAGCACGAAAAACATCAAGCCGTACAAGTCGTTCATTCGCTTTAGTAACAGCCTCAGAATCATATCTCTGACCTAGCTTTAGTCCTGTCATCCATGCGATATAAGCTGAATCTACAGCTGGTTTTTTACTAACATTACGCACACTTAAAGGACCATAATAAGCTTGGCGTCCAGGATCAACAGTAATCTGCGCATCAATGAGACGCGCAACGTGATCCGCAACAACTTCACTCTTGATAACTTTAGCTTTCGCATACCCTTGTCGACGCCATCCTTCAATCGCCCATTGTTCTGTTTTAAGAATAGTTTCAGATTTAGCAACAAACCCAACTTTATAACCCAATTCTTCAACTGTGGGCATTTTATTGCTTTTATCTTTCACGAAGGGAGCAACTTTATCGATACCTGCAACACTAAAAACATATTGTGGACCGGCATCAATGGTAATAACAATCTTGGATTGTTTTGGCAATTGAGTCACCGGACTCAAATCAGCGGCTTCTAAACCGTTAATCTTAATACTAATAACACCACCATAGTATCCCTCAGCATAAAGAGCAGAGAGAATTGCTCGATAATCTGAACGCGCTTTAGCCAATAAGCCAGAAGAACTCGATAAGGCTTTATCTCGATCAATGACAAGAGAAGACACAGCCTTTACTATTTTAACACCTTCTGATGAAGCACCCGGTGATGCAACAACATCAACGTTATAAAATTTCTCTGCACCATCAACATTAGAAGAGGAGTTTATTTTCTTATGACCAAAAAGAGGTATACCGAACAACTCAAATGCTGCAAGTGACTTTGGAAAAGCTAAAACCAAGCAGAAACCTATCAATACACTACGCGTGGTCCCTGATTTAAGAAAAACTCCTGTCTGATATACCATCAAATCAGATACCTTCAATACACTTTAAATCATTCTTTTATAAATAACACCGAACAAAAAAGATAAATATATCTGTTGGGAATATTCTAACTTTTGCTCACAGCATATTTCATACGATTATGTACATAAAATAACACTCTTTGCTTGCGATGCATAAAGCTACTTCCCTCTTATATTCACAAAATCCTACACTACCGTACAACAAAAATAGCCTCTATCTCTTTTTCCTAACATATTCATTTAGCGTATTATCAATGTTTTATTGAGCCGCATGTTATCATGGTTAAATTTTTGCAAAACACTCCCCATAATTGCACCATAAGCCTGCAATATATATGTAGACCTCTTCTCACAAAAGACTATACGGACACTTCTTGATTTTTATGTGCAGATATGATTGTCTCGCTCAAATCACAAGTTGGGGAGAAAACTGATGATCGCGTGTGTTACAACGGTTGCTTTTCGTGGTCTAGAAGCAGTACCTGTTGATGTACAGGTTATGATTTCCTCTGGTAAAATAGGCATGGCTATTGTTGGATTGCCAGATAAAGCAATCGCAGAAAGTCGTGAACGTGTTCAAGCAGCCTTTCATGCTTGCGGACTTTCTATGCCCAATAAACGGGTCACTATTAATCTTGCGCCTGCTGATCTCCCTAAAGAGGGATCACATTATGATTTGCCAATCGCCGTAGGCTTAATGCTCGCTATGGGACTTCTTCCTCCTGACGTAGAACAAGACTACATCATTTTAGGCGAATTATCACTGGATGGTTCACTTACAGCAGTTAATGGTGTTTTACCAGCAGCGATGACAGCTTTATCATGCGATAAAGGACTTATTTGTCCCTATCAATGTGGACCTGAAGCGGCATGGGCAAATGCAGAAATGAATATTCTCGCACCCGAAACGCTTCTTACCATGGTCAATCATTTTAAAGGAACACAAATTCAAAAACGTCCACAACCACGCCAATATACCATCCAAAATGAGCTTCCAGATCTTTGCGAAATTAAAGGACAAAAAACAGCTAAACGTGCATTAGAAGTTTGCGCAGCTGGGCGGCATAACCTTTTATTTGTCGGTCCTCCTGGTGCCGGAAAGTCTATGTTAGCACAACGCTTACCTTCCATTTTGCCACCTCTTGATAGCCGTGAACTCTTAGATGTTTCTCTGATTGCTTCTATTACGGGAGAAACCATACAGAATACCATTTCACTTCACTGCCCCTTTCGCGCTCCGCATCATTCTGCTTCCATGGCTGCAATGATCGGTGGTGGACTTAAAGCACGACCGGGAGAAGTCTCGCTTGCACATAATGGTGTCTTATTTCTTGACGAATTACCGGAATTTTCTCCACAGGTCCTCGATTCTCTTCGTCAACCTTTAGAAAGCGGAGAATGTGTTATCGCCCGCGCTAACCACCATATCAGCTATCCTGCCCGTATCCAACTCATTGCCGCGATGAACCCTTGTCGATGTGGCATGGCAGGCGAAAAAAATCATGTTTGCGCAAAAGGAATACGCTGTCAAATCGATTATCAATCCCGTATTTCTGGTCCTTTGCTCGACCGAATTGATTTACGAATTGATGTCCCTGCTTTAACAGCTATGGATCTTATGCAACCAGAACAATCAGAAAAAAGCTGCGCTGTTGCAAAACGCGTCGCACGGTGTCGTACCATTCAAACCAAACGCTTTACTAAACTAGGGCTTGATCATATTCGCACTAACGGTGATTGCCCAGCCAAAATTATCGAACAAATTGCTATTCCTGATAAAAATGCGGCTACACTCTTACGGGATGTGAGCGAAAAGATGCACCTTTCTGCACGCGCCTATCATCGTATTCTCAAAGTTGCACGCACCATTGCTGATCTCGACGAAGCAGACTATCTCTCACGCCATCATCTCGCGGAAGCCATTTCTTATCGATTGGGCACTGAAAGATTAACAGCTCTTACCTAAAAAAGCACGCTTCAATAAAAACTGATTGGAAAATAACGTAGATAAAGTTCTGTAAGCTTACCATCATCCTCTAGAGATTTCAGAGCATAATTGAGTATATCAACCAATTGCTCGTTCTTCTTTGCAACAGCAAGTTGCATTCCTCGCCCTAATAACTGTGGAGCCATATAGGCTCCGCCAACAAAATAGCAACAATCAGCGGATTTTGGATCATTTAGCCATAAAGATAAAGCAAATCCATCATCAAAAATAAGATCAATCTTATGATCTTGTAGCGCTTTATAGAGCTCCGCCCTGTTTTTAAATCCTTGCCATTTAGCTTCAGGAAAATAACTACGAAACAGTTTTTCATGCGCACTTTCGGACAAAATACCACTGTTTAAATGTGTCAGCTTATCACTTATTGGCTCATCGAAATTCATAAATCGAGAGGCAACAAATCGAGCCGGAAAACGTAAATAAGATCCTGTAAAAACAAGATCTTGGTGCGTTTTAATTGTTTCTTTTAAACCTGCAATAATCACTTCTGCGTTACCATTTTTAACATGATCTATGAGTTTTTCCCAAGGAACAACTTCTACCTCACAGAGTTTTTTAAGGTTTAATTTTGAACAAATAGCACGCAATAAATCAATATTATAACCTGCAAGGTGTCCTGTTTTGTCAAGAAAGTTAAAGGGAGGAAAATCAACAGTTGTTACAAAACGCAAGCGAATTATACCCGATATGTCAGGTTGTACCAAACGTTCATGTGAATTAAAAAAAGAGGGCAATTTTCCAGCCGTTTCAGCCTCTGCAAAAGAGGAAAGCAAAAATCCCCATGCTATAAAGAGGATTTCAATGAAAGCATTAAATCTATTAATAGTTTTTTTTATTTTCAAAATCTTGTTTCCCGTTTTGCAAAGCTAAAATGCAACTTTTTTCAATCATAATATCTAACGCACTTAACTAAAATATCAGGCACTTTAATCAATTAAAATGCTCAGTATTTTTTGAAACTTTTACAAAATTTAACAGTTTGCCTTTATTTTTCAAAAATATATTGGGAACTTTAGAATTTTTGGGAAATATCAAAAACTTTAGTTCCAAACTCCCCAAACAAACGCACAAAGAAAACCATTGTGAGGAAAGCGATTTTTTTAGCACAAACGGAAAACGCTAAATTCTATGCACCTTTGTTAAGATTTGAAAGTGAAGAGATGAGAACTTTTTATTTATAAATAACAGGCGTATTATCAGAGAAAATCCCTATATCAAGTATAAAAATTACCAAAGGATTTAACATTTATTGAAGATAAATTGTACTAATGCACGTGAAAACTGAAAACCTTCCCCTTTATTTTTTGAAAACGCTCATGGCGTTTTAAAAGCTAGAATTCAAAGATGAGAGCTTTTCTTTATTCTCAGTAATGTTGCGTTCATGCATCCATGGAATGGGCATAACATCAATCGATAAGCGTTATAGATACTGGTGTCAGAAAGAGAATACTCGGTTTTAGAAGTGCTTTCTAAAGACTATGAATTATGATGGTGGTTTTGAAGATCAATACCACTTTTGTCTAAATTATCCCTATACGGCTGACTATAAAGATCATCATGAGAGAAAAATATTGAACAAACCAAGATTTGACTGGGAAGAATCATGCTGAGGTGGATAGCTTTGGTCGATCTTTATCTTCTCATGGCTTGGGGCACTGGTACGCTATTATTCAAATATCTCAGCTTGTTAAAGCAAATAAAATAGACAAGTTATATGGCTGATAAAATTTATATTCAGTTGCACCAAGAGAACAGGTTAGGACACAAAACTGCATCTTTTTATTTTCTTCCCATTCAATTTAAGAAAACAGTGCACAATAAGCATGAAACATCTTTACAAATACAGTCCTCTTATCGAAGAATTCTTCGATAAACTAGAAATTTTAGACATATTTTCTCGTGATTTGATAAAAACCTTCTTTTTTACGCCACGGCTGGTTTATACTCCAATTATCCTGTGGCTTAGAAAATAGGAAAAACACTGATTTATAAAGATAATTCATCGCTTTGCAATTTGAATGAGAACTCCGAATATCCTAAGATCTTCTCATCTCAAACACTCTCATCGTGAATCACTCAAAACCATTCTCTTGCATGTTACAAAAAGGGGGCGAAGCGGCGTGCGGATAAAAACAACTTAAAAAAATAAAAATGCCCCTTATGAACCATCTTAAGTACCAAGGGCTGTCACAACATTTTGCGCTAACCAAGAGAATAACAGTGCCGACTTACTCCTTCATAAGCATAAAGAGGGTAGTGCACAACGGATTTCCCATTATATCCTTCACAAAAAACGCCGTCATCATCGTGAAAGGAGCTTAGGTGTGCTGGATGTCTCTTTAAAACAAGTGTGTGAATGAAATACAGAATGATGTCCTGTTTTACGTTGAGGCATATGACCCTATTAAGAACATGAGAAACAAAAATGTGAGGCAATGCGCACTCTCCATTATTGAATAAGATATTACTCTTCAATGCTTTTGAAAGCCGTAAGCCGAATTAAAGGGTGATGATAAGGCTGGGAGCTGGTTTCTATCTGTACAACTTCATATTCTTCCCCAATGAGGCTGTTGCCTTTTCAGAGATTATACAAATAGATATACGCAATGTTCTTCCGATCTGCATACAAAAGCTGCAACAGCAGAGAAAGCACTAAACTGCCTTAATCTTTATCTCAAACACGCTGCTGTGCTAGGTTTAGATATTGATTTACAAAAAAAAGAAAAAGCACGAGCTTTACTAAGAAAACAAGGTGATAAAACCACTAATAGACCAGCTATGGATTGGAGAGATATTCCGGCTTTTTATCAGACACTGAGTAAAACGATAACAATGACATAACTGGCTTTGCATCTTCTTATCCTTACAAGTGTTCGTACAAATCCTTTGTACCATATTCATAAAATCAGATTGACGGCGCTATACAAACTAACCCTATTGAGAATAAGATGCATATCATTAGCAAAAACGGAGAATAAAAAAAATCTCTGTATTTTTGGCATATCGTTCATTTTATTTTTTTCAATATCTTTTCTGAATTAAAAACATTTCTGATGCTTTTCTTCTAAACAAACTCAAATTTTGTTCTTAAAAACACATTCTAATTCTTCTTTTTATACAAACAAAAAGCTGTACACATTTTTGGCATCACCACACAATTTTCTCAAACCTTCTATGTGCGAAAAAAATATGATGTAAGGATACATTGTCAGTTTTTAGGCAATTTAAAATTATAAGCAAAAAAATTGATTTCGTTAGCTTGCTATACATTTCTTACTCATCATAAAGACGCAATAACACTTTACTGTTTGTCTAAATGCTTCACTGTAACTATCCTATCCTCAAATATTAATAATCCGTAGAGATAAATTTCATTAAACTCTCTGCGCCTCTTTTTACATCTAAAAACGCAACCTAACAGGATAATATCGTTTACGTATGAAAAATCGTTCTAAGTAATTGTGTAATATGGATAGCTTCTACCTATTCTATACCGACAGATGTTGAATATAGATCTGATATACGGTAAACGTTTAATGTGGTTATTCCATAAATAACTGGCAAAAATATTAAGCTCTGAAACAGCTGATGAAATATCGCAAATTAAATACAGGAATGGATTAACTTATGAGTGATGAAATAACCTCACAAATGGAGGGTGACGACTATGGTGCCGCTTCTATCAAAGTTCTCAAAGGTCTCGATGCTGTACGTAAACGTCCTGGTATGTATATCGGCGATACAGATGATGGCTCAGGCTTGCATCATATGGTCTATGAGGTTGTAGACAACGCTATTGATGAAGCCTTAGCAGGTCATGCTACTCTTGTAAACGTGACACTTCATGCTGATGGCTCTTGTTCTGTTCGTGATAATGGACGCGGAATCCCTACCGATATTCATCCAACAGAAGGTGTTTCAGCAGCTGAGGTTATCATGACCCAACTTCATGCCGGCGGAAAGTTTGATCAAAATTCTTACAAAGTTTCGGGAGGATTACATGGCGTTGGCGTTTCTGTTGTGAATGCACTCTCAGTTTGGTTGCAACTGCGAATCAGGCGCAATGGCAAAATCCATGAAATGTCATTTACTCATGGAGTTGCCGATGCTCCACTAAAAATTGTCGGTGATTGCGGCAAAGAAAGCGGATCAGAGATCAGGTTTTTACCAAGTTCTGAAACCTTTACCATGGTTGAATTTGATTTCGAAACCTTGGAACGTCGTTTACGGGAATTGGCTTTTTTGAATTCTGGTGTGCATATCCTTCTTGTCGATCAACGCCATGCCGACATCAAATCCGTTGAATTGCATTATGAGGGTGGATTAACTGAATTTGTCAAATATATTGACCAATCGAAAAAAGCGCTCCTCGATCATCCTATTTATATTACAAGTGAAAAAGATGGGATGAACGTTGAGGTTGCTTTATGGTGGAATGATTCCTATCATGAAAAAGTCCTGTGTTTTACCAATAATATCCCTCAGCGTGATGGGGGAACCCATTTGGTGGGTTTCCGCAGTGCTCTTACACGCCAAATTAATGGTTATGCTGAATCTTCAGGCATTGTAAAAAAGGAAAAAGTAAACCTCACCGGTGATGACTGCCGCGAAGGACTCACTGCTATTCTTTCCGTTAAAGTTCCCGATCCAAAATTTTCTTCGCAAACAAAAGATAAATTGGTTTCCTCTGAAGTGCGGCCTATTGTTGAAAATTTGGTGAATGAAGGTCTCTCTGCATGGCTAGAAGAACATCCTAATGAAGCAAAAATTGTTACAAGTAAAGTAGTGGAGGCTGCGGCTGCTCGTGAGGCTGCGCGCAAAGCACGTGAACTCACAAGACGAAAAGGAGCCCTCGATATCACCTCTTTGCCTGGAAAACTCGCCGATTGTCAAGAACGTGATCCAGCAAAATCGGAGATCTTCATCGTTGAGGGAGATTCTGCTGGTGGTTCAGCAAAAAGTGGGCGCTCACGCCAAAATCAAGCAATTTTGCCTCTGCGTGGTAAAATTCTCAATGTCGAACGAGCGCGTTTCGACCGGATGCTCTCATCTGACATGATTGGAACACTCATCACTGCTCTTGGAACATCCATTGGTAAAGATGAATTCTCACCAGATAAATTACGCTACCATAAAATCATCATTATGACCGATGCTGACGTTGATGGTGCGCATATACGCACTCTGCTCCTTACTTTCTTTTTTAGACAAATGCCTGAATTGATTGAGCGTGGACACCTTTATATCGCTCAACCGCCTCTTTATAAAGTAACACGGGGGAAGTCTTTTCAATATATCAAAAATGAAGCAGCGTTCGAAGAATTTTTGATCGATACTGGACTAGAAGAAACAACATTAGAACTCTCAACAGGAGAAGTTCGTGCAGGTGCTGATTTGCGCCAACTTGCCGAAGATGCTCGCGTGTTACGCCAACTTTTAAATGGTCTTCATACGCGCTATAATCGCAATATTGTTGAGCAAGCAGCAATTGTTGGGGCTTTTAATCCTGAGGCTTTTGCAACACCAGAAAAAGCCAAAAAAACAGCTGATAATGTAGCAAGTCGCCTCGATTTGATTGCCGATGATATGGAACGCGGGTGGAATGGTGAGTTCACACCAAATGGGGATTTGTATTGTGAACGCATTTTACGCGGGGTTAAAGATGTCATTACCCTTGATGCAGGACTTATAAATTCAGTTGATGCACGCCAAATTGATCGTATTTCTCAAAATCTTATGGAAACATATAGTTCTCCCCCTCTCTTGCATCGTAAAGATAAATCAGAACGTATTTTGGGACCTATGAGTCTCTTAGAAAGCATTTTTACAAATGGTAAAAAAGGCATCACGCTTCAACGTTATAAAGGTCTTGGAGAAATGAATGCTGAACAGCTTTGGGAAACAACGCTTAATCCTGATGCGCGCGCTCTTTTACAAGTTAAAATCAATGATGCAACTGATGCAGATTCGCTCTTTTCCCGTTTGATGGGTGATGAAGTTGAACCACGGCGGGCTTTTATTCAAGATAATGCCTTAAGTGTTGCTAATCTTGATATCTAAAGGTACTCTTTTTCTAGCTGTATAAACGTCGTGGTTTTATAGAGGGCTTTTGCATATTTGAACATTCCTTCTACACTTCATTTACGACAAAAGAAAAAATAAGGAAGGTCACGCATATGACAGCTGAAACAGAACGTATAGGAGTCAAAGGAGGTATGGAATATTCTTTTGGCTTTACAAAAATTGATGAAGCGCAAAAGCAATCCATGGTTGATGGTGTCTTTCACTCTGTCGCTGAAAACTATGATAAGATGAATGACATTTTGTCTCTTGGATTACACCGTATGTGGAAAAACTCCATGGTCGCATGGCTTTCTCCACCAGCAGTTTTTCATTGGAAAGTTTTGGATGTAGCTGGGGGTACTGGTGATATCGCTTTTCGCATTCTTAACGCTTCACGCCAAAAAGCCCATGCTACAGTGCTTGATATTAATGGTTCGATGCTTAGCGTTGGAAAAAAACGCGCAGAAAAAAATGGTCTTGCCCCTCTGATTGACTTTGTTGAAGCAAATGCAGAACATTTGCCTTTTGAAGACCAAAGTTTTGATGCTTATACTATTGCCTTTGGAATTCGCAATGTCCCTCATATTGATCAAGCTCTTAGGGAAGCTTTTCGTGTTTTAAAACCGGGAGGGCGTTTTTTATGTTTAGAATTTTCAAATGTTGAGATGCCTCTACTTGATAAAATTTACGATCTTTGGTCTTTTCATGCTATCCCTAAGCTTGGTCAACTCATTGCAAATGATGGTGATGCTTATCGTTATTTGGTTGAATCTATTCGCAAATTTCCTAAGCAAGATGATTTTGCCCATATGATCAATCATGTAGGTTTTTCGCGAGTATCATACCGCAACCTCACGGGTGCAATCGCAGCGCTGCATTCAGCCTGGAAGATTTAAAAAATGGTGCAAATTTCCACTTACTTTCAATTAATACGTACTGGATGGGTTTTAGCACGTGAAGGCGTTTTGAGTGCTTTGCCTCACGATGATCTTCAAGGATTTCCAGCATTATGCCACCGTATCGCAAGTATGTTAGCGCGGCGTAAAACGAAAAAAAAGCGACGATCTGAAAAACTTTCCTATGCCATCAATAGGCTCGGCCCTTCTTACATAAAACTTGGTCAATTTCTTGCTACCAGACCCGATATTGTAGGACGTGATATTGCGGAAGATTTAGCACAACTACAAGATCGTGTTCAAACATTTTCCTGTACGGCTGCCATTGATCAAATTGAAAGTTCGCTTGGTCGCTCTATCAATGATTTATTCGCAAACTTTTATCCCCCTATTGCAGCCGCTTCTATTGCTCAAGTTCATCCAGCTGAATACTACGATGAAGTAGGCCATAAAAAAAAATGTGCTGTTAAGGTCATTCGCCCTAATATCAGAACGCGTTTTGCAAAAGACCTTAGAAGCTTTTACCTTATTGCCCATTTACAGGAACGTTATATACCAGCTGCTCGACGTCTGCGTCCTGTTTGTGTCGTTGATACTTTGGCACAAACCACACGAATTGAAATGGACTTGCGATTAGAAGCAGCGGCCATATCAGAAATGGCTGAAAATATTCAACATGATACAGGCTTTCGGGTACCAAAAATTGATTGGGAACGAACAGGACGTAATGTTCTCACAATGGAATGGATTGATGGTATAAGAATATCCGAAATTTCTGCTCTCAAAGAAGCAGGGTTTGATTTGCAAGCACTTGCAATTACACTTATTCAATCTTTCCTTCGTCATACATTACGTGATGGTTTTTTTCACGCTGATATGCATCCTGGCAATTTATTTGTAGACCCACAAGGATGTATTGTTGCTGTCGATTTAGGAATTACAGGACGACTTGGTAAAAAAGAAAAGCATTTCCTTGCTGAAATTCTCTATGGCTTTATTACTCGCGATTACCATCGGGTAGCACGTGCTCATTTTGAAGCAGGATATGTACCTCCACACCACAATATTGAGAGTTTTGCTCAAGCCAATCGCGCAATTGGTGAACCAATTCACGGACAATCAGCGCAAAGCATTTCTATGGCTAAGTTACTTACACTGTTATTTGAAGTCACTGAATTATTTGACATGCAAACGCGACCTGAACTTTTATTACTCCAAAAAACTATGGTTGTCGTGGAAGGTGTTGCTCGCAACTTAGATCCCAATTTTAATATGTGGAAAGCTTCTGAACCCGTTGTTAAAGAATGGATTAGCAAAAATTTAGGGCCCGTGGGAATAGCAAAAGACTTTAGTGAAGGAGCGCAGGCACTTTTTTCGCTAGTGCGTAACACACCACAGTTGATACAAAATTTCCAACGTATGGAAGAAGACCTCAATCAAATGATAAAAACAGGATTTAATCTTTCTCCCACTACCCTCAAAAAACTTGCGGTCGAACAAAGTCGCTCTAATCGTTATGGCCGTTATAGCCTTTTCATCATTGCGCTTTGTTGTATTTGTCTGACTTTTTACCTTTTTCATTTTTTTTAATCTGTTGAATATACTCAAAAAATATTTATAATGAAATCATTGCAATCATTTTGTTTTTTGAGTGTATTTTATGGCCAGTCTTACCATCCGCAATCTTCCAGCTAAAGTTAAAGAAATTTTGCGTATACGCGCTGCGCAAAATGGTGTTTCTATGGAAGAAGAAGCGCGCCGTCTTTTAAGTAATTTCACAACCCCAACGATATCATCATCTCAAGCAAGCCCCGTAGAAATGCAATCACTGCAATCAAAATCCATCCTCCTTATTATTGGTGGGAGTATTGCTGCCTATAAAGCGCTTGATTTGATTCGCCGTTTGCAAGAACGGGGAGCACGCTTAAATATTATTATGACAAAAGCAGCACAAAAATTTATTACCCCTTTAGCAGCTGAAGCGCTGAGTGGTCGTACTGTGTATAGCGATTTATTTTCACGCGAAGAAGAACATGATATTGGACATATCCGACTAGCACGGGATGCTGATTTGATTATTTTAGCACCAGCCACTGCCAATCGTATTGCAAAAATAGCAACCGGTAGAGGAGAAGATCTAGCTGATTGTGTACTGTTAGCGGCACGTTGTCCACTCTTGATTGCACCGGCTATGAATCCAGCCATGTGGACACATCCAACAACTGTTCGCAATGTCGCACAACTATGCGCAGATGGCGTTCATATAGTCGGACCAGAAATCGGCAAAATGGCTGAGCGCAATGAATCAGGTCTAGGGCGCCTGAGCGAACCCTTAACCATTATAGCTGCAGCAGAAGCCCTTTTGAATATAACAGAAAGACCACTTTCTGGTCGCCATTTCATTGTTACCTCTGGCCCTACTCATGAACCCATTGATCCCGTGCGTTATCTTGCTAATCGCTCTTCGGGTAAACAAGGCCACGCTATTGCAAAGGCTTTAGCTAACTTGGGCGCCAAAATAACGCTTATTTGTGGACCAGTAGATCTTGCAGATCCACCACAAGTGAAAACTATTCATGTTGAAACAGCATGTCAGATGTTACAAACTGTGCAAGCAACATTGCCCGCTGATGGAGCAATTTTTGTTGCCGCCGTTTGTGACTGGCGCAGCCAAACACCATCTCTCCAAAAAATCAAAAAGAGTGCTCATAAAACCCCCCCATCCTTACAGATGGTCAAAAACCCTGATATTTTAGCAACAATTGGTCATGCTTCAAACCGCCCTCCACTTGTCATTGGTTTCGCGGCTGAAACCTGTGATCTCATTGCTAATGCGCAAAAGAAATGTGTTGAAAAAGGAGCCAATTTTATTCTTGCGAATAACATTACTCTCCCTGATGGTAAAAATGTTATGGGAGCAGACACAAATCAAGTTTACCTTGTTAGCAGAGAAAACATCGAACAGTGGCCGCATATGAGTAAACAACAAATAGCACAAAAATTAGCAAGCCTTGTTGTCTCATTTTTCTGTCCTTCTTCTGCTGCTCATTCAAATGAACAAAGAACTCTTTAATCTTAAAAGTTTTTCAGATAACTTGATATTACTCACAAAACACAACAAAAAATGAGACGTAATTTTATTTCATAAAATTACATGGGAAATATCTGCATTACCAACTCCATTAATTTCATGATAGTGCTTGCGAGAAAAGAATCCCAATGCGCTCTCTTCCAAAAGTTGGTTGCATTCAGAGCCTAAAAAAGCGCATAAATTACTCTCAAGCTCAATAGAATTTACTCTATAAGATATATGTTATCATAATAGTTTTTTACCTAACAGTTATTATCACTCAGTCATTTTTAGCACACTTCATCCCAAAATGACAAAGATGCTAGAATTAAGAATATTGAAAAGAATTTTGCCCAAAAGAACTTTCTCGCTCTTCCTTATTCTCAAAAGACAGAAGTTGGTAATCATGCTGCAAGCTGATTTCAGACGAGTATATTTTGGTGTTTTCCCTTTCAAAAGGCATCTCCAGCAATATCTTTTAAATAATGGTGATTACGCATTGCCTTACGCTTTTTTTCACGTTCTTTAGGGGGGCAAACCCTTCACACAAAGCAGAACACCATTGATTGCACATTTACGTGCTTATTTTAAAGAAGCATCTCTCAGCACGCCATTCCCTCTTTCACGATGGCATCTGTGATAGATATAATGGTAAAGCCATTGTGCATCTCCATCTTTACATTTATTGAGCGTGCAACCTTTCACCATCCTCCTCTTTGTCAACTCAAAATGTTGCGAGAGCCCTTGCATTGAGAGGATTTATAAGGAGCATTCTTACTCCTTTCTTGAAAAATTTTTACCCAAACACCACCCTTACTTGTGATGTGCAAGCAAATGATTTTGATTGATGCACTCTGAGAAAATTTTATAATATCCAGCGTTCTCATTCAAGTTGTAAAAAGATAAATTATCCTTATAAATCAATGTGATGATTTTACAATACCCGTGCTCTTCACTTGAATCAGTTCTATACACATATTTTACTCTGCTTTTCCATAATGAAAGAATCCTCCTTCTCTGTAAAACAATACCTTATTCATCCCTTCATCAAGTTAACGCATGTTAAAGCGCAATAGTTTACATCCCCTCCTCATCTATCTCTTGTCTTTTTACTGTTCTTTTCTTATTTATTATTTATGATTTTTACTGCTGCGTATCGCGCCCTACAGCGCCTCTTAACTCCAGAATATCGCATAATGATATTGAAAGCATTAGGGCTTACTTTTATTGTGCTCTTCATTATATGGTTGTTTGTACGTCAACTTTTTATGTCCTATTTTGCAGTTTGGATTGCTCATTTTTTTCCTGTTTTATCAAATTGGAGAGGATTGTTAGAACTGAGCATACTAATTATTTTTAATTTAGGTTTAGCTTTACTTATGGCTTTTTTAATTGCTCCAATTACAGCTATGATTGGAAGCTTTTTTATTGATTCTGCTGCTGAAATTATTGAAAAAGAAGATTATCCAAACCAGCCTATTGGAAGCACCTTGTCACTTGGACGATCTCTTATTCTCTCTTTAAAATTTGTTACTTTAAGCCTTCTTGGTAATGCCATCGCTTTTATTTTGTTTTTCGTGCCCGGTATCAATTTAATTGCCTTTTATATTATTAATGGCTACTTGCTTGGCTGTGAATACTTTATGTTTGCTGCATACCGGTTCCGATCCGAACGAGAAGCGCGTGCTTTTTTACATGTTCACTCCATGACAATTTTTGGCGCAGGATTGTTGATCGCGTTTTTTGTTTCGATCCCGCTTCTTAATTTAGCAACACCACTTTTCGCAGCAGCCCTTATGACACACTTACATAAAATGCTTTCCCAAAAGACATCATATGCATCACACTCAGTATAATGAAATGCATTTATAAAATCTTCAATACAATGGTTTTCTACTTTGTGTGAAGGGTTTGCCCCCCTAAAGAACGTGAAAAAAAGCGTAAGGCATTTTTTTAACCACAACACATTGATTTACAATAATGAATCATCGTTTTTCAATTTGAATTAGAACCCCGAATAAGATTCTCTCATCACAAACCCTTTCATAGTGAATCACTCAAAATTACTTTCTTTCATGCCACGAGCAGGGTTGGCGTATGGGTAAAAACTACTTAAAAGAGGAAAAATGCCCTTTATGAACCATCTCAATGCAAGGGCTATCGCAACATTGGAAGCTGGCAAATAGAATGGTGGTGCTGACTTGCTGCTTCATAAGCGTAAAGATAGCGGTGTACAAAAGCTTTACTGTTATACCATTTACGAGCGCTGTTGTGAAATGGTCTTGAATACCTTGAGAGATGTTTTTTTAAAAAAACGCGTGAATCGATAAAGCGTACAAGTAAAAGTAAACATAAAATAAGTTTGGTCCTTTAAAAAATCGTTTACCTCTTATCACCAGAGAAAATCTTTGAAAAAAATCTTGCTCCTGTACTGGCATTTCGCTAATATCATGTTACCCTCTCCATTGTTTTTATCAACTCTTTAGCCTTATTGATGTTTATCTTTATAAGGTTTTTTTGTTTCAATCTCGTCTCACTGGTGTTAAAAGTCTACTGAATACTGGTTTTCTCTCAGAAACAAATGAAGCATTTACCGACCAACGCCAACAATGAGACTTAAATCAAAGCAAAAGAGCAAATCATGTTTGTTCTTAAAATCACTGATAGATTTTTTTTATGAGAAAGAATTTTATGCAAATTACCATGATAATATTTAGAGACAAAAAATAGTGCAGTTAAAACTATACATGTACTGAAAATATTAAATGGATTTGTTTATTTAGCTGGCAAAGCGAATTGACCATTCAATCTTATATTTTCTTGAATCGTGCAAAAAATGTATAACATTTAAAGAGAGGCTACAAAGATGAACTGGATTACAAATTATGTTCGTCCTAAAATCAATTCCATACTGGGACGCCGTGAAATTCCAGAAAATCTGTGGATCAAAGATCCTACCAGTGGTGAGATGGTCTTCCATAAAGATCTAGAAGTTAATCAATATGTAATCCCTAGTTCTGGTTATCACATGCGCATCAGCGCCAAAAACCGTCTTACACATTTTTTTGATGATGGTGTTTATACACCTCTTGAAAATCCAAAAGTTGTAATAGACCCATTAAAGTTTCGCGATGAAAAACGTTATATTGACCGGCTAAAAGATTATCGTTCCAAACTTGGTATTGATGATAATATTTTAAGTGCACGCGGTACTATTGAAGGCTTACCGATTATAGCCACTGTTCAAGACTTCGCCTTTATGGGAGGATCACTTGGTATGGCTTCAGGAGAAGCAATCATAAAAGCTTTTGATACTGCCATTGCCGAAAAATGCCCTTTAGTCCTTTTTTCTGCTTCTGGCGGTGCACGCATGCAAGAAGGAACACTCTCCTTGATGCAAATGCCCCGTACAACTGTAGCTATCGAAATGCTAAAAGAAGCAAAACTTCCCTACATCGTAGTTCTTACCAATCCAACCACCGGTGGAGTTACTGCTTCTTATGCCATGCTTGGCGATATTCACATTGCCGAACCTGGTGCTATGATTGGTTTTGCGGGACCACGTGTCATTCAACAAACCATACGCGAAACCTTACCAGAAGGTTTTCAAAGTAGTGAATATCTGCTCAAACATGGCATGATTGATATGGTTGTATCACGTTTAGAAATGAAAACTACCATTGCACGACTTTTACGTTTGATGATGAAATATCCCCCTGTTGTTAATCCTTCCAATACATCTTCGACCAATTCTCAGGCATCGCTTTCTAAAGCAGAAGCTGCTTAAACTATGAAAAAAAACCACGTGCAAAGGATAATCGATGATTTACTGAAAAACTATCCTAAAAAATTTGATCTTTCTTTAGAGCGTATCCTTCGTCTTTTAGAAAGCCTTGATAATCCTCATTTAAAGCTTGCACCTGTTATTCATATTGCTGGCACAAATGGTAAAGGATCTGCTTCAGCTATTTGTCGTGCTCTTTTGGAAAGCGCAGGCTACCGCGTTCATGTCTATAGCTCACCTCATCTGGTTAATTGGAATGAACGCTGCCGAATCGGTCAAAGAGAAGGTGGGAAACTTGTCACAGAAGAACAATTGGCTGAAACAATTCAGCAAGTTGTCAAGGCGAACGGTCAAAAATTAATTACTGTTTTTGAAATTTTTACTGCTGCTGCCTTTATACTGTTTAGCACACATCCAGCTGATGTCGTGATTTTAGAGGTTGGTTTAGGAGGACGTTTTGATGCTACAAATGTGATTAAAAAGCCAGCTGTATCCCTTATTATGCCCATTGATTATGATCATGAGACCTTTCTTGGAAACACAATTTCACAAATCGCTTTTCAAAAAGGGGGAATTATCAAATCGGGAGTTCCTGTGGTTATCAGTAAACAAGATCATGATGAAACCCTTTCTACTTTAATAACCCTTACTGATAAAAATAAAGCACCTTATTTTCTGTTTGATCAAGATTATCAAAGTTATACAGAACACGGACGTATGGTCTTTCAAAACAATCAAGGTCTCATGGATCTTCCATTGCCTAACCTGATTGGAGCGCATCAAATTGCCAATACCGGAGCTTCCCTTGAAGCAATTTATCAAGCAGGTTTTCAACTTTCAGAAAAAACAATAAGTCACGCGCTGCAAAATATTTACTGGCCAGCACGAATGCAACATCTTACCCATGGAAATTTGGTTGATCAGATGTCTCCTGGTATTGATTTATGGTTAGATGGCGGTCACAATCCCGCTGCTGCAAAAATTGTTGCAGCAGAACTTACGAAATGGAAACAAAAATCAAACCGTCCTATTATTATGATTGTTGGTATGCTCAATACCAAGGATGCTGTCAGTTATTTTCGTCCTTTAACAAACCTTGTCGATACAGTTTATACGATCCCGTTGATCAATAACAACGCAGGTATTTGTCCAACGATTTTAGCTGAAGCAGCTAGAAAAGTAGGACTTCCTGCTAACCCGCAAGCCCATTTCCAAGAAGCCTTACAGAGAATTAACGCAGAGCATAAAGAGGTAATTGTCCTGATAGGCGGGTCCCTTTATCTTGCCGGTGATATTTTACGTGACAACAAAACACCACCATGTTAGAAATTGATTATTCATAGAGCTTTGAAAGATAGACCTTTTGATCATGCAACTTGATTGTGCACTTTATCAACATCCTAAACTTATTACCGTTTTCGGCGGCTCTGGTTTTGTAGGACGACATGTCGTTGAAGCTTTAACTAAGCGGGGTTATCGGGTTCGTATTGCCGTTCGTTCTCCGCAAAAAGCTTATTACATGCTCCAAATAGGAGAAGTAGGACAAACCCAAATGCTTAGAACTGATATCAAGTGTCGCGCTTCTGTTGCACGCGCATTGCTTGGTTCAGATGGTGCAGTATTTCTTCCTGGTAGTTTAGCACAAGCAAATCAACCGAACTTTCAAAAGACACAAATTGAGGGTGCACAAAACGTTTCCGAATTAACAGCAGAAGCTGGTATTCCTCTCATTTATATGTCAGCGCTTGTCGCCAATAAAAATGCTTCTTTTTTGTATGCACGCGTTAAATCCATGAGTGAAGAAATCATTCATAACGAGCATCCTCAAGCAATTATTATGCGCCCATCCATCATCTTTGGACCAGAAGATTGTTTCTTTAATAACTTGGCAAATTTGTCGTGTTTTCTACCGATCATACCCCTTTTTGGCGGTGGGCAAAGTAAATTGCAGCCTGTATATGTTGGTGATGTCGCTGAATTTATTGTACGCGCTCTAGAAGGACAAGTTATCTCTGGAAAAAGTTATGATCTTGGGGGTCCACAGATTATCACATTTCAAAATGTCCTTGAATATATATTAAAAATTATTCATCGTAAAAAAACAATTCTCTCTATGCCTCTTTCTGCCGGCTTATTTATTGGAGGTCTTTTGGGAACTATTGGTAAATTGCCTCTCGCGCCAACACTAGTAACAGCTAGTCAAATACGTTTTCTGCAAATAGATAACATTGTTTCTCAAGAAGCTATAGAAAATGGCTACACTTTAGAAGGAGTAGGAATTACCCCTAAAGCAATGGCGGCACTCTTGCCAAGCTATCTCTGGCGATTTCGTCCACATGGTCAATTTTCCCGAAATTTACCAGCTTAGCCCATATTTTCCCAGCAGCTTGTGTCTGTGCAACGCATTTTCCCAATCAGAGAACACTTAAACTAGAGACCAGAAAGTTTCTATAAAAGAAGCTTTTTATAAAACCATTAGCAGATATACCCGAAATGGTTCAATTTATTGAAAAAGCTTTCGATAAAATGGCGCTTTTATAAAGATGTTCACCATTATTTTGCACTGTTTTCTTAGTGGAACTGGAAGAAAAGATACAGATGCAATTTTGCTACCTCACTCTTTTTATCAGTGTTTCTGAAGCATAACCTTTGTCAGCAATACTTCCCGTATTCTTACCTTCATCAAAAAGATGAAATATCTAAATAAAAGCATTCCAGTTCTCTGTTATCAAGAAAAAAATTTAAAGCTTGGCTCAACACATCCATAACAGCATGACTCTTTAGAGCCAATTCTTGGTTTGCTTTTTGCCAATGCGGACTTTCTTAGATGACTTATTCTGCTAAAGCTCACAATGCAATTTATAGTTTGTAGCATAAGAGTAAATCTGGACAAAGAGGATATAAACCCTTACAGTTGCATGATATCAAATTATTGATTTATAAGAATAATTTATCTTTTTGTATGTTGAATGAGAGACCCGAATATCCTAAGATTTTTTCATCTCAAACCTTCACATAGTGAATCATTCAAAATCACTTACTTGCACGCACAAGCGGTACTGATAAAAATGCTTCTCATAAATCGTCTTAATGCAAATGCTGGCGCAATTTTTAAGCTGGCAAATAGAGCCAGCTTGCACCTTTAAGCATAAAAATGGTGAAACCAATAGCTACACCACAGAGTTGAGTCTAAGGGAGAACTCTTGGCATTACGTTTTCGCTTTTAAAATAAAATGAACACCTTCAATAAAACGATAAGAAAAAGTCTTAATGCTTCCATGCATCTGAGAAACTTATTAATCTATACATAAATTGCTTTGCCGATCCCTGCATTTTATTGATGAACTGTTTCCCCTTGGTAACACGTCTTTATTGACAAATGAACCATTCCCCCTACGCTATCTTTAGTCTCAAATTTTAACCTACGGCATGAAAGCTAGCGCATCTTCTTTTTTACTGAATTCATTTCTCATTTATAAAAGAAAATGGATAAGCGTGTTGATAAAATTTATACATCTGGCTTTTTTGCAACGTGCGGAAGCAAATAAAGATATCCTGTCTCATCCCAAGACAGAAGAAGAATTTTTCTTCAAACAAATCCAAAAAAGAACCTTATAAAAAAATTCTCTTTGTCATCTCACTCTTCTCTTCATTCAAAAACTAACAAATGTCGACAACTTTTGTCCACACTATAGAAATTTTCAGCATCCTCTCAGTCACATTATCACTCACTTGTAAATACATGTCTGTGGTAAAGATTTATGGAAACCGAATAAAGACTTTTTCCCAGAAAGAAGTGTTCCTATTAACTTGCATTTTTTTTTAATTTCTCCTACCGTTTTGCAAAAATTAATTTTGAAGGAATAAAGAATGACAGCTCAAGATTATGTTGTCAAAGATATCGCACTTGCTGCTTATGGTCGTAAAGAACTGGATATTGCTGAAACGGAAATGCCCGGTTTGATGGCTTGTCGTGAGGAATTTTCTTCCAGCCAACCTTTGCGCGGAGCACGTATTTCTGGTTCATTGCACATGACCATTCAAACAGCTGTTTTGATTGAAACGCTCAAAGCAATTGGAGCCAATGTCCGGTGGAGTTCTAGCAATATTTTCTCTACGCAAGATCACGCTGCAGCAGCTATTGCAGCCACTGGTACTCCTGTTTTTGCGGTTAAGGGTGAAACACTTGAAGAATATTGGACTTATATAGATGCTATTTTCCAATGGCCTGATGGTAATCCCTCCAATCTTATCTTAGATGATGGAGCGGATGCTACAAACTATATTTTGATGGGAAGCCGTGCAGAAACAAATAAAGATATTCTGTCTCATCCCAAGACAGAAGAAGAGGAACTTTTCTTCAAACAAATCCAAAGGCGTATGGAGGCTACACCAGGGTTTTTCACACGCCAGCGCGCAGCAATCAAAGGTATAAGTGAAGAAACCACAACGGGTGTACACCGCCTTCATCAATTACAAAAGGAAGGGCTTCTGCCTTTTCCTGCTATTAATATCAATGATAGCGTCACTAAATCAAAATTTGATAATAAATATGGATGTAGAGAATCATTAGTAGACGGTATCAGACGCGCAACAGACGTTATGATCGCTGGTAAAACAGCTATTGTTTGCGGTTATGGTGATGTGGGTAAAGGATCAGCAGCCTCTCTTTCAGGTGCTGGAGCTCGTGTTAAAGTAACAGAAATTGACCCCATTTGTGCCCTTCAAGCAGCTATGGATGGCTATGAAGTTGTTAATTTAGATGATGCAGCTTCCAGCGCTGATATTATTATCACAACAACGGGTAATAAAGATATTGTCCGTTTAGATCATATGCGGAAAGTCAAAGACATGTGTATTCTTGGAAATATTGGCCATTTTGATAATGAAATCCAAGTCGCAGCCTTGCAAAATTTACCATGGACGAATATTAAACCACAAGTCGATATGATCACCTTTCCCGATGGAAAACGCATCATTTTGCTTTCTGAAGGGCGTTTACTTAATCTCGGTAATGCCACGGGGCACCCTTCTTTTGTTATGTCGGCTTCATTTACCAATCAAGTTTTAGCGCAAATTGAACTCTTTACTCGTTCAGGACACTACAAAAATGAAGTGACTGTTTTGCCAAAATACCTTGATGAAAAAGTTGCCCGCCTTCACCTTGATCAGCTAGGAATAAAATTAACCACTTTATCACAAGAACAAGCTGCCTATATTGGAGTTACTCCACAAGGACCTTATAAACCAGACCATTATCGTTATTAAATGTTTCCTTGGGATAAAAGAAAAAGGAAAACGCATCGTGCTCAGCTTCGGTGACTATAACTCCAAAGAAAAAGCTCAAAAAATGATCCGAATCTGTACTCATATTTTTTGCTTTCTTTTTCTTTTTTTTCCAACATGTGCTGCTGCTCAGTTATTGGAAACATATCTACCGTCTACCTTTACTTTGCCAGATGGTCCATGGCTTCTCTTAGCGCTCTGCGGAGGAATCTCTTGTGCCTCACTTTTCACGTGTATGGCCGTTATTATGCGTGCGAAAAAAACGTTACAAAAGCCTCTGCAGACATTTCAAACAGATCTTTCTGAAAAACTTAAATATTATGAATGGCTTCTGGAAGAAACCGGACAGTATCTTCTTATTTGGGAAAACCCAACGGCTTTACCTCGTGTGGTTGGCAACATTCCAACATTGCAAAAAGTGGGAATTCATCAACAAGATTTTCAGCGTTTCGAATTCTGGCTTGAAGAAAATTCTCTGCGGGAACTTGATTACGCATTAAAGCAATTACGTTACAAGTCTCATCCTTTTGAACTTTCTCTTTTCACCAAGAATAATATGCTGTTGCATGTTACAGGCGTTATTGCTGGAACAGTAGCCATTGCACGCTTTCAAGACATCTCACTACAACAAAGCGAAAATGCTCGTTTACAGAAAAATATTGCAAGAATCCTTACCGAACTGAGAATGCAGCGTAACCTTCTCGATGTTATTCAAGAACCAGTCTGGATAAAAGATAGTGAAGGAAAAATTTGCTTTATCAACCGCGCCTTTAGAGAAATAACAGGCTTTCGAGAAGGCAGTAACGAAGTAGTTGACCTTTTCAATGAAACAACACAACGCAAAACAGATGAAACAGAAACCGTTTTTCAAGAGCACGTTCATACGGTCCTTGATGGAGAACGGCACCGCTTTCATCTCACACGGATTACAACAGCCGAAGGGATGGCGGCTTTTGCCCGTGATGATAGTGCATATGAAAATCTTGCCAATGAACTAAGACGTGTTTTTCAAAACCATTGTGAAACACTTGATCAAATTTCAACAGCTGTAGCTGTTTTCGATAGCAATCAAAAATTAAAATTCTGCAACCATGCCTTTAAAATTTTATGGCCCTTAGAGAATTCCTTTCTAGAAAGTGAACCAAGCCATACATTGTTTCTTGAACGTTTGCGTGAAAAAGGGCTCATTGGTGAACACCCGGATTGGCGCACTTGGAAAGAAGAACTTTTAAAAGCTTACCGGCAAACGGAATCAAATCAACAAATTTGGAATCTTCCAGATGGGCGCACAGTGCGTGTCATTTCTAGTCCTCACCCACAAGGAGGTGTCACTTGGCTTTACGAAAATCTCACAGAAAAAATTGATCTTGAACAGCGCTATAATACACTCATTAAAATACAAGGCGAAACACTTGATAAACTTTCAGAAGGAGTGGTGGTCTTTGGCACTGATGGATGCCTTCGTTTATCAAATCCTGCTTTATCAAAATTATGGTCTCTACCCTATAATTTATTGGTAGAAGGCACCCATATTACACAATTACAAAGTTATTGTTCACCCCTAACTTTGAGACAAGAATGGGACTGGTTCACCAAATTTATTACCGGTTTTGCTGAAGAACGGGATACATATTCAGGTCGTATGGACCTCAAAAATGGCATGATCATTGATTACACATTGGTCCCGCTTCCTAATGGAGAGACCATGCTTACTTTCGTGAATGTTACGGACACTGTTCATGTCGCGCGTGCTCTTCAAGAGAAAAATGAAGCTTTGGAAAGTGCTGATCGTTTGCGGAATGAATTTGTCCAACATGTTTCCTATGAATTGCGTACACCCCTCACCAATATTATTGGATTTTCCGATATTTTACGCGATCAAATTTTTGGTCCTATCAATGAACGCCAACAGGAATATCTTGGACACATTCATTCAGAATCAGGCTCTCTTTTGAATATTGTGAATGATATTCTTGACCTTGCAACCCTTGATGCTGGTATTATGGAGCTGGACATAAAACCGGTTAATATTGCCGATGCTATGGTGCAAGCAGTAGCACGTGTGGAAGAGCGTCTTAATGGACGCCATATTACGCTTTTACAACAAATTTCTCCTTCCTTAAACTTTATTTCTGTAGATGCAACACGTTTGCACCAAATCTTTGTGAATGTCCTCAGCAATGCTATTAATTTTGCAACGGAAGCAAGCACCATTGAATTTTGTGCCGAAGAAAAAGATGATGACATCGTTTTCAGTGTTCACAATGAGGGATCCGATATTCCAGAAGATATCCTTGATCGCATTTTTAAACGCTTTTCTTCCCATTCACATCATGGTGGGCGTGCGGGAGCAGGTCTTGGCCTTTCTCTTGTCAAAAGCTTTGTTGAGCTCCACGGAGGGCGCGTTGAAATTTTCACCGGTACAGGACAAGGAACAACAGTTAAATGCTTCTTTCCAATTTCCAAAGAAGATAAAGTTTTTTAGTCTTATCCTTTATTATGATAAAAACTCTTTCTCATTCACTTCATGGAAATCTTAATGAATTTTAGTTTTTTTCTTGAAAATGAAGAAGCAACCAAGCTTTTTGCGCAAGATTTAGCCCTTGCTTTAAAACCCGGAGATCTTGTGACGCTGCAAGGTGATCTTGGAACAGGAAAATCAACCATCGCACGGACAATTATCCACACACTTGCTAAAGACAATACTCTGGATGTTCCAAGCCCTACTTTTACTCTTGCTCAAAGTTATCAACTTGCGCAATTTGAAATTATTCATGCTGATCTTTATCGCCTTTCTACCACAGAAGAAATCGATGAATTAGGACTTTACGAAGCACGTCAGCAAAGTATTTTACTCGTAGAATGGCCAGAAAAAAGTGCAGATCTTTTAGGGCAGGTTACCTTTGCACTGACTTTACAATATGAAGGTTGTGGGCGTCTTGTAACTCTTACATCAGCACAACATTCTAGTGAGTGTCTACAGCGGTCTTTTGAAATTCGTAGTTTTTAACAACCCATGGACGAGGTCACGTTTATCGTCATCTTTTGACTGTTGATGCTTTCGCACGCACTTATGAAATTTTGCATAATGGGCAAAATCAAGAAATTCTTATGGATACGCCAACCATGTAAAGGAAAAAAATATAGATTCTTCTTATGTAACAATGGCACAGCTTGCAAAAGATATTCGTCAATTTGTCGGGATTAATCAACTCATTTTAGACAATGGATTTTCTGCTCCTCATATTTTTGTCGAAGATTTTGAAAAAGGTCTTTTAATTTTTGAAGATTTAGGATGTGAAGGACTTTTAGATAAAAGTGGTAATCCCTTAGAAGAGCGTTACATCGCTTGTAGCGAATTGCTCGCTTCATTTCACCAAAAGTCATAGCCTCACGAAATGCAATTTGCAACATTTTTGCTGCAAATTCCCTCTATGATCGCCAAGCATTACAATCAGAACTCTCCTTATTGCTAGACTGGTATGTGCCCTTTCAAACACAAAAAACGTAGATCAACAACAGCGTAAAGCTTTTTTCACCTGTTGGCAGCCCTATCTCGATAGACTTACCCAAGGAGAAAATACCTTTGTTATGCGTAATTATCATTCACCCAATATTCTTTGGCGCACACAGAAAGAAGGATTTGCCCGTATTGGTCTGATTGATTTTCAAGATGGCTTAATAGGTCGAACAGCCTATGATCTCGTCTCTTTAGCACAAGATGCACGTGTGTTTATTTCCCCAACACGCGAAGCAAAAATTCTCGACGCCTATTGCAATGCACGTCACCAAGCATCACGACCTTTCAAGGAAAGTGAATTTCGTAAACTTTACGCATTTGCAGGCACCCAACGCGCTTCGAAAATTTTAGGGATTTTTGCACGTCTCTATGGACGCGATGGAAAGTCATCTTATCTTCAATATCTCCTTCATGTGCAAGATTATCTTGCCCGCAATCTCTCACACCCAATGCTTGCGCCTTTACAAAGTTTTTATCAAAAAATAGGGCTCCTTTAGAGAGACATCTCTTAATGCTCACAAACCTATATCACGACGGCGTTCGTAAAGGGTATAACAAGCCATTGTGCACCACACCTTCTTATACGCAAGCCAGCACCGTCTCATTCTCTTTGCCAGCTCAAAATGTTGCAACAGCTTTTATATTGAAACGGTTCATAAGGGGCATTTTTATTCCTTGTCTTTATTCATTTTTACCCACACGTCAATCTCGCTTATGATATAAAAAAATGATTTTGAGTGATTCACTCTAAGAGAATTTGAGATGAGGGAATCTTATAAGATTTGGGGCTTTCATTCATGTGGCAAAAAAATGAATTATCCTTATAAATCAATATGATGCCTTTCAAAAGCATAATAGATAGCTTCATCCCTAATTTTTGCAAAACACTCTCCACCAAAGCACTTCATTTTCGCTGCACAACTGAGATGCTGTGCATTAAGTTAAGGTGTGAGAAAAAGGTGGAGTGACTGATAACATCCCATTTGATCAAAAATCGATGCGTTACTGGAGAAATGCATTTCATTAATAAAGTGTAGAGATTGGAAAAAGATTTATCGTTTATGGAAGAAAACTTCTGGAATGTGCGTGAGGATTGAAAAGCTTACACAGTCCTTTTGTTGAAGACGTTCACGCCGTTTTAAAAAACAGCACTCAAGAATGAATGCTTCTCCTTACCCTCAAGCAAAAAATGTATCATTCATGTCGCAGCCATCCATCGATAAATATTTTGTATCCTGGTATCGAAAGGATCTCATATTGGGCTTTGGTAACCCTTTTGTAAGCAAGATGAATTATAATGAATGAAGCTGTGAAAATCAATCTACCCTTTGTCCAAGTTCATCTCTTTGCTTGCAAACTATATAGATTGCGCGGCGAAATATAGAGAAGATCAACATGAAAGAAAAGCCTTTGCAAGAAGCAGAATAAGGATTTACACTGAAGCATGATGCGGTCGTGAATATTTTGAACCAAGATTTACGTTGTTTTCTTAACGACAGAAAATTGTAATGATGTTATCTAAGCAGCTTAGCTATCTTGAACGGAGTGAAAATACACAAATTATTACTAATAAAGGTTATACTTCAGAGCTAGGACGCAAAAGGATGAGGAAACAAAATAGCATCGTTGTCCTTTCTGCCTACTTAAACAAGCAAAAAACGTAGAATGATGATGAACATTTTTACAAAGAACATTACCCTTTCACAGACTTCTTTAAATGTATTTTCTAAAAATCCGATAAATAAAGAACTTCTTTTATAAAATTGCAGGTCTAGGTTTCAATCGCCTTTTCGATTAGAGCATAAAGGTGTATATAACCTAGAGAATACACATATCTCTGCTTCCATTTTCTTTTCCTAAATCTTTTATGAGTTTGCAAAACTGGCTATTTAAGTCTCGCAATGTTATGGAACGACTTTTTTGTAAACGGTGCCTTATGCAACGAGCATTTTTTTATACCGTATGAATAGCAGCATAAAGTCCTTGTTTATTCTGTTCACTCACTGCCAACATAAGTGCGAATGCAAAGCCTTTGAAAACTTTAAAGATGCTAATTTATGTTGCCTGTTCAAGCTTAACAATGGACTGGGAATTAACTCTTGGTTAGACAGTATCAGAGAGATATCTTTAATATTTTTGCACGATGACTCAAGTCATATAATGTTGCTCCAGTAGTTATTTTTTTAAAACTTTAGATAGCATAGAGGGTTCAATATTTTTTCAGAAATCAAAGTCAAAAATCTCCTGTCCAGATGCAGCTTTTCAGTTTTGTTCCTTCATAAAAATTGTATACAAGTAGGAGTGATGCAAATAATCAATAAGATGGAATTTTTCCATACAGCTCAAATGAGATCACATGACCTATAAGCCACGTGTCTTTTCTATTTCTTCGGGAACTGCCTTTTTACCGCATTTTGTTGATGCATTGCTCTCTAGTGCTCTTATTGATGACTTTGCACCAAATGGCGATATACAAACGGCCCTTGCAGATACCCTTATTTATGTACCAACACGCCGTGCTGCTCGGGCTTTGCGTACAGCCTTTGTTGAAAAAAGCGATACAAAATCAACCTTCTTGCCAACCATTCGTGCTTTAGGAGATGTGGATGAGGATAGCTTCCTTTTTGGTGAAAATCATAACAACATTCTCAATCCTCCCATTGAAGAAAGTGAACGCCTCCTACTTTTAGCGCGTCTCATTCGTCCTTGGCGCGAAAATTTACCTGATCACTTGCGCACCATGTTTGGTACAGAAGACGTGCTTATTCCTGCTCATACTGCTGATGCAATTTGGCTTGCTCAAGATTTAGCACATTTGATGGATGAAATGGAAACAGAAGCAACAGATTGGTCAAAACTTAAAGAAATTGCTCCCGATATGGTCGCCGAATGGTGGCAAATAACGCTCGATTTTCTCACCATTGTTACACAAAGCTGGCCGCAAATCTTAAAAGAAAGAGGGCGGAGTAATCCAGCTGAATGGCGTAATCAAGTACTCAAAATGCATGCTGAGACTTTATGGCGAACACAACCTAACAAACCTATACTTGCAGCTGGTGTATCAGGTTCTATTCCCGCAGTCTCTCATCTTTTAAAGGTCATTGCTTCTCTGCCAAAAGGAGCTGTTGTTCTTCCTGGACTTGATCTTCATATGGATGAAGAACAATGGGAGGCATTAGGTACTATCAACGAAAAAAAAACAATTTGTAATGTTTTCGATCGTACAGCAAATGCTTTTAGCCATCCTCAATATCATTTCAAAAAACTTCTCTCTCTCATCGGATGTCAACGCATTCATGTGCGCGAAATTGGTCAACAAAGCGCAATAAAGAAAAAGCGTACGGCTCTTTTATCAGAAGCATTGCGACCAGCCTCTACAACAGAACGCTGGGTACAAATTGTCCGCGATGATTATGAAAATCTCTGTGAAAATTGGTCATTCATTGAAGCTATAAACGAACGCGAAGAAGCGCTTGCTATTGCTGTTGCTTTACGCAATGCTATTGAAGAACCTCAAAAAACCGCAGCTCTTATTACAAATGACCGTAATCTAGCACGCCGTGTTGCAGCTGAATTACAACGTTTTGGAATTGAAGCAAATGATTCAGGCGGAATACCTCTTGCACAAACACTCCCTGCAACTTTGTTACGGCTCCTTTTAGAAAATGTCTTTCAGTCTGGTGATCCAATTGCTTTTCTTTCCCTTCTCAAACATCCGCTCACAACACTAGGACAAAACCGCCATCGCTTACGCGAAATGGCAGAAAATTTTGAACTCTTTGTTCTTCGAGGGAATACGAGCTGTATTAATCTTTGTGAATGTGACAAATTTTTTGAAACATGGACAGAAATATATTCCCATAAGATTTCTGAAACTAACGTTATTGATCAACAAAACTGTGAAGAAGCACGTCTGCTTTGTCATCTTTTAGTCAAAGCTGTCGAACCTTTAGCATCTCTCATGAAACAAAAGAAGGAATGTACCGTCAATGAAGCCATGGTAGCAACAGTTGAAGTGTTTGAAAACTTTGGGCGTGATGAAAACAATTCTCTTGCCCATCTTTATCAACATGAAGCAGGACAAACTCTCTTAACTTTTTTGCGTGAATTGGTGAGTGATCAATCAGGATTAAAATTTCAACTTTGCGAATGGCTCGCTATATTTTCAGCCCTTATAGCAACTCGCTCCGTTACACCCTCTCCTGGAGGACATCCGCGTTTGTTCATTTGGGGAACCTTAGAATCACGTTTACAAACCGTTGATACTGTGGTTATTGGTGGTCTTAATGAAGGATCATGGCCTATTACAACCCGTAATGATGCTTTTTTATCACGACCAATGAAAATTATGTTAACTCTTGAACCACCAGAAAAGCGTATTGGCCTTTCTGCCCATGACTTTCAATGGGCTATGGGAATGAATAAAGTGGTGATGAGCCGAGCACTACGCGTTAATCATGCTCCTTCACTTCCTTCACGCTGGTTACAACGCTTAGAAACGGTTATAGGAAAACAGGTTTGGAAACAAATCCGTGCACGAGGTGAAATATTTCTTCATTGGACAAAAATGCTTGATCATACAAATATCATTGCCGGTGCGAAACGTCCTTATCCTGTCCCACCCCTTGATGCGCGTCCTCGCCATTTTTCCGTCACTGAAATCGCAACGTTGCGCTATGACCCTTATGCCATTTATGCCAAAAAAATCTTGCGGCTGAAACCGCTTAAAGCTCTCATCCATGCCCCTGGTGCTTCTGAACGCGGAATACTTTATCACGCTATTTTTTCTGCTTTTTGTACAAAAGTAAAAAATCCAAATTCTGCGAATGTCCTCGATGTACTCCTCAATATCGGGCGTGAAGAATTTAATAAATTCAATTTGCCACTCGATATTGAAGCAATCTGGTGGAACAATTTTGAAAATCTTGCTCCATTTTTTCTCCAATGGGAACAAAGTTTAGGTCCTCGAAAACGATATGCCGAAGTAGTATCGCAAAAAATACCTATAGGCACCACAGGTTTAACTCTTTCGGGACGTGCTGATCGTATTGATGTATTGCCAGGAAAAATGGTTGAAATTATCGATTTTAAAACCAGCACCCCACCTTCATCAAAACAAGTGCGCGATTTATTATTTCCACAATTGGCATTGGAAGCAGCTTTGCTTATGCAAGGTGCTTTTACAGATTTTCAAGATCTTACCCCTGTAAATTTGTCTTACATCCCCCTCAATGGAAAAGGCAAAATTATTCCCCAATCAATTTTTTTAAAGAAAGACACAAAAGATCATCAAAGCGCCATGGATCTTGGTGAAAAAGCATGGAAACATCTTATCGCATTAATGGATTATTATCAAAATCCACAACAGGGTTACCTTTCACACGCCGTCCCCATAACAAAACGATATGAAGGTGACTATGACCATTTGGCACGCTTATGGGAATGGTCAAGCGGTTTTCAGAAAGCAGATCAATCATGACTCTTTTTTCTATTCCTGAAGCAGCCCTTGATGCACAAGCAACGGCAACACATCCAAAAACAAATGTATGGGTTTCTGCAAATGCAGGATCTGGAAAAACCCATGTTTTAAGCGAACGTGTTATTCGTTTGCTTTTAAATGGTACCCCTCCAGCACGTATTTTATGCCTTACTTATACAAAAGCCGCTGCCGCCGTTATGCAATCGCGAATTTTTCGCACACTTTCCAGTTGGAATGAACTAGACGATACACAGCTGCAACAAACTTTATCGCAACTTGAAAATAAACCCATCACTGCGCAAAAACTCACCTATGCGCGTCAACTCTTTGCTCGTGCCTTAGAGACTCCAGGGGGCTTAAAAATTCAAACGATTCATGCATTTTGTGAATCTCTCTTGCATCACTTTATGCTAGAAGCCAATATTGCTGGACATTTCGAACTGGTCGACGATATCAGTCGAAAAAAACTACTCCAAGAAGCACGCCGCCAGCTTTTGGAGCATGAAAGTGCACAGTCTGCTTTAAAACAGTTGCTTAAAGTTATCAGTGAGCACACTTTTAACCAATTACTGTATGAAGCAACTGAAAAACAACATAAACTGTCTGATTTTTTGACTTCTGTTCTTTCTGAAAACGGAGAAAAAAAACTGCATGCGCTCTTTCAGTTAGCGCCTGATGACACAAATGAACAGTTGTTAGAAAAAATTCAACAGACTGCTCGCCTGCCTCTTTATGCTCTTACCCATTGTCAAACCTATGGTAATAAGAGCCTCAAAGAAATGATTGCGAAATTTTCTCAATTAGAAGAGGCCTGTGATGAGGAAAACATCATCGATATTATTTCCAATATTTATTTTAAAATGAAAGGCGAACCACGTAATTTTTCACGCCTATCTTGTAAAAAATCAGATGAAATTTGGCCCTTTATTCAACAAACGATTGAAGACAAACAAAGCAAGCTTTCTCTTCTTTTAGAAAAATATCAATGCTCAAAAATTGCCACACTTAATAAAGCTGCTTTTCAGCTTTGTGCCAGATATCTTAAAATCTACGCAAATCTCAAAAAAGCCAATGGGTTTTTAGATTTTAACGACCTCATTGAACGCACACTCCATTTGTTAAAGCGTCAAGGTGCAAGCCAATGGGTGCACTATAAACTTGATAATGGTCTTGATCATATTTTGCTTGATGAAGCGCAAGATACAAACCCTGAGCAATGGCAAATTATTCAACTTTTGGCACAAGAATTTTTTACAGGTCATAGTCAACGCACAAATATACGCACTCTTTTTGCTGTTGGAGATGAAAAACAATCCATCTATTCTTTTCAAGGCGCTGCTCCGGAAAACTTTGCCGAAAACGGACGAATGATTCAAAAAAAAGTACAGCAGGTGAATCAGAAATTTGAAAAAATACAACTTAATTATTCTTTTCGTTCTACACCGGATGTCCTTAAAAGCGTTGATCTCGTCTTTGAAAAACCCGAAAATTATAAAGGGCTTTCAGCAGAAAATACAAAGACAGTGCACGAAGCTATTCGTGCTCATAGCCCAGGAGAGGTTATTTTATGGGATGCCATTTCCAAAGAAAAAAGTGAATTTCCTGATGCGTGGCATTTAAGCGTTGATCATTTAGACACACCTGAAACACGTTTGGCAGAAAAAATTGCTGAAACCATTGCCAACTGGTTACACAACGGAGAAATGCTTCCAGCAAAAGGACGCCTCATGCGTGCCAGTGACATTATGGTCTTGGTGCGTAAACGTGATCACTTTGTTTCTGCCCTTTCTCGTGCCCTTAAATTACGCAATATTCCCATCGCTGGTGCTGATCGTTTACAACTCACCAAACATATGAGTGTGCGTGATTTAATGGCGCTGGCACGGTTTGTTTTGCAACCAAAAGATGATCTTTCTCTTGCTTGTGTTTTAAAAAGTCCACTTTTTTCGCTTAGCGAAGAGGAACTTTATCAACTTGCAGCGCACCGTACAGGCTCTCTTTGGCAAAGTCTCTGTATGCATGCCTCGCATGTCTCATCACACGCATCTTTTAGAGATGCTTTCGAAAATTTGAATCATTATCGCACTCTTGTGGATAAAATACCGGTTTTCGAATTCTATAGCTATATTTTAAACAATGATAAAGGACGACAAAAAATCCTTGCTCGCTTAGGATCTGAAGCAAATGATGTGCTTGATGCTTTTATGGATTATACACTCACTCTTCAAAAAACGGGTTTACCAGGATTGCAAGCTTTTTTGGAAACATTAAGCGCAAACGATCCAGAAATTAAACGAGAATTTGATCAAAACCATGAAGAAGTTCGTATCATGACTGTACATGCCGCAAAAGGGCTAGAGGCTTCTGTTGTGTTTCTGGTTGATCCAGGAAGTGCTATTTGGCACTCTCAACATGCACCTCATTTGCTTAAAACTCCTTCAAGTCATCCACAATGGAGTGACCAACAAGCGTTTATTTGGCGCCCCAATGAAAAATTTGATACAAAACTCTCTCAACAAGCACTGTCATACTTAAAAGAACGCGCTGAAGAAGAATATAGACGCCTTCTCTATGTAGGAATGACACGCGCTGAAGATCGATTGTTTGTTTGCGGATATAGCGGTGAGAAAACCTCCCCTCATACGTGGCTACAATTGGTAAAGAACGCTCTCAAACCGCATGCGTTTGTTATAGATGGTCCAGCAGAAGATATTGCAGCTTGGCGTTATTGTATTACAGCTTCTTCTTATGCCCCTATAAAGCAAGAAGTACCTTGTGCTGAGTACCAAACACTCCCATCTTTGCCCACTTTTTTCTCCCATAAAGTCCCCGAAGAACCAGCTCTACCCAAACCGTTGAGGCCCTCTGTTGCTAGCCTTTCTATTGAAGCTGATACTGAAATTTCTTCTAATCTAAAATATCTTAGCCTCTCACCTGTCTTAGGAGAAACAAATATCAATAGAGCTTTTTCCATTGAATATGGTAATATTGTTCACCGATTGCTGCAACATTTACCCAATTGTCCCGCTCAAAAACGTCGCGATTATGCCCAATACTATCTCAATACTAAAGCTTCTCATTGGCAGGAAACACAAAAAGAAAAAGCTCTTTGTCATGTTTGGCAAATTTTAGATCATTCCTCTCTCAAACCCCTCTTCTCTGATCATTCGCGTGCTGAAGTCTCCTTAATGGGTATTGTAAAAATTCGTGGAAAAGAGCAAGCAATTTCCGGACAAATTGACCGTCTCTACATCACAGAAAACAGCATCATCTTTGCGGATTTTAAAACGGGAGCCCCACCAGAAGACGAAGCCGCTATTGCACCACACTACTTGTTGCAAATGGCTCTTTACCGAAAATTGCTGCAAGCTATTCATCCCGATAAAGATATTCAAGCTCTTCTTGTCTACAGTAAAGAAGTGAAAGTTTTTAAACTTCCTCCGAAAAAACTTGATGCGCTTCTTGATGAAATTGCTTGATAAGCTGAGAAAAGCTTTTTCTATTTATCTTTGCAATAACTTGATATGAAGCGTTATCGTACCAATCTATAGAAATGAGTATAAAGGATAAATCAATGAGCTGTATAAAAGTTGATAAGAGCAATTTTGAAAGTGAAGTTTTGACTTCTTCTACCCCTGTTGTGGTTGATTTTTGGGCAGAATGGTGTGGTCCTTGTAAAATGATTGCTCCGATTTTAGATGAAATTTCAATGGAAATGCAAAATCAAGTCAAAATTGCCAAAGTGAATATTGATGAAAATCCGGAACTGGCTACCCAATATGGAGTGCGCTCAATTCCTACCTTATTGATGTTCAAAGATGGAAATATTGCATCAAATATGGTTGGCGCTGCTTCTAAAGGACGTGTTTCTGAATGGATTAAAGAGGGGCTTCGTTAAGCTCGCTCATAGTGATTTTTCTAAAAAGGAGAGAGGTTTTGCCTCTCCTCCTTGCTTGCTCTTTATTCAAGACAATTTTTTCACAAAAAAGATATCTGTTTATTCAGAACGTATCTGATAATCCTTAAAAGCCGCAAATTTTATCTTCGGCGCTCGTTCTGCTTCATAGTTCAATGAAAAATGGTTTTCTGCTAAAAAAACTGGATCACCTTCTAGGTCATGAGCAATGGCAGAATAGTGATTGGTGAGAAATTTTTGCATTTCATCTTTACTTTGTGCTGAAATCCAACGGCATATATTAAAGCGTGCTGGTTCAAAACTCACCGGCAACCCGTATTCTATCTTAAGTCGTTCCTTTAAAACATCAATCTGCAAAGCACCAATCACACCTATGAGAGAAGGAGAACCATCATCAGGAATAAATAATTGCACGACCCCTTCTTCAGCCATTTGGTGCAAAGCTTCTTTCAGTTTTTTTGCTTTCATCGGATCACCTAAACAAACACGACGTAAAATTTCTGGTGCAAAATTAGGCACTCCCTTAAAAAGGATATTTTCTCCTTCTGTCAAGGTATCACCAATACGCAACGTTCCATGATTAGGAATCCCTACAATATCACCGGCATAGGCTTGATCAGCAATTTGGCGTGAACGCGCAAAGAAAAATTGTGGTGCCGAAAGTGTCATCGATTTTCCTGTTCGTACCAACTTTGTCTTCATGCCACGTTCAAGCGTTCCCGAACACACCCGAAAAAATGCAATACGATCACGGTGATTAGGGTCCATATTCGCTTGAATTTTAAATACAAACCCCGTCATTTGAGATTCCGTGGCTCTTACAGTACGTTGATCTGCACCTTGATCACGAGGACTTGGACCAAAAGCAACCAATGCATTGATCAAATCACGAACACCAAAATTTCTTAAAGCTGAACCGAAATAAACCGGTGTCATATGTCCTTCTTGAAAAGCTTGAAAATCAAAGTTTTTGCAGGCACTTCGCGCAAGCTCTACGCCTTCTATAAAAGATAAGCGTTCATTTTCAGGAAGCAAGTTTACCACTTCATCCGGCCCCGAAACCGCTTGTTGTGTCACCTCATCATCTTTTTGACGAAAACGATTATGATGAAGATCAAATGTTCCAACAAAATCTTTACCTGTACCAATCGGCCAAGTTATTGGTGCAGTATCAAGAGCAAGTTTTTCTTCAATTTCATCTAAAAGTTCTATAGGATCACGTGCCTCACGATCCATTTTGTTGACAAAAGTAACAATAGGAATATCCCGCATCCGACATACTTCAAACAATTTCAGTGTCCTAGGTTCAATTCCGCGTGCACCATCTAACACCATGATAGCACTATCAACAGCTGTGAGAGTGCGATAGGTATCATCAGCAAAATCTTCATGGCCTGGAGTATCTAGCAAATTAAAGATATGATCTTCATATTCAAATGTCATCACCGATGTCACAACCGAAATACCACGGTCCCGTTCAATATGCATCCAATCAGAACGGGTTTGAATACGATCTTTTTTTGCTTTTACCTCACCAGCAAGCTGAATAGCTCCACCAAATAACAAAAGCTTTTCCGTTAGTGTTGTTTTTCCCGCATCTGGATGTGCTATAATCGCAAATGTGCGACGTCGCTTTACTTCTTGCGCTCTCTTTTCCATTATTCCCCCATAGGTCGCGCCAGAGCTTCAGCAATCAGTGCCCGCATTTCATTAATTCCATACAAAGCAATAAATGACCCTAATCTTGGTCCCCTCTCCTGCCCTAAAAGCACTTCATAGAGCATTTGAAAAAAAACATTTGAAACCCCTGGCCCCCCTTCAGGACTCTTTTTGTTATGATCTTGATAACGTTCCGTTAAACGTGCAACATCAAGAAGCGCATTTTGAATCGTGTTTCCATCGGCAGTTTCCGGCAAACTGGCTAATTTTGCATCAATTTGCGCTAATGTTGCCCGCTCACTGTCATCTGCTGCTCGAAATTTTTTATTTGGTTTAACAAAAACATCAAAATATTTAATAGCAAATTGCACCAACTGATCAAGTTCCGGATAAGTTTGTGCATTGGCTTCCTTAGCATAACGAGAAATAAAACCCCAAAGAACCTCTTTATTTTCTGCATTTGAAGCACTGACCAAATTTAAAAGCATGGCAAAGGATACAGGTAAATCACCCTGTGGAGGACAACCATTATGAATATGCCATACAGGATTGTTAAGTCGATCTTGCCATTTTTGGCGACCATAAGCTGAAAGATGCGCATAATATTCATCAACGGCTTTTGGAATAACATCAAAATAAAGTCGTTTTGCTGTTTTGGGCTTTGCAAACATATAAAGCCCAAGACTTTCTGTGGGAGCATATGTTAACCACTCATCAATGGTTAAGCCATTTCCTTTGGATTTGGAAATTTTCTGCCCCATCTCATCTAAAAACAGCTCATAGTTAAATCCTTCTGGTGGCTTTCCACCAAGTACTTTGCAAATTTTAGAAGAAAGATTTGTGGAATCTATAAGATCTTTTCCCGCCATTTCATAATCAACACCAAGCGCTGTCCAGCGCATTGCCCAATCTACCTTCCATTGACATTTAACTTTTCCCCCTGTCACCTCCGTTTCAATGGTTTCTCCTGTTTCAGGTTCAATATAGGTGACAGTACCTTTTTCAACATTACGAGCAATCATCGGCACCTGTAAAACTTTGCCAGAAAATGGAGAAATCGGTAAAAAAAGTGAATAGGTAGCACGCCGTTCTTCACCCAATGTTGGCAAAACAATTGCCATCACCTTGTCATAACAGTCAAGTATTTTTAAGAGTGTTTCATCAAAACGACCGGAACTATAATAATCGGTAGCACTGGCAAATTCATAATCAAAACCAAAACGATCAAGAAAAGCGCGCAAACGCGCATTATTCGCCGCTCCAAAAGAAGGATACATATCGCCAAAAGGATCTGGTATGCGGCTAAGCGGTTGACCAAGATAGCTTTCCACCTTCTCACGATCTGGTACATTATCAGGAACCTTGCGCAAACCATCCATATCATCAGAAAAACAAAGCAGTTTTGTTTTCACTTTATTCTCAGTAAGAATCTGAAATGCATGACGCACCATGGTTGTACGTGCTACTTCCCCAAAAGTGCCAATATGCGGTAAACCAGAAGGTCCATAGCCTGTTTCAAATATTACACGCTCTGGATAACCTGTTTTTTCATACCGTTTGATAATCTTACGTGCTTCTTCAAATGGCCAAGCTCTCGATTGAACAGCTGCATTTTTTAATTCTGGCGTAAGGCTAAGGGCGTCACTCTGATCACGCATCATCATCTTTATCCTAAAAAAATAAACTCTTTAATGGTATGGTGTATGGTTCTTGAATTTATTCGTCAATAATAGCAAGCAAAAAGCTATCAAAAATCCTCTTATTATAGCTCTTGTTATGACAAGTCTCTGCACTATTCTTTCCATTTTATGCTCTTTTTTTTACATCAATGAAGTACAAATATCATGAACGTAATTTACTCATTTTTATTATTGATGTTTTAATTACTATTATTATAGGTTTTACCTATTACACTTATCAGCAAGAAAAAAAATCTTCTAGCATTGAACTAAAAATTGGACAGCTAAACTATTTACCAACATCAATAAGTTAGAAAAATGACAAAACTGAACGTCTTATACAAAATCATCTCTTTAATTATACTGTAAGGATGATTTTATAAGATTGTTTATTTGAATTCTGGCAAATGTGCTGCCAATATGTGCAAAGGCGAGAAATTTAATTTCATAAAACTGGTTGCATCTTTTTGATCATAAGTATCTTTATTATCCTTAAAGGTTACAAATTTAGTGGTGTAAAGTGACTATTTGCTTTGGCACCCTTCAGCCATCACATTACCCTTATAAAGTTTTAATGTAATTTTGCCTGTAACATTTTCCTTGTATAAATCAAGAGCTGCCTGCAACATTTTGCGCTCAGATAAAAACTAAAAGCTATAATAAATGGTTTTGCTTAACTTAAAAGCCATGGTGCACCACCATCTTTACACTTATGAAGGAGCGAACCGGCACCATCATTCTCTTTACCAGCTCAAAATGTTGTGGCAACCCTTGCATTGAGACGGTTCATAAGAGGCCTTTTTAATTCTCTCTTTTTACTGGTTTATATGCACACCACCCCCGCTTGTAACGTGCAAGTAAGTGATTTTAATTGATTCAAATAAGAATATTTGAAATAAGAGAATCTTAAGATATTTGGGACTTTCATTCAAGTTGCAAAACTATGAGTTATATTTATCAATCAATGCATTGTGCCTACTGGAGCATTCATTCATCTTTCAAATGCACCTCTCCCTTATCCAATACTAAAGATTCCATTACACGATAAGCCGTCAAAAGAATTATTCCTTTTAAGTCTCATAAATAAAGCGCAACTTTATGACGATAAAACAATTTCTAACCAAATCTAAACGGCCAATACTGTTCTGTCTATAATCGATTCAGTGTAGAAAATAAATTCGTAGGAGAGAGACTTTTCCACTGATCAAAATAGAACATCACCAATGGTGATTATGATCATTTGATATGGGATAGCTTCCAGCTAAAGAGTTTGTATATCTAACACATTCAAGAGCAGGAAATGCGGGATCTTCCAAAATTTTTTTTCTGAAGATAAATAAAACAAATTTGTATCAACCGAAAAAGACGCCTCGCTTTACTTAGCTTCTTCCCTCGGAATTTGAAGTGCATGCGCAAAACTCATCAAATCCGTCAAACTTCGAAAAAACCTATTACGCCATGAAGCAAAATTTTGATATTAGGATTCTGTGCATAAGCGAAAAGCTTAAAATTCTCTTGTTCATTACCATTTCCTGTCGCCCCATCGGCAATAACAAAAACATCTGCTCCCGTTTCCTTGGCAATTTTTAAGGCAATTTGAAAAAAGCGGACAAGCAGACGTCCTCAAAAGGTAGATCAATTCACAAGCTGCATTCGCTCGAAACATCAGAAAAATAAAATCGTGCATAGATTCTTCACGCAAACCTACACTCTATATTCCTTTAATACCCAGCATTTCAGCTTTACAAAACGCACGCACTAAATCTTTCCTCTGCTCTAAATTAAGATGTACTACAATTTCAGTGCCTTGCTCGTTTTGCAAACATTTAAGAACGGTTGTCGTATACGAAAACCCTCTAAATAAGCCCAAAATAATTTTTTTTACATTTTTTATCTTAAAAACTTTATATTATTAGCTTTTTTTATTGTTACTCAAAAATCACAGCTATACAAATCATGACAACAAATTTCCTTTAAGCAGTATTTAAAAGATGCAAAAAAAAATGAAAACGAGTAAAAAAACATTTATATAAAAGATGCAAATTATGAACATCTTTTTTAAGAATTAAAGAGGTTTACATGTCATTTCTTCCTGAATGGCACATTATTATACAATTTTCCTTAGCATCATTGGTTCTGGCCCTCATTCCAGGACCTGATATTATGCTATCAGTAGGACGTACTATTGTACAAAATAAAAAAGCTGGAATTATGTGTGCTTGTGGAAGTGCAACGGGTTTTGCTATTCAGGTCGTTGCTGTAGCTCTTGGCCTATCAGTACTTATTTTTACCTCGCCACGCATTTTTTTTGTTCTCAAAATTGTGGGAGCCTTTTACCTTTTGTGGCTTGCTATTCAAACGTTGTATAAACCTTCAACATTATCTTTCAAAAAAACATCCCCAAAAAACCAAAGCCTCAAACGTAATTATTTTACTGCTATTGTAATTAATCTCTTAAACCCTAAAGTCCTTCTTTTTAACATGACTTTCTTACCACAATTTATTAATGCAAATGACCCTATGGTCACACAAAAACTCCTTATTTTAGGTCTTTCTTATATTCCTATTTCTTTTCCTATTAACATTTCTATAGTTTTTATGGCTCATAAATTCTCTAAAGGAATAAAACAAAACCCTTCTTATCTTCGTTTTCTTGACTGGCTTATCTCAGGCATTTTCACCAGTTTTGCTCTCAGTATCCTTATTGATGAATATTGAATTATTAACTATTAACTATATGTTCCAAATGCAAACGTTCAGACTTTCGTAACCGTTCTGAAGCAGATTTAAGTTGACCACATGCCGCTAAAATATCCCGTCCACGGGGTATGCGGATAGGTGAAGCATAGCCTGCTTGATTAACCACATCAGCAAAACGCTCGATTTGTTCCCAATCAGAACATTGATAATTACTCCCCGGCCATGGATTAAAAGGGATCAAGTTTATCTTCGCAGGAATACCTTTCAGTAACTGCACCAACCGCTTGGCGTCATCCAAACTGTCGTTTACATCTTTTAGCATTACATATTCAAATGTAATTCGCTTAGCATTGGAAAGACCAGGATATTGACGGCAAGCATCCATTAACAGTGCAAGTGGGTATTTCTTATTGATTGGAACAAGCATATCTCGTAACGTATCATTCACAGCATGGAGTGAAATTGCCAACATAACCCCTATTTCTTCTCCGGTTCGGATCATTCCAGGAACAACTCCACTGGTTGAAAGGGTAATCCGACGTTTCGATAAAGAAAGTCCATTCCCATCAGAAGCGATTAATAAAGCTTTTTTCACCGCTTCAAAATTATAAAGTGGTTCTCCCATCCCCATCATAACAATATTGGTGATTTTGCGTCCTTCCACTGGAACAATTGCACCATCAGGGGTATTCCTATCAGGAAAATCACCCAAACAATCACGCGCAACCAATAATTGCGCCAAAATTTCTTCCGCTGTGAGATTGCGAACAAGTACCTGCGTTCCCGTATAACAAAAAGAACAAGTTAAAGTACACCCTACTTGCGATGAAAGACATAAAGTGCCACGCCCTTCTTCAGGAATATAAACAGTTTCAATTTCAACAGGCCTTCCAGCACCGCGTGGTGGAAAACGTAAAAGCCATTTACGCGTACCATCTTTTGATATTTGTTCTCCAGCAATTTCCGGGCGCGCAATAGAAAAATGTTTTTTAAATATTTCCTGCATCGGTTTAGAAATATTGAGCATTTCATCAAAATTTGAAACACCACGTACATAAAGCCAATGCCAAAGTTGACGTACGCGCATACGCGTTTGACGTTCTGGAATACCTATTGCCTTTAAAGCTTCCGCCATTTCATCCTGCGATAAGCCAATTAAAGAGAGTTTAGATCTCTCTTTCACGATAATATTATCTGACTCTCGTACAGGACATGTACCAATTGGTCTAAGATCATATGAAACGGCCATTTTCTTCAATTTATATCGCTATTTTAGAGTTACAGAGACCTTAATGGCATTTTTGTGCCGCATTTAATGCAGCGGTTACACCTTTTAAGGAATAAATATAAGTCGTATGCGTTCCCCGTTTTGAGAATGCACTCACTTTCATATTTTTTCCAGCACGCATAGCAGAAACAAGCTGCTTTTCTAGTGCTGGTGATGCTAACCAAGCCGACGAATCCTTAGTAAAAAAATCAAAATCTTTACTTCCAATGGTTACGGTAACTCTTGACCCTTCTTTAAGTGGATAACCTGCCATGAATTGAGGTTCAAACGAAAGAGGTGAATGAGAACGTTTAGTAACTAAAAAGAAATTATCGCCATGCTTAACCGTCGTTGGAAGTGACTCTAAAGGCATAGACAATACGTAGCAAATTGTTTTTTGGGGCGATTTATAAGAATAGGCTCCCCATGCCTCAAATTGATCCAGACGGTTTGGCGCTTGTGCACATGTTGCTCCAGCAGAAATAAAAACCATTACAAATGCAGCAATAAATTTTTTTTTAAACATCTTCATTTAACTCACTTCTTTAGTCTCTAATAAGATTCTCTTTTATTGAAAAAACTCAACAAACGAAATATTTTCGCACTAATCAGAACAGATTTTTACCTCTAATTGTGATCTTTTACTTGTTACTAAAACATGAATTTTTTGTTTAATAACCAGATAAAAAAATAACAATTTGATTTTATTTCATCTCCCAATCCCTAATTTCGTTTTGTATAAAAACTACCTCTTTAAGAAATAAAATTTTGAAATAAAGTATAAACATACCATCACTTTGTTAAGAAACAAACTACGCTCTTCTATGCAAGTAACTTATTGCAAAATCTTAAAAAAGTACCCTTTAAAGAACACTCCCAATTTTACAACCTTTTGAATATTATCAATAAACTCAACAACCCCCGATGCATTTGCGCTCATAAAAATCATAAAATGGTCTCTCTTTTCTTCAAATTAACGCGTTTATGTTCCTATTCAATATCGTTTAAAATTGCTTTTCACAATCTTAAAACCCTTTTGCAAGAAATTACCCAACATATCAGCCTATTGATCATAAAACACAGAGCATATAATTCTTGCCCCAATCACCGCATATCATTTTACCTCATTTAAAACCTTTTTCTCTTACCACCGTATGCCTTAACCTCTTTAATTGTCAGTTTCTGAAAACCAGTAATCTAAATCGATTTAACTATACTATTTCAATATACTAGAGAATATTCACTCTCTTACACAAAACATACTCAAACCCTACCCTCTTGGCCTATGCAAAAATTTCATCACGGACGAATACTCCAAGCAAAATAACCTCAGAGTATATTAATAGATGCTTTGCACGTGAAACATAATAAAAGTTAGTGATCGCTCTTATCTCCTGCTCTTTAAACCTAGGATTGCCTTGAGAACAATTTTTACAAAACACCTGATGTGATCAGTGTTCTTAGCTCTTTAAGTGCAGATTCTCCCATTTTCTAACCTGTTTTGTGCATTCTCCGCAATGTCGTTTACGTCACACCAACTTTCAAGCTGCGTTGGATGTGGAATTCTGAATCAATAAAGCATAAAGCGCATTGGCATCATGAGTATTGCGCAATTTTTGAACAACATCAGAACAACGCAAAACGCGCGCAATCTGTGACAATGCTTTTAAATGATCGGCACCAGCATTTTCAGGCGCCAAAAGGAGAAAAACAAGATCAATAGGCTCATCATCAAGAGCTTCAAAATCAACCGGACTTTCAAGACGTGCAAAAATACCAATGATTCGATTAATATTAGGCAGTTTTCCATGAGGAATCGCAATACCACCACCCAAACCCGTTGAACCTAGTTTTTCACGTTGCAAAACAATATCAAAAACCACACGCTCATTAAGACCTGTCAATCCAGCAGCTTTTTCGGCTAAAATTTGTAGAACTTGTTTCTTCGAATTCGCCTTAAGAGCCGGGATAATAGCTTCAGGTGCAATTAACTCACTCAAATTCATATTTTAATTTTCCTTTTGCACGCTCAAATGCTCACCCAAAAACCCGTTAATGGTATGGATATTTAAAGTTTTCTGTCACTTTTTTGCACCATCAGATATGAATTTATTTTTCAATTTATAACGGGTAATGGTTTAATTCATCTCATCATTCACTATCAGCATAATGATAAATAGTCTTCAGCTCCTCATTAACAGCATCAGAAAACAAGGAAATGAGGTTGCCCATAAAATAATTTCCCTACCTTACGGAACAAAGGTCTCCGTTCACAAATTTGATTTTCTAGACATAAGAGTTGATATAAAATCTTCATCGGATTTTCCTTTTCCTTTTAAGGGCTCCCATAAGGTGATAAACATACTGAGATAAAATAGCATTTTACTTTGATGATGACTGTATACGCTCAGATGTTAAGGACGATAACGATCTAAACAGATTTTCATACATTTAGCGGATATTAAAAAGGCACGTATATCTGATCTGATATATACAGTCGTGCACGAACTTTTAAATACGCAAGGCAAACCAACAAAACACCACAAACCCTATTTGACAACCGTAATATGTAAAACCCATGGTGCTACCATCAAAATATCTAAAACAGCATCATTAATGCGTTGTTTGATTCGACGGAGAGGAGAAAAGTATTATGAATACTTATATACCTTCCAACAACACGCGTGTTGCCTTCTTTATCATTCATTATGAGGTTAATCTAGCGATATCTTTTCTATGGTGCCATTAAAAGCAAACAAAACCGATAAAACAACGAGACCACCTCATCTTGATGAGCTTTTTTCATTTACCCAACAAAAATTTAGTTTAAGATTACAATTATAAAAAAATTTGGCATAAATTAAGGAGTTTTTCAGCAACAACCTGTTCAACACAATCACCATAGAAGATTTTATTGCGTAACCCAACTAAAAGACATTCATCCTCCTCTTGCTTCCAAAACCAGACCTTCTTATTTGAAGTTCTTAATAACATTTCTAAAGTTTCTGCAATCTGGTCAATAATTGTCATTAGTTATACGAGAAAAATGTATAGAAAAAATAAACTCTCATTCAACCCTGTGAAAAAGATTTGATTGTTTGAATACATGGGTATAGTGGTTGTGTACACTATGATTTCATCTTAAATGGATTGAGCTTTTTGAGCGTAAGTAAAAATGTAGAGAAATCGTCACGCAAATTGCTACAGGTGATAAAGACGTTTTTGATGAAAAGTAAAAGCTGTAAAATCAGAGAGAAAATTGATTTCCTAAATAAATTCTGCGCACATCAGCGTCGTTGATAATATCATTAGGACAACCATGAACCAAAACTTGTCCCGCGTGAATGATATAAGCACGATCGACAAGCCCTAATGTCTCACGCACATTATGATCCGTTATCAAAACACCAATCCCACGCCTAGTTAAATAACGAATAAGCTGCTGAATATCAAAAATAGCAATAGGATCTATTCCTGCAAATGGTTCATCAAGTAACATAAAATTGGGGCGAGAAGCTAAAGCACGTGCAATTTCAAGTCGTCGACGCTCGCCACCTGATAAAGAAAGAGCAGGCATCTTGCGTAAATGGTCAATTTTAAATTCATGCAAAAGGGCATCCAAATCTTCACGTCGTTTAAGCCGGTCTTTTTCTACTACTTCCAAAACAGCTTTAATATTTTTTTCTACTGAAAGACCACGAAAAATCGATGCTTCCTGAGGAAGATATCCAATACCTAAACGAGCACGTCGATACATTGGTAGATGCGTGATATCAAATCCATCAATTTTAATGGACCCACCATCCGATTTAATAAGACCTGTAACCATATAAAAACAAGTCGTTTTTCCTGCACCATTGGGACCTAAAATGCCAACAGCCTCTCCGGTACGAATGCCGAAAGAAACATCATTAATAACCTGTCTTCCACGGTAAAATTTAACCAAATGGCTGGCAATTAAGGTTCCTTTTAAGCGTTTCCTTAAAGCCTCACTTGCAAAATTATGTCCGTCCGCTTGTTTTTTTCTTTTGATTCCAAACATGAAATCTTAATGGCTATTCTTTTGACTTTGTTTAAAAATGATAGAAACGCGACCCTTTTTTTCAGACGTCTTACAACCTTCTAAAAAAGCCTTTCCACTTTTCATATCTGCTGTTAGTTTGCATCCAGTTGCCACATTATCACCATTGGTTAATACGACATTCTTTCCTGTCAAGCTCATCATTTTTGACTTTCCATCATAAACGCCTTTATCACCCGTAGCAATTTGCGTAGCAATTTTTATATAAACCTTTCCTAAAGCTTCCATTTTCTTAATACCCGTCGAACCGAACCAAGTCGACAATGCTGTTTTTGTATTTCCTTGATTCTTATCAGCTTCTTTACGCGTCTTATCGTAGTAAACAACTAATTTTGCTGTCCGCAGAAGATGCTCTCCTTGAATCACTGAAACATCACCATTAAAAAGCGCTATCCCTTCTTTATCACGTATTTCTAAAGAATTGGCATAAAGTTCCACCGGTTCTTTGTCATCTGATAAATGAATTCCAAAATGGGCCACTTCAGCATATCCAGAAACGGCTCCAAGTCCTAACATTCCTAAGCTCAAAGCCAGAGTGATACCCATCCATTTTTTGTATGATCTCCTCGGCTTCATCTTATTACTCTCAATTTTTTCTCACACAGATACATATTTTTCTTTTATCAAAGAAAACTAAAGATTCGTATTGATATGATCTTATTGCTTGTCAAACACTAAATGGACTCCACCATGAAAATACATTTCTTGCCCTTTTTCTCGGATTTGCAAAGCATTTGCTGCAAGATGCAAACCTGCACGCCGAATATTCACGCGTTTATCTGTGTTTAATTGCCCCTCAGATAAATTAATATCTGCTGCCATAAACTGGGCAATCATTCCGTCATTTGTTGTAATCCTAAATGGCTTATCTAATTGCAAACAACCATTCATATTATCGTAATTTCCTCCCTGCGCATCAAGAAAAACACGTCTTTGTTTGCCTAAAAACGCCTCAGCTGTAATGTTTTGTAGCCCAATCACTCCAGAACGTGTATGATCTTGAAAGGCCTTCTCCGCTTTGAGCCAATAAGGTTCATGAGAACGTGTGTAACCTTCTAATTTTGGATTGAGCATCGTCAACTTCATCATCTCACTCTCTTCATCCTTCGAAATTACAGGATCAAAAGCAACAGGAACAAAGAAAAATGTAAACCAACAAAAAACCAGCGCTGTAGTCAATGCACAGAGAGGTAACAAAAATTTTAAGATGCTAATACTACGCGAATGACGGGATGCTTTTTTAAAAGCATCCCCAAAAGACAACTCCTCACTTGTTGAAAAAATTTTAGAATGATCCTGTAAGGACATATTATCCTAATCTCTTAAATATTCGGTGTTTTTCGATTTGTATAACTCTTATAAGATGTATTTTCAAATTTTGTTTCTTGCAATTCGTTTTTTCTTGGTTTTATTTTGCTTTCACCCATTTATATATGTAATGTATATGTGTGAATTATAATATTGTAAAAAAATCTTTTTTGTATGGAAGAGAGGTTATTTTGGTTAAATCAGAGCTTGTGCAAATTATTGCCCGTCATAACCCACATCTTTTTCAACGAGATGTGGAAAATATTGTGAACGCTATTTTTGAAGAAATTTCAACAGCACTCGTCAATGGCAATCGCGTTGAACTTCGCGGTTTTGGAGCTTTTTCTGTCAAAAGCCGCTCAGCCCGCAATGGTCGTAATCCACGTACAGGTGAAGCCGTTATGGTTGAAGAAAAATGGATTCCTTTCTTCAAAACAGGGAAAGATTTGCGTGATCGGCTTAATCAATGAGTAAATTTATGACAACCAAACGTATCATTTTAGCAATTGTTTTGGTAACTATAACAGTTCTCTTAATTGCTTTCATCATTGCTAACCGTCAAATAGTCACATTGACTCTTGACCCTTTTCGAATAAACTCTGAGAATTTTACTTATCAAGCTCCTCTCTTTATATGGCTCTTTATTTTTTTCGGTGTTGGTATTTTACTAAGTAGCATAATTCATTGGTTTACATGCCGTAAATACAAAAAAGCTCTTAAAGAAAGTAAAGCAGAGCTTGAGAAATTAAAAATATCGATCGCTGATATGGTATAAAGGGAATTTGCTGAAATCTTTCCCGTGTTGTGTTTAGTACATCCTCAAAAGTAAGTTTTCTCTCTTTTCTTATAAATGTTTAATCGACTTTAGATCTTTGTATTATTATAGAAGTTTAAGAGCCTTTTAACATAATTTTTTTCAAGAGCTGTATCGTGAAACCGAATATGCTTGCGCAGTGCTTTCAACCAAATTCTAGCGGTATATATCCGCAAGAAAAGTTGCCTCTTATTTTAGAAACAGGTGTGAGTCCAGATTATGCTCTCATCGATTCTGGTAATGGGAAAAAATTGGAACGTTATGGGGCTTACCGTATTATTCGACCAGAAGGTCAAGCATTATGGAAACCAGCTTTATCAGAAAAACATTGGGCTAATGTTGATGCCATTTTTACAGGAAACCGGGATGAAGAAGGAGTTGGTCGTTGGTATTTTCCCAAAAAACCACTTGATGAAACATGGCCACTTTCTTGGAATGGGCTGTCCTTTCTAGGGCGTTTTACTTCTTTTCGTCACGTGGGTGTTTTTCCTGAACAAGATGCTCATTGGCGCTTTATGGAAAAACAAATTGTTAATGCTACACGTCCTATTAAATTGCTCAATCTTTTTGGCTATACAGGTATTGCCTCTTTGATTAGTGCACGTGCGGGTGCAAATGTAACGCATGTTGACGCTTCTAAAAAAGCCATTGCTTGGGCAAAAGCTAATCAAGAAAAAGCAGGATTATCAGATCGCTCTATTCGCTGGATCTGCGATGATGCCGTAAAATTTGTTGAACGCGAACTACGTCGTCAAAAAACTTATGATATGATTCTTCTTGATCCTCCTGCATATGGACGTGGACCTCATGGCGAAATCTGGCAACTGTTTGATCACTTACCCGCAATGATCACAAACTGTCGTAAGCTTTTATCCGATGAACCTCTTGCCGTCGTACTCACAGCCTATTCTATCCGTGCTTCTTTCTATGCACTTCACACTCTCATGCGTGATGAATTTATAAATCTTGGTGGTACAGTCGAATCAGGAGAACTGATCTTGCGTGAAAAAACCACCGGACGCGCTCTTTCTACTTCTCTTTTTAGCCGCTGGATTGCTTGAACATGTGTATGCCTAAAACCGGTAAGGTTAAAGAAATTACCTCTCTTAGCAATCCTATCATTAAAGACCTTAAGGCACTTAGCCAGAAAAAAAACCGTAATCGAGAAGGCCTTTTCATGGCAGAAGGGCTTAAATTAGTGATTGATGCTCTCAACCTTGGCTGGAAAATACAAACACTCATTTTTTCTAAAAGCAAAATCAGTAACACTGCTATTGAAAACACCGCTGCACATACTGTAGCCAATGGTGGTCTTGTCATTAAAGCCTCACAAAAGGTCATGGAATCTATCGCACGACGAGATAATCCACAAACAGTTATTGGTATTTTTAAACAACAGTGGCAATCACTTGAAATGATAACAGGACAGGCAGAAGATGTTTATGTCGCACTTGATCGAGTACGTGATCCAGGAAATCTTGGTACCATCATCCGTACTGCTGATGCTGTAGGAGCTAAAGGTGTTATTTTGATCGGCGAAACAACAGATCCTTTTTCACCTGAAACAGTCCGTGCAACAATGGGATCAATTTTCTCCGTACCACTTTATCGTTTTGATGAAAGCGCCTTTTTAAACTGGTCTACACACTTTAAAGGCATGATCGTTGGCACTCATTTAAAGGGATCTATTGATTATCGTACAATTGATTTCAAAAATGGTCCTGTTATCCTTTTAATGGGAAATGAAAAACAAGGTTTACCAGATATTCTTGCAAATTGTTGTGATAAACTAGCACGCATTCCACAAAGTGGACGTGCTGATTCTCTTAATCTCGCAGTAGCAACAGCTATCATGCTTTATGAAATTCGCCGTTCTTATTTAACATTGGAACCACGTAAGGCTGCACTATGACACGCAAATCATTTCCTTTTTTTCTTCTTGGTTTAATTCTTACAGTAGGGATTGATCAAGCAGTTAAATACTGGGTTATGCACAATATACCCCTCGGAACAGAGACCCCGCTTTTACCTTTTCTTTCTCTCTACCATGTACGCAATTCTGGTATCGCATTTTCTTTTTTTTCTTCTTTTTCTCATTGGGGACTTATTTTCCTCACACTCATCATTCTTATTTTCCTTTTATGGTTATGGAAAAATACCCAATACAATAAATCTCTAACACGTTTCGGTTTTACCCTTATTATTGGTGGTGCAATCGGTAATCTTATTGACCGAATCTGTTTCTATTATGTTATTGATTATATACTCTTTTATATTAATGATGTCTTTTATTTTGCCGTTTTCAATCTTGCAGATACTTTTATCACACTTGGTGTTATTGCAATCATTATTGAAGAATTGCTTAGCTGGATTAAAAGAAAGAGTACTTTTTCTGAATAAGAATATATTTCCTTCCGAAAGCGCTTCTTTTCTATAATAGAATCAAAAGAGAGCGATATATTATCAGTTTTTATTCATAAATTTCGATTTAGAAGAATTTTTAACCCTTTTGCCTCTAAAAGCTAATATCTTTATGTTTCTCCCTTTCAATTTCTCCATGAAGTTATAGAGATTCAATATCAAGACTTATTTTGATGCGTCATTCTTTCATCATTTTAGTAATTCACTACTATCAACCGCTCTCTCGCCAAATGTACTTAAAAATTATCATGTCCCCGCTATTTTATGTTCTGATATTTACCCTAAAAGACGTCACACATTTTAAAATTGAACTGTGGATAGTATACACAAAGCTGCCATCAATTCTAACAGTATTTTTTTGCTTTTTCCATCTGTTTATATTCCTTCATTCAGACAGGAAAGACAGTCCTTTATTGACTTGAAATAAAAAAAACATATTCTTTTTTTCTCTTTTTCTTGGAAATATGCTGTTTCTTTTACAGAGTATATAACTAAACGATAAGGAGAAGAAAGATGAATGAAAAAAATTCTGCTCCTCCGAAAAAGTTTCTAAGTGCAGATGATCGTTCTTTTTTATTAAGTTCGCGCGCTTTTGCACCTCTGTTTTGGTGCCAATTTTTTTCTGCTTTTAATGACAACTTTGTTAAAAATACTTTAGTTTTTCTCATTATCACATGTAGTGCTTTAGAATATCAACCAAGCCTTATTAGCTTAACAAATGGTGTTTTTTCACTTCCTTATCTTTTATTTTCTGCAACAGGAGGCCAATTAGCTGACTGTTTTAGTAAAGCAAAAATTGCTCGCTTGATTAAATTTTTTACTCTCTTTATTGCTTTAGCAACCGCGGGCTCTCTCTTTTTATCTTCCATTACTTTGCTTATGTTCTGTTTATTTCTTTTTAGTTCTGCTTCAGCGCTTTTTGGACCCATTAAGTATGCGACATTACCAGACCATATGGCAAAATCTCACTTACCACGTGCCAATGCATGGATAGAAACAGCAACCTTTATTGCTATTTTATTGGGAACATTATGGGCTGGACTCAGTTTCGATTTTCAAAATGAACTTCAAATTATTCCAGCACTCGTTATAATTATCTCAGCTATACTTTCGTGGGCCACAAGTTGTTTTATGCCAGAAAACATTCCTGCACAATCGGACCTTATTGTTGACTGTAACATCATACGTGCCACCAAATCTATTCTCAAATGCTGTATCCAAGAAAAACGCTTACTGATTGTAAGCCTTATAGTTTCTTGGTTTTGGTTTATAGCTGCCACACTCTTATCTATCATTCCAATACTCATGGCTTTTTTTAATTACCTTCCCAATGGAACTATCATGTTTTTAATATTGTTTTCCATTTTCGGTGCTCTTGGATCTGCAATAGCGGCTTGGCTTTCAGCGGAACGAATTAACTTATTACTAGCGGCTATAGGAACTTTTGTCTTTGGCCTTGTTTGCATAGACTTAAGTATTATTTTTAATGGTCTTGATCCTGAATTAAAAGCTGAAAAGTTTATTGATTTCTTTTCTCACTCAAAATTATTGCGTATGATATTTGATTTCGCCTTGGCAGCAACTTCAAGTACTTTTCTTGTTGTTCCTGGATTTTCTGCACTGCAAGCCTGGGCTAAACCTCATAAACGCGCACGTGTTATTGCTGCCAATAACATTCTCAACTCTGCTATTATGGTTATGGGAGCAGGTATTATCACTTTTATCCAATATCTTGGTACTTCAGTTGATAAAATAGTTCTTATTCTTGGTATTAGCTCTTTAATAACTGCAATCGTTCTACTAAAATATTTGCCTACCAATCCTCTCCACGATTTTATTTTTATTTTTTTTCGCATATTTTTTCGTTTAGAAATCAAAGGAATAGAAAATTTTTCCAAAGTTGAAAAATCCTCCATTTTAGCTTTTAACCATGTATCCTTTCTCAGTACTTTTCTGGCTCTAACTATTTGCGAAATAATAAACTTGCGCAATCCAATTATTGTCATTGACGTTCATACTGCAAAACTTTGGTGGATGCGTCCCTTTATTAAATACATAAATGTTTTTCCTATTGATCTCACAAAATCGTTCAAAAATCGCCATTTTATAAACACCATAATACAAAAGAAACCTCTTATTGTTTTTCTAGAAAAAAATATCTCTGTTACAAAAGACTTTATAAAAGTTTATGAAAAGAGTGCTGCGATTATTGATAAAGCAAAAGTGGTTCCTATTAAAATTTATGGTTTTGAAAACTCTTTTTTTTCAAGTTTTTCTAACATTCACACACGCCGTAAACTTTTTCCTAAAATAACAGCTGTCATCCATGAACCTGTTGATTTTAATATGATATAAATCTAAAAAGTTCTATCCATCACTAACTTACTGGAAAAGAGTTGTCTCCGTATCATGTTTCATATCATCTTTTGAATTTTAGTGTTAAAGTGATACACTCAACCAAAAATTCGTTAAAGTTTCTAGCAATCATAGGATGTGTACAAAAAATTATTGAAGATTTTCTTATAGATCCTATAAGTTATAGATTTATATTCTTAACTCTTTAGAAGTTCATTTTGGCTCTAAAAGACTCTGTACTTATCCTAAAAATTATGAGAGCTTAGCTAACTATCAACAAAGTTATGCAAAAATAATCTGATATTTGCACCTTAAACGAATATCACTGAAATAACCTCTCCAGCTTTTTTAAAATTTACTACTAAAAAGATTTAATGCCCTTGATCACAATCCCCTCTTCTTCATTTTCATTACCAATTTGTAAGTTTTCCTTTTAACAAAAGTCTCTTGTAATTTTGAAATAAATCTCCATAATAAAGGGAGGTAAGCTGGAATTCCGCCAGCAGCACCTGGGGTCGTTTCTGCTTGTTAAATAAAAGCTTATAGAAACTAAAAGGTAGAGATCCTTTCTAACCCCAATATCTGACGGAACATATGCTAAAGGACTTTATATTATGGCTGATTTCAAAAATTCACGTCCGGCGTCACTCTTTCATGCCGATGCATCAATTGATCAAGGATTGCGCAGCTATATGCTGGGTGTCTATAATACAATGGCCATTGGTTTGCTTATTACAGCTGCGGCCGCTTATGCAGTTGCATCATTAGCAACGACAACGGAAATGAGCCAGGCAGCCGCTCAAATCAGTAGCAGTGTTTATTTAACTTCATTTGGAGTAACATTTTATACATCGCCATTCTCTTACATTATTATGTTTGCACCACTTGTGGCGGTATTATTTCTTAGTTTCAAAATCAATACTTTGAGTACAAGTACAGCCCGTAGCCTCTTTTTTGGTTATGCTGCCCTCGTTGGGCTTTCATTGTCCTCGATCATTCTGCGTTATACAACAGAAAGTATCGTACAAACCTTTGTTATTAGTGCTGCAACTTTTGGTGCTCTTTCACTTTATGGTTACACAACAAAGCGTGATCTCACAGCGATGGGTTCATTCTTTTTTATCGGTTTGGTTGGCTTGATGCTTTCTATGATTGTGAATATCTTTCTCGGATCAAGTGCTTTGCAATTCGCTATCTCTGTGATTGGCGTCTTTATCTTTGCTGGTCTCACAGCTTATGATACGCAAAACATTAAATTGATGTATTATGAAGGAGATGCAAATGACACCCAAGGACGTAAGATTATTATGGGTGCGTTAAATCTTTACCTTGATTTCATTAATATGTTTGTCTTCTTGCTGCAATTTCTTGGTTCGAACCGTGATTGATTGTAGCTATCATTTCTCAATTAAAAAACCTTGTTTCTTAAAGGAAACAAGGTTTTTTAGTTTTTGATGCAAGCCTATACCCTTCACTACCTTGGCATACACACTTCACAAAATGACAAAAAAGCTTCATAAGCAAAAATTTTTCCAATTTGCAGCATTTATCCAAAAAAAGTTCGATAGTCCCCTTTTTAAGGCCATCCGTAAACGGTCTTGTCATTGGTCAGATATATCCAATCATAATGATAATTATGATCTTACCGTCGCTTCCTATAATGTCCATAAGTGCATAGGTGTTGATAAAGTTTTTAATCCTACTCGAATTGTACAGGTTATTACTGAACTGCAAGTTGACATTCTTGCCCTTCAAGAAGCAGATAAACGTTTTGGTGAACGGATTGGTTTGATTGACCTTCAACTGTTAAAAGCCGAAACAGGTCTGATTCCGGTGCCTTTGAACACTATGTCACCTCATGGTCATGGTTGGCATGGTAATGCTCTTTTTTTACGAAAAGGACATGTATGCGATACTTTACAAATCACGCTGCCCGGTATTGAACCGCGTGGTGCGGTGATTGCAGATCTTGAAATGGAAGTAGGTCCTATTCGTGTTATTGCCGCTCACTTTGGATTATTACGCCATTCTCGCAATCAGCAAACAAAAATGCTCCTCTCACTGCTGCAAAAACGCCCTCTTATGCCTACACTGCTTATTGGGGATTTTAATGAATGGCGGATTGGAAAAGGTTCATCTTTAAACCATTTTGCACCCTATTTTGATAGCACAGTTGGAACCGTACCAAGCTTTCCTTCTCGTTTCCCCCTTCTGGCTCTTGATAGAATTCTTGCTTTCCCTCATCAACTAGTGATACGTATTGAAAATCATCATTCACCGCTTGCACGCATTGCCTCAGATCATTTGCCTATCAAAGCTTATCTTGATCTTTCTCATGCAATGGCTACTCTTAAAAAATAAAATAAATGAAAAAGGCTAATGTGCTTCATCCCAATTTTGAGCGACCATTACTTTTACTTCAAGTGGCACAGACAAAGATAAAACCGGCATTGTAGCGTTTTCCATAACTTTTTTAACAACAGCCATGGTTTTTTTACTCTCCTCTTCTGGTACCTCAAAAACCAATTCATCATGCACTTGTAATAACATTTTAGCTGACAGTTTTTCTTTTTCCAAAGCATCTTCCATTTGAATCATAGCACGGCGAATAATATCCGCAGCTGATCCTTGAATTGGTGCATTGATAGCAGCTCGTTCATTAAAGGAACGAACTTGTGGACTAGCTGCTTTTATTTCCGGATAATGAATACGACGTCCAAAAATTGTTTCTACATAACCATTTTGGCGTGCAAAGGTTTTTGTCGTTTCTATATAATCCTTAATTCCCGGAAATCTCTCAAAATAAAGCTGAATATAACGCCCCGCTTCTTGCCGTGAAAGACCTAATTGATTGGCTAATCCAAAAGCTGAAATACCATAAATAATGCCAAAATTAATCGCCTTCGCGCGTCGTCTTATATCTGACGGCATCCCTTCTATTGCTACTCCAAATATTTGCGATGCAGTAATAGCGTGAATATCCTGCCCCCTAGAAAAAGCTTCTTTGAGTGCTGTAATGTTAGCAATATGCGCAAGAATGCGTAATTCAATTTGGCTATAATCAGCCGATAGCAGTACATGCCGTTTTGGAGCAACAAAAGCTGTTCGTATTTTACGTCCTTCAGCGGTTCGCACTGGAATGTTTTGCAAGTTTGGTTCTGATGACGATAACCGTCCCGTTGATGTTATTGCTAAAGAATAATTCGTATGAACACGCCCCGTCTTTGGTAAAATATAAGATGGCAAAGCATCTGTATAGGTAGATTTTAGTTTTGCAAGTTGACGCCAATCAATAATTTTACGCGGTAAAATATGGCCTTCAGCAGCCAATTCCTCCAAGGTTTGTGCAGAGGTTGACCATTGTCCACCCTTCGTTTTAGCACCTCCAGGTAATCCCATTTTTCCAAAAAGGATATCACCTAATTGTTTTGGCGAAGCAAGATTAAATTTCTCACCAGACAGCTGATAAATTTCTTCTTCTAGAATAAAAGCAGCCTGCGCCAATTCTCCTGAAAGACGCAATAAAATCTGTCTATCAACAAGAATCCCGCGTTCTTCCATTCTTGCAAGGACCTCTATCAGTGGTCGATCAAGGCGCTCATAAATTCTTGTCATTCCCTGCGCTACAAGTTGTGGTTTTAAAACTTGCCATAAACGAAGCGTTATATCAGCATCCTCCGCAGCATAAAGGGTTGCTTGTTTCAAATCCACCTCTGCAAAAGACGTGATCTTTTTTCCGTTATGTGTTAGATCCTTGTAGGCAATCGGTTTATGACCAAGCCAACGTTCAGACAAAGCATTCATATTATGTGTTAAAGTTCCAGCTTCTAAAGCATACGATAAAAGCATTGTGTCATCAAAACAATGTATCACTATGCCGTATTGTTTCATCACTAACCAATCATACTTTATATTCTGACCAATTTTTAAAACCGCTTGATCTTCTAATATCGGCTTTAAAAGCGTCAAAGCCTTCTGTGTTTCAATTTGTGAAACAATGCGCCCGCCCTTCAAAAGATCATTTTCCCCTTCAACATGTTCAAGGGGTACATAGGCTGCTTTTTCCGGTTGTAATGCCAACGAAAAACCAACAAGTTTTGCTTGTATGGGATCAAGAGAGGTTGTTTCGGTATCAAAAGCGAAAAAGCCTTGCTCTTGTGCTTGTGATAACCACTCTTTCAAAGTTTTTTCATCAAAAATGGTTGTATAGGTATCTCTTGTAATTTTCTGGCTTAAAGCTTGATCTTGACGTTTTTGTGCTAACCGTTGTGGGGAGTTTTCAGAAAAATCATGAAGAGATTCTCTCTCAGCTCTTTTAAAATTAGAATCACGTTCATATCCAGATTTTTCCCATTCAACATCTATATCAAGTACATCAATAACTGCTGCATCACATGCTGTTGCCTCTGCTACACGACGCGTTAATGTGGCAAATTCCATAGCTTTAAGAAAAGCGATTAAGCGCGGTCCATCTTGGGGTTCTAAAATAAAATCATCTAAATCATTCTCTATAGGTACATCTGTTTTAAGTTGAACCAATTCACGAGAAATTTTTGCCTGTTCACTATAAGCTTGAATATTTTCACGTCGTTTTGTTTGTTTAACCTCTGTCACATGCTGTAATAAAAGATCAAGAGAGCCAAATTGATTGAGCAATTGCGCTGCAATTTTGGGACCAATACCTGGAATACCTGGTACATTATCTGTTGGATCTCCAGTTAAAGCTTGTAAGTCAACCATTTTTTCAGGTGCAACACCCCATTTTTCTATAACTTCAGAAATACCGATATGTCTGTCTTTCATCCCATCATATAAAGACACATGTGTATTTACCAATTGCATCAAATCTTTATCAGAAGAAATAATCGTTGTTTTTGCTCCAACCTTTGTTGCCAATTGTGCATAGGTAGCAATTAAATCATCCGCTTCAAATCCTTCCTTTTCGATACATGGCAAATTAAAAGCCTTTGTTGCCTGACGTATGAGAGAAAATTGAGGAATAAGATCTTCAGGAGGCATCACGCGATTGGCTTTATATTGTGGATAAATTTGCTTGCGAAAAGTATCCGATGAATAGTCAAAAACAACAGCAAAATGGGTTGGAACAATGCCAGTAGCTGTATTACGGGCGTCACAGAGAAGTTTCCATAGCATGTTACAATAACCAGCTACAGCTCCTACAGGGAGTCCATCCTTTTTGCGCTTTAAAGGCGGTAAAGCATAGTAAGCACGAAAAACATAACCTGATCCATCAACCAAAAAAAGATGATCTGTTGCTTTCATGACAGTTTCATTTCTCCATTTCAGCTAAAAAACAATTTACTCTTATATATTTTTATATTTTTTTTCATTCTTATTTTTAAATTTATCAAAACGCCTCTAAAAAGCCATTTTTTCTTTTCATAAAGCATGAAGTCGTTACACTTTATAGTTAGTACCTAGAGCTTTTCTTTGCTGTTACAGGATATAATAGCTTTCATTTTGCTCCTCCTATGATAGCTAAGGTACTATGTAACGACGGGGTCGTTGTGGTGTTCCCCTCCCCACAACGACCATATTTTTTTAGGTATCTTGTTATTTTTCGTTTTTTAACGAACTTTTTAGAAAAAAATTATTGAGGAATTTTAAAAGAATTCCACAAAGCCTTTTCACCCATTTTTTTAACAAAATCAGCATGCATAGTTTTTTCTTGTACACTTAGCCGTGGAGAAAGGTTTTGTGGACGGATTTTAACTGCTGAGAAAGCATTCTTGTCATTCTCGCTCTCTTCATGAACACTTCCATTGTTTCCAAAAACCAATACGCCCTGCTTTCCACCAATGAGCTCGATATAAATATCGGCAAGAATTTCCGCGTCAAGCAAAGCACCATGAAAAACACGATGACTATTATCAATGCCAAAACGTTTGCACAAAACATCAAGAGAATTAGGCGCCATAGGAAATTTGCGCCGTGCCATAGCCAATGTATCAAGAATATTGTCAACACTGATAAGTGGTTTATTTGCTCGTGCTAATTCTGCATTAAGAAAACCAATATCAAAACTTGCATTATGGGCAATCATTGTTGCACCATTGATAAACTCTAAAAATTCATCGGCAATATCACTAAAGCTTTTTTCATTCTTTAAACGTTCATTGGTCAATCCATGAACTGCTACAACTTCATCAGGAATAATAACGCCTTGTGGATTCAAATAAACGTGGAATCGGCGTCCTGTAAGATAACGATCAACCATTTCTACACAGCCGATTTCTATTATACGGTCTTTTTCTTTATCTAAACCTGTTGTTTCTGTATCAAAAATAATTTCACGCATTATTTTAATTCTTTAGCAAACTTTTTATCACAAAAAGAACTTGTTCACGGGTGTTTTCTAAATCTTTTCCTGTATCAATAATAAAGTCAGCACGTGCTCGTTTTTTTTCATCAGACATTTGCCTCCCATTGATAAAAGCAAATTTTTTTTCACTCATATTTTGGCGAATCATCGCACGCTCTTTTTGTATTGCCAATGGAGCAGAAACAACAACCACACTATCTACACGTTTTTCACCTTTCGTTTCAAGAAGAAGTGGAATATCAAGAACAACTAATTTTTCTCCCTGTTGACGCGCTGTATCAATGAATTTTTTTTCTTTTTCTTGAACCAAAGGATGTATTATTTTTTCTAAAGTTTGTAATTTTTCATTATCGTTGATCAAAATTTCAGAAAGTTTTTGGCGATTTACTTTACCATTTTCAAAAACGCCAGGGAATTTATATTCTATGAGAGATAAAGTTGGTTCACTCTTATAAAGTTTGTAAACTGCCTCATCAGCACTAAAAACGGAAATACCCGCTTGTCTGAAAAAATCAGCAACTGTTGATTTTCCCATAGCAATTGATCCGGTTAGCCCTATGATTTTCATCCTCTCTTTTCACCCATATCCTGTAAAATTGTCGCCCGTAATGCCTTTGTCACCCGTGGTCTTATTCCAAACCATCGTTCAAACCCTAAAACAGCCTGATGTAAAAGCATTCCTAGTCCATCAACTGTTCTTAGACCGTGTGCTTTTGCTCGTTGTAAGAAAGGGGTTACCAAAGGCGTATAAACAATATCTGTTACTAACGCTGTTGTCTTCGTTTTATGAAAATCACAAAAAAAAGAAGTACTTTCTTTCTCATTTGAGTTTATCATGCCTACAGAAGTCGTATTGACAATTAAATCAGCCTGATAAAGTATTTCATGCGCCTTATACCAATCACAAACTTCAACCGGTTTTCCAAAATGCTCAGCTAAACTCTCTGCCCGTTGTTTTGTACGATTAACTAAACAAATACGCTCAAATCCTCGTTTTTTTAAAGCATAGAGAATAGCGCGTGCAGCACCACCGGCACCAAAAACAAGAGCTGTTTCCCCCATCCAATCAGGAGCAGAATCATCAAGGTTAGCACTAAAACCATAAGCATCACTGTTTGTGCCACAAAGTTTATCTCCTTCATACCACAGTGTATTAACAGCACCAATCATCGTTGCTACATCATCTTTATAATTTGCCAAATGAAAGGCTTCCTGTTTATGAGGTAAAGTGACATTGCCTCCACAAAATCCTCTCCTTTTTAGAGATGTTAAAAAATCTCTAAATTCTTCAGATGTTACTTCCTGTGCTAAATATTCACCCTGTAAATCATATTGTTTAAGCCAAAAATTGTGAATTTTTGGCGATTTTGAATGATGAATAGGAGTACCAACAACAAACGCACGTGGAATTTTTTTTTTTTCGCGCTTTATTGTTAAATTAACCATCAATGACCTCAAAGTGACGCAACTTTATTAATAAAGGTAATAAAGGTAACCCAATAATAGTAAAAAAATCTCCTTCAATTTTTTCAAAAAGGTGGATACCTTCTCCTTCAATTTGATACACGCCCACACTGTTTAAAATATCCGTCTCTACACGAGCAAGATAACGCTCAATGAATTCTGATGACAGAGGACGTACTGACATATGAGCACTAAAAGCTTCAACCCAAATTTCTTGGCCATTCTGAAATAAAGCTACTGCACTATGAAGAGAATGAATCTTTCCTGACAAAATGCACAAACGTTGATGTGCTTCTTCTATACTTTTAACTTTATGAAAGACTTGACCTTCTAAATCAAGTATTTGATCACACCCAATAACTAAGGCCTCAGGAAAACGCTCAGAAACATTTTTTGCTTTTGCACTTGCAAGAAAACAACTCAGTTCTTTAGGATTTTTTGTTTTTCCTGTTTTTTCTACTTCTCTTTCATCAAAAGAAGCTCCTTTAACGAAGAAATTTAAACCTGCTTTTTTTAACAATTGTGCACGATAAGAACTAAGAGATGCTAATATTAAAGTCTCTGCTAACATAGATTTTTCTTTCATTTTCCTTCACGAAATCGCGACAAAAGTTCAAATATTTCCGCAGCAGTTTCTTCAATAGAGCGTCTTGTAACATCAATAACAGGCCAGCTAAAACGTTCACAAATACGTTTTGCATAAGTTAACTCTTCAGATATATTGATTCTATCCGTATAACTTTCAAGAGAAAAATCATCACCCAAATTTCGATTTTGACGAATATGTGAAATTCGTTCAACTGATGCAATTAAGCCTATAATCAGAGCATTTTTTGCTCCTAAAAGAGTGTCTGGCAAATTAATGCCTGGAATAAGAGGAACATTGGCAGTTTTAATTCCACGATTTGCTAAATAAATACTAGTTGGTGTTTTAGAAGTTCTTGAAATTCCAACAAGAATTACATCTGCATCCGAGAGGCTATTAGGAGACTGACCATCATCATGTTCTATTGTAAAATCCAACGCCTCAATACGGCGAAAGTAATCTGCATTAAGACCATGTTGTGCACTGACACGTAAATTTGTAGGTATTCCAAGGTAAGATTTAAAAGCATTCAAAACAGGATGGAGTATATCAATACAGGGAATTTCTATTTTTTCACATCTTTTTCTAAGAAGAATTTTAATTTTTTTGTCAATGATTGTGTAAAGAACTATCCCAGGCTCTTGTTGTATCTCATCAAGAGCTCTCTGCAACTGTGTTTTGTTACGAATCATCGGATAGATATGTTCTGTTGCCTGACTCATCGTGTATTGTGATGCTACAGCTCTTCCAACAGATATTAATGTTTCTCCCGTTGCATCAGAAAGCATGTGTAAATGAAAGGATTTTTTTTCTCTCTTCAC